>CAXIAL010000004.1:0-106667 GCA_964022435.1 uncultured Roseobacteraceae bacterium | reverse complement strand
CTGTTGCTTCAACTTGCGCCGCTTCAATCGCGGAAAAATCGGGCGCGGGGATCGCGGAAAAATCGGGCGCGGGGATCGCTGCGATTTGGTCACGCAGACCGGCGATTTCTACCGACTGGGATTTCACCATCGCAGGCAATGTCGTGTCAGGTTTCGGCAAAAGAAAATAGGCCGCGCCAAATCCGATGGCCCCTGCAACAACGCCGCCCAAGATCGCGGGCATGACGGAACCGGACGATTGCGGCTCTAACACTGGGGTTTCGGGGACGGCTTCGATAACGACGTCTGGTTCGGGCGTCGGTGTAGCTTCTTCAACTTCCGGTTCTGCGACGATGGGGGTTTCAACCACCTCGGCTTCTATCACCTTTTCGACCTTGGCTTTCGCTGCCTTCGGTTTGGCTGGTGTCTTGCGCCCTCTGGCCGGTTGTTTTGCCACGTGCAAACCCTTTCATCACTTCACTATCCCTTACGGGCATTAAACGTATCGTATATCGGGCTGACCGGACCCTCAAGCGGGGTTCCGATATGTCACAATACCGCACATCGCCTTGCGGTTGCGTTATACATCGCATCCCCATCGGGCCGATCCGCGACAATGGCGTGGTCCCCAAGGACGGCGGCCACAGCGGGGCTGATCGCGATAAGGTCTGCATGGTCAGGCAGTTTTACTTGATCAAGAAGTAGCGCGGCCGCGCGCGGGGAAAACAGGGGAATGATAAGCCGTTCGGCCCCCTCAATCGCAGCAATCGCCTCTGCCGTCAGCGGGATTGGCGTTTGCTGATAGGCGATACAGTCGACACAATCGATGCCCTTGGCGCGCAATCGGGGTGCAATGTCGCCCCGGGCGTCGCGGCCACGGATATGGGCGACCCGGAATTGCGGTGGATCAGACAGGATCAGCGCGAGCAAGTCCTCGGCGTTGCCATTTGCGGACATCGCGTCGAAACCCGCATCAGTCGCGGCTTGCGCTGTTCGGTCACCAACACACCACGCGGGGCCAGAGATCAGACCAAGCCGTTCCGCTTGTGCGACGCCATTGGTCGAGGTGAAAATCACCCCGCGCGCCGAGCAAGCCGCATCAACGGGATCTATCCGCTGGAGCGGCGACAAAACCACCCGCACATCCGTAAACCGCGCAGCGAATTTCGCGCCATCGGGGGCGGGGCGTGTGATGATCAGGGTGGGTTGCATCGGCGCACCATTGTTTGGAACCTGCCCAAGTGTTACCTGCCTATCACCAAACCGCAACCGGAACCCACCATGACGCAAACACTGACGATCCTTGGCATTGAAAGCAGCTGTGACGATACCGCCGCCGCCGTTGTGCGGCAGACGGATGATGGTGCGCAGATTTTGTCGTCGATTGTGCATGGGCAAACCGCGCTTCACGCTGATTTTGGCGGTGTTGTGCCGGAAATCGCGGCGCGGGCGCATGTGGAAAAACTGGATGGGTGTGTTGAACAAGCCTTGGACGCCGCAGGGCTGACGTTGTCGGATATAGATGCCGTCGCGGTCACCGCCGGACCCGGATTAATCGGTGGCGTGGTGTCGGGTGTGATGCTGGCCAAGGGGATTTGTGCCGCGACAGGTTTGCCCTTAATTGGGGTGAACCATTTGGCCGGTCATGCGCTGACCCCCCGCCTGACCGATGATGTGCCGTTCCCATATTTGATGCTACTGGTGTCCGGCGGGCATTGCCAGTTTCTGCTGGTCAAAGGACACGATGATTACACGCGCCTTGGCGGCACGATTGACGATGCACCTGGTGAAGCTTTTGATAAGACCGCCCGCATTTTGGGGCTGCCGCAACCTGGTGGCCCGTCTGTTCAAAAGGCCGCTGAGACGGGCGACGGCAAGCGGTTCAAACTGCCACGTCCGCTGTTGGGACAAGACGGGTGCGACATGTCATTCTCTGGCCTAAAGACCGCGATGATCCGTGCGCGTGATGCCGTGGTCGCAGAAAAAGGCGGGTTGACGGTGCAAGATCAAGCCGACCTTAGCGCGGGTTTCCAAGGGGTCGTGGCCGAAATTATTGAACGCAAATCGCGTTGGGCGCTGGAGCGGTATATGGAACTGAACCCCGCGCGGCCCGTGTTTGCGGTGGCTGGTGGTGTTGCTGCGAATACAGAAATTCGGGCGCGGTTAACGGCGCTTTGTGCCAAGTTAGACACTGAATTTGTGGCGCCCCCGCTTGCGCTGTGTACCGATAACGCGGCGATGATTGCCTTTGCGGGCTTGGAACGGTTCGCGGCAGGGCAGATCGATGACATGACATTATCGGCGCGGCCGCGTTGGCCTTTGGACCAGACGGCGGCCCCTATGTTAGGGTCGGGTAAAAAGGGGGCGAAGGCATGAGCATTGCAGTGGCAGGCGGCGGCGCGTTCGGGACAGCATTGGCGGTGGCATTGGCGCTGGACGGCAAACCGGTGACGCTTTGGGCGAGGGATGCAGGGGCCGTGGGCATGATGCAATCGCACCGCATGAACCCGCGTTTGCCCGATGTGACCCTGCCCGATTTGGTCAGCGTGACCAATTCGCTGGATGACCTGTTTTCTGCCGACATCATTCTGCTAGCGACGCCTGCGCAGACATTGCGCGGATTCTTGGAAACCCATGCGGATCACCTCTCGGGCAAGGCGCTGATCGCCTGTTGTAAGGGTATCGATCTGACCACGATGACCGGCCCTGTTGCGATTATTCGCAAGGCGGTTCCGGATGCAATCGCGGGGATTTTGACGGGCCCGAGTTTTGCCGCCGACATTGCGCGCGGGCTACCGGCGGCGCTGACACTGGCTTGTGCGGATGAGGGCGAAGCCTTGCAAGCAACGCTATCGACCCAGACGCTGCGGCTGTATCGCACCACCGATACGATTGGCGCGGAACTGGGCGGCGCGTTGAAAAACGTCATCGCGATTGTCTGCGGGGTTTGCATGGGCGCGGGGTTGGGCGAAAGCGCGCGCGCGGCGTTGATCACCCGCGGGTTTGCCGAAATGCAGCGGTTGGCCGAACGCTTGGGCGCGGACCCTGATACGCTGCCCGGGTTGTCGGGCTTTGGCGATCTGGCGCTGACCTGCACGTCAGATCAATCGCGCAACTACAGGCTGGGCCTGTCAATTGGAGCAGGCAAAGCGTTCGACAAAACCACAACGGTCGAAGGCGCAGCAACGGCACAAGCGGTGCAGCAACTGGCCCGCACCCTTGATATCGACTTGCCGATCTGCACAGTGGTCGCAGATCTAACCACAGACAAAACCGACGTGGCAACGGCGCTCAAATCGCTGCTGTCGCGCCCATTGAAGGAAGAATAAATGCGTGTTGCATTGATGACCAAAGACAAAACCGGCGCCCTGCAAACACGGTTGGACAACCGCGATGCGCATCTGGCCTATATCAAGGAAACCGGCGTGGTCGAGATGGCCGGCCCTTGTCTGGACGCAGACGGGCAGATGTGCGGCAGCTTGATCGTGCTGGATGTCGCCGACATGGCGGCGGCACAGGCTTGGGCCGATAGCGACCCCTATGCACTGGCCGGATTGTTCCAATCGGTCGAATTGATCGAATGGAAAAAGGTCATCGGCTGATGGCAAAATGGCTGTTGAAATCCGAACCTGATGTGTTCGGTTGGGATGATCTGGTTGCCAAAGGTGACGCAGGCGAAGAATGGGATGGCGTGCGCAATTACCAAGCCCGCAATTTCATGCGCGACATGGCGGTGGGCGACTTGGGGTTCTTTTACCACTCTCGTTCTGGCCTTGAGATCGTTGGCATTGTCGAGGTAATCGCAAGCGCGCACCAAGACAGCACCACTGATGATGCGCGCTGGGATTGCGTCGATGTCAAGGCGGTACGACCGTTCGTTAAGCCAGTGACATTAGACACGATCAAGGCGACAGAGGCCCTATCTGAAATGGCATTGGTCAAAAGCAGCCGCCTGTCTGTTGGTCCCGTCACCGACGCCGCGTGGGATTTGATCTGCGGTATGGGGCAGACAAAACCCTAGGCGCAGACGCCAGATCGGCCCATACTTCCCCCACCTTAGAAATACACAGGATGGGAAACGATGGGATTTCTATCAGTGATTGTCGCGGCGATTGCCGGTTTTGCGTTTGGCGCGGTGTGGTACATGGCGCTGGCCAAACCATGGATGGCCGCAGCAAATATCGAGGTCGACGAAAACGGCAAACCCAAGGGTGACACCGCCGCGCCATACATCATGGCCTTTGTGGCGATGATCCTTGTGGCGGGCATGATGCGGCATGTGTTTGCGCTGTCAGACATCACAACAGTTGGAAAAGGGCTGGTATCCGGTCTTGGCATCGGGCTGTTTTTCATCAGTCCTTGGATCATGATTAACAACGCATATGGCGGACGCCCATTTAAGCTGACTCTGATTGACGGCGGTTATGCGACATTTGGCTGTGCTGTGATCGGCGCGATGTTGATGCTGATCTAACAACGAAAAACGCGTGCCCCAAACAAATGGGACACGCGTTACTTGGGAATGTCGGGCGGCTTAGCCGTAAACGGATTCTTTACCGTACAGTTTGCAAAGCATGTAGTAGACAACAGCGCGGTATTTGTTGCGCTCTGATTTGCCATAAACTTCGATGACTTTGTTGATGGATTCCATCAGCTCTGGACCGTCTTTCAGGCCAAGCTTTTTGATGAGGTAGTTGTTCTTGACTGTTTCCAGCTCGGACGCTTGACCGCCAGCGACAGTTTGCGCGTCTTTGTTATAGATCGCCGGACCACAACCGATTGTGACCTTTGTCAGCAGATCCATGTCTGGTGTCATGTTGCATTTCGTTTTCAGATCGTCTGCATATTTTGCGATCCAGTCGTCTCTCTTACCCATCAGATGATCCCCGTTCTAAAATTTCGAACCTATTCGGTTCTTTTTCTGCGCAAAAAACCTTGCGCGATGCCGAACCGAAATGCGCCAGTCACGTTTTGGTAAAGAAAATTCGACGGGGAAAAATATGTAAGACACGTCCCTAACTTAGCGGCATGCTCCCCAACCGCGCGATTGCAGATGAAAATGATCAGCATGCAGGCGGTTATAATCGGGTGACAATGTCAGGCGAAACCAATCACATGCGCCATCGCGCGCAGCACGTAAAAATTGAGATATTTCACTTTCCAAATGCCAATCATCAATCAACCGCGTGCTTGTTCCATCTGCGAAATTAAATCCCGCAATATCAATTGCTTCTGCAGTGGCATGGCTGCTCATCCGCCCTGTGTTACCTGACGTGCTGCGAATTTCGCGACAATTGTAGCTGCCGATATGTTCAATGCCCGTGACCGCTGTGTTCAGCAGGTCCGCGGCGGCGGATTGAAGGCTGTGGTGTTCCCACATCGCCATGCGCAGGCCAATCGCACAGGTGGTTTCAATTGCGCGAATTTGGGCTTGCCCGACGCCAGAAAGATTGATGCGAGGCCTGATATTGCATTGCTCGGTCGCTTCAAAATCCGACATTACGTCGAAATTGCCTGCCGTATTAAGGGCCGCGATGCAGGCTTCTTGTGATTTGAGTGCTTGTTCCAAACGCCAGTTGGTAAATGGCGTTAGGGGTTCGGTCACATCCAAGGGCGCAAGTGGATTCCACTGCGGCGGGATCACACGGTCTGCTTTGATCACAACAAGAAGAGCACCCCAAATCACTGCAGCAAGGCACAAACGAAAAAGCACGCCCAAGATGCGGGCGCGCTTTGTTGGTTTATGTGGATCGTTCGCCAAACTAGTAGCGGTAGTGCTCTGGTTTGAACGGACCGTCTACGGAGACGCCGATGTAGTCGGCTTGGTCTTTGTCGAGCTTGGACAGTTTCACGCCGATGCGGTCGAGGTGCAGGCGCGCGACTTTTTCGTCCAGATGCTTGGGCAGGATGTAAACGCCTGGCTGGTATTCGTCGCCTTTGGTCCACAATTCGATCTGCGCCAGAACCTGGTTGGTAAAGGACGCGGACATCACAAACGATGGGTGACCTGTCGCGTTACCAAGGTTCAGCAAACGACCTTCGGACAGCAGGATCAAACGGTTGCCATTTGGCATTTCGATCATGTCGACCTGCTCTTTGATGCTGGTCCATTTGTGGTTCTTCAACGCAGCCACTTGGATTTCATTGTCGAAGTGACCGATGTTGCCAACGATCGCCATGTCCTTCATGCGGCGCATGTCTTCGATTTTGATCACGTCCTTGTTGCCTGTCGTCGTCACAAAGATGTCGGCCATTTCGACCACGTCATCCAGTGTTGTCACTTGGTAGCCGTCCATCGCCGCCTGCAGTGCACAGATCGGGTCAACTTCGGTCACGATCACCCGCGCACCAGCACCCGACAAGGACGCAGCAGAGCCTTTGCCAACGTCGCCGTAGCCCATCACAACGGCGACCTTACCCGCCATCATCGTGTCTGTCGCGCGGCGGATGCCGTCAACCAGAGACTCTTTACAACCGTATTTATTGTCGAACTTAGACTTGGTCACACTGTCGTTCACATTGATCGCAGGGAACGGCAGCTGGCCGTTTTTATGCAGGTCATACAAACGGTGCACGCCGGTGGTTGTTTCCTCGGACACGCCTTGGATATCGGCGCGTGTTTTGGTGAACCAACCCGGTGTTTCTGCCATGCGCTTTTTGATCTGCGCTTTGATCACTTCTTCTTCTTCGGATGTTGGCACTGCCAGAACATCTTCGCCCGCTTCCATGCGTGCACCCAAAAGGATGTACAGCGTTGCGTCGCCGCCATCGTCGAGAATCATGTTCGCGCCTTCTGGGAAGGCGAATGATTTGTCGAGGTAATCCCAATGCTCTTCAAGGCTCTGGCCTTTGATCGCAAAGACCGGCACGCCAGCTTCGGCAATCGCCGCCGCAGCGTGGTCTTGGGTCGAAAAGATGTTGCAAGACGCCCAACGCACATCCGCGCCAAGCTCTACCAGCGTTTCGATCAACACGGCAGTCTGGATTGTCATGTGGAGCGAGCCCACAATGCGCGCGCCCTTCAAAGGCTTGGACGTGCCAAACTCTTCGCGGCAAGACATCAGACCCGGCATCTCGGTTTCTGCAATGTCCAATTCCTTGCGCCCAAAGCCCGCAAGTGCGATGTCTTTTACAATATAATCAGTCGCCATCTGGCAATTCCTTTTCATCTGGTTGGGTCGCATTTAGCACTGCAACCACAACACGACAATGGTTACGAGGTCGCACATGAAACAGCCCCGCGCATGGCAGCGCATGTTATCAGGTCGCAGGTTGGACCTGCTCGACCCGACACCGATGGATATCGAGGTCGAAGATATCGCGCATGGATTGGCATTTGTGGCACGCTGGAACGGACAGACCGTTGGCGATTTCGCTTATTCCGTGGCCGAACATTCGCTGTTGGTGACTGACATTTTCACGTCCATGAACCCAAATGCGCCGGTCAAATGGCAGCTGGCCGCTTTGCTGCATGACGCGCCTGAATATGTCATTGGTGACATGATTTCGCCCGTGAAGGCCGCCGTTGGTCCAGGGTATGAAGTGCTTGATGATCGGCTCATGGCTGCCATACACATTCGGTTTGGCCTGCCCGCGCAAATTCCGGTGGCAGTCAAGAAGCAGATCAAAAAGGCGGATAAGATTTCTGCATGGTTAGAGGCTGTGCAGATAGCAGGGTTTACAGCGGATGAAGCAGATAAATTCTTTGGTAAAATAGACCCTGATATGGCGCAAACGCTCGAAATTCGTTTGCGTCCGCCGATTCAGGTACGCAATGATTTTACCGCGCGACATACCGAATTGATGGGCAAACTATGACCAATTAAAGTAAAATAAATCTGCTCTTGTTTCTGGGGTATGGTGCCGCACTCTACGTTTCGGTTTTGATCGCGGATTTGTTTTTCGGTTGAGGTGGCAATCTTTCTCTTGTTTTGATTTTCGGCAGTCTTGGGCTGGGACTGGCTAGTCAGCTATTTTTTGATTGGCATAACGTCCGACCAATTTTCGAGGTTTTCCGGACAGGTAACATCGCAATTGCGATCATGATGTTGGGCTGGTGGTTATTTGCATCTGAAACAGCAATTTGCATCATCGTTGCTTGGCCCGTCCTTTTTGTCGGGCTTGGCATTGGATTGTATGCGACTTGCGCGATCCTCAACGCGATCGACCAAAAGACGACGTTTTGCCTGCCGCTTTTGATCCTGCCATTTATGGCACCAATCTTTGATTTGGGCGCATTGGTGCCGATGAAATCTTATGCCGTTTCCAGCCAGATCGAAATGCGCGGCACGCCAGATGAAATTCGTATGTTGACTCAATCCGTACCGTTGATTGCAGATGCAGAGAGACCTTGGACATTTACACATTCCATCTTGCGCGCACCACGTCCGCTGCGCGCGGAGTTGGTTGACGGAATTCGATACGCCACATGGGAAAGCGGTGTGGCATTTGAAGAAATCCTGACGCCAAGTGATGATCCCCAAAATTTGTCCTGGACGTTCAATTTTCCAGATCCTGAGCTGCTCAAGCCGCTTGACTATCGGGTTTCCCCACTTGGGCCAGAAGTGTTCTTGGACCACGGCGGATATCAGTTTGAAGCGATTGGCCCTGACCGGACGCTTGTCACTCTTACCACGCAATATAGACTGCATACTGTCATGAACGGCTACTTTGCCCTGTGGGGTCAGGTATTTCTAAACGATTTTCATATGGCGGTGCTGCATGTCATCGCCCAGCGCGCAGAGGCGACACTATGATTATGCTCAACACCCGTGTTCGTCCTGCTGTGGCGGGGGATGCACCGCAAATGACGAAGCTGATCAATCAAATCATCGAGGTGGGCGGCACGACGGCAAATCAAGTTCCATTTACCGTCGAAAAGATGCGTGACCACTGCATTTTGCGACCCGAATTGGTATGTTCCCATGTTGCGATTTCCAATGGGCAATTGTCGGGCTTTCAATATTTAGCTTGGACCAGCGAAGACGACCCTATGCCAGACGGCTGGGCCATTATCGCGACTTTTGTGGGTCTTGATCGAGCAAAGCAGGGAATTGGACAAAAGCTGTTTTCCGCAACACGTTTCGCCGCCAAGAGCGCTGGTGTCACGACAATTGATGCTACGATCCGCGCAGACAATGTGGGTGGGTTAAAATACTACGGCGGGCTTGGGTTCACTGACTACGCAGAAATCCCAAACCTGCCGTTGACCGATGGTACGCCTGTCACACGCATACGCAAAAAGCTGATCCTGACCTAAAGCAGACCCACATCGCGCAATGCGCGACGGCGCCATTCTTCGGCCTCGCGTTGTTGTTGCGCCATTGTTTTGCGCGGTTCTTCAAGTTTCCAATTGATCGGCGTGTCCCAATCGGACCGAGTTGCAGTTTGGAACATATTTGCAAATATTGTAAGCATGGCTATTTCCTTTTCTTCGGTTGATTAAGTTGATGACCCATATCTAAAGGGGTTGTGCCAAGACTGCTAATCAGGAAGAATTCACATATGTTAGCTGAGGTATCATATGAACTGGCGTGATATTCCGTCCCTGCCCGCGTTACGCGCATTCGAGGTCGCCGCCCGTGCGGGATCGTTCAGCGCGGCCGCGCGCGAATTAAACGTCACCCATGCGGCAATTGCACAGCATGTGCGCGCTTTGGAAACCCATTTGGCGACCCCGTTGTTAAACCGTTCCGGCAAGGGCATGGCCCTGACGGACGCCGGCACAAGGTTGGCTGCTGATTTATCCGAAGGGTTCGGTCAGGTCATTCATGGCGTGCGCCAAATCGCCCAAGACGCCGCCGACAGTCCGCTCAAGGTGACGCTTACACCCAGCTTTGCGGACAATTGGCTGATGCCAAGGCTTTGCCATTTCTGGGAAAACCACCCCGAGATTACCTTGTCCATTACGCCAGACAACGCGGTCAGCGATCTGCGTCGCGACGGTTTGGATCTCGCAATCCGCTATGGCATGGGCGACTGGGCTGGGGTGACATCGACGTTTTTGGTATCCGCCGATTTCGTGATCGTCTGCGCGCCATCGTTGATCAAAGACCGCAACGCGCAGTCCATCGCAGACCTGCAAGACGTGCCGTGGTTATTTGAAAAGGTCCATCAGGTGCACCGCAGATGGGCAACCGAAAACGGATTGGATTTGGCCTGTTGTCAGCTCAAAGAGCTTGCAACATTGAACATGGTTTTGGCGGCTGTGCGCGCAGGTGCCGGTGCGTCTGTTTTGTCGCTTGCCTTGGTCAAGGACGACATCGACGCGGGGCGGCTGGTGGCCGTTGCTCAGGAAAAACGCGAAGGTTTGGGGTATTACATCACGACATTGGACGGTGTGCCCAGCGCCAAAGTCAAAACCTTTCGGCGCTGGTTGTTGAATCAAGCCTAACGTGGGCTGCGTTTTGCCAAAATCCGCTGAAGTGTTCGGCGGTGCATATTGAGCCGCCGCGCGGTTTCCGAAACATTCCGATCACACATCTCGAACACCCGCTGAATATGTTCCCAACGCACGCGGTCTGCGCTCATCGGGTTTTCCGGGGGTGGGGGTAGTTCGCCTTCTTGGGCGAGAAGTGCGTTGGTGATGTCGGTCGCATCCGCTGGTTTAGCCAGATAGTCAGTTGCTCCGATTTTCACTGCGGCCACGGCGGTGGCAATCGCTCCATATCCGGTTAGCACGACAATCCGCGCATCAGGGCGGCGAGCCCGCAGAACCTCTACAACGTCCAAACCATTTCCATCACCGAGCCGTAAATCGCAAACGGCATAGGCAGGTGGCCGCGCTGTCGCAATCGCCTTACCCGCCGCAACAGATGCAGCCGTCTCAACCGAAAACCCCCGCTTTTCCATGGCTTTGGCCAAGCGTTTTAGAAACGCTTCGTCATCATCCAACAATAGAATTGAGGGGTCATCGCCCAGATTGAGTTTAGCGGTTTCCATTGCACCACGCTCCTGTTTGGTCTCAGCAGAGGTAGCCTTGACCAAGAATAGGTCAACTTGTCACGTTGCCGCAGTAAAACAGGCTGTGATGTTGGCTACTTTTTCAGGACTATCTTCTTGGCGGAAAAATTCCACAAATCCGGTATCGGGCAACGTTAGGTAGCTAAAGGTCGAATGCTGCATCAGATAGTATTCTGGATCATCGTCCTGCTTGGAATAGAAAGTGCGATAGGCTTGCGATGCTGCGGCAACCTGAGCCTCGCTGCCAGTCAAACCAATCATGTCCGGATGAAATAAGCTGGTATATTCGGCTACCACCTCTGGGGTATCGCGGGCTGGGTCAATGCTGATAAAAATTGGTGTCACTTCGATGCCGCGCTCTGCGAGAATGTCCACTGCCGCCGCATTGCGCGCCGCATCAAGCGGACAAACATCAGGGCAAAATGTATAGCCGAAATAAATCAATGATGGTTTGGTAATAACATCGGCGTCCGTCACCGTTTTTCCGGTTTCGTCGACCAATTCGAACGCGCCGCCAATCACGTTATCGGCCACAGCCGTCGCCCCACAATCACGCAACGCATTTCCGCCGATTTGGGTCAGCGCGAATGTGCCGCCGATTAGAGCGACCACAGTGACCGTCGCCCCGACTGCAATGATTTTCGACATATCAATTCCCCTGAATTGGCTACAATGATGCACCATCTGGCACGGTTTAACTATGGATCGTTATGCCGCAGTCAAGGCCAGTCGCAAGATACCCATTGCGTGCATGCCCTGCGGAGATCATATTTGATCGTGTCTTAGAAAGAAATGTACCCAATGCGTCTGATCGTGTCTGCTGATACGCACCTTGGCTCTCCGATTAGGTCGGCCGCATTGCGCAATCCCGCATTGGGGGATCGGCTCAAGCAAGCCGGACGCGATACGTTTCAAGCTATTGTTGATCTTGCGATCCGCGAAAAGGCCGATGCATTGGTTTTGGCAGGCGACATTTTCGACAGTGACTATCCTGACCTGCGGTCGCGGGCGTTTTTGATGACGCAATTATTGCGGGCCAGCGGTGCTGGGGTGCCCACTGTATTAATTCGCGGCAACCACGATGCATTGTTAGATCATGGTGAACTGGGCCCCGATATTCATTTGCTGGATCGTGCAAATCCAACTGTCCAAATTGGGAACGCCAATTTTCACGGCCTTTCATTCGAAGCCAACCACACCACCCAGAGTTTTTTGCCCGACTACCCCGCGCCCGTAACAGGAAAAACCAACATCGGTTTGATGCATACCTCGCTGGGCGGATCACCGGGGCACGATCCCTATGCACCGTGTTCTAAACAGGACTTATTGGCACATGGATATGATCTTTGGTGTTTGGGGCATATCCATCTGCCATCCACGCACGCGGCGGGGGATGTGCTCGCGGTGATGCCCGGTATCCCGCAACCGCGTCATTTCGGTGAACGGTTCGGGGGCAGTGTTGCGATGGTCACCTTGGGCGATGATGCACCTGAACTGGTCATGCAAAGCGTGGGCCATTTGCGGTTTTTGGAAACGACACTCGACCTAACACACTGTGCAGATCAGTCAGAAGTGATCACGCTGCTCGCCAATGCACTTCGTGATGCCCAAGACCCTGATTGTGACACTGCATTGCGGGTGATCGTGACGACAGCGCAGCACACCGTTGATGATCTGGATGCCCTTGTCGCTGAACAGCTATACGGCATCGACCGTGTCTACGTGGATAAGATCAAAACAGTTTTGCCAAAGGCAACTGTTGATGGCGACCCCGATGACTTGATGCGCTTCATGCGCGCAGCGCTGGACGAAGACGGTTTTCGGCAAGCGGCCGCGCAAGTTCTTTCCGATCTACGCGGCGCATTACCCGCGGATGTCAGAGATGTTCTAGCAGATGAAAATCTGAACGCATTGCTTGATGATGCACTTGTCGAAGTATCGCAGTCATTGCACGGGCTGGATGGGGCATGAGGTTAAACCGGCTCGATCTTACCCGATACGGACGGTTTAGCGACGCGCAGATTGTGTTGCCGAAACCTGCCGATGGGGCGCCGGATGTCACCATCATTTACGGGCCAAACGAGGCGGGAAAATCCACAACCTTCAACGCATTCCTAGAGCTGCTGTTCGGCATGAAGGCCCGCGATCACCCCTATGATTTCCGGTTCAAACGAAGCGATCTGTTGGTCGGTGCAGAGTTGGATATCCCGGGCCGTGGATCAGTGGTCTTGCAGCGCAACAGCAAAAAATCCCAGTCGTTATTGGACGATCAAAACAGGCCTGTCGACGAGAGCATTCTCACAGCTGCACTACATGGTGTTGGTCGTGATACCTACGTCGA
The DNA here is from genome assembly GCA_964022435.1 of uncultured Roseobacteraceae bacterium. Classification (GTDB taxonomy): domain Bacteria; phylum Pseudomonadota; class Alphaproteobacteria; order Rhodobacterales; family Rhodobacteraceae; genus Yoonia. The sequence goes on along the minus strand of CAXIAL010000004.1, from coordinate 93,385 downwards.
ACGGTTTTCCTTAAACGATGAAGGGTTGCGCCAAGGCGGCGCGCGGATTGCGAACGCTCAAGGCGATCTGGGACAGCTGCTACATGCGGGCGTATCTGGCCTCACCACGATGGCCGCCACCTTGGATCAAATGACCACTCGCGCCGATCAGTTCCACAAAAAAGGTGGCCGTTCGACTGCTTTGAAAGCGGGCAAGGACCGTCTGGCAGAAATTGCCCAAGCGCTGCGGATCGCTGGACTGACGCCAGACAAAGAACGCGCGCTTTTATCGGCTGTCGAAAAGGCACAAACAGCGTTTAATACGTCCCAGAGCTTATTGGTAACTGCGAAATTGCAGGCCACCGCTGGAAGTGCAGCACAAGATTGGTTTGACCGTTCCAACCAGATTGAAACCATTGATCAGCAGTTGGCGAACTACCCAAGCGGGCCGGATTTGCCGCATGGGACCGCCGCGCAAGTTGCCGCGCTTTGCACCACGATCCGCGAAAAATCGGCGCGCGCTGCCGAAGCAAACGAAAAAATCGCCGCGCTTAATGCGACTATCGCGGCACAACCGATTGATCCTGATATCGCAAAAATTGCGGCTGCGATTGCTGATCTGGATTCTTTGGAAATCGACGGCGCGCCATTGATGGCCCGTGCTGTCACGGCTGCGTCGGATTTGGATAAACGGGTCGCGGCCCTGAGTGACTTGAACACCCAAATTTCTCAGGTTCTGGCTGATCTAAAAACTCCAAATGTCGCGGCGGCCTCGTTGTCCATGACGCCTTCAGACCTTGAGGCACTAACACAGGCGACACAGGCCGTTTTAACCGCGCAAAACATGTTGGTCGCCGCGCAGGACGCTGTGACATCCGCAAAGGCGAGCGCACCTTCTAAACCTGCCGCGCCGCAAGACTTGTCTCAGTTGCAAACCGCTTGGGCCGCGTGGCAATCGGTTGCTGATATCAGTGTTGCGCAAAATGCGGTGACCACTGAAACCGCCCGATTGAACGACGCGACCGCGACACTTCCCCAAGGGTGGGACGCATTGATTGATGCAGGTCTACCTGCCCGCGACACATTGGCGGAAACCGCCAAAAGTATGTTGAAATGCGAAGCCGATTTGACCACAGCAAAGGCAGAACTGAACACTCGGGAAACCGCATTGAGGTTGGCACAGGCCAAGCTACGTGCAGATGCCGCCAGCCCCGCCGCAATCGATGCCGCCGCCGCCGCCCAAGCCCGCCGCATTCGCAATGAAAAATGGGCCGCACATCGCGCAACATTTTCGCAATCATCGGCAGACGCATTCGAAGCAGCAATGTTTGGCGATGATGATGCGCAAGCTGGATTCGTCGACGGGGCAGAGGCACGCGGGCAACTTGCGACGACCCGCCGCGAAGAAGCCGCAGCGCAGGCAATGCGTGATGAAGCCAAAAATCACTTGGAAAACATCACAGCTCAATTTGCGGCACTTACTGCGCGTTGTGCAGATTTGGCAACGGCACTTGGGCTCGACCCTGAAACAGGACCGCATGCATTTTTGGAACGCCATTCTGCATTGTCGGGTGCCGCACAGATTGCGGCTCAGCTGAAAAATGCCAAGGCAGAATTTGCACTGCGAAATGACATGAAAAACGAAGCCCAAGACGCGCTTTCATTGGCCGCAAAATTGGTGGAATTGGACTGTTCGAAAGATGCGCTGCCTGCTGCTGTTCAGGCCGCAATCACGCTGGAAGACAGCGTGCAGCGCACGTGGGATCAATGGGTAACGACAGATTCAGAAATCACAAAGCTGATTGAAAAGTCTAAGCAGGCTGCGCTGAACTGTGAAACAGCACAGCGCAATTTTTCCGCGTTGACGGCGGTCCTGCCTTTGGCGGGATGGGATGCTGACAAGGTGATGGATGCCTTGCCGCATTTGCGCCACTTGCAGGCATTGTTGCATGAGCAGGTTCAACTCACCAAACGTGTTCGCGAATTGGAAAATGCAATTGAATTGATGGAAGGCACAGCCGCGCGGATTTCTGAATATGTGGCTGAACCCAAAGGCGACGCCATCACCCAAATCGATGCCGCTCGAGTTCTTGTTACCAAAGCGAACGATCAAGCGCGTGATCGCGAAAAAGCAGCCGAAAGCCTGACTGCCGAAACACGTATTTTGAACGCTGCTAAATTGGCAAAAAGTATCGCGCAGGACGAGTTAGACATGCTGTTTGATGGACAAGGTCCGGATGATCAGAACTCCAACGCCCGCGTTTCTAAATTGGCAGAGCGAGACAATTTGCGTGCCCAGCGCCGTGAACATGATGACGCCCGCAACAAATCCCGCACTGCGTCTGACCCCGCCTTGTTTGAGAATGAGCTGGAGCGATTGCCCGACGCAGGTCGCGCCGCGACCCTTTTACAAACTGTAGAAGAAGCAGATGTCGCACGGTTAGAGGCACGCGTCGGGTTAAGTGATGCCAAACGTGAATATCAGATCGCATTTGATGCCGCTGATCCCAGCGATCTGATCACCGAACAGGCCACGATCATCGAAGAATTGCGCAGTGCAGCCCAACGTGCCGCTATTGCGCGACTTGGAGTATTGGCCGCGAAAAGCGCGCTGCGCAGTCTTGCTGCCGAACGGCGCACGACAATGCTGCAAGATGTTGAAAACGCCTTTGTTACGATTACTGCGCCCAGCTGGGCCAGCGTCGATGTTTGGTCAGAATCAGAAGGCGAGCGATTGATTGGCGTGCAACCCGATGGAACCAAAGTTCCGGTGGAACAAATGTCGACCGGCACGATGGGGCAATTGTATTTTGCATTGCGCGTCGCTGGTTACCACAGCTTTATCCGCGACCTCGGGCCGCTGCCGATGATTTTGGATGATATCATGGAAACCTTTGATGACGCGCGCGCGCGCGCAGCGTTACAGCTATGCGAGAGTATCGGACACAGCGGTCAAGCAGTCATGTTCACCCATCATGCGCATTTGGTTGATTTGGCGCGCGAAACAATTGACGGGGTCAATATCGTGGCAATGCCAAATTGACCCTTCCAAATAGTCGCATTGATGCGCGACCTGCCCCGGCCTAACGTAGAGCGGAGCTTGCAACGAAGGACCCGCAATGGACCACGGCGAATACGAAATGTTCGAGGAACGACAGCGCAGCAACTGGGTGCGATTGCGCACCCTTGCGACACTGCGTTGGTTTGCCATTTTGGGGCAAACAATCGCGCTGCTTGTGGGAATCTATGTCTTTGCGCTTCAAATCGAAATCGGGCTGGCAAGCATGATTGTTGGCGCGTCAATCGTGTTGAACATGGTCCTTTCATATGTGTTTCCCGACAACAAGCGACTGACAGAAACAGAGGCATTTCTGGTTCTGGTTTTTGACATCGTTCAACTCAGCGTTTTGCTTTTTATCACAGGGGGACTGAATAACCCTTTTGCCATGTTGCTTTTGGCCCCAGTCACCATCGCGGCCACAGTGTTGCGCTTGCGGGAAACAATGATGCTTGGGGCGGTGACTGTTGTCCTAATTTCCCTTCTTAGTATCTATTTTTGGCCGATCTTCACCGCAGATGGAAACCCGCTTTTGTTGCCGCAATTGTTCCAATTCGGGTTCTGGCTTGCCTTAGTAATCGGCGTGATGTTTTTGGCGATTTACGCCCGTCAGGTGACGACAGAAATGCACAATATGAGCGAGGCGTTACTTGCCACACAGCTGGCCTTGTCGCGCGAACAAAAGTTAACAGATCTCGGCGGTGTTATCGCGGCAACGGCCCATGAATTGGGAACGCCGCTGGCAACGATCATGCTGGTCAGTGGTGAGTTGCGCTCTGATGTTGCTGACAACCCAGACGCTGTCGAAGACGTCGACTTAATCTACGATCAAGCAGAACGTTGCCGAGAGATTCTGCTGTCGATGGGCCAAGCAGGGAAAGACGATAAACTCATCCAGAATGTCCCAATCGAAGCCATTGTGCGTGAAGCCGCCGAACCACATGTTCCGAGAGGCAAGCAGTTCAAGTATTTCGTAGGATCGGAAATTGCGGGCGACGATGTCCATCCAATGATGCCAAGGCGACCAGAAATCGTGCACGGTTTGCGCAACCTCATCCAAAACGCCGTGGATTTTTCTGACACTACGGTGACCATCGCGATCAGCTGGTCCGAAGCGGAATTGCGGGTACAGATTGCGGATGATGGGGCAGGTTTCCCTGCTTCTGTGATCGGACGTATTGGCGATCCATTCGTCGGACGCAAAAGACCCGCTTCAGATCGGCAACGACGCCCCGGCTATAAAGGGATGGGGCTAGGATTGTTCATCGCCAAGACGCTGTTAGAGCGATCAGGCGCGCGGATCATTTTTCGCAACGGTCAACGGCAGGCCGGCAAACACAACGGCGCAATAATCGATGTTATTTGGCCGCGTTCAATTAGCCAATCCACTGTCGCTGGCGGGTTGGGCGACAACGAATTGATTCAAGCTCATTAGAAACGCTTAACCAGACATTAACCTTCCTGTCTCACCCTAGAACCGGGGAACTTATAGACGGGCAAATTTATGTCATTGGGATTGATTGATTTTTTCTTAATTTCTGGAATCGCTGCCGCCAACACAGTGGCTTGCATCATTATTTATAATCGGTTTGGATTTGCAGCGCCCCGCGCACAACCCGACGACGGCATCGTGTTTTTATTAGACGACCAAAACCTACATGACCTGTCTGCAGCAGCAGAGGTATTGTTAACCAAAGCTGGGATTACGTCACCAACACGACAAGCTGTGATCGAAATTCTCGGACATAGTTATGACGGTCTCCAAGAATCGCTCGACGCTGAAATTCGCACGCCGATAACCCTGACAGCGACGGATGGTGTAAACGGCTGGCTCACACTTGCACCTTGTGGGGATCTCATCCGTATCTCGGTCGGCAGTTTTTCAGGCGGTAGTCTTGAGCAAATTGAAACTTTGCAATTCGCCAAAGAATCCGCAGAGCTTCTGGAATTGCGTGACATCGCAAAGAACGCACCGTCGATGATGTGGCATAGCGATGAAACTGGACAATTACTTTGGGCAAATGACGCGTATTTTGCGCAGTCTGACGCCTTTCGCGACACCACGATGTCTGTCGAAATACCCATTGTTCAAGGAATTAGATAATAAAATTCCAAAGGGAGATTCGAAACACAGATGTGCGTTGCAACATCATGGCGATACTACCCAGCATTGGTTCGACATCACGACCCATAAAACAGACCGCGGTATTTTTCATTATGCCAGCAATGCAAACCACATCGTGCAAGCCGAATTAGCACAACGCAAATTTAGCCAAACTCTAAGTCAGACATTTGCCCAACTTTCAATTGGACTGGCAATTTTTGATCGCAAGAGACAACTCAACACGTTCAATCCCGCGCTATTGGACATGACAGGGCTAAATTTTGAGTTTTTGTCAGGGCGTCCAACGCTTGATGCAATTCTGGACCGGTTGCGCGAATCTCGCATGCTGCAAGAGCCGAAAAACTATGCCACGTGGCGCGAACGGTTCACTCAAATGAAAGAAAAAGCCAAGACCGGGACCTACTCAGAACATTGGAACTTGCCTGATGGACAAACATTCTGCGTTACGGGTCAACCGCATCCTGACGGTGCTTTCGCGTTGTTGTTCGAGGACATCAGCGCGGAGATTTCTTTAACTCGCCGATTCCGGTCTGAAATCGAAACCAGCCAAGCTGTTTTGGATCATTTCAACGAAGCCGTAGTCGTATTTTCCAGTGCTGGAAACTTAGTATTGGCAAATGCAGCCTATGCCGATTTGTGGGGAACGGATTTGTCGAACAACTTGGTCACTATGATTTGCGGGCCGAGCTACGAAAATGGCAAGACCGTTGCACACCCACACGTATCTGGACAAATCTACGCGAATTTTCTACGCAGATTGGGCTTCGACAATCATGGTCGGACAGCGCAATCATGGACGATGGGCGCCACATCTCTTGTCAGGCGGATCCGATTTCGAATGGCATGACCCTCATCCGTTTCCGTTTTGACAAGCCTGTCAAACCATCCATTCAGAAACTGGCCCAAATGGACCCCGCTTTGATGGTGATCAAAGGTTGATTTAACTTGCAGGCCCTGCCCCAAAATCTAATCTTAGGGCATGGATCGATATGAGCTCTCCTTGAAAGACGAAACAGCCACGTCGCAATGCGCAGCGCGGCTGGCTCCTTTGTTGAAAATTGGTGATTGCGTGTTGCTTGAAGGGTCAATCGGTGCCGGAAAAACCGCATTTGCACGGGCATTGATCCGCGCGCGACTGGGCCGCATGGAAGAAGTGCCATCGCCGACATTCACATTGGTGCAAACCTACGATGATCCCGCTGGGGACATTTGGCACTGCGATCTTTACCGTTTGACCCATCCTGACGAGGCTGTTGAATTAGGTCTAACAGAAGCATTTGAAACCGCGATTTGCTTGATCGAATGGCCTGATCGACTTGGGTCAGATGCCCCCGATGATGCAATACGCCTGTCATTTGTTGCTGGTGAAACAGCACATGATCTAACAGCAGTTGCGTCCGCTCGTTTTGCGCCCGCGTTTCACAGTGCATAGTTTTCTACAAAACACGAAATGGCAGGATGCTGGCATTACGCCTATAGCGGGTGATGCTTCGTCGCGGCGTTATGCCCGACTATCAGACCCCGCAGGTATTTTGATGGTTGATCCAGACGGCGACACCCAACGCTTTGCTAACGTCGCCAGCATATTGCTTCAAGCCGGACTTTGCCCCCCAACCATTCACATGCATAATCCCGACAACGGGACGATGATCATTTCTGATCTTGGCGCCATCGATTTCGCGCAACATTTACAAAAATCACCCCAGGATGCTCCCGAACTTTATGCCGCCGCGACAGATGTTTTGGGCACGCTTCACGGGGTTGCTGGTAGATCTGATCAATTAGAAATGACCCACGACATTGCGGCCCAGATGATTAGCCTTGCATCAGATCATTACGCCCAAAACCCCCGCGCAAAAGGGCCGCTTCATGATGCCATGCGCACCGCGTTCAACGCCCATGTCGAGCCGCAATTGCAATTGTGCCTGCGGGATTACCATGCGCAAAACCTGATCTGGCGACCCGACATGGCTGGAACTGATCGGGTCGGGCTGCTTGATTTCCAAGACGCCTGCATGGCGCCATTGGGCTATGATTTGATGTCCTTGATCCGTGATGCCCGCCGCGATGTTGAAGACGATGTTGCCCGAAATGTCACCGCGCAATATTGTCAGCTTATTGGACGTGATCCGGACGAAATGTCCGCGCATTTGGCCTGTGTCGGGGTTCAGAGAAATCTACGTATCTTGGGGATTTTCGCACGACTAACAGAAAACGGAAGACAGCATTACGCAGCGTTGATTCCGCGCGTTTGGCGGTATCTTATGATGGACCTGTCACACCCTGAATTGTCTGAATTGCGGACCTGTGTGCAAACCTTTCTGCCAGCCCCAACCTCACTGGAAACAGCACAATGACAATGCCACCAATCTTGCTTTTTGCGGCTGGGTTTGGAACCCGCATGGGTGCATTGACAGCCGACAAACCTAAGCCATTGGTTCAGGTGGCGGGGCGCGCGTTGATTGATCACGCCTTGGCATTGACCACCGATCAAGACATCGGCCCAAAGGTCGTGAATATCCACTACAAAGGCCAAATGCTCCGCGATCATTTTGCCGGAACCGACGTGCTGTTTTCCGACGAAACCGATGAAATTTTGGAAACCGGTGGCGGCTTGCGCAAGGCGATGCCTTTGCTTGGCGGCTCTCCGGTCATCACGCTGAACACCGATGCGATCTGGCATGGCCCGAACCCGATCGCCGCGCTTTTGAACGCTTGGCATCCAGATATGGAAGCTTTGTTAATGACCGTTCCGGTTGCCCAAGCACATGGCCACAAAAATTCGGGTGATTTTCTGATTGATGAACGGGGCGAGCTGACCCGTGGGGCAGGCGAGATTTATTCCGGCCTTCAAATGTTGCGCACCGATGATCTGGTGAACATTGCCGACACCGCGTTTTCCCTGCGGTCACTTTGGGATCGGATTGCGAAACGCGGCGGCATGAACCGTGTGTCATATACGGGCCAGTGGTGCGACGTCGGGCGTCCGGAAAGCATCGAAATCGCCGAAAAGATGATTGGCCATCACAATGTTTGAACAGACCAAGTCCCCCCGCATTTTCGGCATGCCCGCCGGGGCGGATTTCGCGACGTCGCTTGTGAACGGATTGCAAGCATCGGGCGCCGGTTTGGCCCCCGCTGACTGGGCGCGGGTCGAGGTATTTGTGAACACAAGCCGGACGCAGCGCCGGATCAGGTCAGTTTTTGATGCAGGCCCAGCGCGCCTGCTCCCGCGTGTTCGATTGATCACTGATCTTGCGAATGATCCTTCTGTTGAGGTCGGCCAATTGGCGATTTCACCGCTGCGCCGTCGGTTGGAATTATCCCAACTCGTCGCGGCCTTGCTTGATACTGATCCCACGCTTGCGCCACGATCCGCGCTTTATGATCTGTCCGACAGCCTTGCGACATTGATGGAAGAAATGCACGGCGAGGGCGTCGACCCTGCGGTTTTTGACACGTTGAATGTCGCCGACGAGTCCGGTCATTGGGACCGCGCGTTGCAGTTCTTACAGATTGCCACGAAATATTTCAAAGTCGATGCCGCCCCAGATAAGGAATTGCGCCAACGCAGGGTCGTGACAGCATTGGCCGAAAAATGGGCGCAAAACCCGCCCGCACACCCGATCATTGTTGCCGGGTCAACCGGTTCGCGCGGCGCCACGTCATTACTGATGCAAGCCGTCGCAAAACTGCCACAAGGGGCCGTGATCTTACCCGGCTTCGACGATGATCTGCCTGCAGATGTCTGGTCCGGTATGACGGATGAACGCGTGTCCGAAGACCACCCTCAATACCGTTTTCATCAGTTCTTGGAAAAGCTCGACATACCGCCCGCGTCCGTTCAGATGTGGCCAGATGCCAAGGCACCCAGCCCTGCGCGCAACAAAATGGTGTCGCTCTCTTTGCGTCCTGCCCCTGTCACCGACCAATGGTTGCGCGATGGCGGCACGTTAGGGGATTTGATCCAAGCAACCGAAAACATGACAATGATAGAAGCCGCGTCACCGCGTGCAGAGGCAGAGGCCATCGCCTTGCGTCTGCGCATCGCGGCCCAAGAAGGCATCACCGCCGCGCTGATTTCGCCAGACCGGATGCTGACCCGTCAGGTCACCGCCGCGTTGGATCGCTGGGACATCAAACCCGACGACAGTGCGGGCTTGCCGCTGGCGCTTTTACCACCGGGTAGGATGCTGCGCCATACGGCGGACTTGTTCGGACAGGTAGTTACGAGCGAGAGCCTTTTGACGTTGTTAAAACATCCGTTGTGCCATTCCGGTGGCGAAGATCGTGGTCCCCACTTGCGGTTCACCCGTGAATTGGAACTGTCATTGCGTCGCTATGGTCCGCCATTTCCGTCCGCGGAAACTTTGGCTGCTTGGGCTGCGAAAACCGAAAATGAGGATGGCGCGCGCGCGGCTTGGGCAGCTTGGATCGGCGGTTTGATTGACGGTCTGGATCAGATCGACACCCGCAAACTATCGTCCCATCTGGAAGCACATCTTGCGTTGACAGAACAGCTTTGCGCCGGACCAAATACAGACGGCGCCGGTGGTTTATGGGACCAAGGTGCTGGCCGCGAGGCACGACGTATTTGCGATAATCTAACGTCTCATGCAGAGGTCTGTGGCGCACTCAGCACCCGCGAATACGCCTCGCTATTTGGATCAATTCTATCAGAAGGTACCGTGCGCGACCGCGATGCAGCGCACCCGAATATCCTGATCTGGGGCACGCTCGAAGCCCGCGTTCAAAGCGCTGATTTGGTTATTCTTGGCGGCATGAACGAAGGCGTCTGGCCAGAGGCAGCGCGCCCCGATCCATGGCTTAACCGCAACATGCGTAAAGAGGCAGGGCTTTTGCTACCCGAACGCCGGATCGGGTTGTCCGCGCATGATTACCAACAGGCCGTCGCCGCCAAAGAGGTATGGATCAGCCGCGCCAAACGGTCAGCGGATTCTGAAACCGTGCCGTCGCGTTGGGTGAACCGGTTGGTCAACTTGCTCGGTGGGTTGCCGGACCAAAACGGACCAGAGGCATTGAAACGCATGCGCGCAGATGGAGACAGATGGTTGGCGCAGGCCGCCGCATTATCGGTGCCCGAGACCACGGAACCCAACGCGCACCGCCCTTCGCCGCAACCACCCGTCGACGCGCGGCCCACATCAATTTCGGTCACCCAAGTCAAGACGCTGATCCGTGATCCCTATGCGATTTATGCGCGCAAGGTGTTGCGTTTGAACCGGCTGGATTCATTGTCCCCCCGCGTGGATGCATCCTTGCGCGGCATGATCGTGCATGAGGTGTTGGAAAACTTCGTTGCACAGCAAATTGACGCCAATGCCCCCGACGCCCGTGATCAACTGATGAGCATCGCGCAAAAGCTGTTTGAACGCGACTGCCCGTGGCCCACAATCCGCGCCCAATGGTTGTCGCGGCTCGACCGTATGGCGGATATTTTCATCGCGGGCGAAGTGGACCGACAAGCGCTTGCCTCGAAACGATTGCTGGAACGCGAGGGCAAAATTGCCGTGGGGGCGACGGGTGTCGATCTGACTTGCAAGGCCGATCGCATTGATCTGACGCTGGATGGATTGGCTTATGTCTACGACTACAAAACCGGCATGGTACCGTCGAAGAAGCAACAGATTTCGTTCGACAAACAATTGTTGTTAGAGGCCGCGATGATCGAGCTTGGCGCCTTTTCCGACGTTGGGCGCAAACCGGTAGAGGGCGCGTCATTTGTTGCGGTCAATACTGACATGCGCGATGTGCCCGCACCGTTAAAGGATCATCCTGCGATGCAGGTTTGGGATGAATTTCAGACACTATTGCTGGAATATCAGCAAAAATCGCGTGGCTATAGCGCACGGCTTGCGATGTTCGCCACAACGGATCGCAGCGATTATGATCACCTGTCGCGGTTTGGCGAATGGGACACCAGCCAGGATGTTGTGCCGGAGGATTTGACATGATCCGCGATGACGCGACCCAAGCCCAAGTCGACGCCGCCGATCCCCATGCATCGACATGGTTGTCGGCAAACGCAGGGTCCGGCAAGACCCGCGTGCTCACCGACCGCGTGGCCCGATTGCTATTTGCCGACGTGAACCCGCAGAACATTTTGTGCCTGACTTATACCAAGGCCGCGGCCGCAGAAATGCAGAACCGCTTGTTTGAACGCTTGGGTAAATGGGCTATGATGCCCGATGATGATTTGCGCAGCGACTTGGCCGATCTTGGCGTTGATGGCCAGATTGATGACAAACGGTTACGTCATGCGCGGCAGTTATTTGCCAGCGCGATTGAAACGCCGGGTGGCCTGAAAATCCAAACCATTCACTCGTTTTGTTCGGGTGTTTTGCGCCGCTTTCCTTTGGAGGCAAAGATCAGCCCGCAGTTCAAAGAAATCGAAGACACAACTGCAAAAGAGCTGCGCGCAGATGTCGTTGACCGGATGATGGAAGGTCCTGATGCGCATTTGGTCACCGATCTGCTGCGCTATTTCACGGGAACGGATTTGACCGATCTGACGGCGGAGATTGCGGGCAAGCGCGGAAAACTGCTGCAAATTCCGACTGACAAAGAGATGAACAACCTGCTCGAAATCCCGGAAAACACTACGAAGCAAACTCTTTTGAAGTCTGTCTTCATGGACGGAGCGAATGAAATTCTTAAAGAGCTTGTTTCCGTTCTCAGAACCGGAACGACTACGGATCAAAAACATGCCACTTCGCTAAGTTCAATTGATTTTGATGCTCCGCAGTTGTCGGATTTGGGCGTTCTAGAACATTCCTTTTTGTGGAGCAAAGACGTAAAGAAGCAAATCCCCTTTTCGGCAAAGATTGGTTCATTTCCGACTAAGGCGTTAAGAGAAGCCAATAGTGAACTAATGGCGTCAATTTCAACGATTATGGAAGCTGTGGAAGGAGCACGCCAACCTCGGTTGGCTCTAAATGCCGCCGATCGGACCCGCGCGCTTCATGCCTTTGCGACTGTGTTTCTGCCTGCATATGAGGCTGCGAAACTGGCGATGGGAATGCTTGATTTCGACGATCTCATCGGCAAGACAAAACAGCTTTTGACCGACCGCGATGTGGCGCAATGGGTATTGTTCCGGTTGGACGGCGGCATCGACCATTTGTTGGTGGACGAGGCCCAAGACACCAGCCCCACACAGTGGTCCGTGATCCGACAATTGACCCAAGAATTTTCCGCAGGCGATGGTGCCAAAACAGACGCCCAGCGCACGATTTTCGTGGTCGGGGATCGCAAGCAATCGATCTATTCCTTCCAAGGGGCGGCCCCAGAAGCATTTGACGAAATGCGCCACCATTTTGATGATGCGCTATCCCACGTAGACCGACAACTGATGAACCGGTCGCTGAATTATTCGTTCCGGTCCTCTTACGCGATTTTGCGCGTTGTGGACGACACATTCAGCGGGCCGCGCGCATTTGGCATGGCATCAGAGGCAGGGCATTTAGCGTTTAAGGATCAGATGCCCGGCCGCGTTGATCTTTGGCCTGTCGAGGAAAAGGTCAAAGACGAGGATGATCGCAAGTGGTTTGAACCCGTGGACACGCGCAGTTCGACCAATGAAAAGGTCGTGCTTGCCGATAAGGTCGCGGCCCAAATCCGGCATATGGTCGACCACGAAACCCTGCCGGTAGAGATTGGGCGGACGGGGGAATACAATCACCGCCCGATTACCGAAGGCGACATTCTGATCCTCGTGCGCGGTCGCAAAACTGGATTGTTCGACGAAATCATTCGCGCCTGTAAGGCCGCCAAGCTACAGATTGCAGGGGCCGACCGTTTGCGTGTTGGGGCCGAATTGGCGGTGCGTGATCTTGCGGCATTGTTGTCGTTTCTTGCCTTGCCAGAGGATGATTTGTCCTTGGCTGCGGCATTGCGGTCCCCCCTGTTTGGCTGGTCAGAACAAGAGCTGTTCACGCTTGCCCATCATCGCCCCGAACGCGGGTTTTTGTGGTCGGCCTTGCGCGACACAATGCCGGATCATCCAACCAAAACCGTGCTTGATGATCTGCGCAAATGGGCGGATTTTCTGCGGCCCTATGACCTGATCGAACGGATTTTGACCCGCCATGATGGACGGCGCAAACTGCTTGGGCGATTGGGAATCGAGGCAGAGGATGGCATTGATGCCTTGCTGTCTCAGGCGCTGAATTACGAAAGCCTTGGGGTGCCAAGCCTGACGGGATTCCTTGCTGCGATGGAAACTGATGACCTCGAGGTCAAACGTCAGATGGACAGCCAAGGCGACCGGATTCGCGTGATGACAGTGCATGGTGCCAAGGGGCTGGAGGCCCCGATTGTGTTCATGCCCGATTGTGCGAAACGCGAAAATAACGTGCGCGATGATTTGCTGCCTGCGGGTGAACATCTGATCTGGAAAACGAAATCGGATGGGTCATCGGACAGTGTTACCGCGCTGAAAGACAAAATCGCCGATGCGCAGGCAGAGGAAAACAAACGTCTGCTATATGTCGCGATGACCCGTGCCGAAAAATGGTTGGTTGTTGGGGCTGCTGGTGATGTGGGCGATGATCCGGATGATAGTTGGTACAATATGGTTGCCGACGGGATGAAACATGCGGGTGCCGGTGCGGATCAATCGGGGGAAGTTCCGGTGCAGCGTGTGGCCCATGCCGCTTGGCAATCTGGGGAACTGAAATCCAAGGACGCGACGCCGGAGTCCCAACCGGACCCGCACCCATTGCTTGCACTTCCTGAAATTTCGAACGTGAAAACAATGTCGCCTTCTGATCTTGGTGGCGCAAAAATCCTCGCGGGTGACAGGGCCGAGCTGGATGAGGACGACGCGAAATTGCGCGGCACGGCGATCCATTTGTTGCTCGAACATTTGCCAAACACGGCGCCCGAATACCGTGACGCCGTTGGTGACGCATTGCTCGCCGGTTTGGATGCCGGTGCGGTTGTGGCCGATGTGCCCGCCCATGTGGAACGCGTTTTGGACGCGCCGCATTTGGCGCATCTTTGGACGGCAGACGCATTAACCGAGGTGGATTTTACCGCAGAGCTGAGTGGCCAGCGGTTCCACGGCGCGATTGACAGATTGATGGTGACCGACACCCATGTTTTGGCGATTGATTACAAATCCAACCGCAAGGTGCCCGATGCGCCCGAACAAACGCCCGACGGGTTGCTGCGGCAGATGGGCGCCTATCACGCTGGATTGGCCGCGATTTACCCTAATCATCAGATCGATGTGGCGATCTTGTGGACGCAGACGGCTGAATTGATGGAAATCCCACATCATCTTGTATCTGAAGCATTCAATCACGCAACGATGACTTGACCATTTCCCCCACCATTCTTAGGTTCCCATCCTAATCATTTTCGTCAAGGAGAGCCCTAATGGCCACCGTAGCAGTCACAGACGCCACATTCGACGCCGAAGTCCGCCAGTCCGATATCCCAGTAGTTGTGGATTTCTGGGCAGAATGGTGTGGCCCATGCAAACAGATCGGCCCAGCACTCGAAGAGCTGTCCGCAGAGATGGAAGGCAAAGTCAAAATCGTCAAAGTTGACGTTGACGCCAACCCGAATTCCCCTGCGCAAATGGGCGTGCGCGGCATTCCTGCGTTGTTCTTGTTTAAAGACGGCGAAGTTGTATCCAACCAGTCTGGTGCCGCGCCAAAGGCATCGCTGGAAAAATGGATCAACGATTCCATCTAAGCGCACATGAAATTACGGCAAATCGGGCGTCCTTCGGGGCGCCCTTTTTCATGACAACCTTGTCGATTGCGGGTCGCACCGCCATATAGGTGGCAACAAACGAAAAGGTGACACAATGGCAGATAACGAATTCCCAGGCTGGCACGGCACGACGATCATCGGTGTGCGCAAAGGTGGCCGCGTTGTGATTGCGGGCGATGGGCAAGTAAGCCTTGGCCAAACAGTGATCAAAGGCACCGCGCGCAAAGTCCGCCGTTTGACCGCGGGCGGCAAAGACGTGATTGCAGGGTTTGCTGGATCAACCGCTGATGCGTTCACTTTGCTCGAGCGGCTTGAGAAAAAATTAGAGGCCACGCCCGGCCAATTGGCCCGTGCTTCCGTCGAGCTGGCCAAGGACTGGCGCACCGACAAATATCTACAAAAGCTAGAAGCCATGTTGATCGTGTCCGACGGGTCCGACCTGTATGTGATCACCGGCGCTGGCGATGTTTTGGAACCTGAACATGACGTGGCCGCAATCGGGTCTGGGGGTAACTTTGCGCTCGCTGCGGCCCGCGCATTGATGGACACTGACTTGGACGCCGAGGCAACAGCCCGCAAGGCGATGGCCATTGCGTCGGACATCTGCGTTTATACAAACGGCAATCTCACCGTTGAAACGATCGACGCATGATCGAACGTGATGATCTTCGCGCGGCGGTGGGTGCAGGTATTGTGTCCGAAGCACAGGCCGCGTCCCTTATGGGATTGGCCGACAGCCGTCGCGGCGCGCGATCTGATCTGGCCGTTGGAGATGAACCGTTCGAATTGTTCAAAGGCTTCAACGAGATTTTCATCATCGTTGGCCTAATGATTTTGGCATTTGGTTGGTATGCTTTTGTTGGCGTCGCCTATGCCGCGCAAATTTCGAACCCAGCGCAGACTGCGACGCTATATGGCAGCATCGGCGCGGTCGTGATTTGGGCCTTGTCCGAATATTTCATCCGCCGTCGGCGCATGGTTGGTCCCGCGATTGCACTGTCCATTCTATTTGCTGTGAATGCCGCGATCTCGCTGACCGCATTCTTTGCCCAGCCATTCATGATCGCCCAAGAAGACTACGCATCCCTGCCGTTGCCATTCGCAATAGGGACGTTGGTGCTTGGGGTTTATTGGCTGCGCTTTCGCGTGCCATTTGCGATGGCGATGACTGCCGTGGGCTTTTTCATCGTCGCGGTCCTGATGGCCGCCACATCCCAAGGCACACCGCAAAACGTCAGCGACATGTTTCTGCTGTCCGCCGGTGGACCGTTTGCATGGATCACGCTTGTATTGGGCCTGTTGGTTTTCGCCGCAGCCATAGCGTTTGATATGTCCGACCCGCACCGCGTGACACGCCGTGCTGCCAACGGGTTTTGGTTGCATGTTGTTGCGGCCCCTGCCCTTGTGAATACGCTCGCGCTGACCTTGCTGGATCGTGATGCGCATCTGGCCTTGCTCGGTGTCATGCTTGTGTTCGCATTGGTCGCGATCATCATTGACCGCCGGTCGTTTTTGATTGCTGCAATCGGCTATATCGTGGCCTTGGCCGGCACCGTGTTTGACGGCGAAACCACCGCCATGACCATCCTTGCACTTGGTGTGATTCTGCTTTTGCTCGGCGCGTTTTGGGAAAAAATCCGCGCCCAATTGTTACGCTTGATGCCGCGGTTTGTGCCGCTGCACCGGCTCCCTCCTTCCAACATCTAAAGGTGTGATATGACAGACCTGACCCCCCGCGAAATCGTGTCCGAGCTGGACCGTTTTATCATCGGACAAAATGACGCCAAGCGCGCCGTGGCTGTGGCCCTGCGCAATCGCTGGCGGCGCAAACAGTTAGGCGATGATCTGCGCGATGAAGTTTATCCAAAGAACATCTTGATGATCGGGCCAACAGGCGTTGGTAAAACCGAGATCTCGCGCCGATTGGCGAAACTTGCCCGTGCGCCATTCATCAAGATTGAAGCGACAAAATTTACAGAAGTCGGCTATGTCGGCCGCGATGTCGAACAGATCATCCGTGACCTGATCGAAACCGCGATCAACGACACCCGCGAACACATGCGCGAAGACGTAAAGATCCGTGCCCGCGAAGCCGCCGAAGAACGCGTGATCACCGCCGTCGCTGGTGAAGATGCGCGTGGCGGCACCCGTGAAATGTTCCGCAAAAAACTGAAATCAGGCGAGCTGGACGATACAATCATCGAACTTGAACTGGCAGACACATCCAATCCTATGGGCGGGTTCGAGGTGCCAGGTCAACCCGGTGGCATGGGCGGCATGATGAACCTTGGCGAATTGTTCGGCAAAATGGGCGGTCGCACCACACGCAAGAAGATGACAGTCGCCGACAGTTATGACGCGTTGATCGCGGATGAGGCGGACAAGCTGCTCGACGACGAAACCGTGACCAAAGCCGCGCTAGAGGCGGTGGAGCAAAACGGCATCGTGTTCTTAGATGAAATCGACAAGGTCTGCGCGCGCGCGGATGCCCGTGGCGCCGATGTGTCCCGCGAAGGGGTGCAGCGCGATTTGCTGCCATTGATCGAAGGCACGACAGTGTCCACCAAACACGGCCCCATTAAAACCGACCACATCCTGTTCATCGCATCGGGCGCGTTCCATGTGGCAAAACCGTCAGATTTGTTGCCCGAATTGCAGGGCCGCTTGCCGATCCGCGTGGAACTTCAGGCCCTGACTGAGGACGATTTTGTGCGCATCCTAACCGAAACAGACAACGCGCTAACCTTGCAGTATTCTGCATTGATGGCGACCGAAGAGGTGACGGTGACATTCGCCGAAGACGGGATCAAAGCGCTAGCCAAAATCGCAGCAGAGGTGAACGAAAGCGTCGAGAATATCGGCGCGCGCCGCCTGTACACCGTGATTGAACGCACGTTCGAGGAGTTGTCATTCAATGCGCCAGACCAAGCAGGTCAATCGGTGACCGTGGATGCCGCGTTTGTGGAACAACATTTGGGTGAGTTATCGCGGTCAACTGATCTGTCGCGTTACGTGCTTTAGGGGTTTTCGCCCCCGTCATTCAGGCGCATGAATGAGGCATGGATACCGGATACATCAAATTCATTCGCGACAACGTGCCCTTTCTTTTGACGGGCGCGTTGTTGTCGTTTTTGTCCAGCTTTGGGCAGACGTTTTTCATCTCTATCTTTGGTGGGGAAATCCGCGAGGCGTATGGGTTGTCGAACGGCGACTGGGGCGTTTTGTATATGATCGGGACAACCGCGTCCGCCGTGGCGATGGTATTTGCCGGCGGGCTGGCGGACATGTTCCGCGTGCGAACCTTGGGGATCGCTGTCGTTCTTGCACTTGGGGCCGCATGCGTCGCGATGGCCATGAACACATCGATGGTCGGGCTGGTACTTGTCATTTTTGCGCTGCGGTTTTTCGGGCAAGGCATGGCGACGCACATGTCGGTTGTGGCGATGGCGCGGTGGTTTGTCGCCACGCGCGGGCGCGCGTTGGCAGTGGCTGGCATGGGATTCATGCTAGCCGAAGCAACCCTGCCGCTCATCATGGTTTGGCTGAAAACCTTTACTGATTGGCGCACACTTTGGCTGATGTTCGCGCTGGTCTGTGTCGTTTTGGCGGGCGTTTTATATCGGCTTTTGCGACTTGAACGCACACCACAAGCAGAGGCGAATGAAACATCTGCCGCCGGATTGCGGGGCAAACACTGGACACGCACGATGGCCCTGCGCCACCCGTTATTCTGGTTCATGGTCCCTGCGATTGTTTTCTTTTCGGCATTCGGCACTGTGTTTTGGTTCCACCAAGTCCATTTCGCAGAGGTCAAAGGCTTCTCGCATTTGTCACTGGTCGCAGTGTTCCCACTGGGAACCATTGCGCTGGCGATTTCGACAATCGTCTATGGCTGGGCCATCGACAAATTCGGGGTCGTTCGCCTGATGCCACTTTATATCATCCCCTGCGTGATTGCATTTTGCATGCATTGGTATGCGCCAAATCTGATCTGGACCGCCGTCGCTGTGATCTTGATGGGGATTTCGGGCGGAGGCCAAGCCACGATCCTATCGGCCTGTTGGGCAGGGTTTTATGGCACACGGTTTATCGGATCGATCAAGGCAGCAGCGGCCGCATTGATGGTATTGGGATCAGCCATTGGTCCGGGGCTCAGCGGCATATTGATTGATGCGGGTGTTGGCATTGAAAACCAGATGCTGGGCTATGCCTGTTGTTTTTTGTTCGCGACGATCATGATGACATTGGCCGCGCGGCTGGCAAATCGCCTAGCGAATACGCCGTAGATAAACGTAATAGGCACCCTGCCCGCCATGGGACAAATGCGCTGGCGTGACTTGCAAAATCGCGGATGACAGCGGCGGCAGCGCCATCCATTGCGGGACCTGATGGCGTAAAATGCCGTGGCGTACGGGGATCGGGCCGCCGTCGTCGCGCATTTTGCCCTTGCCCGTGATGACAAGAACCAAGCGCCGCCCCATGGCTTGGGAATTGAGGATGAAACCCATCAATTCAGGATGCGCCTGATCGATGGTCATCCCGTGCAGATCGATGCGGGCCTCTGGTTTCAGCTTGCCACGCTTCATCTTGGTGAAGGCTTTGTTGTCCATGTTCACCGGTGCTTGGGACAGGCGTTCCGCGATACCGGGTAGAATGTCGTGGGCACGGTGGTGATTGGCTTTTGCACCCACCTGAAATTTCGGCAATGGCGCGGGGTTTATCACAGGTTTGCGCGGGGCGGATTTCACCTCTGGCGCGATTGGTTCTGGCCCCGCGGGGTTCAACGGTTGGGCCGTTTCCGCGACCCGATCCCAAAGCGCGCGTTCCTCTGCTGATAGATGGCGCGGACGTCTCATTTGATCGTTTCGGGCAACAATGCATAGGCCATTTGAATCGGCAAAAGCCGGATCATACGACCGCCATCCTTGATCCGACCCGCCGTGCGACCCGCCTCGTCACCGGTGCCGAAAAAGATGTCAGCGCGCTGCGCACCCTTAATCGCAGACCCCGTATCTTGGGCGATCATCAGGCGGCGCATGGGTTCCGCGCCTTCTTTTTCGATCCAGACAGGCGTGCCGAGCGTGGTGAAAGACGGATCAACCGCAATCGACCTACCCGTGGTGATCGACCGATTCATCGCGCCTAGCGGACCCTTGTCGGCGGGGACTTCGCGGACTTCGCGGAAAAACACATAGGACTTGTTCACCCACAAAAGCTCTTTGCCTTCTTCGGGGTTATCACGGACCCAATTCTGAATGACTTGGGCCGAAACCTGATGCGCGTCATAGGTGCCGCGCCGCACGAGTTCCTTGCCGATAGACGAATATTCGTGGCCGTTTTTACCGCCATATCCGACACGCATCCCGCCGCCATCAGGCAGACGAATGCGGCCCGATCCTTGGACCTGCAGAAAGAACAAATCAACCGGATCAGCGAGCCACGCAATTTCGAGATTTTGACCGGCAAGCGGTCGGCCATCTTCGATCTGTTTGCGGGTCAGGTATTCTTGGCCAGCGACATGATCGGGGGGCAGTTTATAGATCGGGTGTTGGTAAATACCGCCTTGGGTTTTTGACCCCTTCAATTCAGGTTCAAAATAGCCGGTGAACAACATCGGTTCGCCGTCTTCGATTAAGACCGGCTGAAAAAAGGTCTCGAAAAACGCTCGGGCGTCAGGGGCGGTTTTGGCAAAAGTGCAGATGCTTTTCCATTCGGGATCTTTAAGATCGCCACAGGTATCGGTGAAGGTCGTCAATGCGGCAGCGTGATCGTCATTTTCCCAATCGGCCAGGTCGGAAAATGGCAGCAAGGTGTATTTTGGTTCCGCCATTGCCGCCCCCGTCGCGCAAAGACCAAGGGCAAATGCCCCCAGCCATGATTTGATCATTCGCCCGTAGCAACAAGACGCCAGTTCGGATCATCGGCGTCCATGTCGCGGGCAAAGGTCCAGATGTCAGTCTGGCGTTTCACTTCGTCAACTTCACCCTCGACGATGTCACCACCAGCGTCGCGCACGACATATGTCGTTTCGGCCTTAAACAAGACAGTCATTTCCGCCTCTTTGGTGGTTTCATCCAAGGTGGCAGATTTCAGGCGCAGGCTGCTGATCCCGATGAAGTTGGACTCGATTGTCAGGCCCTGTTTTTCACGTTCATCGACGACGGTTGCGAATGCTTCATACACGTCTTCGGAAATGAACGGCAGGACAGTCGCCAGATCGCCGCGGTCAAATGCGGTGACGATCATTTCATAGGCGCCGCGTGCACCACCCAAAAATTCGCCCACATTAAATGACGGATCAACGCGTTTCATCGCGGAGAGCGCCTTGGCTGTATCGGACCCTTCATCAGCATGATCGAGCACATCAAGGTCTGGACCGCCTTCGATCACTTCGAAATCATCGCGACGACGGCCGCTGGCAACCGGTGGATTTTGAACCTGTGGTTTTTCAAACCCTTCGCGCGTGCCCAAAACGGACCGCAGCTTGAGGATCAGAAAAATTGCGATACCGGCAAGCACCAGAAGTTGGATAATCGGAGAGTTCATCGGGGCCTCTTTCAAAAAGGTCATGGAAAACGCTGTTACCACCCTTATGTAGGTGAGGGGTTAGGCCAAGTCCACCTTCGGCCCCCTGACAAAATGAAAGGTCCAGCATATGTGGCTGCTATTTGCGTTTATCGCGGTTCCCTTGATCGAAATCGCGCTGTTTATTCAGGTTGGCGGGTTTATTGGCCTATGGCCGACCCTGTTGATCGTCCTCGTGACGGCCGTTTTGGGGTCATGGTTGGTCCGCAGCCAAGGGGCGCGCGAAATTTCGCGGCTTCAGGGCGCCTTTTCCGATCTGCGTGACCCGACAGAGCCGCTGGCCAATGGGGCGATGATCCTGTTTGCAGGTGCACTATTGCTGACACCAGGCTTTTTCACTGACGCCGTCGGTTTTGCCCTGCTTTTTCCGCCATTCCGTGCGGCAACGTTCAAATGGGCCAAGACCAAGGTGAAAGTGCAGCAATTTTCCATGGGTGAAGGCCCTGCCCGCCCGCACCGCCCCGATGACCGCGTGATTGATGGCGAATTTGAGGATGTGTCCACCAAACGCCCGACCCACGAGCCGTCGAAATGGACTGAACATTAATCGTGATTGAGGACAGGCGTCACACCTGATAACAATCCGCGAACCTATTTTACACGCCGGAGCATATAATGGCCGATACACCACAAACAGGCGCTGACGCAGCTGCCGCACCACAAGTTTCCAACCGCGTTTTGGCACAATATGTGCGCGACATGTCGTTTGAAAATATTCTTGCCCAAAAAGGCGTGGGCGGCGACGCACAGCCAGAGATCAAGGTTCAAGTGAACCTCGACGCGCGCAAGCGTGGCGGTGAAGATCAGTATGAAGTCATCACAAAGCTGAAAATCGACAGCACGGCGAAAACCGGCGGTGAGCCATTGTTCGTTTTGGAGCTGGAATATGCTGGAATTTTCGAAGTGAAGGGCATCCCTGAGGAACAGATGCACCCGTATCTGCTAATCGAATGCCCGCGCATCACATTCCCATTCTTGCGCCGCATCGTTAGCGACGTCACCCGCGACGGTGGTTTCCCGCCGCTGAACCTTGAGACAATTGATTTTGTGGCGCTGTATCGTTCCGAAATCGCCCGTCGTCTTGAGGCAGAAAAAGCCAAAGCGACAGAAAACTAAATCAGTCGCGATTCCAAAGCACGCCGTCGCCCAAGCTTTCAATGAAAGCGGTATGGGCGGCGGCTTCTTCATTTGTGAGCTTTGACGCCAATGGCGTGGGCCGCGCGGATGGCCGCCACGCTTCAGATGTATCACCAGACTGCGTTGTCTTTGATGTATCCGCCGCAAGCCCAAAACCGGGCTGCCGTCCGCCGATCAGTTCCAAATAAACTTCGGCCAGAATTTCACTGTCGAGCAACGCGCCGTGCAATGTCCGGTTGCTGTTATCAATGTGGAACCGACGGCAAAGCGCATCGAGCGACGCGGGCGAGCCTGGGAATTTGCGCCGTGCGATGGCCAGCGTATCCAAAGATTGCGTCATCGGGAGAAGCGGGCGGTTAAGCCAACCAAGTTCGGCGTTCAGGAACTTCATATCAAACGACGCGTTGTGAATAACCATGACGTCGTCACCGATGAAATCGAGGAAATCTTGGGCGATATCCGCAAACACAGGTTTATCACTTAGCAAAACCTGACCTGGTTCCGGTTTTTGCGGTGGTTCCAACAGATCAGGGCCGATGCCATGCACACCGAACGCACCGGCAGGCATCGACCGCATCGGGTTGATGTATTGGTGATAGGTCCGGCCTGTCGGCACGTGGCCTATCAGTTCAACCGCACCGATTTCCACGATCCGGTCGCCTTCGGCAGGCTCAAAACCTGTGGTTTCTGTATCAAGAACGATTTCACGCATGACGGGCCCTAAGCTGTTTCACGATATCTCGCACGGCGGCGCGGGCAGTATCAAGGGTGAGAGTTTCGATGATCAAATCCGCGCGTTTCCGTTTTTCATCGTCGGGTAGTTGGCGAGACAAGATCATTTCAAAATCCGCCTGAGACATTTCACCGCGCGCCATGACGCGGGCGCGTTGGGTGTCGGCAGGGGCGGTCACCACGACGATAGCATCACAAAGATCAGCCGCACCGGTTTCGAACAAAAGCGGGATATCCAGCAGGATGATATCGCTGGTTTGATCCGCAATAAAAGCTGCGCGATCTGCTGCCACGAGCGGGTGGACCAACGATTGCAGTTGATCAAGAACGGTTGGGTCAGCGGCAATCAAATCGCGCAGTTTTTCACGTGACACCAAACCTTCTTCGATCACATCAGGATACTGCGCCCCAACAACGGCAACAGCCGCGCCATTTTTCGCATAGAGTTTGTGAACAGACGCGTCGGCATCCCAAACGGGAATGCCTTCGTCCGCGAACATCGCTGCGGTTGTTGATTTGCCCATGCCAATGGACCCCGTAAGCCCAACAAGCAGGGTCATGCCAGCATGATCCGGCGCAAATCATCGTCGACCTCTGGCCGTTTGCCGAACCAGCGCTCAAAACCAGGCACGCCTTGATGCAACAACATGCCGAGCCCGTCGACGGTGATGCAGCCAGCTGCATCAGCTTTTTCCAATAATTGGGTGCGCAGTGGCGTATAGACCAGATCAGTGACCAAGGTTCCGGCCCGCAACCCGTCCATGGGCACGCGCAGTTCCGGCTGACCTGTCATACCAAGCGATGTTGTGTTCACGACCGTGGCCGCATCTTCGATCATATTGCCGGCCTGAACCCAATCAACGACTTGGATACGGGCACCAAATTCGGCACGCAGGGCTTCGGCCTTGGCGCGGGTGCGGTTGGATAGCATAATTTCAGTGACCCCAGCATCGGCCATAGCCACAATAATGGCACGCGCCGCGCCACCCGCGCCAAGTACGGCGGCGGGCCCAGATTTCGGATCCCAGTCAGGAGCGTTCTGACGTAGGTTTGCCATGAAACCGTAACCATCAGTGTTATCGGCAAAGATGGTACCGTCATCTTTGAAAATGAGCGTATTTGCGGCACCGATCAATGTCGCGCGGTCGCTGACTTGATCGGCGAGTTGAAGCACATCTACCTTATGTGGAATGGTGACGTTTGCGCCGACGAACCCCATTTTGGGCATGTTCCGCACAACGGTTTCCAGATCGGCAGGGGCAACATGCAGGGGGACATAGTCGCCAAGCAATCCATAGCGGCGCAGCCAATGTTTGTGCATCCGAGGGGATTTGGAATGGGCGATCGGGTGGCCGATGACACCTGCGAGGGGAATATGCTTTTTCATCCGGCGATTGTTCCGCGAAGTAAGAGATATGACAAGAGTTCTAATAGGGGCATGCCAAGCACGTTGAAATAGTCGCCTTCGACACGGGAAAACAGACGCGCACCTTCTTCTTCGAGTTTATAGGCACCAACGGCGTGGCGGATGCTGTCCCAATTGCGATCAACATAGTCGGTCAAATAGGCGTCAGACACATCGCGCATAAACAAGCGGGTTTGGCCCACGTGCCGCCATTGCGGTTTTCCTTCGGCATAGATGACGGCGGCGGACAGCAATTGATGTGTCTCACCGCGCAAAGATTTCAATTGCGCGAGCGCATCGTCTGGCGTTTTTGGTTTCGACAACATTGTGCGTTTATGGGCGAGGATTTGATCACAGCCAATCACCAGCGCATCGGGGTGTTTGGTCGCGACGCGCAATGCCTTCATTTCGGCAAGCGCATCGGCTATATCGCGGGGGGAAGCCAGTTCTGCCAACAAAGCTGATTTCATCGCGTCTTCATCAACGCGAGGGATGACAACCTCGAAATCCACACCTGCATTGCTTAACATTGTGGCGCGGATGTCGGAACCAGAGGCGAGGATGATCGGATCAGTCATGTGGATAACCTATGGGATAAAGTCGGTGTGATCTTGGGGTCAATATGGTGGATAGCGGTGCCTGTAAAACGGGCTGTGCGTAACCCCAGTGTTATGCGAGGTTTCAAGGCGATTTGTCCACTGTGTGTAAGGATAACTTAGGACTGTGGGGGAATCTGGGTCACGGGGTGAGTCAATATTTGAAATTGAGTATTTGGAGATTTCCGTTTATAGGTAACATTTTGAAATATATAATTATTTCCAATAATTGAGATAATTATTTTGCGTTGATCATTGTGGACAAAACTGCGGATAAAACAACAATCCACAGAAAATGGTGACACAACACACATCATCATCTTTCTTATCTATATATATTTATTAAGAGAGAAGAGAACAGGGAGATTGTATCATGACTGAGATTTTGGGAATGCTTTATCCTTGGGTGAAGGCGCTACATATCATGGCGGTGATTTCATGGATGGCTGGGCTGTTCTATTTGCCGCGCTTGTTTGTGTATCACGCAGAGCGGGCGGCAGTAGGGTCAGAGTTGGATCAGACGTTTCAGGTGATGGAACAAAAACTGCTGAAGGTGATTATGAACCCGGCGATGATTGTCGCATGGATTTGTGGGCTGATCCTAATCGGGATGGGTGCGTTTGACTTCGGATCTGCGTGGGCGTGGATCAAAATTGTGGCCGTGATCGGGATGACAGTGTTTCACATGTGGCTGGGCAAACAACGCAAGGCATTTGCAAATGGGACCAATACACGCACAGGGCGGGGGTATAGGTTGGCGAATGAGGTGCCGACGGTGCTTATGCTGATAATCGTGGTGATGGTCGTTGTGCGGCCGTTTTGATTGACTTGGGGCGCTTTGCGGCTTAGAAGTTCCATCGCTACCCGTCCGGGATAGCGTTTTTCCATTTTCGACCTGCATGATGACTGCCCACACGTGGCAGCAATTGGATATGTTTATGACCCAACACCGTTTGAACCTTGCCGATCTTAAGGCGCAAAGCCCAAAGGATCTTTTGTCACTGGCTGAAGAGCTAGAGATTGAAAACGCATCGACGATGCGCAAAGGCGATATGATGTTCGCGATCCTGAAGGAACGTGCAGACGAGGAATGGATCATCGGTGGTGACGGTGTGCTTGAGGTCGTCAAAGACGGGTTCGGGTTCTTGCGGTCGCCAGAGGCAAACTATCTGCCAGGTCCAGATGATATTTACGTGTCGCCTGACATGATCCGGAAACATTCGCTGCGGACCGGTGATACGGTGCAGGGGATTATGAAAGAGCCGAATGACGCAGAGCGTTATTTTGCGCTGACTGTGGTTGAGGCGATCAACTTTGAGGATCCTGAAAAGGCGAAACACAAGGTTGCGTTTGATAACCTGACACCGCTGTATCCTGACGAGCGTCTGAACATGGAAGTTCAGGATTCGACAGTTAAGGATCGATCTGGTCGTATCATTGATTTGGTGTCCCCAATCGGGAAAGGCCAGCGTGCGTTGATCGTGGCGCCGCCGCGGACGGGTAAGACGGTTCTGTTGCAGAATATCGCGAACTCCATCGAGAAGAACCATCCTGAATGTTATTTGATCGTGTTGTTGATCGACGAACGTCCAGAGGAAGTGACCGACATGCAGCGGTCCGTGAAGGGTGAAGTTGTGTCATCGACATTTGATGAGCCAGCAGAACGTCACGTTGCTGTGTCCGAGATGGTGATCGAAAAGGCGAAGCGTTTGATTGAGCACAAGCGGGACGTTGTGATCTTGCTGGATTCGATTACGCGTTTGGGCCGTGCATTCAACACGACTGTGCCGTCGTCTGGTAAGGTTTTGACCGGTGGTGTGGATGCGAATGCGCTGCAACGCCCAAAACGCTTCTTTGGTGCGGCGCGGAATATTGAAGAGGGTGGGTCATTGACCATCATCGCGACTGCCTTGATCGATACCGGTAGCCGGATGGATGAAGTCATCTTTGAAGAATTCAAAGGGACCGGTAACTCTGAAATTGTGCTGGACCGTAAGGTAGCTGATAAGCGCGTGTTCCCTGCAATCGACATTCTGAAATCCGGTACGCGGAAAGAAGAGCTGTTGGTTGAGAAAGGCGATTTGGCAAAAACCTATGTGCTGCGTCGTATTTTGAACCCGATGGGGACTACCGATGCGATTGAATTCCTGATTGGGAAGCTGAAACAGACGAAATCAAATTCAGACTTCTTCGATTCAATGAACACATAAATTTTTGTTCCAAAACAATGGGTTGGACGAAATGGAAACGATTTTTGCATTGGCAACCGCGCGTGGTCGTGCGGGTGTAGCGGTTGTCAGGATATCTGGATCTATGGCTGTGGATGCGGCGGGTCAGTTGATGTCGAACGTTCCGTCAGGTCGTGGATTGCGGCAATTGAGGGATGCATCTGGCGCATTGTTGGATGAGGCGCTGGTATTGCAATTTCCACAGACGCGCAGCTTTACCGGTGAACCTGTTATAGAACTTCATTTGCATGGTTCAGAGGCTGTCGTCGCGGCTGTGTTGCGGGTGTTGGGGGAAGATCCTCATCTTCGTATGGCAGAGGCTGGCGAGTTTACACGACGGGCCCTGCAGAATGGGAAGCTCGACCTAGCGCAAGTCGAGGGGCTTGCCGATTTAATTGACGCAGAGACAGAGGCGCAACGCAAACAAGCTGTTCGTGTTTTGGCTGGTGCGTTGGGTGATCGCGCGGATGAATGGCGGCGAAATTTGTTGCGTGCAGCAGCGTTAATTGAAGCCACGATTGATTTTGCGGATGAAGAAGTTCCAGTTGATGTGTCGCCGGAAGTTATCGAACTGTTGCGGTCTGTCACGATTAGTTTGTCGACTGAAGCGGAAGGCGTTGTTTTCGCGGAGCGTTTGCGAAAGGGTTTTGAAGTTGCAATTCTTGGTGCACCGAATGCGGGAAAATCGACACTATTGAACCGGCTTGCTGGCCGCGATGCCGCGATTACCTCGGAGGTCGCGGGAACAACACGTGATGTCATTGAGGTTCGAATGGATCTGAATGGATTGCCTGTGACGGTTTTGGATACAGCCGGTTTGCGAGAAACCGATGATGTCGTGGAAAAGATCGGGATAGAGCGGGCCATTGCGCGTGCTAAGGATGCAGATGTTTGTGTGTATTTGCAGATGCCAGATGACGACTTTGATTTGGCATTGGATGATGATGCAATTATTTTGACGGCTAAATCCGATTTGAATGGCGGGCAGGGGATTTCTGGACTGACAGGGGATGGCGTTGATGCGCTCGTGGATCGTTTGTCGGAAATCTTGGATCGGCGTGTTTCGGGAATTGGCGTTGCGATGCGCGAAAGGCATCGGCTTGCTATGATAAGGGCAATGGATTGCTTGAACGATGCGCTGTCAGCGATTGAAGTTGGTGATTTTATGGTTGATCTGGTAGCAGAGGATTTGCGCACAGCAGCCCGTGCCATTGATAGCTTACTGGGGCGCATTGACGTCGAGGACATTCTCGGGGAGATATTCTCGAGTTTTTGCATTGGAAAGTAGAGGTTGTTTCACGTGAAACATTTTGACGTAGCAATTATTGGTGGTGGTCACGCTGGAACTGAAGCGGCGCTCGCGTCTGCACGTCAGGGCGCAAAGACCGCGCTTGTTACTCTTTCTGCCGAAACAATTGGTGTTATGTCATGTAATCCAGCAATTGGTGGGCTGGGTAAGGGCCACCTGGTGCGTGAAATCGATGCATTGGATGGCGCGATGGGGCGTGTGGCTGACTATGCCGGCATCCAGTTCCGTCTTTTAAATCGCAAGAAGGGGCCAGCAGTGCAGGGCCCGCGTGCGCAAGCAGATCGCAAGCTATACCGCGAAGCTATGCAGTCAGAAATTGTTCGGGCGGAGAATTTGACAGTTGTCATTGGTGAAGCTGTCGATCTGATGATGGAAGACGGTCAAGTCGCGGGTATCTCTCTTGCCGACGGATCAGCGCTTCGTACTGCAGCTGTAGTGCTAACAACTGGTACGTTTTTGCGTGGCGTTATTCATATTGGCGATGTTTCCAAGCCGGGTGGACGGATGGGCGAAAACCCAGCCGTACGTATGGCTGAGCGCTTGGATAGCTTTGGTTTGCCTCTTGGGCGCCTAAAAACAGGAACGCCGCCGCGCTTGGATGGTCGAACGATCGATTGGTCACAGCTGGAAATGCAGGCGGGTGATGAAGATCCGACGCTGTTTTCGTTTATGTCGTCCAAAGTGCAAGCGCCCCAGATTTCCTGTGGAATTACACATACAAACCCAAAAACACATGATATTATCGCGAAGAACCTAGAGCGTTCTGCGATGTATGGCGGGCATATTGACGGGGTGGGACCACGTTATTGCCCTTCTATTGAAGATAAGATCGTTCGTTTCGCTGATAAAACCTCACATCAGATTTTTCTTGAGCCGGAAGGCGTTGATGATCACACTGTTTATCCCAATGGTATCTCGACGTCTTTGCCAGTGGAGGTTCAGGAACAATACGTGACGTCGATTGCTGGTCTTGAAAACGCGAAGATTTTGCAGCCTGGGTACGCGATTGAATATGATTATGTTGATCCGCGTGCTCTTCAGGCGACTTTGGAATTGCGTGATGTTCCAAATCTATATTTGGCGGGTCAGATCAATGGCACAACAGGTTACGAAGAAGCAGCGGCCCAAGGTCTTGTTGCTGGTTTGAATGCGGCGCGGCGTGCATTGTCGCTGGACCCTGTCTATTTTGAACGTCGTCATTCCTATATTGGCGTGATGATCGATGATCTCACGACGCGGGGTGTGTCAGAGCCGTATCGTATGTTTACCTCGCGCGCAGAGTTTCGGCTTTCAATGCGGGCCGACAATGCAGATCAACGCTTAACCGAATGGGCGAGAGGGCTTGGTATTGTTGGTAACGAGCGATGGACGGCTTATTCAGATAAGCTGAATGCAATCACGCAACTGCGCCGCAATCTTGGTGAAGTCACATTCTCTGCCCGAGAAATTTCAGATTTGGGTGTGAAGCTATCGCCAGATGGGCCGCGGCGGACTGCAATCGATGCGTTGTCATTAACGGATTTCGGATTTGAACAGGTCGAAGCCCTGCAGGGCGCGCCAGTCGATGCCAGTGAAACGGTAAAGCAGCAAGTGAAAAATGATGCGCTTTATGCCCACTATGTTGCGCGTCAGGCGAAAGACATTGCTGGTATGGAGCGTGATGAAAAGCTGAGCCTTCCAACGGATATGGATTATGCGCAGGTCGTAGGTCTTTCAACGGAACTGGCGCAAAAACTTCAACGTGTTCAACCACATAATGTCGCACAAGCAGGGCGAATTGATGGTATGACACCAGCAGGTTTAATGTTGATCGTTGCTTGGCTCAAACGGCGCGATATGAAACGGGCGGCAAGTTGATCATGCAAAACTTGGATGAATTTGATGTTTCACGTGAAACATTGGACAAGCTTGTGGCTTTTGAGGGCCTTGTCCGAAAGTGGAACCCAAGCATCAACTTGATCGCCAGAAGTACGGTGAACGACATTTGGGCGCGACATATCGTTGATTCCGTTCAGCTTCATCAATATGCACCGCAAAATCCAGAGCGCTGGCTCGATATAGGGAGCGGTGGCGGTTTTCCAGGTGTTGTTATGGCAATCATGTCGGATGGACTTGGGTATCAGACGAAGTTTACTTTTATCGAAAGCGATCAGCGTAAGTCGACATTTCTGCGCACGGCCGCAAGAGAGCTGGGTTTAGGCGTCTCAGTCCATGCGGATCGCATTGAAACAGCCGATCCGGTTGGCGCGGATGTTGTCACTGCGCGAGCATTGAAGTCACTTGCCGAACTGATGCCATTTCTACAGCGGCACATGCATCCCAATGGTACCGCAATTTTGCCGAAAGGGCAAAATTACGCGCAGGAAATTCCTGAAGCGACCGCCAATTGGCGCTTTGAACTTAACGAACATCCCAGTACAACAAACGATGACGCTCGTATTCTCGTTTTGAAAGATATCGCCAGTGATTGACCTAAGCCGCACATCAAACCCAAAAATCCTCGCAATCGCGAACCAAAAGGGTGGTGTGGGTAAGACAACCACTACGATCAATCTAGGTGCGGCATTGGCAGAGGCCGGCAAGCGCGTTTTGTTGGTTGATTTGGACCCACAAGGTAATGCTTCAACCGGACTAGGTGTAGGGTACGACCAACGGGACACAACTGCATATGAGTTGATCGTCGGTGATGCAACTCCTGCTGAAGCTATTTTGGCGACAGCTGTCCCCAGATTGTGGATTGTACCAGCGACCACAGATTTGAGCTCCGCTGACATCGAGTTGATCGCAAATGAAAAGCGAAGTTTTTTGTTGCGCGATGCACTAAGACAAACGGGCATCGATGGGTACGAATTTGACTACATCTTGATAGACTGCCCGCCATCACTCAACATATTGACAGTCAACGCCATGGTTTCAGCAGATGGTGTCGTTGTCCCCCTCCAAAGCGAATTCTTCGCACTCGAAGGATTGTCACAGTTAATGCTGACGATCCGTGAAATCCGCGAAACCGCGAATCCCGCCTTACGGATCGAAGGCATTGTTTTGACGATGTACGACCGCCGCAATAACCTATCCCAGCAGGTCGAGGCAGATGCGCGCGAAAACTTGGGTGATCTGGTGTTCAAAACAATGATCCCGCGGAATGTTCGGCTTAGCGAAGCGCCTTCATTTGCTGCGCCTGTTCTCACATATGATCCAACGTCCAAGGGCAGCATTGCATATCGCAGCTTGGCCGCAGAACTCATTTCCAACGACACACAACGCAAGGCAGGGTGACATTATGGCAGATAAGAAAACAAAAACACGTGGTTTAGGTCGTGGTTTGTCAGCGCTTATGTCTGATGTAAATCAAGACATTGCGCCACCACCAACGGATGCGCCGCGTCGACCGGATATGTTTGTCCCGGTAGAGAAAATCCACCCTAATCCAGATCAGCCGCGGCGCGCATTCGACGACGAAGCCCTCCAAGAACTTGCCTCATCCATTGCAGAGAAGGGCGTTATTCAGCCCCTCATCGTGCGAAAGCATCCAACCAAGGCTGACGGCTATGAAATCGTCGCTGGGGAGCGCCGTTGGCGCGCTTCACAGATCGCAAAACTGCACACAGTGCCCGTTGTGGTTCGCGAATACTCTGACACAGAGGTTCTCGAAGTTGCGATCATTGAGAATATTCAACGTGCTGACCTGAACCCAATTGATGAGGGTGCGGGCTATCGACAGTTGATGGATAAATTCGGCCATACCCAAGAACAGCTATCGACGGTTCTTGGAAAAAGCCGAAGCCATATCGCAAATGCGATGCGTTTGTTGAACTTGCCGGACGTTGTGCGTGGGTATCTGACTGATGGGAAATTGTCATCTGGTCACGCGCGCACGCTCGTTGGGCAGGATAACGCAATCGAGCTTGCAAACCACGTGATCAAAAACGGACTCTCTGTTCGGGAAACTGAAAAGCTTGTCAAACAGGGACTAAACCGCTCAACCGGCAAGAAAACAGACCCCAAAAAGCCAACGACAAAAGACGCAGACACCATTCAGATCGAAGGTGAATTGTCCGCAAATCTCGGCATGAAGGTTTCCATTGACCACAAAGAAGGAAATAAAGGCGGCAAGATCAGCATCACATACCGTGACCTTGAGCAACTTGACGATCTTCTGCGGGCCCTATCTGGCAGTTAAACATCGAGCAGCTGGCGTAAAATCTCGTTCAAAATCGGGCGACCTGCATCGGTAACGCGCAAGCGATGATCCTCTAAACGGACCATACCCATATCGGATAACCTATTGATATTATAAGAATAAATCTCTGCGTGGTTAGATGACAAGCGGGTCAAGTCGACGCCATCAACTAACCGCAAACCCATCAGAAAAAACTCTGTCACAGCGTCATTAGTTGCCACCAAATCGAGGCGACTTTGACCCGATCCGCCTTTATGAACCATTTCCAACCATTTCCCTGGAGCCAGAGGCGCCTCAGTCGCGAACTTTTGGCGGTCCAATGTCAATCGGCCGTGCGCGCCAGGGCCAATTCCAGCATAGTCCCCGTAGTTCCAATAGATCAGATTATGTATGCTCTGCGCCCCATCTTGGGCATGATTAGACACTTCGTAGGCCGGGAAACCCATTTCTCCACAAATGTCTTGGGTCGCTTCAAACATGTCGGCAGAAATGTCTTCATCGGGTAGCCCGCGCAACTTTCCCGCAGAATATCTGTCACCAAACGCGGTGCCAGTTTCAATTGTCAGTTGGTATAACGACAGGTGATCAATTGCCATTGATAGCGCTTGACGCAATTCCATCTTCCAATCCGCCAAAGTTTGATTTTGACGCGCGTAAATCAGATCAAAGCTCACCCGCTCAAATTCGTTCCGAGCTACATCAAACGCGGCCATCGCCTCAGTCGCGGAATGCAAGCGGCCAAGCGCCTTGAGATCAGGATCATTCAACGCCTGAATGCCCATGGAAATCCGGTTTACACCCGCTTGGCGATATCCGGCGAAACGGCCAGCTTCGACGGAAGTTGGGTTTGCCTCTAACGTAATCTCTATGTCGTTTGCGATCGTCCAAGTATCACGAACTTTTCGCAAAATCTGATCGATTACATCGGGGTCCATCATGCTTGGGGTACCGCCACCGAAAAACACAGACCGCAAAATCCGCCCTTGGGTTAGCGCACCCACTCGCTCAATTTCCGAAACAAACGCAGCGGCCCAAACCTGTTGGTCAATCCGCGCGCTGACGTGGCTATTGAAATCGCAATAAGGGCATTTCGCCTGACAAAACGGCCAATGGATATAAAGACCAAAGCCCGCGTTTTCCCAATCTTCAGGCAAAACAACCGGCCACGAGTTTCGTAAACGCATCCGCACGGTGGCTGATCGTGTTCTTTTCCCAACGATCCATTTCGCCAAATGTTATGTCATAGCCATTAGGTTGGAAAATGGGGTCATAACCATGCCCCTGATCACCGCGCATTGGCCAAACGATCTGCCCCGCCATCACGCCAGCAAAAACTTCGTCATGACCATCAGGCCACGCCAAAACCAGCGTTGAGCAAAACCGTGCGGTCCGTGGATACGGCGCATTCGCTGCCT
Organism: uncultured Roseobacteraceae bacterium; assembly: GCA_964022435.1. GTDB lineage: Bacteria > Pseudomonadota > Alphaproteobacteria > Rhodobacterales > Rhodobacteraceae > Yoonia. Next base: position 58,892 of record CAXIAL010000004.1, on the reverse strand, counting down.
CTAGCTCATTCCAACTACGTGTCATAGCCATAACGAAATCGCGCCCATTCGGTGTTTCGGCCCAATCCGCTGTGTAAACCCCCGGAGCACCGCCCAAACCGTCGATTTCGATCCCGCTGTCATCGGCAAGCGCAGGTAAACCCGTTGCCTTTGCCGCTGCATGCGCCTTGATCCGCGCATTCCCGACGAAGGTCGTTTCGGTTTCATCAGGCTCCGGCAAATTGTGGTCCGCATTCGACGACAATTCCACGCCATAAGGCTTCAGCAAATCCGCAATCTCGACAAGCTTCCCCGCGTTATGCGTCGCCACAACCAAATGAGGTTCCGTGAACTTCCGCATCTTAGGACACCGCTGCCAATTGGATCGCCGTCAATTCGCCAACGCCCTTTGCCGCCAGATCAAGCAGACCGTCCATTTGCGCACGACTGAACAGTGATCCCTCTGCGGACATCTGCACTTCGATCAGTTTTCCAGCGGTCATGATGAAATTGCCATCAACGCCAGCTTCGGAATCCTCAGGATAATCCAAATCAAGCACTTCTTGGCCTGCGTAAATCCCACAAGAAATCGCAGCGACCGGATCGATCAATGGGTCGGACGTCACAAGTCCCGCCTTCATCAATTGGTTCACCGCCAATTTCAGCGCAACCCAACCACCCGTGATAGACGCACAACGAGTCCCGCCGTCTGCCTGAATAACATCACAATCCACAACAATCTGACGTTCGCCCAATGCAACGCGATCAACACCGGCCCGCAAGGACCGCCCGATCAAGCGCTGAATTTCTTGCGTCCGTCCAGACTGGCTCGTTTTGGCTTCACGGCGCATCCGCGTGTTTGTCGCGCGCGGCAACATCCCGTATTCCGCAGTGACCCAGCCAAGGCCGGACCCTTTGATAAATGACGGCACGCGGCTGTCGATGGATGCGGTGCAAAGCACATGGGTGTTCCCGCATTTGATCAGGCAAGATCCTTCAGCATGCATCGTGACGCCTGTTTCAATCGTAACATCGCGCATTTCGTTGGTCTGACGGCCTGATGGACGCATGGGAACTCTCCTGAATATGGTTGCTTTACGGGGATACGCTGCTCATCTGCGAAATCCAAGCCCGATTGACTAGGCAACCCGCCTTACCCGCGCTACACAGATGCCCATGTCAGACACACAGCCGCCATTTTCCGATATGAACGACCGCTCGCGCGAAGTGTTTCGCCGTGTCGTCGAAGGCTATCTTGAGAATGGCGAACCCGTTGGATCGCGCACCCTGACGCGCACCTTGTCAGAGAAAGTTAGCGCCGCGACTGTCCGCAACGTTATGCAGGACCTCGAATTTCTGGGATTGCTCGACAGTCCGCACGCCAGCGCTGGCCGCGTACCCACTCAATTGGGCCTGCGCATGTTCGTCGATGGCATTCTGGAAATGGACCAAGTGAATGGCGCGGATCGTCGCCAAATTGATCAAACATTTGGGAATACCGATCAAGATGTCACAAGTCTGCTCGACACCGTTGGCACCGCCCTGTCGTCAATGACCCAAGGTGCCAGCCTTGTTCTGACGCCAAAGCATGAAGCGCCGATTAAACACATCGACTTTGTGTCCCTGTCGCGTGACCGCGCCTTGGTTGTTCTGGTCTTTGCGGACGGGCGCGTTGAAAATCGTCTGTTCACCCCGCCCCCAGGTCAAACCCCATCGTCCATGCGCGAGGCTGCGAATTTCCTCAATGCGATTGCAGAGGGGCACACGTTGTCCGATCTCGGCGCCGTCATCGCGCGCGAAATCTCTGCGCGCCGTCAAGAGATCGACACGCTTGCCGCCGAACTTGTCGAAAGTGGCTTTGCCACATGGGAAAACGAGGGCCAAACCACTGAACGACTCATCGTGCGCGGCCGTGGCAATCTGCTATCTGATCACGAATCCGAGGCTGATCTCGAACGCATCCGCACCCTGTTTGACGACCTTGAACGTAAACAAGATATTGCCAATTTCCTTGATCTGGCCGAAGGCGGTGACGGTGTTCGCATTTTTATTGGGTCAGAGAACAAATTATTCTCACTTTCGGGTTCATCTTTGGTGGTTTCCCCTTATATGAACGCCGATCAACAGATAATCGGCGCGGTGGGTGTTATTGGCCCGACGCGTTTGAACTACGGGCGGATTGTGCCCATCGTGAATTACACCGCACAGCTGGTGGGCAAAATGATTGCCGACCGCTCATGACAGGACGAATAGATGACTGACGAAAACGTCGAACCACAAAGCCTTGATGAACTTGCCGCAGAAGGTGATGCGCAGGACGATTTGATCGGGCGCCTTGCCGATGCAGAGGCAGAGCGCGATGAAATGCGTGATCGTTTCATGCGTGCGCTGGCTGACACTGAAAATATGCGCAAACGGTCAGAGCGTGATCGCCGCGAGGCCGAAAATTATGGCGGCTCAAAACTCGCCCGCGATATGCTGCCGGTCTACGACAACATGCGCCGTGCGTTGAACGCCGTTGAAGATTCCGAGAAAGAAGTGAACTCTGTCCTTCTAGAAGGTATCGAGCTGACAATGCGCGAGTTGATCACGGTGTTCAAAAAACATGGCATCGATCCGATTGTCCCAGAAGTAGGTGACCGCTTCGATCCAAAAATCCACGAAGCCATGTTCGAGGCCCCAGTGCCCGGCACCAAAGCAGGCGACATCATCCAAGTCGCCGCAGAGGGTTTCATGTTGCACGACCGCCTGCTGCGCGCCGCGCAGGTTGGCGTTTCAAGCACACCAGCATCCTAAAATGATGGGCCGGATCATACGGCCCATCCTGACGACTGTCTTACTGTGGTCGGTGATATTGACCCAGGCCGCCACAGCACAGACCTTTCCGGATCGCGCGAATACATACATCAATGATTACGCGGATTTGCTGACAACGGATCAAGAACAGGACCTATTGCGGACATTGACGGAACTCCGTCAAAACCGTGATATTGAAATGACTGTCCTGACGATCAAGCGCCGATCTGACTATCAACAACCACTGACGAACGAAGCCTTTGCGACTGCCTTGTTTAACCACTGGGGTATCGGCGACCGTGACCGCAACGACGGCATTCTGTTTCTTGTTTCACGGCTTGACCGCGACATGCGGATTGAAGTCGGAACAGGCTATGGCAGCAAACATGATGCCGGCCTGAAAACCATCATTGATCGGGTTATCATACAAAAATTCCGGCTCGATAACTATGGTACAGGCATCGTCGATGGTGTTGATCACACCATTCGCGAGATTGCTGGGGTATGGCCCGGCCAATATGACGCGAACCCTGTTGTGCGTTGGTGGACCGATCTACGCATTTGGGCCGGTGGCTTCATTTTCGCAATCTTCGCGCCAATCGGGTGGCTTATTAGGCGCGCTTATCATGCCGCTAAACGTCGTGCACCGCGCCGGTGTCCCGTTGATGGATCATGGATGCCCCGTGTCTTGGATGAATTCGAAGACAAACATCTCACGGATGGTCAGCAAAAAGAAGAAAAGCTGGCATCCAAAGAATACGATGTTTGGATTTGCCGCGACTGCGACCACGTTACAATATCGGGATTTCGACGCTGGTTTAGTGGCAAGAAATTGTGCCGCGAATGTGGATATCACACGCTTGAAAGCGAACGTAGCGTGACGACCAAAAGCCCAACTCGTTATAGCACCGGTAGCCAACGGACAGACTTCAAATGCCACCACTGCGCCGCGGAATATTCGGTCAATAAAACCCTACCTGTTCTACCACCGCCCTCGTCAGGAGGCGGCGGATCATTCGGCGGTGGCGGAAGCTCCAGCGGTGGCGGCGCATCCGGTAGCTGGTAATCACTTACCTAACAGATCCCGCAATTCGTAGATCAGTGACAAGGCCTCTTTTGGCGTTAGCTCATCCGGCAAGATATCTCGCAATCTATCTTCCACATCCGAAGGTTTCTCGGCCACGGCAACCGGCGCTGGCGTCGCAGAAAACAGTGGTAGATCGTCAATGACCGCCTTTTGCTTGCCTTCTTTTTCGCCCTTTTCTAGTGCTTCGAGCACCACCGATGCGCGGTCCACGACGACTTGCGGCAACCCCGCCAAACGCGCGACTTGCACACCGTAACTGCGATCCGCAGTGCCGCGTTTCACCTCGTGCAAAAACACGATGTCATCGTCCCATTCCTTGACGGTCACCGTGGCATTGTCCACGCCGTCCAACTTGGCCGACAGCTGCGACATCTCGTGGTAATGCGTGGCGAACAATGCGCGGCAACGGTTCACATCGTGTAAGTGTTCTAATGTTGCCCAAGCAATCGACAAACCGTCATAGGTTGCTGTGCCACGCCCGATTTCATCTAGGATCACCAACGCGCGGTCGTCTGCTTGATTCAAAATCGCGGCGGTTTCGACCATTTCAACCATGAAGGTTGAACGTCCTTTTGCCAAATCATCCGAAGCACCGACGCGGCTGAACAATTGGCTGACAATCCCGATATGCGCGGAGGTTGCAGGCACAAAGCTGCCGATCTGCGCCAAGATCGCGATTAGCGCATTCTGGCGCAGAAACGTCGATTTACCCGCCATGTTTGGACCAGTCAGCAACCAGATCGGCGTATCTGACAAACCGCAATCATTGGCGATAAACGGCGTGCCGGCCTTTTGCAGCGCGGCCTCTACCACTGGATGGCGGCCGCCCGAAATATCAAACGCCCGGCTGTCGTCGATCTTTGGTAAACACCAGTTTTCCGTGGTCGCCAAATGCGCCAATGCTGTCGCAACGTCGAATTCTGACAGGCCCCGCGCCAATGCATCCAATGGGCCGGAATTATCAACAATTGCCTTTGTTAGAGACTGATAAATCCGCTTTTCAATCTCTAACGCCCGACCGCCAGCATTCAGAATACGGGTTTCAATTTCCGACAATTCCACAGTCGTGAACCTAACTTGGTTCGCGGTGGTTTGTCTGTGAATGAAGGTTTCATTCAGCGGGGCGGCCAGCATCTTTTCCGCGTGAGTTGTTGTGGTTTCGATGAAATAGCCCAGCACATTGTTGTGCTTAATTTTCAGGGTTGAGATCCCGCTTAGCTCGATGAATTCCGCCTGCATCGACGCGATCACCGACCGTCCCTCGTCCCGCAGTTTCCGCGCCTCATCCAGTTCGTCGTCATAAGACGGCGCAACAAATCCACCGTCACGTGACAGCAATGGCGGATCGGCTACCAAAGCGTCGTCGAGCAACGCCAAAAGCTCTTCGTGCCCGTTTAAGGCTGCCGCCGCTTCAACCAACATCGCTGACAAATCATCAGGCAATCGCCCGCGCAGCGTTTCTGCCTGCGCAATCGTGTTCCGAATGGCCGCCATATCGCGTGGTCCGCCGCGATCTAATGCCAAACGCGACAATGCGCGGTCCAAATCATGCACGCTGCGCAATGTGTCGCGGATATCTTCGGCCAAGGACCGGTTTGCGATGAAATAGCCGACGCTGTCATGGCGTTCTGAGATCACGGAAAGCGAACACGACGGGCTGGCCAGCCGACGTTCGAGCAAACGCGCCCCACCTGCGGTCACCGTCCGGTCAATCGTCGCCAAAAGCGAACCGGATTTCCCGCCGCTCGCCCCTTGGGTCAATTCCAATGACCGCCGCGTCGCAGCGTCGATTTGCATGGCACTTGCTTGGCCTTCGATCACTGGCGGGCGAACCAGCGGCAGGTTCCCTTTTTGCGTGATGTCGAGGTATTCGGCGACGGCGGACATGGCCGAAATCTGTGCGCGGTCAAAGCTGCCGAAGGCGTCCAATGATCCCACGTTAAACAGGTTCAGCAAACGCTTTTCGCCCGCAGTGCTGTCAAACGCAGCGCCGCCCAATGTGGTTAGGCTTGCGCCGGAATCAGACACTATTTCTACGAAATCAGGCTCTGACCCATCCACGACGATGACTTCGCGGGGGGTTAAACGGGCCAGTTGCGGGCCAAGCGATACGCGCGGGCAGGTCATCACGTAAAACGCGCCGGTCGAAATATCGATCCACGCAATCGCGCCTTCATCACGCACCTCCGCATAGGCTGCGAGGTAGTTATGGCGGCGCGCATCGAGCAGGGAATCTTCGGTCAGTGTGCCAGGCGTCACAAGCCGCACCACATCGCGTTTCACGACGGATTTATAACCGCGCTTCTTCGCCTCTGCCGGACTTTCCATTTGTTCGCATACCGCGACGCGGAACCCTTTGCGGATCAGCGTCAGGAAATATCCTTCGGCCGCGTGATGGGGGACGCCGCACATGGGAATGTCATTGCCGTCGTGTTTCCCGCGTTTGGTCAGTGCGATGTCCAATGCGCCCGCCGCCGCGACCGCGTCGTCAAAGAACATTTCATAGAAATCGCCCATGCGGTAAAACAGCAATGCGTCTGGGTAACCAGATTTGAGTTCCAGATATTGCGCCATCATTGGCGTCACGTTTGAAGCGGCAGCAGCCATGAATTCCCCCGAAATCATCTACGCGGACAGTATCGACCCAATGTTAGCGACGAAAGTCGAAAGTTAGGCCGTTGCGACGTTGTCGTACTTGCCCTTAGATTGGACCGACCAGATTAGAGGACAGCACATGGCCAAGACCAAATTGACCCGCGAAGACGCATTGGCGTTTCACCTACAGCCAACCCCCGGCAAGTGGGAGATTAACGCCACAGTGCCCATGACGACGCAGCGCGATTTGTCATTGGCCTATTCCCCTGGCGTTGCGTTTCCATGCGAGGATATCGCCGCTGATCCGGCGGTTGCTTATGATTACACGAACAAGGGCAATTTGGTCGCGGTGATTTCCAATGGTACCGCTGTCTTGGGTCTGGGCAACCTCGGCGCGCTGGCGTCCAAACCCGTAATGGAAGGCAAGGCGGTTTTGTTCAAACGCTTTGCTGATGTGAATTCCATCGACATCGAGCTTGATACCGAAGACCCCGATGCATTCTGCAATGCCGTGCGTCTGATGGGCCCGACGTTTGGTGGGATCAATCTTGAAGACATCAAAGCACCAGAATGCTTCATCATCGAACAGCGTCTGAAAGAGGAAATGGACATCCCCGTTTTCCACGACGACCAACACGGCACGGCGGTCATATGTGCGGCAGGTTTGCTAAATGCGTTGCATATTTCTGGCAAGAAAATCGAAGACGTGAAAATCGTTTTGAATGGTGCTGGTGCGGCTGGCATTGCCTGTCTTGAACTTCTCAAGGCGATGGGTGCCAAGCATGACAATTGCATCATGTGCGACACCAAAGGCGTGATTTACCAAGGCCGGACCGAAGGCATGAACCAGTGGAAGTCGGCCCACGCCGCGACCACCGATGCGCGCAGTTTGGCAGAGGCGATTGACGGCTGCGACGTGTTCCTTGGTGTGTCCGCAAAAGGGGCCGTGACCCAAGACATGGTTGTCAGCATGGCGCCGAATGCGGTCATTTTTGCGATGGCCAACCCCGATCCGGAAATTACACCTGAAGAGGTGCACGCCGTGCGCGAAGATGTGATCGTGGCCACCGGCCGGTCGGATTATCCGAACCAAGTGAATAACGTGCTTGGCTTCCCGTATTTGTTCCGTGGTGCGTTGGATATTCATGCCCGTGCGATCAATGATGAGATGAAGATTGCGTGTGCTCGTGCGCTTGCCGAATTGGCTCGTGAGGACGTGCCCGATGAGGTCGCGATGGCTTACGGCACGAAGTTGACGTTTGGACGAGATTATATCATTCCGACACCGTTTGACCCGCGCTTGATTTACCGAATTCCAACCGCAGTCGCGAAAGCAGGAATGGATACTGGCGTCGCAAGACGACCCATCGTTGACATGGACGGATATGAGGCGTCGTTGAAGGCCCGGATGGACCCGACCGCTAGCATTTTACGCAATCTCAACAGCCGCGCGCGCGCCGCCCAATCGACCATTGTTTTCGCCGAAGGCGACGACCCACGCGTGTTGCGCGCCGCCGTGCTTTACCAACGTTCGGGGCTTGGCAAGGCCTTGGTTGTTGGCCGTGATGACGATGTGAAATCCAAGCTTGAGGCAGAGGGTTTGGGCGATGCATTTGAAGAGCTGGAAATCGTCAACGCCGCCAAGACCGAGCATTTGGAAACCTACAAAACCTTCCTCTATGACCGCCTGAACCGCAAAGGTTTCGACCGCCAAGATGTGCACCGCATGGCCGCGCGTGATCGTCATGTGTTCGCATCCTTGATGATGGCGCACGGCCATGCGGATGGGATGGTCACAGGTGCGACGCGCAAATCTGCGCATATTCTCGAGTTGATCAATCACGTGTTTGACGCGGGGCCGCATGATGGTGCTGTGGGTGTGACCGCCGTTCTAAATAAGGGCAAAATCGTTCTGATCACCGATACATTGGTGCATGAATGGCCCGATGAAAACGACCTTTCCGACATCGCCGAACGCGGTGCTGCGGTGGCGCGCGATCTGGGGATGGACCCGCGCGTGGCATTCGTGTCCTTCTCGACCTTCGGTTATCCGGTTTCAGAGCGGGCAGAGAAAATGCACATCGCGCCAGCCGTGTTGGACGCACGTGGCGTCGATTTCGAATACGAAGGCGAGATGGCGGTGGATGTCGCAATGAACGCCGCGGCGATGGAACATTATCCATTCTCGCGGCTCACTGGGCCCGCCAATGTTTTGGTCGTGCCTGCACGGCACTCTGCCTCAATTTCGGTCAAGCTAATGCAGGAAATGGCTGGGGCCACGGTTATCGGACCGATCCTGTCGGGGGTCGGCAAACCCGTGCAGATTTGTTCCACAGGATCGACAGTCAACGACATCCTGAACATGGCGGTGATTGCCGCGTGTAAGGTCGGCTGATGGCTGTTTGGAACCTTGGGTCGATCAATGTCGACGTCGTCTATTCCGTGCCGCATATTCCGGCACCCGGTGAAACGCTTGCCTCGACAGGGCGTGACATCTTTCTGGGTGGGAAGGGTGCAAATATGTCCGTCGCGATTGCCCGATCCGGCAGTCGCGTGAATCATATCGGAGCCATCGGGCCGGACGGTGTTTGGACCGGCGAACGCCTGTTGGAATATGGCGTCGATACGCGTCATATCACCATCGAAGATGTGCCGACATCCCAAGCGATCATCATGGTTGATGACCACGGCGAAAACGCGATTGTTCTAGCACCAGGAGCCAGTATCGAGATCCCGCAAACAACATTGCAAACCGCATTGTCAGAGGCATCGACCGGCGACTGGTTCATCACCCAAAATGAAACAAACCTGCAGCGGACCGCTGTGGCGCTTGCGAAAAAAATGGGGCTGAAGGTCGGCTATGCCGCTGCACCGTTCGAGGCAGATCGCGTTGCGGCCGTGCTCGAATACCTCGACTTTTTGATCTTGAATGAGGTTGAGGCTGCGCAGCTGACAGAGGCGACAGGTAAAACCCCAGCTGCGCTGGGCGTCGCCGATGTGATCGTGACATTGGGCGCAGGCGGGGCCGATTGGTTTGGTGCGGATGGCAAACAACATTTCGACGCTATGCCCGTGACGCCAGTCGACACAACGGGAGCTGGCGATACTTTCACCGGTTACGTTCTGGGTGGTTTGGATCAGGGCATGCCCATGGCCCAAGCGATCGCGATGGCGACAAAGGCCGGGGCATTGATGGTCACCCGCAAAGGCACCGCCGATGTGATCCCCGACCTGTCAGAAGTCCGCGATTTTAGTGGTTGATAAACGGGGCATCTGATCCCCAAAGCGCCTCTACCCGTGCATCGCGACCACAGCCTTTGCGGTAGAACTTATACGCATTCGCTTGGGATTTTGGACCGCCGCGGGTCAACACGATGTTGCTGCCAATGTAGTAGTCTTGGTGATAGTCCTCTGCGTCGTAAAACGTAGAAGCTTGTATGATGGGTGTCACGATTGTTTGCCCCAGCTCTGATTGTGCGGCGGCTTTGGCCTGTTGGGCCGCGGCTTGTTCACTGGCATTGTCCACGAAAATCGCCGTGCGGTAAACGGGGCCGCGATCACAGAACTGCCCGCCTGCATCTGTTGGATCAACGGACCGGAAAAACAGGTTCAGCAGTTGCGGATAGCTAACGCGATCTGCGTCATAGGTGATTTTGACGGCCTCGTAGTGACCAGAACCATGTAGCGTTTTGTAGGTTGGATTATTTGTCGTGCCGCCGGTGTAACCCGACACGACCTCGACAACGCCAGCGACGCTTTCAAAATCGCTTTCGATGCACCAAAAACAACCGCCTGCCAAAACGGTGGTTTGAATATCGCGGGCCTGCGCCGAGGTGCCAGATAAGATGGAGCCGGCGCCGATGGGCAGGGCGAGCAGGGCGGTTTTGATCGTGTTGGTCATGGGTTTCTCCTAAAAGTTGCCGCAACCTTGCGCCGCATCTGCGTGTAGGTGCAATTCACGGCACAGTGATATCACGCGCTGTTTACCTCTTGGAACATTTGGAAACGGGGTCTAGCGTGACGCAAAAGGGGACCGATATGACCGAACATGTGACCACACACCAAGCCGAAGACGACCTGCGTAACCAATCGATTTTGATCTATGTGGATGGCAAACTTGTGCCCCGCGATAAGGCCGTGGTGAGTGTTTATGACAGCGGGTTCATGTTGGGCGATGGTGTCTGGGAAGGTTTGCGTTTGTATAACAACAAATGGGCGTTTCTGGACGAGCATATGGACCGTCTGTTCGAGGCTGCGAAAGCCATTGATCTGGATATCGGTATGGACCGAAATGGTGTCATCTCCGCCTTGTTAGAGACGCAAAAGGCCAATGGAATGACAGAAAACGCCCATGCGCGTTTGATGATTACACGAGGGGTTAAGGTGCTGCCATTCCAGCACCCATCCCTGTCCCGATCCGGCCCGACATTCGTGATTATCATGGAACATTCCCAGCCGAAAATCCCGCGCCCCATTACGCTTGCCACTGTGCCGCATCTGCGTGGTTTGCCGATGACCCAAGACCCGAAGTTGAACAGCCATTCCAAGCTGAATTGCATCCTAGCCTGCATCGCAGCCCAAAAGGCGGGTGCGGATGAGGCGTTGATGCTTGACCTGAATGGGTTTGTGAACACGACCAACGCCTGTAACTTTTTCATCGTGCGTAAGGGCGCGGTTTGGACAAGCACAGGCGACTATTGCATGAACGGAATCACCCGCCAGAAGGTGATCGACCTTTGTCGCGCCAATGACATCCCTGTGTTTGAACGGAATTTCAGTCTTGTCGATACTTACGGCGCGGATGAGGCGTTTTTGACGGGCACTTTTGGTGCGCAAACGCCGGTTAGCACCTTGGACGGTCGCGTGATCGGCACTGGCGAGTTGGGCCCAATCACCAAGCGCATTCGCGGGCTTTATAAAGACCTCGTCACGCAGGAGTGTGCCTAATGCGGATTGCGATGTGGTCCGGCCCGCGCAACCTGTCGACGGCGATGATGTATGCCTTTGACAACCGCGCGGATTTCGCCGCTTGGGACGAACCGTTTTATGCGCCGTATCTGAAAGCGACAGGTGAAGACCACCCGATGGCGGCCGAGATTATCGCAGCCCATGAGGATGATCCGCAAAAGGTCGCAGCGCGATGTTTAGACACTATTCCAGCGCAAAAGCCGCATTTCTACATGAAACATATGCCGCATCATATGATCGACGGTTTTCCGTTGGATTGGGCCAATGACTGCGTGAACATCCATCTTATCCGCCATCCCGCACGGGTGATTGCGAGTTATGGTGTTAAGCGTGCAACGATCACGGATTACGATATCGGGTATACCACGCAGGCCACGCTCTATGATCAAATTGGTGGGCTGGTGATCGACAGCGCAGATATCCGCCGCGATCCAGAGGGGATGTTGCGCAAGCTTTGCACCGAAATCGATCTGCCGTTCGATCCGGCGATGTTGTCATGGAAAGCGGGCCCGCGTGACGCCGACGGCATTTGGGCCACGCATTGGTATAATGCGGTGCATAAATCGACTGGTTTTGCGGGGGAAGAGGGGCCGTTGCCGGAATTATCAGGCAAGCAGGCTGATCTGCTAGAAGCCGCGCTGCCAATCTATGAAAGACTGGCAGCGCAGAAAATTTAGCCTTTTACGCGACGCTCGCGTGCGGCCAGCAGTTTCAAACGCAATGCGTTCAACTGGATGAAACCCTGCGCGTCGGTTTGGTCGTAGGCGCCGGCGTCGTCTTCGAATGTCACGTGAGCTTCGGAATAAAGAGAGTGATCGGACCAACGTGCAACAGTCGTGGCGGACCCTTTGTAAAGTTTGACCTTCACGGTGCCTGTCACGTGCTCTTGTGATTTGTCGATCAGGGCCTGCATCATTTCACGCTCTGGCGAGAACCAGAAACCGTTGTAGATCAGTTCTGCATACCGCGGCATGATGCTGTCTTTGAGGTGCCCAGCGCCGGAATCCATGGTGATTTGTTCAATCCCGCGGTGCGCCTCTAGCAGAACAGTGCCGCCTGGCGTTTCATAGATGCCGCGAGATTTCATGCCAACGAAACGGTTTTCAACAAGGTCCAAACGACCAACGCCGTGCTTGCCGCCCAGCTCGTTGAGCTTGGTCAGGATCGTCGCCGGTGTCATCGGTTCGCCGTTGATAGACACTGCATCACCGCGCTCAAACCCGATTTCAAGGAACTCTGGCTCGTTTGGTGCATCTTCTGGGGACACGGTGCGCTGATATACATATTCCGGTGCTTCCTGCGCTGGGTCTTCCAGAACTTTGCCTTCGGAGGATGTGTGCAGCAGGTTGGCATCAACAGAAAACGGTGCTTCCCCTCGTTTGTCCAACGCCACTGGAATCTGATGCTTTTCCGCAAATTCGATCAGCTTGGTCCGGCTGGTCAAATCCCATTCACGCCATGGCGCGATGACCTTGATGTCTGGGTTCAGCGCATAGGCCGCCAGTTCAAAACGCACCTGATCGTTGCCCTTGCCAGTCGCACCGTGGGACACGGCATCGGCACCTTCAAGTTCTGCAATCTCTACAAGGCGTTTGGAAATCAGCGGACGCGCGATGGATGTGCCCAGCAGATAAAGGCCCTCATAAAGCGCATTGGCGCGGAACATCGGAAAGACAAAGTCGCGCACGAACTCTTCACGCAGGTCTTCGATATAGATGCTGGCAGCACCCATGTCTTCGGCCTTTTTGCGTGCTGGTTCCAGCTCTTCACCCTGACCAAGGTCAGCGGTAAAGGTCACAACTTCGCAGTTATATTCGGTTTTCAGCCACTTCAGGATGATCGACGTATCAAGACCACCGGAATAGGCGAGGACGACTTTTTTGGGGGCAGACATAAGACTGGGCCTTTGTTTGATGCAGGAATTTGCACGCGAGGTAACGGGTTTTGCGGGGTGACGCAAGGAAATGGCGTTGACGGGGGAAACCTGAGAGTGCGACTAAGGGACAATTAAATTGAACACGAAGGAATTTTGCTTATGGCTTGGAATATCGTGCGGCACGCGTTTGTCATCGTTTTCGGCAATTTCACAAATGCGCTGCGGGCTTCCGTGGTGCCAAGCCTGATCTTGATCGCGGTGATTGGTGTGTTTGCCATGACCGCCGATCTTTCAATTTTCGACGAGGGTGCTAACGCGACAGAGATGTCGTTTACAACGATGACAATTCTGGGCATGTTTGGAATTGGCGCCTTGGCGATGGTTGTGTTCGCTTGGGTCGCGGTGACTTGGCATCGGTTTATTCTACTAGAGGAATATCCGGCCATTGTTCCCGCTTTCGGTGGGCGTCCGATTTTGCCCTATGCGGGGCGGACGTTGATGATCGCATTGCAGATGATTTTCGTGATGATTCCAGTCATGTTGCTGGTGGGACCATTCCTGACATTTTCTGCGACAACTGCATCCTTGGTGACACTTGGCCTTGGTATCTTTTTATCATTTCTGTGGCTGCGGGTATGCGTGTCATTGCCATCCGTTGCAGTTGGCGAACATATGGGCAGTGTCGCGGCTTGGCGGACAACCAGTGATATTTGGCAGACTATTTTGGGCGTTTGCGCAATTACGACTTTGCTCAATTATGGCGCGAACCTTGCGATTACACTTATCGCATCAAACCTTGGGTTTGTGTTTGATATCCTCCATATCGCCGTGCAATGGGTCAGCATGATGGTCGGGATTAGTATCCTGACGACCATCTATGGACATGTCGTTGAAGGGCGCCCCCTCGCGGGCACCTAAAACGACAAGTTCGCCACAAACGCCGCGTCGCCGTCATTGGCCAGTTCTTGGATTGCTTCACTAGGATACATCCAAACGGCTTCATGACCGGCTTCGCGCGCTGAGCCATGTGATCTGACGGGAATCGCGGTATAGATATGGCACAGCTTTTCGGCGTGCATCTTATAGTCCGGCATCCAGACGAAACGGCGGAACGCGCCCAGGCGGCGGGGTTTGGCGATGGACCAGCCCGTTTCTTCGAAAACCTCACGGTGAAGCGCTTGGATTGGGCTTTCGCCCGCATCAATCCCGCCACCGGGCAGTTGATATTCAAAGTGGGGCGCAGCCTGATAGGTCAGCAAAAGCTGCCCCGCATTTGGCAAAATCGCATAGACTCCAGCACGTAATTGATACCGCTGACCCGATTTAGGTGCATTTCCATAGCGTTTGATCATGATTGCCCCCTTGGACCATGGCTTGTCCTGACTATATAGGCGCGGTATGCCAATTCCGCACATGTAAGGAAAGCCCATGACCGCAGGCAAGATTGCTTGGGACGATACCGTCCTGCCGTTTCAACTCGACCGCTCTGATATTCGGGGCCGCGTTGCTCGTTTGGACACGGCATTCGAAGAAATTCTCGCGCAACACGACTATCCGCCGCAGATCGAAGGTCTCGTGGCGGAGATGGCGTTGCTGACCGCGATGATCGGCCAGTCGATGAAAACCAAATGGAAACTATCGTTGCAAGTGCGCGGCGATGGTCCGGTGCGTTTGATTGCTACGGATTATTACGCACCGGAAAAAGAGGGCGCGCCTGCCCGTATCCGTGCCTATGCATCCTATGACAAAGACACGATCAATTTGTCCGCCATTCCATTTAGTCAAATTGGTAAAGGGTATTTTGCGATCCTGATCGATCAAGGGCCTGACATGACTCCTTACCAAGGTGTCACGCCGTTGGTGGGTGGGTCCTTGTCTGCTTGTGCGGAAACATATTTTTCCCAGTCAGAGCAATTGCCGACACGCTTCTCTTTGTCCTTTGGCCGCAGCCAGCTGGCTGGCGAAAATGAACATTGGCGTGCAGGAGGCATCATGCTGCAGCACATGCCAAAGGCGTCTCCATTCGTCAGCGGAGAAGGTGGTTCGGGTGAAGATGGCCTGCTCGAAGCAACTGACATCTTGAACGATGACGAGTCCGAAAATTGGACCCGTGCGAATGCGTTGCTGGACACGGTTGATGCGCTAGAATTGATCGGACCCAGCGTCACACCATCAGACTTGCTGGTAAGGTTGTTCCACGAGGAAGAACCTCGCGTTTACGAACCGCAGCCCGTCAAATTCGGTTGCACTTGCTCGGCGGACAAGGTGCGCCAATCCTTGTCGATCTATTCGGCGAAAGATTTGACCCATATGACAACCGATGAAGGTACGGTCACTGCGGACTGCCAATTCTGCGGAGCACATTACACCTTTGATCCTGCGACCCTCGGGTTCGAGGCTAAAAGTGACGGCGCTTAATCTGCGCGAAACATTGATCGATGCGCTGTCCAAAACGGGCCGCGCATCGTCTGACTACGACCTGAACAAAGATGTGGCATTACCCGCAGATCGTAAACTGACGCCTGCATCAGTTCTGATCGCGGTGCGGGCGGACACCGGCAATGTGATCCTGACCAAACGCTCTGCCAAGCTGAAACACCACCCCGGACAGATCGCCTTTGCCGGTGGGAAGCAAGACGCGGGCGATGCGGATGCGGTCGCTGCTGCCCTGCGCGAAGCGGATGAAGAAATCGGTCTGCGCGCGGAAAACATCGAGGTGCTTGGCACCTTGCCCGCGCATGAAACCGTCACCGGATATTCGGTCACACCCGTCATCGCATTGGTGCATGGCGCGTTCGATCCTATCCCCGAAGCTGGCGAAGTTTCTGAAGTGTTCGAGGTGCCATTGTCCCATCTGTCCAACCCCGGGATGTTCCGCGTTGAGGGGCGCCGCTGGCAAGGCCGCCGCCGCCAATATTTCGTGGTCCCCTACGGCCCCTATTACATCTGGGGTGCAACGGCGCGTATCCTGCGCGCCCTTGCGGATCGTATGTCATGACACAGCTTGACGCCCCATGGCTGAACGGCCCCGCCCGCGCGGTTTGTGAAATGCTCGAACGCGCTGGGCATCAGGCGTGGTTCGTTGGCGGTTGTGTGCGCAACGCATTGATTGATGCACCAGTGTCTGACCTTGATCTATCCACCGATGCACTGCCCGACGTGGTGATGTCACTGGCAAAAGATGCAGGGCTAAAGGCCATTCCGACCGGCATTGATCATGGCACGATCACTGTGGTTTCGGATGGTATCCCTGTCGAAGTCACCACATTCCGCCGCGATATTGCGACCGATGGGCGCCGTGCTGTCGTGGCTTTTGCTGATAACATGCGCGACGACGCGTTGCGTCGTGATTTCACGATGAACGCACTATATTGCGATATGCGCGGTCAGGTGGCGGACCCGCTGAATGGTTTGCCCGATCTGACTGCGCGTCGTGTTGTTTTCATTGAAGACCCTGCAACCCGCATCAAAGAAGACTATCTGCGCAACCTGCGGTTTTTCCGGTTTTACGCGTGGTATGGCGATACGGATGCGGGCATCGATGCCGACGGTTTGGCCGCCTGCGCGATGTATGCAGACGGGATCGACGGGCTGTCATCGGAACGGGTGACGGCAGAGATGCTCAAACTGCTTGCCGCGCCTGATCCCGCACCCGCGATTGCGTCGATGGGGCGGTCCGGTGTGTTGATGCATATCCTTGTGGGTGCAGCGCCTGACGTCATCGCAGTACTTGTACATTTGGAAAATGAGCTGGGGATTGCGCCCGATCCGATCCGCCGATTGGCTGCCCTTGGCGGTGATCCAGAGCGTTTGCGTTTGTCGAATGCGCAGCAACGCGCCGTCGATGTGCGGATGCTGGATTTATCCCTATCGGAGCTGGCCTATCGGCACGGCGCAGATGTGGCGACGGACCGGTATTTGATTGAACAAGCAAGTATGTGCCAGCCCGTCGATGCTGCGCGTTTGGACGATTTTGCAAAAGCCGCCGCACAGGTTTTCCCGCTCAAAGCCGCTGATCTTATGCCAGCGCTTTCCGGCGCAGATCTTGGGAACGCTTTAAAAGCAGCAGAAGCAAAATGGATCGCCTCTGGCTTTACCCTGACCAAGGCAGATCTTCTGTGACCCCCATCTATCTGATGATGGGCTACGTATTCTTTGGTTTGTTTTCACCGGGACCAAATGTCGTCTTGCTCACCTCATCTGGCGCACGTTTCGGGTTTCGGGCGACCCTACCGCATATTTTGGGTGTGGCACTGGGCGTGGGGATCATTGCAGGGTTAACCGGCGCGGGTATTGGCGCGTTGTTGTTGGCAATGCCATCATTGATGTTGGTCCTAAAACTCATCGCATCGGCGTGGATTTTGTGGATGGCTTGGGGGCTGTGGCAAGCCCGCCCCGTCACGCGCCGTGACACTGGCGCGCGGCCGTTCACATTCGTCGAAGCAGTTCTGTTCCAAGCAGTAAATCCGAAAATCTGGGTCGTCGCCTTGGGTGCCGCGGTTTACGTTTCAGACTTTGCTCCAATCGAGCAAGCAACACTTCTTGCGATGGCGTTCTCTGGCATCAATTTTTTCGTCAGTTTGTTCTGGACATGGGCGGGCACATTGCTGTCGATGTTGCTAAACAATCCCGCAGCTTGGCGTATCTTCATGCGGATCATGGCGATCGCATTGGCAGGCTTTTCACTGGCTGTTTTCCTCTGACCTGAACCACGCTATGTCTGGTGATATGCAATCAAAGGTAGTGTGTGATGTTCCGGTTTTTTGAAGACCTCATCGACCCCTATGCGACCTATGACGAAACAGACACGCCGCCCACGCGGCTGGCTCCGTTTCTGCTCGCCTACATTCAACCGTTCAAGCGCCTGTTCTGGATGACAGGCATTGCCGCCGTGGTGATTGCCGCGATGGAAGTTTGGCTGATTTCCTATCTGGGACGGCTTGTCGATATTTTATCCGATGGGACAGCGGCGCAAGTCTGGGCGCGATCTGGGTTCGAGCTGATCTTGGTCGCGGTATTTATCCTGACGTTCCGCCCCGCGCTTCATATTTTCCAAGTCGCGCTGCTGAATAATGCGATCCTGCCTAACATTGGAACGCTCGTCCGTTGGCGCGCGCATAAACATGTGCTGCGCCAATCTGTGGGCTGGTTCGAAGATGACTTTGCCGGTCGTATCGCCAACCGGATCATGCAAACCCCGCCTGCTGTGGGTGAGGTTGTATTTCAGCTGTTTGACGCGATTGCCTTTGCCATCGCCTATGTCATCGGGGCGGCGATTTTATTGGGTGGCGCCGATCCGCGTTTGATCGTGCCGCTGTTGTTCTGGTTCATCCCTTACTTGTTCTTGATACGTTGGGTTGTGCGTCGGATCGGGCCCGCGTCAGAAGCCGCATCAAATGCGCGCAGTGCCGTGACGGGCCGTGTTGTCGACAGCTACACCAACATTCATGCCGTCAAAATGTTCGCCCATCATGACCGTGAACTGGAATACGCCAAAGAGGTGATCGAGGAATCCCGCCGCACGTTTAAGATTGAGATGCAGCTATATACGATCATGGACATCGCCCTAACAATGATGAACGGGTTCTTGATTGTGGGTGTAACGGGCTGGGCGATTTACCTGTGGATGAATGGCACCGCGTCGATTGGTGTTGTTGCAGCGGCGGGTACGGTTGCGCTGCGTCTGAATTCTATGTCCGCGTGGATCATGTGGGCGTTCAGCAATTTCTTTCGCAATCTTGGCGTCGTATCCGAAGGGATGAAGACGATTGCACAGCCGGTCACCTTGCTCGACGTAACGGATGCCAAACCGCTTGAGATTGGCGATGGCGCGTTAGAACTGCGCGACCTGTCGCACCACTACGGTAAGGAAGCGGGTGGGTTGGATCACATCAACCTGTCCATTGAGGCAGGCCAAAAGATTGGTCTCGTCGGCCAATCAGGCGCCGGAAAATCGACCCTCGTAATGTTGATTTTGCGGTTTTATGACGCCGAACGCGGCGCAATTTTGATCGATGGTCAGGTGATTGCGGATGTAACCCAAGAAAGCCTGCGGTCTGCTATTGGCATGGTGCAACAAGACAGTGCGCTGCTACACAGGTCCGTGCGCGACAACATTCTGTATGGAAGTCCAACCGCGACAGAGGATGAAGTCATCGCCGCTGCGAAAAAGGCAGAGGCACATGATTTTATCCTTGGGCTAGAGGATAGCGAAGGCAACACCGGCTATGATGCCCGCGTTGGTGAACGTGGAGTGAAGCTTTCGGGTGGGCAGCGGCAGCGGATTTCGCTGGCGCGTGTGATCCTGAAAGATCCGCCAATTCTGATTTTGGACGAGGCAACGAGTGCGCTCGATTCCGAAGTAGAGGCCGCGATCCAAGAGACCCTGTATAAGATGATGCAGGGCAAAACCGTCATCGCAATCGCGCATCGTTTGTCGACGATTGCCCAAATGGACCGGATCATCGTGATGGATCAGGGCCGCGTGATCGAGGATGGAACGCACAACAGCTTGTTGGATCAAAACGGGCAATATGCAAATTTCTGGGCGCGTCAGTCCGGCGGGTTTTTGGGGCAAAAATGATGCTATCAAATTGGATCAAACCCTTTGCACCTGCTGACGGGCCGCCGCCCAAAACGATGATCGCGTTCTTTCATTGGGGGCTGCGCGGTGGATACCCTGCGATCACACTGGCCGCATGTGTTTCCGTGATTTCTGGCCTGATCGAAGTCGCCTCTGCACTCATGTTAGGCATGGTGATTGATGCGGCTTTGGCTGGTTCTACGGAAGGCTTCTTTGCTCAAAATACGGGTCTGATACTGCTCGTTTCAGGTTTTTTCGTTTTGTTCCGTCCGATGTGGTTGTGGCTGTCGGGCATCATGCAATCGGTTGTAATTGGCCCCGCGATTTCCACATTGATTCTGTCGCGCTTGCACAGGCATACGCTCGGACAGTCAGTCACATTTTTTGACGATGACTTCGCAGGCCGCATTTCGCAAAAGCAAATGCAGGCGGCCAGTGCGCTGACAAATCTGGTTGTCGATTTCATTCACACCGTCGTCTTTGCGTTCGCTTCCGTTGTTGGATCGCTAGTGCTTGTGTTGACGCTTGATTGGCGGGCAGGGGCGGCGTTGGCGTTGTGGTTCGCGGGTTATGTCGCGTTTTTACGGTTCTTCATGCCGCGCATCCGGGCCGCGTCGCGGGAACGGGCGGGGGCCGCCGCGACGGTGTCTGGTCAAATCGTGGATACGATCGGGAATATTAAAACTGTCAAGCTGTTCGCGCACGACAAACATGAAGATCAGGCCGCGATTAACGCATTGGAAGACGCGCGTTTGGCGGGAGTTAAATGGGGCTGGGTGTCCGCCAGTTTCCGTGGATCGCTGATGGTCGTATCGGGGGTACTGCCGTTGTTGTTGGTGGGGATCACCTTGATTGCCTGGCAAAATGGCGTGACAACAGCGGGTGATATCGCTGTGGCTGGCACGATTGGGTTGCGGTTGGCGCAGATGACCGGCTGGGTCAGTTTCACGTTGATGGGCATGTACGGCAACGTCGGCGTGTTAGAGGATGCGATTGGCACCTTGTCGGGTGACCAGACATTGGTCGACGCACAAGATGCTGCGATTTTGGATGTGCATGCGGGCGCGATCACGTTGGAAGATGTCACCTTTGCCTATGATGGCAGCCGCAATGGTATTCACAACCTTTCGCTGACGTTGAACAGTGGCGAGCGGATCGGCATCGTCGGTGGATCGGGTGCGGGGAAATCGACGCTCGTCGCGTTGTTGCTGCGGCTTTACGATGTGAACAGCGGGCGGATTTTGATCGACGATCAAGATATCAGCACAGTCACCCAAGAAAGCCTGCGCCGTCAGATCAGCATGGTCACCCAAGAAACCGCGATGTTTAATCGGTCGGCCTTTGAGAACATCGGATACGGGTCGCCGGATGCATCGCAAGACGAGGTGATTGCCGCCGCCAAACAAGCCGAAGCCCATGAGTTTATTGCCGAGCTGAACGATTTTAAGGATCGGAGCGGCTATGACGCGCATCTGGGTGAACGGGGCGTAAAGCTGTCCGGTGGGCAGCGCCAGCGCATTGCCATCGCCCGCGCCATTCTAAAAGACGCACCAATTTTGGTGCTGGACGAGGCAACAAGCGCGCTTGATTCCGAAGTAGAAGCGGCGATTCAATCAGCGTTAGATACTGTTATGGAGGGCAAGACCGTGATCGCGATTGCCCACCGTTTGTCGACCCTCGCGCGCATGGACCGTATTATTGTGCTTGACGCGGGGCGGATCAAGGAACAGGGAACGCACGCTGACTTGCTAAAACAAGACGGGCTATATGCGCGGTATTGGAACAGGCAGTCGGGCGGATTTATTAACGTCGATGATGCGGTGGATTGAACGATGGCAATGATTGAGGGTTTAACCCATTTGGGTTTGGGCAAGGTTGATGACGGACGCACATTGCTGCCCCGCGTTTTGCCCGGTGAAGAGATTGAGGTTGCCCAAGACGGCGGCGTGCGGATCATCACGCCAAGTGCGGATCGCGTCGCTGCCCCTTGTCGTCATTTCAAAACCTGCGGGGGGTGTGCGATGCAGCATGCCACCGACGCATTTGTCGAAAACTGGAAGCTGGAGATCGTGCAAAAGGCGCTGACTGCCCAGCGGATCAACACGACCTACCGCGATGTGTTGACGTCCCCCGCCAATTCGCGCCGCCGTGCCAAGATTGCGGGTAAGCGGACCAAAAGCGGGGCGATGCTGGGCTTTCACGCCAAGGGTACACATAACCTGATCGCCACGCCTGATTGTCAGTTGCTAACACCAGGGATCATGGATGCGTTTCCTGTGCTTGAAAAACTGGTCGTAATCGCCGCGTCGCGCAAGGCAGAGATTGCGCTGACCGTGACTGAAACCTTGGCTGGTCTGGATATTTTCGTAGATACGGAAACGCCGTTGACGCCCGAACTGCGCCAGACGCTCGCCAGCTTTGCCCAAGATCACAAAATCGCGCGGATCGTTTGGCCGGATGAACCTGTGGTCACGATGAACCCGCCGCAGCAATTTTTTGGCAATACCCGCGTGACCCCGCCATCGGGCGCATTCTTGCAGGCGACCAAACATGGCGAGGCATCGCTGCTGGGTGCTGTTGATGAAATCACCACCGGCGCCAAGCGGATCGTTGATCTGTTTGCGGGCTGCGGTACGTTTACATTGCCCCTGTCCGCACGTGCGGAAATCCATGCAGTTGAGGGCGAGGCCGACATGATAGCCGCACTTGATCGCGGTTGGCGTGAGGGGCGGGAGTTAAAGCGCGTGACATCAGAGGTCCGTGACCTGTTCCGCCGCCCGTTGGAACCAGACGAGCTGCGCAAATTCGATGCCGCAGTGATTGACCCACCGCGTGCAGGGGCGGAGGCGCAGATCGCAACGCTTTGCGCTTCAGAGGTGAAAACCATTGCGATGGTGTCGTGTAATCCGGTGACCTTTGCCCGCGATGCGGTGCAGTTGGAGAAAGCCGGTTTTACCCTGCATTGGGTGCAAGTTGTTGACCAATTCCGCTGGTCGCCACATGTCGAGGTTGTTGGAAATTTCACACGTAAATAATTTGTGAACGGAAAACCCTATCCAATTTCGTTTGAAATCGTGTATCCGAACTGCAAACGGCAAAAGACCGGAGGCAGTATGATGAAAATTTCAAGACGTTTGATGGTGGTGGGTGCGGCCGTTGGCTTGGCAGGATGCGCAGCGCCACGTGATCCAAAATTCAAGACCTATTCTGGTCCGGCGGTTGACCGCATTCAGGTGCTTAAGGGCAAGCGTGTGATGCAGCTGTGGCATAAAAAGACGCTATTGAAGTCCTATGACGTTGAATTGGGATTTGATCCTGTCGGGCACAAGCAGATCGAAGGTGACGGGCGTACGCCCGAAGGTGCCTATCGGATCAACAGAACCAACCCCAATAGCAGATATCACTTGTCGCTTGGCATTTCGTATCCAAACCGCAACGACTACGCCAAAGCACGCGCAATGGGTAAATCGCCCGGGGGTGAAATTTTCATTCACGGCACACCCAAAAATTACATTGGAGAGTCTGATTGGACGTGGGGATGCATTGCTGTCACCGACGCAGAGATGGAAGAAATCTATGCGATGGTCGATGTGGGCACGGCTATTTACCTGTATCCTTAAAGGCTACCAAGCTGGAATTGAACGGTATCAAGCGGATCGGCCGTTGATGCCGCAGGAGTGGCTGGAATGTCAGCAACTGGATCCGTGCCCATGTTTAGTGTCCACCAAAGCTTACCCGTCGGATCTTGGAACCAAGCAATCCCCATGCGGCGCGCATCTGCGTTCAAAATGACAATGCGGCTGTTTGCTTGATTCATCCAAGCAGCAAGCGTTTCAAGCTCTGTCTCGTAGGATTCTGAAATATTCTCGCCCAAGACGCGGCCATTGAAGCCGACACGGCGTGCACGATCCAGCGGCGACGACCCGTCAGAGCCAAAGACCCATGGCCGGTTTTGCCCAGACATATCGCGGGAATGGGTTTCAGCAGCGGCGTTTAGCTTTGCGTCCAATTGAACTTGCGGCACGCCCGCGGCGGCCCGCAGGGTATTCACGCTGTCTAGCATACGAAATTGAATGTCACCTTTGTCGCCAGGTTTGATGTTGTAGACCTGCGGCAAGGGCAGCCCATCAGGGCCGATACGCGCGGCAGTGCTCGCACCTGTACAAGCAGATATGCTCAAAAGAGCCAGACCAGACAGAACTTTACGACGATTCATGCGTTCACTCATTTCAATAGTGTTTTTGTCTCTTAGCGTTAAAGCCCGCGCAATTCAAATGCAGTTCGACAACAGTTCGCCGGTCTAACGATAGTTTGAATTGCATGAAACACGGGCTGGGCGTAGATAACACAAGAAATGATCAGCAATTTTGACTGATGGAGCGTAAAATGAAGACGTTTGATAAGAAATCTATGTCCCGCCGCGGGTTTATCGCTGCTTCTGCTGCCGCTGTTGGAACGGGTGCGATTGCACAAACAGAAAACAGCACTGAGATTGAAGCAGATATTTCGACACGGGTTGTACGCAATATATCTAGCTTTCGGTCCTTGGACTGGCAGCCGTATTTTGGTGATCTGAAAAACGGCGCCATTCTGGTGGATCTGGAAAGCCGTGCGCTGCACTTTTGGTCGGAAGATCAAAGCGTCTACAAGCTTTATCCAACATCTGTTCCATTGACGGACGATTTGACCCGCAAGGGCCGGACAAAGGTTGTGCGTAAAGTTGAAGGTCCAAGCTGGCGCCCAACGCCGTCTATGCGTGTCCGGAACCCAGAGTGGCCGGAATTCATTGGACCTGGTCCAGAAAATCCTTTGGGGTCACATGCCTTGTATCTGACATGGCAGTATTACCGCATCCACGGTACGCATGACACGCGCAAGATCGGCCGCAGGTCGTCCAATGGCTGCATCGGATTGTTCAACGAACATATCGCGGAACTATACAGCATGACGAAAAATGGCACGCAGGTGCTGTTGATCTAAGAAAGACGGCGGGGCATGACCCCGCCTTTTTTATGTGTGATGGGTTAAAACCCATCCTACGCCGTTGCGTTTGGAATTAGGTGTTTACCCAGCCTGCAAGGTTTTCGTCGATCACACCACAAAGTGCCGCAATATGCGCTGGGTTGTCGTTGAGGCATGGGATGTAGAGGAAGTCTTCGCCGCCCGCTTCTTCGAAGCTCTCTTTGATTTCTTCGTTGATCTCTTCGAGTGTTTCGATGCAATCGGCAGAGAAGGCTGGCGCACAGACGGCGATGTTTTTGATCCCGTCTTCTTCGGCCAAACGTGCGACTTCTTTCACGGTATAGGGCTTTAACCATTCTTCAGGCCCGAACTTCGATTGGAAAGTGGTTTTGATCTGGGTGTCGTCCCAGCCCAGCCGTTCCTTCAACAAGCGCGTCGTTTTCTGGCATTGGCAGTGGTATGGGTCACCTTCGCGCAGATACCGTTCCGGCACCCCGTGGTACGAACAGATCAGCATTTCGGGCTTCTTATCCGCATCCACATAGGCCGTTTCGATCGATTGCGCGAGCGCGTCGATATAGGCGGGATTTTCAAAATAGGGTTCAACTACACGCGCAATTGGCTGCCATTTTTCGTCCATCAGCGCCCGAAAGAATTGATCATTTGCTGTGGCCGACGTCGCGCCCGCGTAATGCGGGTAGAGCGGAAAGAACAGGATTTTGGTGCAGCCTGCCTCGACCATTTCGCGGACCTTGGATTTGGTCGACGGGTTGCCGTAGCGCATGCAGAAATCAACCATGACGTCATCGCCATAGCGGTCCGCCATTGTCGCCTTTATTGCCGCCGTTTGGCTTTTGGTGATTGTCAGCAGTGGGCTTTCATCCGCCTCGTTGTTCCAGATGGACCGATAGGCCGCGCCGGATTTCGACGGTCGCGTCGTCAGGATCACCAACTGCAACAGTGGCTGCCAAAGCCATGCGGAATAGTCGATCACCCGTTTGTCGGACAGAAATTCGTTCAGATAGCGGCGCATCGACCAGTAGTCCGTTGCGTCCGGCGTCCCGAGGTTGGCCACAAGTATGCCGACCTTGGCTGGCTTAATCTTGGGGTGGTCCGCTGGCGCGTGCGCTGGGCACTTGGCTGTTGTGTCTGTCATCTTAATTCCTTTGTCACCGCAAACCTAGCGGTCGAATCCCAATGGTCAATCGTTGCCGCGTTTCAAGGGCGTTTCAATCGCGCCCAGCGCATCGGCAAGACGATTTGTCGCGGACCCGGGACGCAGGGCTTTGGGCTGTGTGTCCGCAGGGGCCCAACCGGTCAGCATGATAATCTCGAATGTCGCATCAACCCGCCCATCGTCATTGGTGAAATGCTCGGTGTAAAGGCTTGCGGCCTCTGTCAGGATATTGCGCATGGTGAATGTGCGCGGGCGGTGTTCCAGCGCGCTTACCTCGCCCATTTGCCGCAGGTCATGCATCAGGTGAAATGCGTTGGCGTAATTCACGGTCAGCGGAATGCCGTCAGCAACAGGCAGGGCAAAATTGGCCCGCTGCAACAACGCCCCAAGATCTCGAATTTCACCCATGGGCGCGATGCGTGGGGATAGCCCGCCGGCAACGACAGCCTCTGCCTCTGCCAAGGCGCTGCGCAATTCATGCAGGGTTTGCCCGCCAAGACAGGCCGCAAGCAGTAGCCCATCAGCCTGCAGCGCCCGTCTGCATTGCACCAATTGCCCCACTGGATCATTCGCCCAATGCAGCGCCATGACGTGTAACACCAGATCATATGCCCCTTCGGCCAGATCAAGCGTTTCGTCGTCAGGCACCACGGTCGCGTCGGGGAATGCATTTTGCCACAAATCGGGAAAACCCGTCACAATCGCCATCGACTGAAAGGTTCTATTAACTTCTTTCAGTCTTTCCTTGATCTCATCCACGACAACGTCGTGAAGGAACAAGGCCTCTGGCAGGGCGCGCGCGCGGTTGCGCAATAGGGCGGGTCGGTCGGTCAGCTTTTCCATAACGGACCATTTAGGGTGCAATCATGCAGATGCAAAGGATCATTCGTGCGATTTACCCCGCCCAATGTGTCGGGTGTGATACGCCGACAGAGGATGATCATGGGCTTTGCGGGGCCTGCTGGTCTGACACGATGTTCATCAATGGCACGATTTGTGATCGTTGCGGTGCCCCGTTGCTTGGTGAAAGTGACGAAGACAACGCCCAGTGTGACGATTGCATGCGGATCGCACGACCTTGGTCGCAGGGACGTGCGGTGATGGCGTATGGTGGTGTGGCGCGGCGGTTGGTTTTATCGCTTAAACACGGGGACTGGACTGATTTGGTGCAGCCCTTGTCGCGCTGGATGGTGCCAAAGGCCGAGCAATTGATCCAAATGGACACCGTTCTTGTCCCCGTGCCGTTGCATTGGTCACGGCTGTTGAAGCGTCGATATAACCAAGCGGCGATGTTGGCGAATGTACTGGCCAAACTGTTGGATCGCGGCGTTTGCCCTGACGCGTTAATCCGCCCGCGCCCGACAATTCCGCTGGACAGGCATAGCCGCGCTGACAGATTTCAGGCGTTGGATGGGGCCATCCGACCAAACCCCAAACGACAACAATTGATAGAGGAGCGTCCGGTTCTGCTAATCGACGATGTGATGACATCGGGCGCGACGCTCGGCGCTTGTGCAGATGCCTGTTTGGCGGCAGGTGCATCGCGGGTTGATATCGTGACACTGGCAAGGGTCGTCAAAGATGCTTAGGTAGGGTTCAAACCTGTTACCAAAGGATTATCCGATGCAAATTGTCGAACTTTATACTACGAACACCTGTGGCTATTGTGATGCGGCGAAGCGCTTGCTGACATCCAAAGGCGTGAGCTTTGCCGAGGTCAGCCTTAATGCCCAGCCAGAACGCCGCGCTGAAATGATGCAGCGCGCCAATGGTGGCCGCACTGTTCCGCAGATTTTCATCGGGGAAACACATGTTGGTGGTTACGACGATCTTCATGCGCTGGAAATGGCGGGCAAATTGGATGCCTTGCTGAAAGGATGAAAGCAGCCTTGCTTCAGCTAACGAGCGGTGATGATCCGGCGGCAAATCTGATCCAAACGCTAAGTGCGATGCGCGATGCGGCTGGGCAAGGCGCGGGGTTTATCCTGACGCCAGAGGTCACGAATTGCGTCTCCACCAGTCGGACGCATCAGCAAAGGGTTCTGCAAACCGAGGCAGATGATCAGACCCTTGCGGCATTACGCGCAGAGGCCAAGGCGCTGGGCGTGTGGCTGTCGATTGGATCGCTCGCGCTTAAAACGGACGACCCGGATGGGCGCTTTGCCAATCGGTCGTTTGTGATTGATCCGGATGGGCAGATCGCCGCCCGCTACGACAAAATCCATATGTTCGATGTGACCGTGTCAGAGACCGAAACATACCGCGAATCCGCTGGATACCGCCCCGGTGATCGTGCAGTGACGACGGACACGCCATTTGGAAAGCTGGGTCTGTCGATCTGCTATGATCTGCGGTTCGCATATCTGTACCGCGCCTTGGCGCAAGCGGGGGCTGACATTCTTTTGGTCCCATCTGCGTTTTCGCCCGTGACTGGTGCGGCGCATTGGCAGGCACTTCTCCAAGCGCGCGCAATCGAAACCGGCTGCTATGTTCTGGCCGCAGCACAGACTGGCGACCATGGTGGCCGCCATACTTTTGGGCATAGCCTAGCAATTTCGCCTTGGGGCGAGGTTTTAGCCGATGCGGGAACGTCAAATTGCATCACACTCGTTGATATTGACCGCCAGTCAGTGTCTGATGCGCGCAAACGTATCGCGGCGTTAACACACGACCGCACATTCGAAGGCCCCTGATGTCGGATTCGACCCAAAACCTTGCCGTTTCGCTATTTAGCGAAATTCTCGCCGTTGATCAGTTGGCGCGCAGCAGTGTCGCGCGCGTGCTGCCCAAGGGGATGGAGCTGTCGCATTTTTCGGTTCTTAACCATCTGGCCTACGTTGGGTCCGAACGGTCGCCCGCACAATTGGCCAAGACGTTTCACCTGACCCGTGGTGCCATGACCAACACGCTGTCGAAATTGGAATGGGCTGGCTGGGTCCATGTGCGCCCCGATTGGGAAGACGCGCGGCGCAAGATGGTATCGATCAGCCCCGCTGGCATCGCCGCACGCGACACCGCATTGGCTGCGATTGCGCCTGTGATTGCTAAAGTGGTTGAAACCGTCGGCGACGAAAAGGTGCGCACCGCCTTGCCCGTGCTACGCGAAATGCGGGTGCAACTGTCCAAGGTCGAATGATGCTGCGGTCAATCGGTTTGCGCAGTGATCTGCTGGTGATGACAGGGGTTAGCACGCTGACGCCTTGTCCGCTTGGCCACATTATGCGCACCCTGTCAGAGCCAACATATTGGAGCGGAAACAGTCTGATCCGCGACACGTCCAAGGTCCAGCCCGACATCGATATCGCCGCATTTCAGGCGACGTTTCCGGATGCGACCCATGTGAAAATCCTGTGGGATATTCCGGACCTTGATGTCCGAATGATGTCGGGTGTGTTCCCAGACAATTTCGAAATCGATACCTTTGATGTGCTGACCGGTCGTGGTGCGGCGACATCTAATATGTCCGATGGTATTGCCGTGCGCCCATTGCGCAGTGATGTGGATTGGGTTGCTTCCGAAACGCTTGCCGCACAGATCGCGGTTGAAGAAGGTTATGACCCTGCGGTGCATAGGCCGTTTTTGCGCAGACGGATTATCACGCGACGAGCGCAGATTGCCGACGGACTTGGTGATTGGTTTGGGGCGTTTGATGGGGATCAGTTGGTCGCCCAGATGGGCATGTTTCATGACGCGACTATCGCGCGATTTCAGTCCGTGGAAACCTGTGCCAGTCACCGCAGACGCGGCATTTGCGCCGCCTTATTGGGGGAGGTCAGCGCATGGGCCAAGGGTCGCGCGCCGAATGCCACGCAGGTTATCATCGCCCAAGCCGATAGTGACGCGGGCAGGTTATATCGACGCGCGGGGTTCGCCCTGACAGAAACCTTGGTCGAGGTGACCAAGCGCGGGTATTAGGGTTTCAGCGCTGCAGTGACATAGTTCACCGATAGGTCCTTGTCTGAAATCGACCATGTGAATTTCGCGAAATTGAACACGTATCCCTTGCGGTCCACGGGCTCCAAGCCTGCTTTGGTCAGCAATGCGAACAGCTCGTCTGGCGTGATGAACTTCGCCCATTCATGCGTGCCCTTTGGTAGCCAACGCATCACCCATTCGGCACCAACAATTGCCATGGCGAATGATTTGGGGTTCCGGTTGATCGTCGAACACAGGTGCAGCCCGCCGGATTTCAAAAGCTGCTGACAGGCGGTCAAGTAGCCAAGCGGGTCGGCCACATGTTCGACCACTTCCATGTTGATCACGACATCGAATTGTTCGCCTGCGGCCGCCATCGCCTCTGCCGTTGTGTGTCGGTAATCGATATTTAGCCCTGATTGTTCCGCGTGGATTTGCGCCACGGGAATATTACCCGCCGCCGCATCAATACCGACCACCGTCGCCCCAAGCCGCGCCAACGGTTCGCACAGCAATCCGCCACCGCAGCCGATATCAGTGATCCGTAGCCCGTCGAACGGTGCAGGCCCATTCAAGTCACGCCCGAATTCTGCAGCGATCTGGCGCGTGATGTAATCCAACCGCACGGGGTTCATCATGTGAAGCGGCTTGAACTTCCCGTCCAAATCCCACCATTCTGCGGCCATGGCCTCGAATTTGGCGACTTCGGCGGGGTCAACGGTGTTTGTGGTCATGATCATGGCTCCGGTTTTCGCGTAGTCAGGCGTTTGTGCACACTATATAGGTTGGAAATGGACAAGGTCTTAGGTCAAAAGCGCGCGGTTGCGCATCTTTATCCCCCAATTGACCCATTCGACCAGCGGATGTTGGACGTTGGCGACGGGCATAGCGTTTACGTCGAACAATGCGGGCGGCCAGATGGCATTCCGGTAGTGGTTTTGCATGGCGGGCCAGGTGGTGGATGTAGCCCTGCAATGCGCCGGTTTTTTGACCCTGACACTTACCGCATCATCCTGTTCGATCAGCGCGGCTGTGGCCGGTCACGCCCCCATGCCAGTGTCGAGGCGAACACGACGTGGCATTTGGTGGCGGACATCGAATTGATCCGCGCGACCCTTGGGATCGAGCAGTGGGTTGTGTTCGGCGGAAGCTGGGGTGCGACCCTTTCATTGATTTATGCCCAAGCCCATCCGGATCGTGCCATGGCATTGGTTCTACGCGGCGTGTTCTTGATGACCCAGCCGGAACTGGATTGGTTTTATGGCGGTGGGGCTGCTGCATTTTGGCCAGATTTATGGGCCGGTTTTGCCGATCTGATCCCTGTCGAAGAGCAGGATGATTTCATCGCGGCCTATCACAAACGGTTGTTTTCGGGTGATAAGGCAAGCGAGGTCCGACATGCCCGCGCATGGGCGTCGTGGGAAAATGCGCTTGCTTCGATTGAAAGCAATGGACCAAGTGGGCAAAGCCCCGCGGAATATGCGAGCGCCTTCGCTCGGTTGGAAAACCACTATTTCTACCACGGCGGATTTTTGGGGCCGGATCAGCAAATCTTGGACAACATGCACAAGATTGCCCATATTCCGGGATATATCGTGCAGGGGCGTTATGACATGATTTGCCCGCCTGCTTCAGCGCATAAGTTATCGACACTATGGCACAATGCGCGGTTGTCATTGATTGCTAAAGCGGGGCACGCATTGTCCGAACCGGGCATCACGGCAGAGCTTGTGCGGATCACGGATAAAATTGGTTTAGGCTTTACAGGTGCCTGACAGTCGTTAAGGTCGACCCCCAAGCCACTGGGGAACTTCAATTTTGGGTAACGTCCTAAGCATTATTCTTCAACGCCTTGCGCTGGGCCTGTTGACTTTACTGATCGTATCCATCGTCATTTTCATCGCGGTGAACATGTTGCCGGGCGATTTTGCTGAATTGATCCTTGGCCAAGGTGCGACCCCCGAAGCCGTCAAAACAATTCGTGAAGACCTCGGGCTCGATCAATCATTGTTCACGCGGTATTTTAGCTGGCTTGGCGGGATGGTCACCGGTGATCTTGGGTCCAGTTTTGCGCAGTTGAACTTTCAGACCAATCTGGGTGGTGGCGAGGGTAAGACCGTCGCCCAACAAATCGCCCCCCGTTTTGCCAATACGATGTTCCTTGCGATGGTCACGGCTGCGATTGCCGTGCCTGTTGCGGTGACGCTGGGCATTCTCGCCGCGCTTTATCGCAATACGATTTTTGACCGTGCCGCGAACATTTTCACGCTGAGTTCGATCAGTAGCCCCGAATTTTTCATGGCTTATATGTTGATCCTTTTTTTGGCGGTGCTGAACCCGATCCTACCGTCGCTGTCGAATATCTATGAGGGCATGGATTTCCGTGACCGTTTGCTCAAATCGCTTTTGCCCGCGCTGACCCTGACCTTGGTCGTGACTGCGCATATGATGCGGATGACGCGGGCGGCAATTATCAATTTGCTTGCCAGTCCTTATATTGAAATGGCGCGGCTGAAAGGCATGTCGCCGATGCGCGTGATTGTGAAACATGCGCTGCCCAATGCGCTGGCGCCGATCATCAATGTGATTGCGTTGAACCTTGCCTATCTGATCACAGGTGTTGTGGTGGTCGAGGTGGTGTTTGTTTATCCTGGCATTGGCCAGCTGTTTGTCGACAGTGTGAAGATCCGTGACATTCCTGTGGTGCAGGCCTGCTGCCTGATTTTCGCCGCCGCCTATATTCTTTTGAACCTGACGGCTGACATCATATCGATCCTGTCCAACCCAAGACTGCGGCATCCGAAATGAGCTTTGCACTAAACATCATCATTTGGTTGGCCGTAATTGCAGGGGTCGCTTGGGCGTTCCGGCGTTTGGGCCAATACGGCACGGGCAATGCCCCAGCCTACCGCGATATGTCGTTTGGGGTCGCGTTTGGTTATGTGCTGGGACTGGTGGTCTTGGTCTGGTTGGCGCTGGCCTATTTGGAATCGCGCAGTAGCGACCCAGCGGTCGCGAATAAATTCTTTTTCCTTGGGCTGGCGATCAACGCGTTTATCCTGTTTTTCATCGCCGCGTGGCTGTTCCGCGTCTTGGGCCGTCACGTCGGCACGGCGGGCACGCGCAAGCTGTTCCGTGCGATGCCGTTGACCGCGTCATTCGGGATTTTGATGATCTTGGTCTATGCGATCTTGGCGATTTTTGCGGGTGTTATCGCGCCCTATGGCCAAGACGAAATTTTGCAGGGGGTTGCGGCCAATATCATCGCAGGTGGTGATCCGGCGCTGGGCGGCAACCCTGATTTTCCATTAGGCACCGATCAGATTGGTCGCGATATCATGTCGCGTTTGATTTACGGCGCGCAGAATACGGTTGGTATTGCATTTGCGACCACGGTGCTGGCCTTTGTGCTTGGTGGCTCGCTTGGGTTTTTGGCCGCGACTGTTGGTGGTTGGACCGACCAAGTTCTGTCGCGCGGTGTCGATGTGTTGATGGCGATCCCGTCGCTGATTTTCGCCCTGTTGCTGATGACAATCGCGTCGGTCTGGTCGTCGCGTTTGGGCATCCCGCTGACTGTGTTCATGGTCGTGATCATTGCGGTGATCGACAGCACGCGGGTGTTCCGCTTGGCGCGCGCGGTGGGTCAAAACATCGTGGTGATGGATTATATCGAGGCCGCGAAATTGCGCGGTGAAGGCATGGGATATCTTGTGTTCAAGGAAATCCTGCCCAACGCTACTGCTCCATTGCTGGCCGAATTTGGTCTGCGGTTCTGTTTTGTGTTTTTGACCATTGCGGCGCTGTCGTTCCTTGGCGTGGGTATTCAGCCACCGCTCGCAGATTGGGGCACGATGGTGCGAGATAGCGCTGCGTTTATCAACTACGCGCAGTTTGCGCCCAAGGCGGCATTGACGCCATTGTTGGCCGCTGGCGCGATTGCGTTGCTGACCGTTGCCGTCAACTTTGTCGTTGACTGGATGCTGCACAGATCATCGGGGTTGAAGGAATGACGGATACGTTGCTGAACATTCGGAATATCCTCCTTGAAGGCCGTGCCGACGAGACTTGGAACCCGATTATCAATGGTGTTGATTTAACGTTGAAGCGTGGTGAAGTGCTGGGCCTGATCGGCGAATCTGGTGCGGGAAAATCCACACTAGGCTTGGCCGCGATGGGATTTTGCCGTGACGGTGTGCGGATTTCGGAAGGATCGGTTGAGTTTGACGGGATCGACCTGCTGACTGCGTCGGCTGCGGTAAAACGCGGGCTGTTGGGCAAACGGATCGCCTATGTCGCACAGTCCGCTGCAGCATCGTTTAACCCTGCGCATCGTATAATCGACCAACATGTCGAAGGACCTACGCAGCATGGCGTGATGTCGCGTGCTGAAAGCGAAGCTGACGGCATGGCGCTTTATGAAAAACTGCGTTTACCGAACCCTGATCAGATCGGGTTTCGTTATCCGCATCAAGTCTCAGGCGGCCAGTTGCAGCGTGCGATGACCGCGATGGCGATGGCTTGTCGCCCTGACCTGATCATCTTTGATGAACCGACCACAGCGCTTGACGTGACCACGCAGATCGAGGTTTTGGCGTCTATTCGTGACATCGTGAAGGATTTTAACACCGCCGCGATTTACATCACGCATGATTTGGCCGTTGTCGCCCAGATGGCCGACCGGATTAAGGTATTGCTGAAGGGTGACGAGGTGGAAACCGCCGACACCCGTACAATGCTGTCTGCGCCGACGCAGGACTACACAAAATCGCTGTGGGCTGTGCGCAGTTTTGAACGGCCCTTGAAGGCGCCTGTAATTGCCAGTGCTGTGCCTGTTGTGTCGATGCAAAATGTGGATGCGTCATATGGCAAAACGCCAGTGCTGCACGACATCAGTTTTGACATGCACGAGGGGCGCACGGTGGCGGTTGTGGGCGAATCCGGGTCGGGCAAATCGACTGCGGCGCGCTGTATCACGGGGTTGTTGCCACCGAAATCTGGGCAGATTTGCGTCGATGGGCAGGTCATGCCAGCCGATTATCGCAAACGGTCCAAGGACCAGTTGCGCCAAGTGCAGATGATTTATCAGATGGCCGATACCGCCTTGAACCCGCGCATGTCGGTGGGAGATATCATTGCGCGTCCGGTGGAGTTTTATTTGGGCCTGAAGGGTGCGGAAAAACGTGCCAAGGTCGATGCATTGTTAGAGCAGATCGAGCTGGAGCCGTCAGAGTATTATACCCGTCTGCCGTCTGAATTGTCCGGTGGTCAAAAGCAGCGGATTGGGATCGCGCGTGCGCTTGCTGCCGAGCCGAAGTTTATCATTTGTGATGAGGTCACATCCGCACTTGATCAACTTGTCGCCGAAGGCATCCTGCGCCTGCTTGCTAAATTACAAGATGACCTTAAGCTGTCATATATGTTCATTACCCATGACCTTGCGACTGTGCGCGCCATCGCGGATGAAGTCGTTGTGATGAAGGACGGGCGTGTCGTAGAGGCGGGCCCGAAACGGGAAATGTTCACACCACCACACCACCCATATACGGATCTGCTGCTGTCCTCGGTCCCAGAAATGGACCCTGACTGGCTGACAAATCTGCTCGATCAACGCGGAGTTGATAACATCGGCGATGCAGCTGTGGGTAAGATGTAATTACGAATCGTCGCGCAAGCGGCAAAATTAAGGGCGGCAAACGTCCATACGATCAACTAGGGAGAAACGAAATGTTACATGGAATTAGCAGACGTGGTCTGATGAAGTCTGGTGCAGCCGCGGGTGTTCTGACACTGACCGGTGTGCCAGCAAAGGCCGCGACACGTGGCGGCAAACTGACCGCCGGTCTGGGTGGTGCAAACACATCCGACAGCTGGGATGCGCGCACGCATTCCGACATCTTTATGATCGCAAGCTGCCACGGCGCAGTGTTTGATTGCTTGACAGAAGTTGCATCCGACGGGTCGCTTGTTGGCGAATTGGCCGAAAGCTGGGAAGCTTCTGCGGATGCGAAAACTTGGACGTTCAACCTGCGCTCTGGCGTGACGTTCCACAACGGTAAATCGTTCGGCGCGGATGACGTGATCGCGTCCTTGCAGATGCACGTTGGCGAAGACAGCAAATCAGCGGCCAAGCCGATTGTTGAAGCTATCGTAGACATGACCAAAATCACCGACACGCAGGTGCAGTTCACACTGGCATCCGGCAACGCGGATTTCCCATATCTGATGTCTGACTATCACATCGTCATGTATCCAGCTGGCCAGATCGAAGAAGCGATCGCGAATGGTATCGGTACAGGTCTGTATGCTGTTGAATCGTTTGACCCAGGTGTGCGCATGGTCGCGAACCGCGTTGATGATCACTACAAAGGTGACAGCGCCGGTTACTTTGACCAGATCGAATACATCGCGATCAACGACAATACGGCCCGTATGAACGCGCTGATGACCGGTCAGGTTGACACGATCAACCGTATTGACTTCAAAACCGAAGCACTGCTGAAAGCCAACCCTGCGTTGCGCATTCAAGAGGTGACTGGCAACCAGCACTATTCCTTCCCAATGCTGACTGATACATCTCCGTTTAACGATGTGAATGTTCGCAAAGCGTTGAAATACGGTGTGAACCGTCAGGAACTCGTCGACAAGGTTCTGCTTGGTCACGGTGCTGTGGGTAATGACACGCCAATCGGCCCAGCGAACCAGTACTATAACGACGAGATGGAACAGCTTGCCTATGATCCGGACAAGTCCAAGTTCTACCTCAAGCAGGCGGGTCTAGATTCAATCGACATTGATCTGTCCGCATCCAATGCGGCGTTTGAAGGCGCGGTTGATGCGGCTCAACTGATGCAGGCGTCCATGTCTGGCACAGGTATCAACCTGAACGTGACCCAAGAGCCAGCTGATGGTTATTGGTCTAACGTTTGGCTGAAGAAAGGCTTCTGTGCTTGCTACTGGTCAGGTCGTGCGACCGAAGATTGGATGTTCGCGACTGCCTATGAAGCTGGTGTTCCTTGGAACGACAGCCAGTGGGACGAGAAAGACAGCGCGCGCTTCCAAGAGCTGCTGTTGTCCGCTCGCGCAGAGCTGGATAGCGACACACGTAAAGCACAGTACTTTGAAATGCAGCAAATCCTGCGCGACGAAGGTGGCACATTGATCCCAATGTTCGCCAACTATGTGCAGGCCGTAAACAACCGCATCAGCAGCCCAGAGCAGATCGGTAATCTGTGGCAGATGGATAACGCCCGCATGGCGGAACGTTGGTCCGTGGCGTAAGCCTCACCCATCTAAGATATCGGAAACGCCCTGCAATTTGCGGGGCGTTTTTGTTTTTGCCTTCAGCGAGAGTATTTTGACCAAAGCAAGGAGGGGTTGCAGTTTCACCCACCCTGATCTATATCACCTATCAACAGCGGCGCGCTGGCTTCCACCCCCAGCGCCCAACCGGTAATTCGCAACGGGCCGCGCGCCCGTTTTTTTGTGCTTGGAGCACCCAATGAACGATCTGATCGCCAAAGCGGCCATTGACCGCCGCATCGCCGAGATTGTGACCCCTGTTGTCGAAGACATGGGTTACGAAGTCGTGCGCATTCGCCTGATGACTGGCAAGGAAAGCATCCTGCAAGTTATGGCCCAAGGGTCCGATGGCACCATCGAAGTTGATGCCTGTGGCCAAATCAGCACCGCTATTTCGGCTGTGATGGATGTCGAGGACCCGATCCTTGATGCCTATACGCTTGAGGTTTCCAGCCCAGGTATCGACCGCCCCCTGACGCGCCTGAAGGATTTCGCGCAATGGGAAGGGTTTGAGGCCAAGCTAGAGACTGACGAATTGATCGACGGCCGCCGTCGTTTCAAAGGCCCGCTCGCGGGTGTGGAGGGCGATGAGGTGTTGATCACCATCGCCGAGGGCACGATTGGCCTGAAATTTGAATGGCTGTCAGATGCCAAATTGGTCCTGACAGATGAATTGATCCGCGATGTTTTGCGCGGACGTAAAGATGCGGGTCAGATCGACGAGACCCAATTTGATGAAATCGAAACCATCATTGATGGTGAGGAGAAAACCTGATGGCAATTACTTCAGCAAACCAGCTTGAGCTTCTGCAAACAGCAGAGGCCGTGGCCCGTGAAAAGAACATCGACGCAGGTCTGGTGGTCGAAGCGATGGAAGAATCCCTCGCGCGTGCTGCAAAATCCCGTTACGGCGCGGAAATGGACATTCGCGTGTCTATCGACCGTTCCACTGGTAAGGCCACGTTCACACGTGTGCGTACAGTTGTGGCGGAAGAAGAGCTTGAAAACTATCAAGCTGAGTTCACTGTCGAGCAAGCCAGCGAATACATGGAAAACCCAGAAATCGGCCAACAGTTGGTCGAAATCGTTCCCCCTGTGGAACTGGGCCGTATCGCCGCGCAATCTGCCAAGCAGGTGATCTTGCAGAAGGTCCGCGAAGCAGAGCGTGACAAGCAATATGAAGAATTCAAAGACAAGGCAGGCACCATCATCAACGCCGCTGTTAAGCGCGAAGAATATGGCAATGTTATCGTTGATGTGGGTTCTGGTGAGGCGATTTTGCGCCGCAACGAGAAAATCGGTCGCGAGGCATATCGCCCGAACGATCGCATCCGTTGTTTCATCAAAGAAGTCCGTCGCGAACAGCGCGGTCCGCAGATTTTCCTGTCGCGCACAGCGCCGGAATTCATGGCCGAACTGTTTAAAATGGAAGTGCCTGAAATCTATGAAGGCGTGATCGAGATTAAGGCCGTGGCTCGTGATCCGGGTTCGCGCGCGAAGATCGCTGTTATTTCCTATGACGGTTCCATTGATCCAGTCGGTGCCTGTGTTGGTATGCGTGGGTCCCGTGTGCAGGCCGTTGTCAACGAACTGCAGGGCGAGAAGATCGACATCATTCCATGGAATGAAGACATGCCGACCTTCCTTGTGAACGCATTGCAGCCAGCAGAAGTGTCCAAAGTTGTTCTGGACGAAGAAGCCGGCAAAATTGAAGTTGTGGTCCCAGAAGAGCAGTTGTCATTGGCAATTGGCCGTCGTGGTCAGAACGTGCGTTTGGCGTCCCAGCTGACTGGTCTTGATATCGACATCATGACCGAGGAAGAGGAATCCAAGCGTCGTCAGGCAGAATTTGAACTGCGCACCAAGCTGTTCATCGATGCGCTGGATCTGGACGAATTCTTTGCCCAGTTGCTGGTGTCCGAAGGCTTCACCAACCTCGAAGAAGTTGCTTATGTCGAAGTTGACGAGCTGACAGTCATCGAAGGTGTCGACGAAGGCACTGCATCTGAATTGCAAGCCCGTGCACGTGACTACCTCGAAGCGATCAACAACAAGGCGATGGAAGCTGCACGTGCTGCTGGCGTCGAAGACAGCCTCGTGAACTTTGAAGGCCTGACACCTTTGATGCTTGCTGCGCTTGGCGAAGATGGCGTCAAAACGCTGGAAGATTTCGCGACTTGTGCGGACTGGGAACTGGCCGGTGGCTGGACGACAGTTGACGGCGAGCGCCACAAGGACGAAGGCGTTTTGGAAAAGTTCGATGTGTCTTTGGAAGAAGCACAGAACATGGTCATGACAGCCCGCGTTATGTTGGGTTGGGTTGATCCTGCCGAACTCGAAGCGGATGCCGAAGACGACGTAGAAGAGGAGGCCGAAGCCTAGGTTTAGGTTTCGGAGGAACCCCAGATGGCACGCGGTCAAAGCAAAGCAAAGAACGACGATGTGGAACGTAAATGCATCGTCACCGGTGAGGTCGCCCCAAAGGCTGGCCTGATCCGCTTTGTCGTGGGACCGGAAAACATGGTCTACCCCGACGTCTTGGGCAAATTGCCCGGACGTGGTATGTATGTGTCATCGACAAGAGCCGCATTGGAAGAGGCTGGCCGCGGTCGGTTCTCGCGCAGTGCCAAGCAGTCCGTGACCGTTCCCGATGGTTTGGCGGATGAAGTTGAGCGTCAACTTGCCCGTCATGCATTGGAAATGATTACATTGGCCCGCAAGGCAGGTCGTGCGGTTTGCGGGTTTGAAAAGGTTAAGGGCTGGCTCGCAGGTGGCGAGAATGTCCGTGTTTTGTTGCAGGCCTCTGATGGATCAGAGCGCGGCAAAGCAAAGTTATGGACCCCTGAGGGTGCCCGATATTTCGGTTGTTTCACCTCAGAGGAATTGGGTTTGGCATTTGGGCGTGGTAGTGCGATACACGGCGCGCTCTCGAATGGTAAACTCAGCAACCGTGTTGTAGAGGAAGCCACAAAGCTACGTGGCCTACGCGAGATAGACGGCGACGATACGTCCGCCGGGAAGGATATGAAGCCAGATGAGTGATAACGACGGCAAAAAGACATTGGGGCTTGGCGGTTCGCGTCCAAGTAATGTGAAGCAAAGCTTCAGCCATGGTCGCACGAAAAACGTAGTGGTCGAAACCAAACGCAAGCGCGTTGTGGTACCGAAGCCTGGTGTTCCAAAAACAACAGCCGCTGGTAACAGCGCGCCGCAAATCGGCGGTGATCCATCGAAGCGCCCTGCAGGCATTTCTGATGCCGAGCTAGAGCGCCGGATGAAAGCCCTTGCGATGGCGAAAGCCCGCGAGACAGAAGAAACCGCCAAGCGTGAAGCCGAAGAAAAGGCCCGCGCCGCAGAGCGTGAAGCACGCCGCGCAGAGCAAGAGGCCAAAGAGGCCGAAGACCGCGCCCGCGAAGAACGCACCAAGGCGAAGGCCGAGGAAGAAGAGCGCAAGCGCGAAGAAGCAGCCAAGGCGAAAGCCGCGGCTTCTGCGCCTGTTGCTGCGCCTCCGGGCGAGACATCTGTGTCCCGTCCGTCTTCTGCTCCGCGCAGCCCTGATCGCGAAAAAGCGAACCGTGGCAACGACAACACCAAGGCCAAGCCACGCGGCGGCGACGACAACCGTCGTTCCGGTAAGCTGACGCTGAATGATGCGATGGCTGGCCGTCACGGTGGCCGTCAGCGTTCCATGGCTGCGATGAAGCGTAAGCAAGACAAGGCCCGCGCCAAGGCGATGGGGATCTCTGCCGAGCGTGAAAAGGTTTACCGCGAAGTGTCCTTGCCAGAAGCGATTACCGTTTCTGAATTGGCGGCCCGTATGACGGAACGTGTGTCCGACGTTGTGAAGGCGTTGATGACCAACGGTATCATGGCGACCCAAACACAGACGATTGACGCTGATACTGCGGAACTGATCATCGAAGAATTCGGCCACACAGTGGTCCGCGTTTCCGAT
Source organism: uncultured Roseobacteraceae bacterium (assembly GCA_964022435.1). Classification (GTDB taxonomy): domain Bacteria; phylum Pseudomonadota; class Alphaproteobacteria; order Rhodobacterales; family Rhodobacteraceae; genus Yoonia. The sequence goes on along the minus strand of CAXIAL010000004.1, from coordinate 17,700 downwards.
GCTGACGTTGAACAGGTCATCGACCAAGTCGAAGACAGTGCCGACGATCTGAAACCACGTGCGCCGATCATCACGATCATGGGCCACGTTGACCACGGTAAGACTTCCTTGTTGGATGCGATCCGCAACGCCCGCGTTGTGGCCGGCGAAGCTGGCGGCATCACGCAGCATATCGGCGCCTATCAGGTTACGACCGAAGGTGGTCAGGTTCTGTCATTCCTCGACACACCAGGCCACGCGGCGTTTACGTCTATGCGGTCTCGCGGTGCTCAGGTGACTGACATTGTTGTTCTGGTTGTTGCAGCTGACGATGCGGTTATGCCGCAAACTATCGAAGCGATTGCACACGCCAAAGCTGCCGAAGTGCCGATGATTGTTGCGATCAACAAAATCGACCGTCCGGCTGCTGATGCGATGAAGGTCCGCACGGATCTGCTCCAGCATGAAGTCATCGTGGAAGCGATGTCTGGTGAAGTGCAAGACGTCGAAGTGTCCGCAATCACGGGCCAAGGCCTGCCTGAGCTCCTCGAAGCGATTGCGCTGCAAGCTGAACTGCTCGAACTGAAAGCGAACCCTGACCGCGCCGCATCTGGTGCTGTGATCGAAGCACAATTGGACGTGGGCCGTGGCCCTGTTGCGACTGTGCTTGTGCAAAACGGTACGCTGAAAACCGGCGACATCTTTGTTGTGGGTGAACAGTGGGGCCGCGTGCGTGCGTTGATCGACGACAAGGGCGACCGTATCAAAGAGGCTGGCCCATCCGTGCCGGTCGAGGTTCTGGGTCTGAACGGCACTCCAGAAGCGGGCGACGTTTTGAACGTGACAGAGACAGAAGCGCAAGCGCGTGAAATCGCTGAATACCGTGCGAATGCTGCGAAAGACAAACGTGCTGCGGCTGGTGCTGCGGTGACGCTTGACCAGTTGATGGCCAACGCCAAGCAGGACGAAAACGTCAGCGAATTGCCAATCTTGGTAAAAGCCGACGTGCAGGGGTCTGCCGAAGCCATCGTGCAAGCCATGGAAAAAATCGGCAACGATGAAGTCCGCGTACGCGTGCTGCATTCCGGCGTTGGTGCGATCACCGAATCCGACATTGGTTTGGCCGAAGCATCGGGCGCGCCTGTGATCGGCTTTAACGTCCGTGCAAACGCATCGGCCCGTAACACGGCCAACCAAAAGGGCGTCGAAGTCCGGTATTATTCCGTGATTTACGACCTTGTGGATGATGTGAAAAAAGCTGCGTCTGGCCTGCTGTCCGCCGAGATCAAAGAAAAGTTCATCGGCTATGCAACGATCAAGGACGTGTTCAAAGTGTCCAACGTCGGCAAGGTCGCGGGCTGTATCGTCACCGAAGGCGTCGCACGCCGTTCGGCTGGTGTACGCTTGCTGCGTGACAACGTCGTGATCCACGAAGGCACGCTGAAAACGCTGAAACGCTTCAAGGATGAAGTCGCCGAAGTCCAGTCCGGTCAGGAATGTGGTATGGCGTTCGAGAACTACGAAGACATCCGCGCCGACGACGTGATCGAAATCTTCGAGCGCGAAGAGGTCGAACGTAACCTGTAATTGGGTGCGGTTAGAATTGAGAAAGGGCGGTCCAAACGGGCCGCCCTTTTGTGTTTGCGATCAGGTCACAGATCATTGGCGGTGCGCTATAGTCCTATCTTTCGGCGATGGCATGCAGGTAAAAAATCCAGCCACTAATTCTTGCAACGAAAACCAACGCTAAATGACAGCCAAAATTGCGCAAAGAACGCAGCCAAAAGAACTACCAGAAATTGGAAATGGAAGGGAATGAAATGGAGCCATAGCTGGGAAAGTAGCCAAGCTGACGCAACAGATATTTCAACCAAATAGTGACTGACCTTCCATTTTATGCGGAATTTACGACTACACTTGGGGCATCTAACCCACCCTCGGGTCGCAAGCAGTCTTTTAAACCGCGAAACTTTGTATTCGCCGCAACACGGAGAATACAAGCTGGACGAAACCGACGTTTTGGGCGAAACGTCCAGCAAAACCTACAACCAATCCCGCAAAATCGGGATAAGTGGCACGTCGGCTGCTGGCATCGGGTAGTTCTTCAAATCCTTCGCATGCACCCATTTCAGCGCTTGGTTTTCGCGGCTTTGCGGGGTGCCTTCCCATTTGCGGCAGGCAAATAGCGGCATCAGCAGGTGGAAATCATCATAGCTGTGGCTGGCGAATGTCAGCGGGGCGAGGCAGCTTTCCCATGTGTTGATGCCCAGCTCTTCTTCCAGCTCGCGGATCAGGGCGACTTCAGGTGTTTCGCCTTCCTCAACCTTGCCACCCGGAAATTCCCACAGGCCCGCCATGGATTTCCCTTCGGGGCGTTGCCCCAGCAAGACGCGCCCATCAACGTCGATCAGGGCGACGGCGGATACGAGAACTGTTTTCATGACCGGTAATCCGCGTTGATCGTGATGTAGCCGTGGGTCAGGTCGCAGGTCCAAACCGTGCTGACCCCATCGCCAAGCCCAAGGTCTACGCCAATCGTCAGATCGCTGTTTTTCATATAGGCGGCGGCGTCGTCTTCGGAATAATCAGGACTGCGCCAGCCGTTTTCGGCCAGCACCAGATCGCCTAGCGAGATTTTCAGCAGATCGCGGTCCGCTTGTGCGCCGGATTTGCCCACGGCCATAACGATGCGGCCCCAGTTCGGATCCTCGCCCGCGATCGCGGTTTTCACGAGTGGAGAGTTCGCCGTGGCCATCGCCACCAGACGCGCGTCGCTGTCGGATGCGGCGCCCGTGACGTTGATGGTAACGAACTTGGTCGCCCCTTCGCCATCGCGCACGACTTGGTGAGAGAGGTCTTGCATGAGGCCGTGAAGCGCTGTGCCAAACGCCGCGTTGGCTGTCACATCCACGCCAGACGCCCCTGTCGCGCCGATGATCAGCGTGTCGGATGTCGATGTGTCGCTGTCGACGGTGATGCAGTTGAAGGTCACGTCGTTGTGGGTCGATACCAATGCTTGCAAATCGGTTTGCCCGATCGCCGCGTCGGTGAAGATATAGACCAGCATCGTCGCCATATCGGGTGCGATCATGCCGGACCCTTTGGCGATGCCAGCGATTTTGACGGGCTTGCCGTCAATCATCACGGTGGTCGCCGCACCCTTAGGGAATGTGTCGGTGGTCATAATCGCTGCGGCTGCGTCATCAATGCCAGTCGCCGCCTGGGCAGCGTTCAGTTCTGACAGCTTTGCAGTGATTTTGTCGTAGGGCAAAGGTTCGCCAATCACGCCAGTGGACGATGTGAACACACGGTTCATTTCGATGCCTGTCGCGTCTGCGACCGCAGATGTGAGTGCATCGACCGCAACTGTGCCGTTCTTGCCCGTGAAGGCGTTTGAATTTCCAGAATTCACAAGGATTGCTGCCCGCCCTGTGCTGGGCCCCGCAATTTTCGCTTGGCAATCCAGCACATTGGCCGACCGCGTTGCAGACCGTGTGAACACGCCCGCGACTGTCGACCCTTCGGCCAAAATCGCGAGCATGACGTCGGTTCGGTCTTTGTATTTCACCCCTGCGGCAGCGACAGCAAATGTGACGCCATCGATGATGGGCAGGTCAGGAAACGCCTCTGGCGCAAGGGGTGAGATCGGCATTTAGTCGTCCAACAATTCAAGGTTGCTAAGAAGCGACGGATCGAATGCGCCTTCCTCTGGTTTGACGACAATCGCGCCTTCGGTCAGCTCTGCGAGCCGAGCTTGGATCGCGGCTTCTTGGATCTGTCCAAACAGTTCTTGGCGGGTTTCTTCGAGGGACGGGATGTCCTTGTTGCGTGTTTCAAGCAAGGTCACCACGTGCCAACCGAACTGCGTTTGTACTGGGTCGGACACGTCGCCAATGGACAGCGCCATTGTGGCGGCTTCGAATTCTGGAACCATCTGACCAGCGCCGAACCATCCAAGGTTGCCGCCATTTGGACCGGTCGGGCCTGTGGACACATCACGGGCCACGTCGGCAAAGTCTTCGCCACCGTCAACACGGGCCTTAGCGGCAATCGCCTCTTCTTCTGTTTCCACGAGCAGGTGCGACGCATTGTATTCTGTCGCAGGTTCCGCATCCGCAAATTTCGCGTCATGGGCAGCTTGGATCGCTTCGTCAGTCACGGCAGCGGTCGTGATGTTGTTGATCGTTTCACCTGCCATCAAGCTGCGGCGTTCGTTGATCACGGCGAAGTTGACGCGGTCCGGTGCATCGCCCAAGGCATCCGCCAGAACCTGTTGTTGGATCAGTTGATCAAGGATGCCGGAGAACAGCACATCGTCTGGCAATTGCGCGTATTGCTGTGGCAACTGCGCACGGGTGATTATCATTTCGCCCAGCGTGATTTCCGTGTCGCCAACTGTCGCGATCACCGTGTTGGCGGTCACATCTTCTGACCATGCGGTCGTTGCGGCCAATGTCAGGGCCATAGCCCCCAAATATGTTGCATGTTTCAGCATTAAACGTTCCCTTGATGCTCCGCGATGGGTCGCGGCGTTGACAGTGTATATATGCGCCCTTACATCGAAAGTAAGCCTTCGAGGGGGCTGTCTTGGCCCTTTTTGTAAGTGGCCCGTGCGTGGCCCACAAGCGACCTCCTCTTAAATTGATGTAAGTAGCGCGTGATAACGCCGTCGGAGAGAATATGCTGGGTTTAGGAACGATTGCCAAAAAAGTGTTTGGCACTGCCAATGACCGTAAAGTCAAAGCCACGCGTGGTGTGGTTGCAAAGATCAACGCGCTCGAGCCAGAGTTCGAGGCATTGACCGACGAGGGTATCAAGCAAAAGACTGAAGAGTTGGCCACACGTGCGATGGGTGGTGAAAGCCTTGACGCGCTGTTACCAGAAGCATTTGCAAACTGCCGCGAAGCTGCGAAACGTGCGCTTGGTTTGCGTGCATTTGATACCCAGCTGATCGGTGGCATCTTCCTGCATCAGGGCAACATTTCCGAAATGAAAACCGGCGAGGGTAAAACCCTTGTGGCGACGTTCCCTGCTTATCTGAACGCGCTGATGGGCAAGGGCGTGCATATCGTCACCGTCAACGATTACCTCGCCAGCCGTGACGCTGAATGGATGTCCAAGGTTTACACCGCACTTGGTATGACCACTGGCGTTGTGGTTCCGAACCAAGCCGATGATGAAAAGAAAGCCGCGTATCAGTGCGATGTCACCTATGCGACGAACAACGAGCTCGGTTTTGATTACCTGCGCGACAACATGAAATCGGAATTGTCGCAAATCGCACAGCGTCCGCATTTCTTTGCCATCGTGGATGAGGTCGACAGTATTCTGATCGATGAGGCCCGCACGCCGCTGATCATTTCTGGCCCTGCGCAAGACCGTTCTGAAACCTATCGCCAAATCGATAAGGTCGTCCCTGACCTGCTGCCAGAGCACTATGAGATCGACGAGAAGGCGAAGCAGGCGACTTTCACCGATGAGGGTAACGACTTCCTTGAGCAGCGTCTGTTGGCCGCTGGTGTGATCCCCGAAGGTCAGACGCTTTATGACCCAGAATCTAGCACATTGGTGCACCATCTGTCCCAAGGTCTGCGTGCCCATAAGATGTTTGAAAAAGACAAAGACTATATCGTGCGCGATGGTGAGGTTGTTCTGATCGACGAATTCACAGGCCGCATGATGACGGGTCGCCGTTTGTCTGACGGTCTACACCAAGCGATTGAAGCCAAAGAAGGCTGCGACGTGAAGGCAGAGAACGTCACGCTCGCATCTGTCACGTTCCAGAACTATTTCCGTTTGTATGAAAAGCTGGGCGGTATGACAGGCACTGCCCTGACCGAAGCCGAAGAATTCATGGAAATTTACGGGCTTGGTGTCGTTGAAATTCCGACGAACCGTCCGGTCGCGCGGAAAGACGAACACGATCAGGTTTACCGTACGGCTGTCGAAAAATTCCAAGGTGTCGTGCGTGAAATCAAAGAAGCGCATGAAAAAGGTCAGCCCATTCTGGTCGGCACCACGTCCATCGAAAAATCCGAATACCTTGCGCAACTGCTGACCGCCGAAGGCATCACGCATAACGTTTTGAACGCGCGTCAGCACGAGCAAGAAGCCCAGATTGTGGCGGATGCCGGTAAGCTGGGTGCGGTCACAATCGCCACCAACATGGCGGGCCGCGGCACCGATATTCAGCTTGGCGGCAACGTCGAGATGCGTGTTTTGCAGGCCCTAGCCGAAGATCCGAAAGCCGATCCAGAGGAAACCCGCGCACGTATCAGCGCCGAAGTTGCCGATGAAAAGGAAAAGGTCAAAGAGGCCGGTGGTCTGTTTGTTCTGGCCACAGAACGCCACGAAAGCCGCCGCATCGATAACCAGTTGCGCGGTCGTTCCGGTCGTCAAGGTGACCCGGGCCGCTCGTCGTTCTTCCTTTCACTCGAAGACGACCTGATGCGCATTTTCGGGTCAGAGCGTTTGGACAAAGTGTTGTCCAGCCTTGGCATGAAAGAAGGCGAAGCGATTATTCACCCTTGGGTCAACAAATCGTTGGAGCGCGCTCAAGCCAAGGTCGAGGGCCGTAACTTTGACATCCGCAAACAGCTTTTGAAATTCGACGATGTTATGAACGAACAGCGCAAGGTGATCTTCACTCAGCGCCGCGACATCATGGAAGCATCTGACGTGTCTGAAATCACTGGCGACATGCGTGCACAGGTCATCGACGATCTTGTACACGATCACATGCCGCCGAAATCCTATGCCGATCAGTGGAACACAGAAGGGCTTTATGCCGATGTGATTGCCACGCTTGGCATCGACGTGCCTGTTATCGCGTGGGCCGCCGAAGAGGGCGTTGACGACGACGACATCCGCGCCCGTCTGGAAGAAGCATCAGATGCGCATATGGACGAAAAGACCGCTGCGTTTGGTGAAGACACCATGCGCAATGTTGAAAAGCAGGTGCTGCTGCAAACCATCGATGGCAAGTGGCGTGAACACCTGATCACGTTGGAACACTTGCGTGCTGTCGTCGGCTTCCGTGGCTACGCGCAGCGTGATCCGCTGAACGAATATAAGACTGAAGGCTTTCAATTGTTTGAACGTCTTTTGGACGGCCTGCGCACCGAGGTGACACAAAAACTGGGCCAAATTCGCCCCATGTCACAAGAAGAACAGCAGCAGATGATTGCGCAAATGCAGGCGCAACAGGCAGCCGCGGCAAAGGCCCAAGAAGACGCGATCCAGCGTGCAACCTCTTCCCCCGGTGGGACAGGCGCAACGCCACGCACAGGGTTTGTCGAAGACGACCCAAGCACATGGGGCACGCCAAGCCGGAACGATGCTTGCCCATGTGGGTCGGGCAAAAAGTTCAAGCATTGCCACGGGCGTCTGGCTTAAAGCTGCCACAATCCTGTCACGCTAAAACCCTTGGGTGGTCCTGATCGGGCCACCCTTTTACGTCACGTTGTCTCCAAACCAGATGGGTAAAGGAGGCAAGTCATGTCCCGCAAAAAGAAAATCATCACCGCCGTATCCACGTTTTCCGTGGCGCTTGGGTTTGGCTTTGTGATGCAGCATGGCGATGCCGTTGCGTCGCGGTTTCAGCCGGATACAGGCGTTGCCGCAACGGCCTCCGTCGCGCCGTTGCAGGATGCAAATGTGCTTGCCGGCCTGACCCCATCGTTGAATCCTAGTCAACTGTAGGATATTCCAGTGCCCCAGCCGGCACCAGTGCAACTGGCGGCTTTGGACGATGCATTGATTGACTTGGTTGCGCCTGAAATGGTGATACCACAAGCGGTACCATCGACAGCTTGCGATATGTCCATGGACGCTACAATCCTACCATTGGCGATGGTGTCATTGACAGTGACAGCACCTTGCCAGACGTCAGCGCCAGTTACGATTCACCATCAGGGTATGATGTTTTCGATCATGACCGACGCAGATGGTATCGCAAATGCTCTGGTGCCCGTGTTGGCTGAAAACGTATTCTTCATCTCGGAATTTAAGAATGGCGACAGTGCTGTGACGTCTGTAGCTGTCCCTGATTTGGTTAACTTTGACCGTGCTGCATTGCAGTAGGAAGGCGTAGAGGCGGTTCGCCTTCATGCGCTAGAGTTCGGTGCGGACTACCACGCAGAGGGCCATGTTTGGTCCGCTGCCGCGGATGAATTGGATTTCGTCAATCCGCCAACGTCTGGTTTCCTTGTGGAATTGGGTGATCCAGGTTTGGACATGCCATTGCTGGCAGAGGTCTATACCTTCCCAACAGGCACCGGGTCGCAAGATGGCACGGTTGCGCTTAGCGTTGAGGCAGAAATCACCGCCGCGAATTGTGGCCAAGAGATTGCAGCGCAAAGCATTCAAATTGATCCAGTCTTAGGAGCGAATGCGATTGATTTGACCATGACAATGCCCGATTGCGAGGCAATAGGTGAATTTCTGGTGTTGAAAAATATGTTCAAGGACCTGACACTCTCATCGAAATGACGCGTTGTGAATCAGGCCAGCTTGGCAAACTTCTGAAACGTGCGGTGCTTGCGAGCGCCGCACTTTTCTTTTGCGCGTCTAGCCTTCTTGCGCAGGACATTACGTTGCGATCTGCCGGTGGTGGGCTGGAATTGTCTGGCCGATACATCGGATATGATGGTGAAAACATTCAAATCGATACGGAATATGGCGCGCTGACCATGCGCTATGATGGTTTGGATTGTGAAGGTGCGGATTGCCTTGCGGTTGATGGCTATGTTCCCGAATTGCGCTTGTCAGGGGCCTCTCGCATGGCAGAGGTTTTGCTGCCCGCACTTGTCGATGGATTCGCGCGATCCAGCGGTTATCGGGTCACGTCAGACCAAATTGATACTGTTCACTTTACCCAAACGCTGGTCGACGGGCCGGAAGATACACCGGTTGCGAAATTTTCGTTCCGGAGCACTAACACCGATGAGGGTTTTGCCGATCTCATTGCGCATGAAGCCGATATGGTGATGTCCGTGCGCGAAGTGCGCCGTAGCGAAGTGCGCCTTGCTGCCGAAGTTGGCCTAGGGCAATTGAGTAGTGCCAAGCAAAGCCGGATTGTGGGCATTGATGGCCTGGTCCCTGTCGTATCATCGCGGGCCAATGTATCAGCGATATCGCTGGATACTTTGGCAAAGACGTTTGCAGGCGAGATCGTAGATCTTGGTCAAGGTGATCAGCCGCTGACGCTTCATCTGGGGGCTGTGACGGATGGTCAAGCGCAACGGTTTATCGATGTGATTGTCACGGGTGCCGGTAGGCTGTTGTCGGAAAATGTAGTGCGCCACGCGAGCAACGATGAATTGGCCCAAGCGGTTGCCGCCGATCCGTTTGCAATCGGTATTTTACCGTTTACGGATGTGGGGCGCACGCAACCGATTGCGTTACAAGATGCTTGCGGGTTTATTTCAGCGCCACGTATCACAACATTGAAAACAGAAGACTATCCTCTGACTGCGCCAATGTTTTTGTATATGCCAAGCCGCCGCTTGCCGCCGCTTGCGGATGAATTTTTGGCGTGGATGCGCGGGCCGCAAGCGCAATTGGTCGTGCGCCGTGCAGGGTTTGTTGATCAGGGCGCTATTCCGATTCCACTTGATTCCCAAGGCCAGCGCTTTGCCAATGCAATCGTCGCAGCGGGGGACGACATGCCATTGGTGGAGCTACAGCGCATGGTGCGCGTTCTGGCCGCGCGGGTGCGTTTGTCGACCAGCTTTCGGTTCGAAGTTGGATCAACACGGCTTGATGCGCAGTCACGATCAAACCTATTGGCATTGGCGCAAGCGATTCGCGATGGACGGTATAACAGCCAACCGTTGATGTTGGTCGGGTTCAGCGACGGACGTGGCGGTGCGGTGGCAAATAGGGATTTATCACTCGAGCGTGCAGATGCCGTGTTGCGCGAATTGAAATCGTTGTTTCGCGGCGAATTACCAAGTGATGTTATCGTCGAAACCGATGCATTTGGTGAAGCCTTGCCAATGGGATGCGATGATACGGAATGGGGGCGTCAGATGAACCGCCGTGTCGAATTATGGGCGTCACAATAGGCCCAAAGCGCGAAAACTGGTTTCGCGGGATTTCCCGATAATGATGTGATCATGCACGGTGATGGCCATGGTAGATGCCGCGTCATCAATCTGACGGGTCATGTTGATGTCTGCATCCGATGGCGTCGGGTCGCCGGATGGGTGGTTATGGACCAAAATGATCGAGGCGGCGTTCAATTCCAACGCCCGTTTCACAACCTCTCGCGGGTAGACGGGCACGTGATCGACAGTGCCTCTGCCTTGTTCCTCATCTGCGATTAAGGCGTTTTTAGTATCCAGAAATTGAATGCGGAATTGTTCGGTCTCGCGGTGGGACATGACCGTGTGGCAATAGTCTAAAACTGCATCCCAGCTAGTGATCACGTCGCGCTGCATGACGCGACTGCGGGCCAGTCGGTGAGCCGTTGCTTCGACGATTTTCAATTCCGTGACGACGGCGGGACCGCAGCCTTTAACCTTAGTTAATTGCGCGGCAGACGCAGATAGCACACCGTTGAAGTCGCCAAATCTGTCGATCAACACACGCGCCAGCGGTTTTACATCTTGGCGCTGGATAGCGCGGAAAAGAACCAGTTCGAGCAATTCGTAATCGGGCATCGCCGCAGCGCCGCCCATATTGAACCGTTCGCGCAGACGTTTGCGGTGGTCGGTCAGATAAGATGGCGCGCGCGCCTTGGGAATTACGGCCACATCATCATGGTCAGCGAATAGGGAGTGTGATTCTGCAAAATGGGTCATGGCCCCATCTTTCAGAACATATGATGAACGGAAGGTTAACCCTTCATCGAGTCCCAGAAGCTTTTGACAGATTTGAAAAAGCTGGTGCTGTTGGGATTGTTCTCTGCCTCGATCTCGTCGAATTCCTTGAGGATTTCTTTCTGACGCGCGGTCAGATTGATCGGGGTTTCGACGGCAAGCTCGATATACATGTCACCCGTGCCATTGCCGCGCAGGGCGGGCATGCCCTTGGCGCGCAGACGCATCTGGCGGCCTGATTGCGAGCCTTCGGGGATTTTTACGCGGGACCGGCCACCGTCGATTGTTGGCACCTCAATCTCGCCGCCCAAGGACGCCTTGGCGATGCTGACAGGGACCGTGCAGAACAGGTTCACGTTGTCGCGTTCAAACAGCTTGTGATCGGCAACCTCGATAAAGATATAAAGATCACCCGTTGGACCGCCGCGCATACCTGCCTCGCCTTCGCCAGCCAGACGAATGCGGGTGCCGGTTTCGACGCCCGCAGGAATGTTCACGGACAAAGATTTCTCTTTCTCGACGCGGCCCTGACCGTGGCATTTGTGACAAGGGTCTTTGATCGTTTGGCCCATGCCGTTACATGTCGGGCAGGTGCGTTCGACAGTAAAGAAACCCTGCTGCGCACGAACCTTGCCCATGCCTGCACAGGTCGGGCAGGTCACCGGTTGAGAGCCGTCTTCTGCGCCGGTGCCGTCGCATGATCCACAGGACACAGCTGCAGGTACATTGACGGTCTTCTGTAGGCCAGAGAACGCGTCTTCGAGGTTAATGCGCAGGTTATAACGCAGGTCATTGCCGCGTTGGGCGCGGTTGCGACCGCCGCCACGTTGGCCACCGCCAAAGTTGCCGAACAGATCGTCAAATACGTCAGAGAATGCAGAGCCGAAATCGCCGTGGCCACCGCCACCGCGTTGTTGGCCACCACCGCCCATGCCACCTTCAAATGCGGCGTGGCCATAGCGGTCGTAGGCTGCTTTTTTGTCGGCGTCTTTCAAAACCTCATAGGCCTCGTTGGCCTCTTTGAATTGGTCTTCGGCCTTGGGATTATCGGCATTGCGATCAGGGTGCAGCTCTTTCGCCTTTTGACGATAAGCTTTCTTGATCGCAGCCGCCTCCGCACCCTTTTGAATGCCGAGCGTTTCGTAATAATCGCGTTTTGCCATGGTCGTTTTCCCCTTTTGGGAATGTAAAAAGACCGGCCCGGTTCAAGGGGCCGGTCAATTTTGTCAGGCTGTGGGCTTAGCCACGCTTGTCGTCGTCACCAAGATCTTCAAAGTCGGCATCAAGAATTTCATCCTCGTCTGCGCTCTTTGGTTCGCCTTCGCCGTCTTCTTCCTCTTGCGCGGCCTTATAGATGGCCTCGCCGAGTTTCATGGCGGCTTCGGTGACGTTCTGGATGCCGGATTTGATCTTATCGGCGCTGTCGCCTTCAAGATCGTCCTTCAGCGCGGCGATTGCCAATTCGATAGCTTCAACCGTGGTTGGGTCAACCTTATCGGCATGCTCTTCAAGCGACTTTTCAGTCGAGTGGATCATGCTTTCGGCCTGGTTCTTAGATTCGATCAGCTCGCGGCGTTCTTTATCCGCGTCTGCATTCTCTTCCGCGTCGCGGACCATTGCTTCGATGTCGTCGTCGGACAGACCGCCAGACGCTTGGATCGTGATCTGCTGTTCTTTGCCTGTGCCTTTGTCCTTGGCGCCGACGGACACGATGCCGTTGGCGTCGATGTCAAAGGTGACTTCGATCTGTGGCATGCCGCGTGGTGCTGGCGGGATGCCTTCAAGGTTGAACTGGCCGAGGATCTTGTTGTCGGCAGCCATTTCGCGTTCCCCTTGGAAACAGCGCAATGTCACTGCGTTTTGGTTGTCTTCCGCAGTCGAGAAAATCTGGGATTTCTTCGTTGGGATCGTTGTGTTGCGGTCGATCAAACGTGTGAACACGCCGCCGAGGGTTTCAATACCCAAGGACAATGGTGTCACGTCCAAAAGAACAACGTCTTTGACGTCACCCTGCAAAACGCCAGCCTGAATTGCTGCGCCCATGGCGACAACTTCATCAGGGTTCACGCCTTGGTGTGGCTTCTTGCCAAAGAACTTTTCAACTTCTTCCTGAACGCGTGGCATACGTGTCATGCCGCCAACCAGAACAACCTCGTCGATGTCACCAGTGGACAGGCCCGCGTCTTTGATTGCGGCCATGCATGGTTTCATAGATGCTTTGATTAGGTCAGCAACAAGGCTTTCCAGCTTGGCGCGTGTCAGTTTCATGACCATGTGCAACGGCTGACCGTTGGAACCCATGGAAATAAACGGCTGGTTGATTTCGGTGGAAGAAGAAGAAGACAATTCGATCTTCGCTTTTTCTGCTGCTTCTTTCAAACGCTGCAACGCCATCTTGTCTTGTGTCAGGTCGACTTGGTTCTCTTTTTTGAACTCGTCGGCAAGATACGTCACGATGCGCATGTCAAAGTCTTCACCGCCAAGGAACGTGTCGCCGTTGGTGGATTTTACTTCGAACAGGCCATCGTCGATTTCCAGGATGGTAACGTCGAATGTACCACCACCAAGGTCATAGACCGCGATGGTTTGTGTTTCTTTTTTATCCAGACCGTAAGCCAACGCAGCCGCTGTTGGCTCGTTGATGATGCGTAGCACTTCGAGGCCGGCAATCTTGCCCGCATCTTTGGTCGCTTGGCGCTGTGCGTCGTTGAAATACGCAGGCACGGTGATAACCGCTTGGTTCACGTCTTCGCCGAGGTAGGATTCAGCGGTTTCTTTCATCTTGCCAAGGATAAAGGCAGAGATTTGCGAAGGAGAGTATTTCTCGCCTTTCGATTCAACCCATGCGTCGCCATTGCCGCCATCGACAACATTGAACGGCATGTTTTTCAGATCTTTTGCAAGATGCTTGTCGTCAAAACGACGACCGATCAAACGCTTTACAGCAAAGATCGTGTTTTCCGGGTTGGTCACGGCCTGACGTTTCGCAGGCTGTCCAACAAGACGCTCATCATCTGTGAAGGCAACGATCGACGGCGTGGTGCGCGCGCCTTCAGCGTTCTCAACAACACGCGGCTTAGAGCCGTCCATGATGGCGATACAAGAGTTAGTGGTTCCGAGGTCAATTCCGATGACTTTGGCCATATTTCAAATCCCTTACGTTTCGGCGGTTTGAGCGGCGCGAACCCATTTCGGCACCCGCGCCTGATTAACTTGGTCTGCAGTCGGGGCATTGCCCGTCTCGCATGATCTTGAGGTATATAGGGATGCAATTTCGGGCCTGCAAGCGTTGCGCAGCCGTCAAAGGTCGCAATTTTCCCGCTTAAGCGTATAAAACGCCGATTCATCTACAAAAGATGAAATTTACATGGCTCTACTGGCCTGCGCTCCAGCTGGCAGAGGCTGCTTTTCGGGTGTAAAATTCGCCCATCAAGCCCAGCATCAAGAGTCCGATCGCGACCACAAACGGATAGATGGACGACGAGAAATGCGGGTTGTAGTGCAGGAAGATATAGCCGCGCCCTTGGTCGATGGCATGAAACAGCGGGTTCCAGTCAAACATCACAAGCATGGATGACGGAAGCGAGTTGGCGACGAACATTTTACCAGAGGCGATCATGCTGATCCGGCTGTAAATGCTGGATCCAATTTTTGCGAATTCGGGTGCCCAAGGGCGAATGGCAAAAAATATCATTCCGACGGCGAAGCCGCTGAACCATGCCGCGATCAGCATAAACAATGCGCCGATCATGTTGTCGATATAAACAGGCGTGATGATAATGTGATATAGGAACAATACGACGACGAGCGACAACAGTTGAAGGTAAAGAGCTGATAGGGCGGCGGCGAGCACCGAGATTGCCGTGTTCATCGGGGCATGTTGCATCATTGCGGATGCAGGGCCTTCTGCGCCGGTCACGGCCCCAACCGTTTTAGTGTGACACATGTACAAGAAAATGCCTGACATGATGTAGATCATGAAATCTCCACGGATCGCACTGCCGCGCATCCCAAGGATTGAGAACATCAAATAGAATGTCATAACCAGCATCACAGTTTGCAACATGTTCAGCATCAGACCGACCAACGCATTGCGATGCGATTTGCGAATTTCGCGTACGATTGAATGGTATACCAATTCGGCCATGCCAAAAAAGGTTCGTGTCGTTGAACGTGGTGCGTCTGGGTGGAACATTTTCAAACCTGTCTAGCGCGGGGATGTTTCCCGCATTCACGAAATTCTTGCCGTTCGCGTTACCATTGATCAAAAGGGGTCAAACCTGTTTTTTCAATCAATAGAACAGGCATCAAAACAAAACGTGAAGGATTTGAGTATGGATTTTGAAAAACTGACCACTGTCATGCGCCGGTTGGCATTGGAGGCTGGTGACAAAATTATGGAAATCTATGCGGATCCAGATTTCGAAGTTCGGTCCAAATTCGATGAAAGCCCCGTAACCGAAGCCGATGAAGCCGCCGATGCGATCATCAGCGCTGGCCTGCGCGCCGCGTTCCCTGACGTGCCGCTGGTGACAGAAGAGCAGGCCGACAGCCATGGCCAGTCAGTCAGCACATTCCTGATCGTTGACCCGCTGGACGGGACAAAGGAATTTATCAAACGTCGTGGTGATTTCACCGTGAACATCGCTTATGTCGTTGACGGCACCCCAATCCGCGGCGTGGTTTACGCGCCAGCCAAGGATCGCTTGTTCATCACCGACGCCGCTGGCGCATCGCTCGAAGAAACTGGCGGCTTTCCAAAGGACGCAATGGGTCCAACAACGCTGATCAATGTGTCAACGCCGGATAATGATGCGCTTTTGGTCGTTGCTTCAAAATCCCACCGTGATCAGGCGACCGACGATTACATCAATAAATACGCTGTGAAGGATAGCAAAAGTGCTGGTTCCTCGCTCAAGTTCTGCCTGATTGCGACGGGCGAGGCGGATATCTATCCGCGTGTTGGGCGTACGATGGAATGGGACACTGCTGCAGGCCATGCGGTTCTTACGGGCGCGGGCGGGCATGTTGTCCGCTTTGACGACCACACGACACTGCAATACGGCAAAGACGATTTTGCCAACCCGTTCTTTATCGCCTATGCGCCGGGCGTTGATTTAAAGTTGCCTTAAATGTCGGGGCTGTCAGTCAGTGTTGTGATTGTCAGCCATGGCCGCCCTGATGCGCTGCATGTAGCGCTGACGGTTGCGGGGCAAATCGACCATGCCAATTTCGAAATTGTGGTGGTTGCTGATCGCGTTAGTTTGGCGGGCCTGCAAGATCACCCACTTGCGGGGCAGATTAAATTGGTTCGCTATGATGATCGCAACATCAGTGCTGCGCGCAATGCGGGCGTTGATGCCGCTGCCGGAGAGATCATTGCATTCATTGATGCCGACTGCGTGCCAGCAACAATGCCCCACGTGCCCCATTCGCACGGATGTCGTTTGCAAAACTTCACCATTTTGCTGAGGTCCTCGAGAGAGGCAACAAAAGCATCGTGCAGACTTTTATCTACGTTCTGATCAACATGCACCACAACGGGGCATCCACCATGTTGCTGACCAAATTTCCAGAAGTGCGCCACGCGTTTCTGGCGTCTGGGTCGTGTATGCCATTGCGCCCTGTGCGCGAATTGGTGAAATATCTAGACAGCCGTCCGCGCACCGATTTTATCGAAAGCGCAACAACTTCCGAAGTGTCTTGGACCGTCGGCGGTTTGGATGCCGAACGTTTCATCTTGCGGTTCCCATTTTCTTGGAAAACACGCCGCCGGTTGTTTGATGGCTACGTTAAACTACAACGTTTGGTGCGGTTTAAACGTAAAGTTCCACCTGGGCTGGTTCCGCACATGGGCTCACAGTGGTGGTGCCTATCACGCCAAACATTGACCGCAATTTTGCAAGATCCGGAGCGCGCGGTCTATGACCGCTATTTCAAAAAAGTCTGGATTCCAGACGAGAGCTATTTTCAGACGTTGGCGCGTTTGTATTCTGGCAATATTGAAAGCCGGTCACTGACCCTGTCAAAGTTCGACTTTCAGGGGAAGCCGCATATTTTCTACGACGATCATCTTCAGCTTTTGCGCCGGTCCGACTGTTTTGTTGCCCGTAAAATATGGCCACATGCGACGCGGCTTTACAGAACATTCCTAACCGACGACGGCAATGCGATGCAGGGCGCCGAACCAAACCCAGGTAAAATCGACCGCATTTTTTCTAAGGCTGTTGATCGCCGCACGCGCGGGCGGCCGGGGCTATATATGCAAAGCCGTTACCCAAACCGCGACTGGGAAAATGGCGTAACATCTGCGCCGTATTCCGTGTTCGAAGGCTTCACAGAATTGTTCGAGAACTTTGAACCTTGGTTGGCAAAGGTAACGGGCAACCGCGTGCATGGGCATCTTTATGCGCCTGAACGTGTCGAGTTCGAGGGCCGTCAAGGATCGTTTAATGGCGCTCTGATCGACAACCCGATTTTGCGTGATTACAATAGCCAGATGTTCCTAACCAATCTGATTTGGAGCACGCGGGGCGAACGGCAGTGTTTCCAATTTGGCCCAACAGATGCTCAAGATATCAGCTGGATGTTGGCAACCGATCCTAACGCGCAGGTCTCTGTAATTTCTGGTGCTTGGGCGTTGCGCTTGTTCCAATGAAATCGAAACTTTGCCGATATTCGCCAAGAGGCCGCATATCTACAACATGTCGAGAACGAGCATTTGAATGTGTTGCGTTCACCATGGGCGAATGCGCGGATCAAGATATGGACTATGGCGGATTTCATTCAATCCCCGATGGAACCGCTTCAAATGATCGTGGATGAAATGACTGGAAAAACCGTACGCCGCCTGACAGAAGCGCCCCGCATGGTTGATTTGGCGGGTTTCGGGCAGTTC
>CAXIAL010000003.1:0-119997 GCA_964022435.1 uncultured Roseobacteraceae bacterium | reverse complement strand
CTCAACAACATCGAACCGTTTGTGCCGCCAAATCCAAAAGAGTTGGTCATGATAGTATCAATTCCTGCGTTCTCTTTCATTTCTGTTGCGATCTCTGCGGGGTCCAATGCGGGGTCGAGGTTTTCGACGTTAATCGACGGCGCGATGAAATCGTTTTGCATCATCAACAGGCAATAGACAGCTTCGGATGCGCCGGTGGCCCCTTGGCTGTGGCCGGTCATGGATTTGGTGGAGGACACAGGCGGTGTGGTGCCTTCACCGAACACGCGGCGCACGGCTTCAATCTCGCCAACGTCACCGACGGGCGTGGATGTGCCGTGGGCGTTGATATAGCTGACCTTGCGGCCTTCTGGCAGGGTGTCGAGCGCCAAGCGCATCGCGCGTTCGCCGCCTTCACCGGATGGGGCCACCATGTCGGCACCGTCGGAGGTCGCGCCAAAGCCTGTGACCTCGGCATAGATTTTCGCGCCACGTGCTTGGGCGTGCTCGAGGCTTTCCAGCACCAGCATCGCGCCGCCGCCCGCAATCACGAAACCGTCGCGGTCTGCGTCAAAGGCGCGAGAGGCCCGTTCCGGTGTGTCGTTATATTTCGATGACATTGCGCCCATGGCGTCGAACAGGCAGGACAAGGTCCAGTCCAGTTCCTCGCCGCCGCCTGCAAACATGACATCTTGTTTGCCCATCATGATCTGCTCTGACGCGGACCCGATGCAGTGCAGGGATGTGGAACAGGCAGAGGTGATCGAATAGTTGATGCCCTTGATCTGATACTGTGTCGCGAGGTTCGCCGAGATCGTGGAAGACATACATTTCGGCACAGCGAACGGCCCGATGCGTTTCGTCGCCCCTGTGTTTTTCACAACATCATGGGCGGCCAGCATCGCGGATGTGGATGGCCCGCCGGACCCTGCAATCAAACCGGTGCGAATGTTGGATACAGTTGCTTCATCCAGCCCCGCATCCTCGATCGCTTGGCCCATCGCGATATAAGCATAGGCCGCACCTGGCCCCATGAACCGCAGGGCGCGTTTGTCGACGTGCTCTTTGATGTCGAGCTTTACGGTGCCAGCGATCTGCGATCGAAAGCCGTGTTCAACCATTTCGGGAGAGGCTTCAATGCCGGATTTGCCAGCCTTCAAAGAGGCCAGAACCTCGTCCGCGTTATTTCCGATGGGGGATACGATCCCAAGACCTGTGACAACAACGCGGTGCATTGGCGCTCTCCTGTTCTAAAGTTGCCTCTATGTAATGTGCAGGAGGGCAGGGGTGCAAGTGGGTAGCTAGACGCCGCTTACGCGTTGTCGTCTTTTGCAGAGGCTTTGGCGATGCTTGCGGCGACAGCGGTCAAAAGACCGATGCCCACGGCAACGAACATGTAGAACAGTCCGATTTGAATGGCGGCTGTGCTGTTGGCGGCGCCCAGATATTTCGCGGACATTGCGGCATTGGCGGCGGCGTCATCTGCAATTGCGCCTACCGCAACACCCGCCAAAGCCCGCACAAGCCCGATAGCGATACCTGCAAAGGCCAGAAATTTGCCTGCTTTGATTAAAAACATGATGTGATCCCGTCGGTATTTGGCCGGCGCTGGGCCGGCCAGTTTTGCTTAACTCTCGCTCAACGCGACCTTCATGTCTTTGACCTGATAGATCACTTCGCCGTCCGCTTCGACGATCCCGTCAGCCACGCCCATAGTCAGGCGGCGGGTTTGGATAGCTTTGGTAAAGTCGATTTTATAGGTCAGCATTTTGCGGTCGGGACGTACCATGCCTGTCAATTTGACCTCGCCCACGCCAAGCGCATAACCACGGCCAAGCCAGCCGCGCCAGCCAAGGTTGAATCCAGTCAGTTGCCACAGGCCATCAAGCCCCAAGCAGCCGGGCATGATTGGATTGCCGGGGAAGTGACAGTCGAAGAACCACAGGTCAGGTGTAATGTCGAATTCTGCGATCACGTGGCCTTTGCCATGCGCGCCACCGTCACCGGAAATTTCGGTGATGCGGTCCATCATGAGCATCGGTGGGGCAGGCAGCTGCGCGTTGCCTTCGCCGAAAAGCTCGCCGCGTGCGCAGGCCAGCAGGCCTTCTTTGTCAAAACTGCTTGGATAGTCGGCCATGATGGTGCCCTCGATTGTGTTTATTGTGGTTCGTGACGGTGTAACATTGGTGCGGCGGGTGCGGCAAGAGGCCCACGGGGAGCGTTTTCAATTGATCCGCCCCCCGTTTCATACTTATGTAGGCGCGAGATATTGCGAATGGACCCGATGAATATCACCGAACAACAACGTAGCACCGCATGGCTTGGAAGTGTGGGTTTGCGCCCGACGCGCCAGCGTATGGCGCTTGCTGGGCTATTGGTGGGTGATGGGCGCAACCGGCATGTCACAGCGGAGGGGTTGTTTGAAGCGGCCTCTGCGGCGGGTGACAAGGTATCGCTGGCCACGGTTTACAACACGCTTGGCGCGTTTTGTGAGGCTGGGCTGATGCGCGAGATCACGGTGGATGGATCAAAGAGCTATTTCGACACCGATATGTCAGACCATCCGCATTTCTATTGGGAAGATACGGCAGAGCTGACTGATGCACCCGCCCAAGAGCTTGAAATCAAGCGTCTTCCTGAGGTGCCAGAAGGCGCCGAAATCGCGTCCGTCGATGTTGTGATCCGCCTGCGGCGCAAGTGATGGGTTAAAACCCATCCTACGGGATTGCGGTATTCAGCATTTGTTTACCAGAATCGCGCGAGCCTGTGTGCATGACACAGTATAGACGCCGATTTGTGCCGGGTGGCACGTATTTCTTTACCGTTTGCCTTGCGGATACGCAGTCTGACCTGTTGGTCGAACGGGTGGACTTATTGCGCAATGCTGTGCGCATTTGCCAAAAGCGGCGCCCGTTAGAGATTAACGACGCGGTGATTTTGCCAGCCAAGGCGCATATGATCTGGACCTTGCCCGCGGGCGATATGGATTTTTCCGCGCGGTGGCGGTTGACCAAATCGGTATTTTCGCGCCACGTTCCGCCGCCAGCCACACGCAGCCCATCGGCCTTGCGCCGTGGGGAAAAGGGGATATGGCAACGCCGGTTTTGGGAGCATTTGATACGTAATCAAGGCGATTACGACCTGCACGCCCACTTGATCGCGACAGCACCTTTGCGTGCTGGGCTAGCGCGAAAGGAAACAGAATGGCCGCTGTGTTCTGCCTATCAGCGTAGGATGCGTTTTAACGCATCTCCGCCATTAGATCAGATCAGAACCATTGCCCCGGTTCCATAAGACCCAAGTCCAACAGCTGCTGTGAATGCCACGTAAATGGCGCCGAATTGTGCCAGTGGAACGTGCTAATTTCTGCCGCGCTCACAGGATTGCGCTTGAGCGCTTTGGCGGTGCGAAATGACACCAATGCCGCAGTGATGCTGTGATGCCATGGGCAGGCATAGGTATTGTATTCTGCGTCATTAAACGTGTGGTCGGACCGCAACCGCAAACCCGGCTTGGCGCGGAAAATCGAAATGCGGTCGATCCGGCGTCGCACAAGTGGGATGTGTTCTTCGAAACGCCACCGCAACCCGCCAAAGAAATCGAGCTGCCGTTCTTCGAAGTTGTTTTCGTCGTCTTTACGGGCAAGCGCGTAGTAGCCGGATTTGTCCAAATGTGCCGTTTCAAGCGAAACAGCATTGGGATGATCACCCAAATCACCCGCATGTAAATCCACCACATAGGTCAAAACGGCATCGCGCCGCTCTTCTGTGTGGTAGGCGAGCATTTCCCCGATGGAACGATGCTCGCAGAACGGATAGAAAATATACTCTGTATTATAGCAGTAATAGAGCCATTGGCCTGCCGCCTAATCTATGACTGCATTGACGGCTTTCATTGCAGCGTCACGCGCCGCCGCGTCGAACCCAACATGGATCACATTGGCAGGTAAATCGGCGGGCAGTGTGATGTCGTGCACGCCCAGAACAACAACGGATTTAAAGCCAGCGTTCAAATGGTGCCGGATTGTGCTGCCGACTTCGACGTCATCTTCAAGCAAAATTAAAGCGATTGGCCCCTTGGCCAGTGCCGCCGCGCCGTCCCGCAAAAAGCTATCGAGATCTTGAAAATGCATAATAAACCTATGGTCCTGTGTTTGGGCTAAATTGCGTGAATGTGCACTGCATTGCAAGCAGGGCGCGTGCAGGTTAAACGCGCATCAGTTCAATTCCCGAAAAGTGGTGCTGATATGTCCGATCCTAAAAAGCTGTTTATCAAGACCTATGGTTGCCAGATGAATGTCTATGATAGCGAACGCATGGCCGAGGCGCTGGGCGGGCAGGGCTATGTCCAGACCGATACAGCAGATGACGCGGATATGATCCTGCTGAACACCTGCCACATCCGCGAAAAAGCGGCTGAAAAAGTATATCACGAACTGGGGCGCATGAAGCATTTGAAGACCGCGAAGCCGGACCTGAAATTTGGTGTGGCCGGCTGCGTGGCGCAAGCAGAGGGCGCGGAAATTATTCGCCGGCAACCAATGGTAGATCTTGTTGTTGGGCCGCAGTCCTATCACCGTTTGCCCGCGATGGATGATGCCGTGCAATCTGGTGCGCGCGCGCTCGACACCGATTTCCCCGACGATGACAAGTTTGAGACACTCAAATCACGCAGCAAGGCGAAGCGTGGCCCAACCGCGTTTTTGACGGTGCAAGAAGGCTGCGACAAGTTTTGCGCGTTTTGCGTTGTTCCATATACACGCGGCGCCGAGGTTTCCCGCCCTGCGGACCGTGTGATCCGCGAGGCCCAAGAACTGGTCGAGGCTGGCGTGCGTGAAATCACGTTGCTGGGGCAGAACGTCAACGCCTATCACGGCCATGAAGGCGGTCTGGCGGGGCTGATCTGGGAGCTAGATAAAGTAGACGGGTTGGAGCGCATTCGATTTACGACCAGCCACCCGAACGACATGGATGATGCGCTGATCGATGCCCATGCGAGCTGTGAAAAACTGATGCCCTATCTGCACCTGCCAGTGCAATCAGGGTCGGACCGCATTCTTAAGGCAATGAACCGCAAACATACGGCGGCAGGATATATTAAGTTGATCGAACGCATCCGTCAGGCACGGCCTGATATTCTGCTGTCAGGCGATTTTATTGTTGGCTTCCCAGGTGAAACAGACGCTGATTTCGAAGACACGATGAATTTGATCCGCGAGGTTAATTATGGCCAAGCCTATTCGTTTAAGTACTCTACCCGTCCGGGCACGCCAGCCGCAGAAAAGCCGCAGCTGCCAGAAGACGTGATGAACGAACGCTTGCAGCGTTTGCAAAGCTTGTTGACGGAACAACAGCGCGCCATCCAGCAGTCTATGGTCGGGCGCGAAGTGTCGGTCTTGTTCGAAAAGCCAGGGCGCACCGAGGGTCAAATGATTGGGAAATCTGGCTATTTGCATGCTGTCTATGCAGATGCACCGGCGTCTATACTAGGGCAGGTCAAGACTGTGAAGATCACCCGCAGTGCGACAAACAGCTTAGAAGGCCAGCTTTGTTAATGGGTTAGCCCAGAACAATCGGTCCCAAAATACGGCTAATGTTGCGAGATTTGCGCGAAAATTGGCTATTTTGATGGTGATCGTGACAAGTTAGGCACAATATCTAGTTAATAGTTCTTTCTTTGTCATAGTTTTTGCGAATATTGGCCGGCATGACGTCTGGTAAGAGACGCGACGGCAACTGAATTAGTCGCGAAGAACGAGGGAAAGAGATAAGGCAGTAACACTAAAAGATGCATTGCGGGGGCTCGCATGTGGCCTTACCGCTGGAGCAATGGCTTTGGCTTTTGCCGCTGGTCCGGCGCAAGCACAGACCAGCACATTGGTAGGCGAAGAATACACGCCAACGGTTTGGATTGATCCAGACGGCTGCGAGCACTGGGTGATGGATGACGGCTTTGAAGGCTACATGTCACCGCACACGCGATGATCGCCCAGTTTGCCACCGTTCGGAAATCTGCGGCGTCGTGCCGGCCGATCAGTTGTTCGCAACTGACAGCGCGCGTATCTCTGGTTCTAAAAAGTCAGAGCTGCAAGACTTCTTCCGCGCTGCGAATGCGTTTGGTTTCTTGATTTACGGTCACACCGATGCCCGTGCTTCTGACGAATATAACAAGAGCCTGTCATCGCGCCGTGCGAATGCCGTTGCTGATGCTGCCCGTTCTGCGGGTGTGCGGGTTGTTGATGTGAAGGGCTTTGGCGAACGCCAGCCACGTGTGGAGGGCCATTCGGCTGCCGCAATGCAGCAGAACCGCCGTGTTGAAATTTACTGTGTTCGCTAAGGAGCAGATGAAATGAAAATTGTTAAAGCGACTGTTCTTGTTGTTGTAGGTCTTTTTACTGCTGGTTGTGCCGGTCAGGCATTGGAGGCAATCGAAGGCGGTGATCGTTCTGGTCCTGGTGGCCGGACTGTCGATGCGGGTTTCGAAGATGGCAAGCACCTGTCTAATATGGTTGCGGCCATTTGGGTCGACCCAAATGGCTGTGATCATTGGATCATCGATGATGGTGTCGAAGGTTACTTGTCAGAGCGTCTGACTCCCGATGGGCGTCCTGTGTGTTCCGGTGTTGCGCCGCCATCCACAGTGGTTGGTCCGTTCAATGAAGGTTCAGAGAACGCTTTTGGTCTCTAGGGCTATTTGACGACACAAATTTGAAAAGGCCGCAGAGATTTCTGCGGCCTTTTTCGTTTTCCGCCTTGCCCTTGTTACATTGCAGGCCCACCATAGGATCAAACGCGAACGCCAAGGAGAGATGATTGGCTGCTGATTTGACTGATGCTGCGGAATCCATGTTGGAATTCCCTGACAATTTTCTTCTGATTGATCTTTGCGGCGAACATGACCGCAATCTTTCCACACTTGAACAGGCCTATAGCGTGCAGATATTGCGGCGCGGCAACCAGCTGTCGGTGATCGGCGAGGATGGCCCGCGCCAAGAGGCACTGAATACGCTCAAGGCGATGTATCGCAGGTTAGAGGCCGGGCGCAGTCTGGAACCGGGTGACATCGATCGCGAGCTGCGCATGGGCGGGCCAGATGTCACAGGCGCGCCAGAAATGGGCGACCAACGCGAGCTGTTCAAAGGCGGAGCCGAACGGGTCGAAATCAAAACCCGCAAAAAGCTCATTGAACCTCGCACAGATGCGCAAAAGGCTTATGTGCAGGCGCTTTTCGATAAAGAACTAGCGTTTGGAATTGGTCCGGCAGGGACAGGGAAAACCTATCTTGCGGTGGCTGTTGGCGTGAACATGTTGATCAGCGGCAAAGTGGACAAAATTATTCTGTCGCGTCCGGCTGTCGAGGCGGGCGAAAAACTGGGATATTTGCCTGGTGATATGAAGGACAAGGTCGATCCCTATATGCAGCCGCTTTATGATGCGCTGGGTGATTTCCTGCCTGGAAAACAGGCGGCGAAGATGATGGAAGAAAAGGTAATCGAGATCGCGCCGCTGGCGTTTATGCGCGGGAGGACGTTATCGAATGCATTTGTGGTGCTGGACGAGGCGCAAAATGCCACATCGATGCAGATGAAAATGTTTTTGACCCGGCTTGGCGAAGGATCGCGCATGGTGATCACAGGCGACCGCACCCAGATCGATTTGCCGCGTGGTGTGTCGTCGGGGCTGTGGGATGCAGAGCGTTTGCTCAAACATATCCCAAAGATCAGTTTCAACTATTTCACGTCCAAAGATGTCGTGCGTCATCCTTTGGTCGCAGCGATCATCGAGGCCTATGAAAAAGAGGATGAGCGCGCCAGATGAGCGCTGATTGCATCATCGAAGACCCGCGTTGGGATGCGCTCGGGTTGACGGATATCGCCTGCAACGCCACGCAGGCTACGTTGGATCAACTTGATTTACAGGGGTTTGAGGTCAGTGTCCTTGGGTGCACAGATGAACGCATCGCTGCTTTGAACGCTGATTTTCGTGGCAAGCCGGTGCCGACCAATGTTCTTAGCTGGCCATCGGATGAACGTGGGGCCGTGGATGACGGTGGCGCCCCTGACGCACCTGATGCGACTGACCCCGAACTGGGCGATATTGCGATTGCTTATGACACCTGTGCCCGCGAGGCTGCTGAGACGGGCAAATCAATGGCCGATCACACCACACATTTGATCGTTCATGGTGTGTTGCATCTCTTGGGCTACGACCACGAGCGTGACGCAGATGCCACCCTCATGGAGGGGTTGGAAACACAGATACTTGGCAATATGGGCATTGCAGACCCATATAGGGTATAGCACGCGCAAATTTGCGCCAGCGACGTAAAAGGTAAGGACACAATGGGCGACCAGACAGACGGATCTTCGATAGCGGCGCAAAGCGCGCATGATGATCCTGCACAGATGCAAACACGTGGCTTTGTTGGCCGTATTTTTGATGCACTGAGCCCGGCGGAGGCCGATGATACCTCAAGCGATACGGTGCCACAGCTGGTGCCAGCTGCCCCTATGCCTGGCATGTTGAATCTGCGCCGCCGTCGTGTGGAAGACGTGGCCATTCCCAAGTCCGACATTGTGGCCACGCCTGTGTCAGCATCCGTTGACGAATTGCTCGAGGTGTTTCGCAGCAGCGGGTTGACCCGTGTGCCCGTGTTCGACGGCACATTGGACACACCGATTGGGTTTGCGAACCTAAAGGACTTTGCCCTGAAATACGGGTTCAACGGCGGCAAGGACGCGTTTGATTTACGCGCGATGCTGCGGCCGTTGCTTTATGTGCCGCCGTCGATGCCATTGGGCATTCTGCTGCAAAAGATGCAGTCAGAGCGGATTCATATGGCCCTTGTGATTGATGAATATGGCGGGACTGATGGCTTGGTCACGATCGAGGATTTGATCGAACAGGTTGTCGGCGCGATTGAAGACGAGCATGACGTGGACGAGGAGAAATCCTTTACCCGCGAAAGCGAAGGCATCTACGTCGCGCTCGCCCGCACTGATCTGGAAGAGTTTGAAGCAGAGGTTGGCAGCAACCTAACCGCCCATGATGAGGTCGACGAGGAAGATGTCGATACACTGGGCGGCTTGGTGTTCATGCTGTCTGGCGCGGTGCCTGCGCGTGGCGAAATCATTGTGCATCCTGATGGAACAGAATTCGAAGTGCTTGACGCTGATCCGCGCCGGATCAAGCGTTTGCGTGTCCGGTTGCCCGGCGCCACGGATGGCTAAACGTGACTTGATCCCGTTCGGATTGGGCTTGCTGGCGGGGCTTGGTCAAGCACCGCTTGGCATTTGGGGCGCGACAGTTATCGCGTTGGCTGTCTGGCTGGCCATGGCCCCTGCTTCACTTAAATCCGCATTTCGCAGTGGCTGGCTGTTCGGCGCGGGGTATTTCGCAGTTGCGCTACATTGGATTGTGTCCCCGTTCTTGGTCGATCTGGCAAGCACAGGTTGGATGGCACCGTTTGCGGTGATCTTGATGGCGGGCGGTGCAGCTGTGTTCTGGGGCGCAGCGGGGTATCTGGCTTACCGGATATCGCCTGATAGTTTGGCCTTGCGCGGCGCCATGCTCGCGGGTGCGGAGGTGCTGCGCAGCTTTATCTTCACCGGATTTCCATGGGCGCTGATCGGGCATATCTGGATTGATACGCCGCTGGCGCAAGTGGCCGCATTCGGCGGGCCGCATGTATTGAGCTTTGTGACGGTGGGTTTGGCTGTGGCGCTGGTTTTGGTTTGGCGGCGCGTTTGGTGGGCCTTGGTCATGCCGGTCATGGCGGTTGCTGGCTGGATATTATTGGCCGCGGGGCCGGTGCCAGATTACGACGGGGCGTTGGTACGCTTGGTGCAGCCCAATGCGCCGCAATCGGAAAAATGGGACCCTGCCAAAAGCCCGTTGGTTTTTGCGCGTATGATTGAATTCACCCAAAGCGCGCCGCAGCCTGATCTGGTGGTCTGGCCGGAAACCGCGATCACCTATTTGATGGAATTTGCTGATCCAGAGCTGACGCAATTGGCCGATGCAGCCAGCGGTGCGCCCGTGATTGTGGGCATCAACCGGCGTGGCGGCGAGCGGTTTTACAATGCGGCGCTGGTGCTAGAGCGCGGCGCGATTGTATCGGATGTTTATGACAAGGCGCATATCGTGCCGTTTGGGGAGTTCATTCCCGGTGGTGAATTGTTGACCTATCTGGGCATCGATGCCTTTGCCGCATCCAAAGGAGGCGCCTTTACGGCAGGCGAAGGCGCGCGGCTGGTGGATGTAACGGGCATTGGGCTTGCGCGGATTTTGATCTGCTACGAAGGCATTTTTGCCAACGAGGTGCATACGGATGACCGCGCGCGAATGTTGGTTTTGATCACCAATGATGCATGGTTCGGACCAGCAGCTGGGCCACAGCAGCATTTGGCGCAAGCGCGATTGCGCGCGATTGAGCAAGGCTTGCCCATGGTGCGGGTCGCCAATACAGGCGTGACCGCGATGATCGACGCCAAGGGGCGTGTGATTGAACAAATTGGTATGGGGCAGGCGGGGTTCATTGATGTGGCATTGCCACCTGCCTTGGCGCTGACCGTATATGCGCGGTTTGGTGACTGGCCCGCGCTGGCGCTGTTCTTGGTGGTCTTTGGTCTGATCGTCGGGCGCAGGAAGGTGATGGGTTAAAACCCATCCTACGCGGATATTGCCAGATACGCAGCCCTTTGATACTGGCCGCATATGACTGATACAAAACATCCCTCTGGTGCGCCTTGGCGTAATTTCTATGGCCGGTTCCGTGGTAAGACCATTCGCGCGAGCCAGCATGATTATTTAGACAATGATCTGGAACCGCTGTCGGCGGGCCCGATTGATTGGGATGTGAACCCTGATCGTGATCCCATCGATCTGGAAGCCTATTTCGGCAAGCGCGAGCTGTGGCTGGAAATTGGTTTCGGCGGTGGCGAGCATTTGGTGCATATGGCGTCCGAATACCCTGATGTGGGCATTCTGGGCTGCGAGCCGTTTGTGAATGGTGTCGCGATGTTGCTGGGCAAAATCCGCAGGGCGGGCGTGAAGAACCTTGCAGTTTATCCCGGTGACGTGCGGAATGTGTTTGATGTTGTTCCTGATGGCACCTTTACCAAAGTGTTCCTCAATTACCCCGATCCATGGCCCAAAAAGCGGCATCACCGTCGTCGGTTTGTGACACAAGAGCATTTGGTGCCTTTGTTTGCCGCTATGGCACCTGGATCTGAACTGCGCGTTGCGACCGATATTAAAGACTACGTGCGTCAGACGCTTGAAGAAGTTCCCAAGGCGGGATTTGAATGGCTGGCCGAAGGACCAACGGATTGGCGCGAACCGTGGTCTGATTGGACCTCGACCCGCTACGAGCAAAAGGCGATCCGCGAAGAGCGCACGCCACATTATCTGACGTTCCGGCGGCCTTAAGCTCTCGGCCTCCGGCGGGAGTATTTTTGAAAATGCGAGGCGCGGGGTCATGGACCCTTGGGCCGTGGTGGTTTACCACGGCGTGGAATGTTTTCTAAGAAGTGAGATCCGCATGTCCCATGGCACCCCAATCCCGATGACGTCCCGCCCATGTGGTCCGCTGCGTGGCGAGGCCAATGTGCCTGGCGACAAGTCGATTTCACATCGTTCGTTGATTTTGGGCGCGATGACGGTGGGCGAGACCCGCGTGTTTGGTCTGCTTGAGGGCGAAGATGTGTTGGACACAGCCAAAGCCATGCGCGCCTTTGGTGCAACGGTCACCGATCATGGTGGCGGCGAATGGTCGGTGCAGGGTGTTGGCGTCGGCGGATTTGCCGAGCCAGAGAACGTGATCGATTGTGGAAATTCCGGCACCGGTGTGCGGTTGATCATGGGCACCATGGCGACATCGCCGATTACGGCCACGTTTACGGGCGACGCATCGCTAAACTCGCGCCCTATGGGCCGTGTGACTGATCCGCTGGCATTGTTTGGCACCCAGACTGTTGGCCGTGCCGGTGGCCGTTTGCCAATGACATTGGTTGGGGCGGCTGATCCTGTGCCTGTGACCTACACAACGCCTGTGCCATCTGCGCAGGTAAAGTCGGCCGTGTTGCTGGCGGGGCTGAACGCACCAGGCCAGACGGTCGTGATCGAGAAAGAAGCCACACGCGATCACACGGAACGTATGTTAGCGGGCTTTGGTGCCGAGATCTCGGTCGAGGACACCGATGAGGGCCGCAAAATCACGTTGACCGGTCAGCCAGAGCTGAAACCGCAAACCATCGTTGTGCCGCGCGATCCGTCGTCTGCTGCATTCCCTGTTTGTGCGGCGATCATCACGCCGGGGTCGGATGTGCTTGTGCCCAATATCGGGCTGAACCCGACGCGGGCTGGCCTGTTCACCACGCTGCAGGAAATGGGCGCGGATTTGACCTATGAAAATATGCGCGAAGAGGGCGGCGAACCAGTGGCCGACCTGCGTGCGAAGTTTTCGCCTGACTTGAAGGGCATTGCCGTGCCGCCAGCGCGTGCCGCCAGCATGATTGACGAATATCCTGTGCTGTCCGTTGTGGCGGCGTTTGCCGATGGCGTTACCGATATGCAGGGCGTCAAGGAATTGCGCGTCAAGGAATCTGACCGCATTGATGCGATGGCCAAGGGCTTGCGCGCCGCTGGCGTCACTGTGGATGAAGGCGATGATTGGTGGAAAGTCACTGGTTTGGGCCACGGTAATGTACCGGGCGGCGTGACAGTGGCGTCTGTGCTCGATCACCGGATCGCAATGGCGTTTATGGTCATGGGCATGGCGTCGCAAAAGCCGATGACAGTGGATGACGGCAATCCGATTGCCACGTCCTTCCCGATTTTTGAAAACCTGATGGGCAATCTGGGTGCGCAATTGGTGCGCAACAACGTATGATGTTTACGGTCGCCATTGATGGCCCCGCCGCAGCTGGCAAGGGTACGATATCAAAGGCGGTCGCGGCCCATTTCGGGTTTGCGCATTTGGATACGGGGCTGCTGTATCGCGCTGTTGGGGCAAAGGTTTTGGCGGGGGCTGATCCGTTGGATGCTGCGCAAACCTTGACGCCAGAAGATTTGGAAAACCCAGATCTGAGATCCCATGATGTGGCCCAAGCTGCCAGCAAGGTCGCGGTGATCAGCGAAGTGCGCACGGCTTTGGTCGCGTTTCAGCGTGACTTTGCCCGTCGTGATGGCGGTGCCGTGCTTGATGGGCGGGACATCGGGACGGTGATTTGTCCAGATGCGCAGGCAAAGCTGTTTGTCACTGCAAGTGCAGACTGTCGGGCACAGCGTCGCCACAAGGAGCTGCAAGCACGTGGCAATCCGATCAGCTTTGATCAAGTGCTGGCCGATGTTATTGCGCGCGATACCCGTGATGCCGAAAGGGCCACAGCCCCGATGGTGGCTGCAGATGATGCTGCCTTGATTGATACGTCTGATATGTCGATTGAACAGGCAGTGGCTGCAGCTGTTGCATTTATCGACTGTAAAATTGGCTAGTTACTGACGCATCAACCACGATTGATAGGTCAGGCGGATCGTGGAATAGCGATATTCGATCAATGCGTTTGGTGTTGCCCCTTCGGTGGGGGCAAGTACAGCTGCAGGCAACAACCAGTTTTCAAAATTCACCGGCGCGCTGCGGGGGTATTTGTGCCAATGGCGCAGGGCAGGGCAGTCGAATTTGCCACGCCATTCAGGGCGTTTGACCAATTGCGCATGGGCCATGTCGATGATGGTGATGAACACTTGGTCATCTTCGTCGTCATAGCTGTCTAGGCTTCGGCCCTTGGCCAGTTCTTGTTCATAATAGTAGGGGTTACAGTTTTCGAATATCTGCAACGCCGTGGCGCGGTCACAGGCTGGGTGACGCAGAATGGCATCGAAAATTTCAACCTCTGCTGCGACGCCGTGCACCGTCGTCAGGCAGTGCAGGTCATCCCCAGAGCAATGTTCAATGAATGCAACGACATCATTTGCATCGTCGTGCAGCACGTCGAGCAGTTCGGCGTTGGATTCCCACGCAGATTTCTGCGCGGCGTCTGGGGATAAGTGAAGTGTCATGGCAGCCTCGGGTTTTGGTCGGGGCTGTTGTGACGGACAATCCCGCCCAAATTAGGACGGGATTGTGATTTTCATGGGCTTAAATAGTACCTTCGATGGGTGCGCGGTTTCCAAGCAGGTAGCGCAGCGCATCTGTGTAATCGAATGCTAGTGAGATCAGCACAGTGATCAAGACCACCCATGCGATCCGTGTTGGCCAGACCGGAAGGGCGCCGGATTGGAGTTTTTTCCAATAGACATAAGCCAGTGGCGTGTAGAACAGGATGTGCGGAAAGCCCAACAGTTTGGTGTAGCCGCCCTGATTAAACATTTCGGTCACGCCGATAAAGCTGGCAACACCTGCAAGCAGGGCAGCGGCCCCAAGCCAACGGCTTTCTTTCCAGATCAAAAGCAAAAGCGGCGCAAGAAATACGCCAATCATCATAATGTTGACCCAGATTCCCACCCAAGATGGGAGTGTGGCCATAGCTTCTTCTAAAGTCATAGTTCGTTCCTCGACTGTCATTGACGCAAAGCGTTAGACATCGGGGTATTTTTTGCAAACATTTTCGCACAATAATTGTGCAATCGGCGCCCTATCTATGCATCCGCGCAACCCTATATTTGAATGGACCGCCACGAAGACGGCCCCAGTTATGAAGGATAAACAAATGTTGATGGATGACCTGCAGTGGCGCTATGCCACCAAAAAGATGGACCCCGCGAACCCAGTTGCAGCCGAGAAGGTAGAGGCGATTTTGGATGCGATCCGTCTGGCGCCCACGTCCAGCGGTTTGCAGCCATTTGAGGTGCTGGTCATCACGGATCAAGACATCCGTGCAAAACTCAAAGACGCGTCATTTGGTCAAGGTCAGATCACGGATAGCACCGCCTTGCTCGTATTTGCTGCATGGGATGACTTCACCGAAGCACGCATTGATATGGTCATGGAAGAGGTGGCCGCAGCTCGCGGCGGCCTGACCGATCAGATCAAAGGCTATTATCAAGGCATGAAGGACAGGATGATCCCGCAGGGCGCTGACGTGAATTTCGCCAATACTGCCCGCCAAACCTATATCGCGCTTGGTATTGCCCTTGCTGCCGCGGCCGAGCAGCGGGTTGATAGCACCCCAATGGAAGGTTTCATTCCAGATCAATATGACGCGATTCTTGGGTTGCGCGAAAAAGGCCTGCGCACGACCGTGATCATGGCGATTGGCAACCGCGATGCGGAAAATGACTGGCTTGCTGCAGCACCCAAAGTCCGCCGTGCAAAAGAAAAGCTGTTCACCCGTCTGGATTAAACCAAAGGCTTGCGAATAAAGGCCCGCGCTGCTATGTGGCGCGGGTCGAAGCACCGATAACAGGTGCGGACATAAGACATGAGCAGGGTCGGTAACCATCGGCCCTGTTGTTTTATGTTCGTTGTGGGGCTTGCGACCAACTGAAATCCAAAGACCGGCGGACACAACCGCACGGCCCGTATAAAACGACAAACGTTAGGAAACGACGCCACATGGCAAACACAATGGAAGAGTTTGAAGCACTCTTGAACGAAAGCTTCGAAATGGACACCCCAGCTGAGGGTTCCGTTGTCAAAGGTAAGGTCATCGCAATCGAAGCTGGCCAAGCTATCATCGACGTGGGCTACAAGATGGAAGGCCGCATCGATCTTAAAGAATTTGCAAACCCAGGCGAAGACCCAGAGTTGAACGTCGGCGATACCGTCGAAGTGTTCCTCCGTCAGGTCGAAAACGCACGTGGCGAAGCAGTTATTTCCCGTGAAATGGCGCGCCGCGAAGAAGCATGGGATCGCCTTGAAAAAGCTTACGCTGACGAAGAGCGTGTTGACGGTGCTATCTTTGGCCGCGTCAAAGGCGGCTTTACTGTTGATCTGGGCGGCGCTGTTGCGTTCCTTCCAGGTTCCCAAGTTGACGTACGTCCAGTACGCGACGCTGGCCCATTGATGGGTCTCAAGCAGCCATTCCAAATCCTGAAAATGGACCGTCGTCGTGGCAACATCGTTGTGTCCCGTCGTGCAATCCTTGAAGAGTCCCGCGCCGAACAGCGTGCCGAAGTTATCGGCAACCTCGTTGAAGGCCAAGAAGTTGACGGCGTCGTCAAGAACATCACTGAATACGGTGCGTTCGTTGACTTGGGCGGCGTAGACGGCTTGCTGCACGTGACTGACATGGCATGGCGCCGTGTGAACCACCCATCCGAGATCCTCACAATTGGTGAGACGATCAAGGTGCAGGTCATCAAGATCAACAAAGAAACGCATCGTATCTCCCTCGGCATGAAGCAGCTGCAGGACGATCCTTGGGATGCTGTTGAAGCGAAGTTCGCGCTGGAAACAGTGCACACTGGCCGCGTCACAAACATCACTGACTACGGCGCATTCGTTGAACTCGAAGCTGGCGTTGAAGGTCTGGTTCACGTGTCCGAGATGTCTTGGACCAAGAAAAACGTACACCCAGGCAAGATCGTCTCTACTTCGCAAGAAGTTGAAGTCATGGTTCTGGAAATCGACAGCACCAAGCGTCGCGTTTCCCTTGGCCTCAAGCAGACACAGCGCAACCCATGGGAAGTCTTCGCAGAAGGCAATCCAGAAGGCACTGAAGTTGAAGGTGAAGTTAAGAACATCACTGAATTCGGTCTGTTCATCGGTCTCGAAGGCGACATCGACGGCATGGTTCACCTGTCCGACCTGACATGGGAAGGCCGCGGCGAAGACGCAATCGGCGAATTCCGCAAGGGCGACATGGTGAAAGCCAAAGTTGCTGAAGTTGACGTTGAAAAAGAACGCATCTCCTTGTCCATCAAGGCGCTCGATGGCGATCCATTCGCTGACGCAGTTGGCGGCACTAAGCGTGGTTCCGTGATCACTGTTGAAGTGACGAAGATCGAAGAAGGCGGCATCGAAGTGTCTTACGAAGGTATGACATCGTTCATCCGTCGTTCCGACCTGTCCCGTGACCGTGCAGAGCAGCGTCCAGAGCGTTTCGGCGTAGGCGACAAGGTTGACGTTCGCGTCACCAACATCGACTCTAAGACACGTAAATTGGGCCTGTCCATCAAAGCACGTGAAATCGCTGAAGAAAAAGAAGCAGTTGAGCAGTTCGGTTCTTCCGACTCCGGCGCATCTTTGGGCGACATCTTGGGCGCAGCGCTTAAGTCCGACGACTAAGCCTGACGCTTAACGCGATAAAAATTGGCCCCGCCGCAGACACCTGCGGCGGGGCTTTTTCATGGGCGCATCCCATGCCTCGCATTTTTCCAAATACTCAAAAACCTAGCTGACTTGCCGCTCTGCCTGCGCATCTAGTGCTGCCGTAAATGCATCCTCGCTCATCCATTCTTCCAAAGCCCGCGCAAACAATGCGGCCTGCGTTTCGGGTGCTAATCCCCCCACGGGCGGATCGCGGTCCAGATTGGTTGGGAATGAATAGCCCTCGGCGCAAGCCGCAATCGCCGCCGCCATTTCGGCCTCGGTCAAAGTACCTTTTGCGGCAATTGCTGCTGGATACAGCGCGTTGCTCATCCCGCGCCGATCGACCGTTTCCATCGCACGGCCAAAGGCGGAAGACACCTGTAACAGGTTCGCCATGCGATGAATATCGGTGCTGGTATTGGCCCCCGCACCGTGGAACAGGGCTGGGTTGAAAAACAGCGCATCGCCCTTGGCCAATGGCAGCTGCACATAACGGTCTTCGAACAATGCGCGGAAATCATCGCGCCGCCATGCGGCATATCCAGCGCGATAAGTCTGCGAAAACGGCAACAGCTTGGTCGGCCCGCTTTCCACGGGCATATCGCAATGAGCCACGGCCCCCTGCAACGTTAGCGCGGGCGACAGGTCATGCACATGTGCGGGGTAGGCGCAGCTGACCTCTGCCGATTGAAACCCCAGATGATAGTCGCGATGCGCCAACTGTGCCGCGCCACCCGGATGCACCAGATTGACCTGCGCGGTCATCTGATAGTTTGGCCCCAGCCAAGCCTCGCACACGGCCGCAATCGCGGGGTTCGCAAAATATCGCAGGAACACAGCAGGGTCCGCCAAACACAGCTTTTCCAGTGAATTCCAAATGCGGTCATTTGCCCCAGAGGCCGCGAAATGATCGGCACCGCCACCTGCTTCGGACGCAATGATCCGCTCGTAGATCGCCGTGGCCTCATCCAGAACACCCGTGTCGGTATAGGCGTTTTTTAAAACCACGATACCTGCGCCATGCATGAAAACATCGGCCCATTCGGCCATTAGATCGTGGTTAAAGGTTAGGCTTGGCGCATCGTAAATTGGAATGTTCGATTGGATATCACTGGCGTGGGGCACAGATGCCCTATCTGTGGTGCGGTTGATCAGGGTTGTGAACGCGTCCAAATCACAGGTGCTGGGGTCGAAATATCCGGTTTTTGTCATGATGTGTCTCCTCTTGGATAGCAGCGTGGCACGGGCGGGGCTTGTTGTGATCGATTAAATCCATCAAAAACGCATCAATGGCACATCGTTTCTCCATCAAAGAAATCGCGCGGCATGCGGGGATTAGCACAGCGAGCGTGGACCGCGTGATCCACAACCGCGCCAATGTCAGTGCGCGAACCCGCTTGCGTGTTGGTCAGGCAATCGCCGAAATGGAACGCCAAGAATTACAGATCGCGGCCCAAGGGCGGCAGATGTTTTTTGATTTTGTGGTCGAAGCCCCCGCCAGATTTGCGCGTGAAGTGCGGGTCGCGGCTGAAACCGTCATGCCACAATTTAGCGCCGCGATCTGCCGTCCACGGTTCATCACCCAAGACGTGATGACAGATGATCAGGTGGCGGATGCGCTGGACCGGATCATCAAACGAGGCAGTCACGGCCTGTGCCTAAAGGCGCGCGATACGCCACGCATCCGCGACGCCGTGAACCGCGTAACCGCGGCAGGCATTCCCGTGGTCACATTGGTCACCGACATCACCGTGGCAGGGCGCAAGGCCTATGTTGGATTGGACAATGCAAGCGCTGGACGCACAGCGGCATTTTTGATCAGCCGCGTTCTTGGGCGCGCATCGGGCTGTGTCCTTGCCACGCAAAGTGACGGCGCGTTTTTGGGCGAGGAAGAAAGACACGCTGCATTTGTCCATGAAATGGCAATCCGCTGTCCCGATCTGACCATTGTGACGTCCAGCCGCGGCCGAGGGGTTCATTATCAGACGACCCAAGACCTGCGCGCGGTAATGGGACAATTGGATGGCTTAAGGGCGGTTTATTCCATGGGGGGCGGCAATCGTACGATCCTGTCGATGCTCGCCGATCACGGGCATTGCGCGGATGTCTTCGTGGCCCATGATCTTGACCACGACAACCGCGCCTT
The DNA here is from genome assembly GCA_964022435.1 of uncultured Roseobacteraceae bacterium. Taxonomy (GTDB): domain Bacteria; phylum Pseudomonadota; class Alphaproteobacteria; order Rhodobacterales; family Rhodobacteraceae; genus Yoonia. The sequence continues at coordinate 100,619 of CAXIAL010000003.1, read as the reverse complement.
GATTGACACCAGCCAGATTGATTTCATCTTGCACCACGACCTGACAGAAGATTTGCGACAGGTTTTTGCAGCGTTTCTGGCGCATCATAAGGTCGGGGTCGCAGGGGAAACGGGCGCGGTTTCTGGCGTGCAGGTCATTACGCCAGCCAATGTGCCTGCTCAGCGTCGTTGACCGAATCGGCGTGGTTCGTTGCCCTAAAAAGACAATCGAGACCCGATTGAGCCCAACCTTGACGGGTATTCTCGCTGATTTTGGTGATAAAACCTGTGTTTTGCAGCCGTCGGGCGCATTCAAACAGTTTCCCGATTGCCAGATTACCCCTATAGTTAACGTCAGTCGGGCACAGGCGCGGCGATTAAGAATTGAATTTTAAGGACCACTGCCATGATCCGCTCCGAACTTATCCAGAAGATCGCCGACGAAAATCCACATTTGTATCAGCGCGACGTCGAGAATATTGTAAATACAATTTTTGAAGAAATTATCGGTGCGATGTCCAAAGGTGACCGCGTCGAATTGCGCGGCTTTGGCGCATTCTCTGTAAAGAAGCGCGATGCACGCATCGGCCGGAACCCGCGCACCGGCGAAAGTGTTGAGGTTGAAGAAAAGCACGTTCCGTTCTTTAAGACGGGTAAGCTGCTTCGTGATCGGCTCAACGGTAACTCTTAAGAGGTTTCTATGAAAACGCTCCGCTATGCTTTTTGGGCAATTGTTGCCCTGTGCCTGATCCTGATCGGGCTGGCCAACCGTGGTATGGTCACTGTCCGTGCCATGCCAGAAGCGTTTTCTGACCTGCTGGGCATTTCCCCTGACATGCAGATCCCGTTGTTCATCGTGATCTTTGCCGCGATTGGTTTTGGCTTGTTGATTGGCCTGCTGTGGGAATGGGCGCGCGAGCATCGCCAGCGTGCCGAAGGCCGTGCCAAAGCACGCGAAGTCGAAGCGTTGCGCCGTGAACTGGCGGACCTAAAATCGGCATCTGCGGAAAAAGGCGACGACGTCATGGCGCTTCTCGAAGCCTGATGCCAGCCGATACAAGCGTAAAAATCTGCGGGCTAAGTAAGCTGGCCGATATTGATGCCTGCGCAGCTGCGGGCGTCAATTACATTGGCTTGGTGTTTTTCGAAAAATCCCCGCGTTTCGTCACCCATGAAAAGGCGGCGGAACTGGCGCTGGCCGCCCCCGTTGGCATGGCCAAGGTCGGGTTGGTCGTGAACCCTGATGACGCGATGCTGGATGGGCTGTTGGACCGTGTGCCGCTGGACATCATCCAACTCCATGGTGCTGAAACTCTTGAACGTGTCGCCGAAATCCGTGCGCGATATGGTCTGCCAGTGATGAAGGCCGTCGGCGTGGCGGGTCCTGATGATCTGCCGAAACTTGACGCCTATTCCATGGTTGCCGATCAAATTTTGGTCGACGCGAAACCGCCGCGCGACGGAGCCTTGCCCGGTGGCAATGGCGCGACGTTCGATTGGGGTCTGATTGCGGGGCGTTTGTGGACAAAACCATGGATGCTCGCCGGTGGTTTGACGCCCGAAAACGTGGGGTCAGCGATAGCCCGCACTGGTGCGCGCCAGATTGATCTTTCGTCTGGTGTCGAAAGCGCGCCGGGGATCAAAGATCCTGCCCTCATTGCTGAATTTGTCGCGGCGGCACGCGCTTAAAACGCTAGAAAACCGCACGGTTTCCGCGTAGGAATCAACAAGACATTTTGAGGGGGCCCATCCGATGGCAGACGATCTATTTAACAGCTTCATGAATGGCCCTGATGAAAAGGGTCGGTTCGGCGATTTCGGTGGGCGCTTTGTGTCCGAAACCCTGATGCCGTTGATCCTTGAGCTGGAAGAGCAGTATGAATTCGCCAAAACGGACGACACGTTTTGGGCGGAAATGCACGATCTGTGGACCCATTACGTGGGCCGCCCGTCGCCGCTGTATTACGCCGAGCGTCTGACAGAACACCTTGGCGGTGCGAAAATTTATCTGAAGCGTGACGAGTTGAACCACACTGGCGCGCATAAAATCAACAACGTGCTGGGCCAGATCATTCTGGCGCGCCGCATGGGCAAAACGCGGATTATCGCGGAAACTGGTGCGGGTCAGCACGGTGTTGCGACTGCGACTGTTTGTGCGAAATTCGGCCTCAAATGCGTGGTTTACATGGGTGCCCATGACGTTGAACGTCAGGCGCCAAACGTATTCCGCATGCGCCTTCTTGGTGCGGAAGTCATCCCTGTCACCTCTGGTCGTGGCACGTTGAAAGACGCGATGAACGATGCGCTGCGCGATTGGGTGACCAATGTGCGTGACACGTTCTACTGCATCGGTACGGTCGCAGGCCCGCACCCATACCCCGCCATGGTCCGCGATTTCCAAGCGATCATCGGCAAAGAAGCCAAAGAACAGATGCAAGCCGCCGAAGGCCGTTTGCCCGACACGATCATCGCTGCAATCGGCGGTGGGTCCAACGCGATGGGCCTGTTTTTCCCGTTCCTTGACGACACATCCGTGAACATCATCGGGGTCGAGGCTGGCGGCAAAGGCGTGAACGCCAAAATGGAACATTGCGCGTCGCTGACAGGTGGTCGTCCCGGCGTTCTGCACGGCAACCGCACCTATTTGCTTCAAGACGACGATGGGCAGATCTTGGAAGGCTATTCCATTTCCGCGGGTTTGGATTACCCAGGCATCGGGCCAGAGCATTCGTGGCTGCATGAAATTGGCCGCGCGGAATATGTTGCGATTACGGATGTTGAAGCGCTTGAAGCGTTTCAATTGTCCTGCGCTATGGAAGGCATCATTCCAGCGTTGGAACCATCCCATGCGCTGGCCCATGTCATGAAAATCGCGCCGACATTGCCCAAGGACCACCTGATCATCATGAACATGTGTGGTCGCGGTGACAAAGACATCTTTACCGTGGCGCGCCACCTTGGTTTCGACATGACAGGCCCCGAAGGGCGCAGTGTTCAGTAAGACAGTTTTGACAAAGGGGGCCGTGAGTTATTGAAAACGGCCGCCCTTGTTTTCCGCAGCTTCAGACCTTGGACTTCTTTGGTCCGATGATAGGGCTACGGATTGATTTGATACTGTCGTAACACATCAATTGGTACGATTTCCAAGGCGCGCACGTGGGTGGCATATAGGTTCACCTGCGGCGCGCAGCCTTCGTCGTGGGCTTGCAGGAACCTGCTGGCACAAAGGCACCAACCATCGCCGGCTTTTAATCCTGCAAAGCCGAACTCTGGCCGTGGCGTCGATAGATCGTTGCCGACGTATTTGGAAAACGCCAAAAACTCTGCCGTCATGACCGCGCAAACCGTGTGGCTGCTCGCATCCTCGGCGCAGGTATCGCAGGCCCCATTGCGGAAATAGCCGGTCATGGGGGCCAGCGAGCAGGTCTGCAATGTGCTGCCTAGTACGTTAAAGGACGGGTCTTTATCCATATCAATCAAGGCTTTCTGCGATGGCACGGAAGTAGGCCATGTTTTGTTCAAACGCGCCATCCGTGCGGAAATTTCGGTCGGCTGCATGGGACGCGATCACGACATTTCGGGTCTGATCGATGTAGATATACTGCCCGTAAACCCCGCGCGCGAGGAACTGACCAGCGGTTGATCCTTCTGGCACCCACCATTGATAGCCGTAACCTGTGTCGCCCTCTGCGGTGTTCGCTGATGGTGCCGTGCTTTTGGCAATCCAATCGGCTGGCACGATTTGCTGGCCTTCATACAGGCCGTTTTGTGCGAACATTTGACCGAACCGCGCATTGTCGCGTGTGGTCGAATTCAGCCCACCCAACACAAAGGCCACGCCGTAGCCGTCGGTCAGGTAATAGGGATCAGCCTCGAACCCTAAAGGGCCGATGATTTTTTCGACCATTAGATCGGCGATGCTGCGCCCCGTGGCCCCGCGAATGACCATGCCGATCACATGGGTGTCGATGGACACATATTGCATCTGCTGGCCTGCGGGCGCGAAAGTTTCGGTCAGACCCGTGGTGAATTCGTCCATCGACCCGCCCAAGGCCAAGACGCGGCCCATGCGGTTGATGTCGGATGATTGGTCCAGATAATCCTCGTCGAATGTCACCCCCGACGACATCTGTAGCACGTCCTTGATGCTGGCCCCGTCATAGGCGGATCCGGCCAATTCGGGGGCGTAATCAGCCACGGGGGCGGCGATGTCGGGGATCACGCCCTCTGCCACAAGCACGCCCAAAAGCGCGGACAAGTAGGATTTTGACACCGACCAGTTGATGCGCAAATCATCGGGGTTGGTGCCAAGGAAATAATCTTCGAAAACCAAGTTCCCGTCTTTGAGAACGACAAGCGAGGTGAGGGCGCGTTCCTCAATCCAAGCCTCTGCACCTGTCGGCAGTGTTAGGGTCGGGCCGCTTGCCAACGGGGACGGTTCATCAACGGCGCGGGGCAGTGTGGTCGACGGGAATGGTGCATCCATATGAGAGAAGTTGGTGACGATCTTTTCTTCGGAAAACAGGCTGTTCACGGCGAGCAGACGGCTCACTTCTTCGCGCATGAAAACCGCCAGAATTGCAAGGATCGTGGCGGAAAGCGCCAGCCCCCAAAGCGTCCATTTCAAAAACTGCTTCATGTCCAGCCATTCCAATTGATCCAGCGTCCATGGAAATCCACCCGCCCAAGGTCGACTGTGATGTCGCCGGGCCAAATGCGCAAGATCATCGCGGCGCCGGGGCTTTGCCCGTCTGCTTCCATGCTGAACCATGCAAGCGGGGACGTCGGGGTCGCATCGGCTCCCGCGGCTTCGATCAATGCGGTGCCGCGGGCTTGCAGGTCGGTGGGAAAATATTGCCACGCGATGGTGTGATAGATCAGGTGCAATTGCCCATCGCGGTGGTCCAATTGACCGGCCAACCATTCAATCGCATCGGCCTTTGTGACCGTCGCATCATTGCCCGCAATCGCAGCAACGGTTCGGGCCATGCGCTCTGGCTGGTCAGGCCAAAGATAGGCGCGCAGGCGCAATACGTCTGTGGGATCAGCGGGATGAAGCGGGTTCAGGTCGACGCCATTCCGTCGGATGACAAGGGGTGTCGCGACTGGTGGCGTAGGACCGGACCATTCGGGCGCCAGCTGCACGTTGGCATCGTTCGGGCCATAATATTGCCCCCCTAATGTTGCACCAAATTGGTCCCACATCAGGTTGAGCCCGCCGCTGGCACCCTGTTCTGACAAGCGCATCGGCAGATCAAATTTCGCGGCTAAGGTTTGACCCACGGCGATCAGGGCCGCGCTGCGCCGGACCTCGTTGGTTTGCGGGGCGGAGTTGACCCAATCGTTCAGGAATGCATCGTTGCGGATCATGGCGTCGTGAACGGCTGCCCATAATGCGTCGTCGGTTGCGCTGTGCGGCGGGTAAAACTGAGCAAGCTCATCGCCATCAATCACGAGCGCATGCAACCCGCCCGCAAGCCGCAGTGGTAACGATTGCGCGCTCGGGCCGATGTCGCCGCCCCATGCGAAATAACGGTCGCGCAGTGGCGTGTCGGGCCAATCGCGCGTGGATAGTAGGGCGCAAAGCTGGCCCATGAAAGGCGATCCCAGCTCCGTGCAGGCCTTGCCCTGAAACGCAAATGCGTCTGACAGGGCGGCGGGCATCATTTGAAACGATCCGCCAGTTTTTGAAGCGCCGTGCGGGTGTCGGGTGCGGGTTCAATCGGGGCCACGGTTGGTTTCGGCTTTGGCACGGATTTGGACGATCTCGCAGGGGTGAGCCGCAGGGCGATGGTGTTCAAAAACTTCGGCCCATCGCCATCAATCAGATGTTCAATGCCATCGGCAATGCCGCGCAATTCATCGTCCAACCATCCTGCGTCCGCCTTGGGGAAATCACGCAGAACATAGCCCGCAACAGCGTCCTTATGCCCCGGATGGCCCACGCCCATGCGCACACGAACGTAGTCGGGACCGATATGTTGATGCATAGACCGCAGACCGTTGTGACCCGCATGACCACCACCCGTTTTGACGCGGATTTTTGCGGGGGCGAGGTCCAGTTCGTCATGGAAAACGATCACATCGGCGGGATCGATTTTATGGAAACGGGCGGCTTCACCAACAGCTTGGCCGGATAGGTTCATAAAGGTGTCAGGCTTGAGTAGCAGGATCTTAGTCGATCCAATGCGCCCTTCGGACACTTGGCCCTGAAACTTGGCGCGCCATGGACCAAACCCATGGGATGACGCGATTTCTTCGACGGCCATAAAGCCGATGTTATGACGATTGCGCGCATATTTCGCGCCCGGATTGCCGAGGCCAACAAGTAATTTCATGGGCTTAGTTTACTGTGCAGGGCAGTGGGGGCAACGAAAAAGGGCGTCCCGATTGGGACGCCCTTTCAATTCATGCTGATACGGGCAGATTATTCTGCGTCGTCGCCAGTTGTTGGCACTTCATCAGCTGCAACGTCTTCGCCGTCTTCATCGTCATCCGCTGCCATTGTGCGTGGTGCTGCGATGGAGCAGATCACGAAATCACGGTCAACGGTTGGTTTCGCGCCTTCTGGCAGGGAAACAGAGCTGATGGAAATGGTGTCGCCGATTTCAACGGCAGCCAGATCAACAATGATGCTGTCAGGAATGTCGCCAGCCAGAACTTCAAGCTCGACTTCGTTACGAACAACAGTCAACACGCCACCTTTTTTCAGGCCAACGGATGTCTCTTCGTTTGCGAATTCGACAGGGATGTTCAATTTCACGCGGCTTGTGCGCTTCAGGCGCATCAGGTCGATGTGAATTGGCAGGTCCTTAACAACGTGACGCTGAACACCGCGGCAGATAACGCGAACGTCGTCTTGGCCTTCGATTTTCAGGTTCTGCAGTGTGGACATAAAGCCACCCTTACGCAGACGTGTCAGCAGATAGTTGAAAGGGATGTTGATCGCGATTGGGTCTTCACCACCGCCATAAACAACGCCTGGAACCATTTCGTCACGACGTGCTTGGCGGGCGGCCCCCTTGCCTGTCCCCGCGCGCAGTGTCGCTTCTAAGTCTGGAATTTTACCAGCCATGTGTATTCTCCAATAAATAAGGGGCCTCCTCCAAGGGTGAGCGGCCCGTTTCGTTCGGGTTCTATAGGCGGGAATCGGAGATGGGGAAAGAGATTTATCACCTCATTGGCCCCCTATTTCCATGAATTTTGCCTGATTTTACAGCGGAATTGCGGATTCTGGCGATCATCCATCTGAATCGTGGGATCAAAAGGGCCAACTGTCGGCGCAAGGGTCGGCTATAAGCGCGGCAAATGCCCAAGACTTGTGGCGCTGTGCGATTAGGCCTAGTTGGGATCAAAGAGGACCTTCAATGTTTAACGCCCCCCAATTTGCCCGCGACATGAAACGCGGTGAAGAAGACGCAGTCGATGCCCTGATAGCAGCAGCTTTTGACGGCACGGCAGAGGTTGCGCTGGTCCATAAGCTGCGCAAGGCCAAGCTGATCGCGGGCGAGCAGGTGATGACCATGGGCGACAGCATCGTAGGGTATTATGCGCTGTCCTATCTGGTGAAACCCAAGGGCTGGCTTTGCTTGGCGCCCGTGGCGATTGCGCCAGATGTGCAACGGCGCGGATACGGCAAGCGGATGATCGGTATGTTGACAGAATGGGCGCGGCTGACGGGAACGCCCGTTGTCGTATTAGGACAGCAAGCGTTTTACGAACAGGCAGGATTTTCCAATGCAGCAGCTGAAAATCTAACCAGCCCTTATCCAGCAGAGCATATGGGGTTGATCGGTGCAACGGGTGCGCCTGCGCAAACGCTGGTCTATCCGCCTGCATTTGGCGGGGTGTGATGGGTTGAAACCCATCCTACGCCGGTTCACACCTGACAGATGAGACTGTTTTTCCTCATCGCGGCTGCCATGACGGCCTTTGCTGCTAACTCGGTGCTGACCCGGGTGGGTGTGTTTACATTTGGCATGGACCCATTTGCATTTGCCGTGGTGCGGGTGGCCGCTGGTGCTGCGACCTTGGGGCTGCTGGTCGCGTCCAAGGGGACATCGCCGTTCCGCGGGCTGTTGCCCTATTGGACCGGAGCCGTGGCCTTGGCGACCTATATGATAGGTTTTTCAGTGGCTTACCTAAGCCTTGATGCAGGTCTTGGGGCGCTTATTTTATTTGGGGCCTTGCAGGTTATGATGTTTGGCTGGGCCGTGTTTAAGGGACAAGCCGTGCCCGTCATGCGCTGGGTTGGATGCGGGTTTGCTTGTATCGGATTGGCAGTTTTGCTGTGGCCTGCTGGAACCACCATGGTGCCATTGGGCGGCACGATTGCCATGTTGATCGCGACGGCGGGCTGGGCTGTTTATACGATTTTGGGGCAGGGTGCGGGCGATCCGCTTGGCACATCTGCGCGCAATTTTATGCTGTGTTTGCCCATTGTGGCCCTGCTGATCCCGTTTGCCGGTGGATCATTGTCCATTGGTGGTGTGACGGCGGCTATTATATCCGGTGCGGTCACATCGGGGCTGGGCTATGCGCTGTGGTATCGGGTCTTGCCAAGCCTGCCGACGACAGTTGCCGCAGTTGCGCAACTGAGCGTGCCGGTCATTGCAGTCGTTGCTGGGGCGATTTTTCTCGCCGAACCGATCACGGCCCGCATGGGGATTGCTGGGGTTTTGGTGCTTGGCGGAATTGCGTTGTCTAACGCACGATGGGTTCCAGCGGGTCGTAGCTGATTGCGCCTGCGTCACCCCAAGCGACCGCGGCCAAACTGTCGGGTTTCACCTGCAATGCTGCCAATTCGGCAAGAGAGACCCACTTGCGGTGGCTGACGATCCCTTCGGGGTCTTGCCATGTATCCGTGACCGTCCCCGCTGTGATGGTGCAGCGAAAATAGATGTCGACCTGATGAAAGTCGCCAGGGGGATCGTGAAATTCATTGATCAGGCAGATGTCGCCGACAGCAATCGTTAGTCCGGTTTCTTCCATGATCTCGCGGGCCAGATTCTCGGGCAGGCTGCTGTGCGGATCGGCCCCGCCGCCCGGTGCGCACCACAAGTCAGACCGGTTCGGCCAAGCGTTGACCAGCAACAATCGGTCATCGTTCAAAATCAGTGCGCGCGTAGCAAGGCGAATGGGGCGTGTCATGCGCGCCAACAGACTAGGATCGGCCAAAAGACGCAAGGTCAGACTGCTACGCCCTTCAATCGGACGCAAACAATGTTATCTGAAAAAGTATGAAGACATTTTTAACCACTGCCATGCTGCTATTCGCCCCGCTTGTCGCACAAGCACAAGACCAATGTGTCGTGATGCTGCACGGGTTGGCGCGATCTGAAATTTCCTTTGCGCCGATGGCGCGCGTGCTGGAAAGCAACGGCTATAAGATCGTGAACCGCGGCTACCCGTCGACCGAGGATACGATCCAGACCTTGGTGCGCGAAACCTTGCCCGCCGATGTCGCCGCTTGTGGTTATGCGCAGGTGAACTTTGTCACCCATTCGATGGGCGGCATTCTGGTGCGCGCGTGGCTGAACGACAATCGCCCGCTTCGCATGGGCCGCGTTGTCATGCTTGGCCCACCAAACAGCGGATCGGAACTGGTTGATATCTTTGGTGATTTTGAACCGTTTCAATGGGTCAACGGACCGGCAGGGTTGCAGCTGGGCACTGAGGATAGCAGTCTGCCCAACACATTGGGGCTGGCCGAATATGAGGTCGGGGTCATCGCTGGCAATCGCAGTTTGAACCCTGTCTATTCATCGCTGATCGAAGGGCTGGATGACGGCAAAGTGTCTGTTGAAAGCACCCACCTTGCGGGCGAAGTCGATCATATCGAACTGCCAGTGACCCATTCATTTATGATGAACAATCCATTGGTGATGGCACAGGTCATGGCGTTTCTTGAACGCGGGCGGTTTGATCGCGGTCTTAGCCTGAAGGGCGTGATTTTCGGATCCGACTAAGAGGTTGCAGACCTCCTGCGGGAATATTGGAAAACGTTAAGTCAGCGGTTTGACGTGATTGACGTGACCCATTTTGCGGCCCTTTTTCACGTCCGCCTTACCGTAAAGATGGATTGCTGCGGTGGTTTTCGCCAAATCCGGCACGCGGTCCATGTCGTCCCCAATCAGGTTTTCCATCACCACATTGCTATGCCGTGATCCATCCCCCAATGGCCAGCCTGCGACGGCACGAATATGCTGTTCAAACTGGTCGATCGTGCAGCCGTTTTGGGTCCAGTGGCCGGAGTTATGCACACGTGGGGCGATCTCGTTCACGATAAGCCCTTCAGGCGTCACGAAAAGTTCGACGCCCATCACGCCCACATAATCCAATGCATTCAGGATGCTTGCGGCGATCAAAACCGCATCGGTGCGCTGGCTTGGCGTCAGTTTTGCAGGCACGGTTGTTGTGCTGAGGATGCCATCCACATGCACATTTTCGCCGGGATCGAAGCAAGCAACAGCGCCGTCTGCATCACGCGCGCCGATGATCGAAACTTCGTGGCTGAAATTCACGAAACCTTCAAGGATCGCTGGTGCACCGGCCATATCGGCGATGGCTTGGGCTGCGTCATCAGCGGATTTGATGCGGGCTTGCCCCTTGCCGTCATAGCCCATGGTGCGGGTCTTCAGGATCGCGGGCGCGCCAATCGTTGCGATGGCCGCGTCCAGATCAGCGGCATTGTCCACAGTCGCAATCGGTGCGGTTTGCAGGCCGAGCGATTGAAGGAATTCTTTTTCAGTCAAGCGGTCTTGGGACGTGGCCAAGGCACGGCGACCCGGATGGATGGGTTTCAGGCTTTCAAGCAGGTCCAGCGCGGATGTCGGAATGTTTTCGAATTCATAGGTGATAACATCAACGGTCTGTGCAAATGCCTGCAATGCAGCGTGATCATCGTAGGATGCGGTTGTCACCGCATCTGCGACATGGGCTGCAGGCGGGTTGGCAGATGGTTCAAAGATGTGGGTTTTCAGGCCCAAACGGCTGGCCGCCACGGACAACATGCGGCCCAATTGACCGCCGCCCAAAATACCGATGGTTTGCACGTTAGTCATCTGTTGGTTCATCCAGAATAGAGGCTGAAAGATCAGCGCGCCATTGGTCAAGACGCGCGGCCAATTCGGCGTCTTGCAACGCCAGAATGCCAGCGGCCATCAGGCCCGCATTGGCAGCACCCGCCGCACCAATTGCCATGGTAGCAACTGGAAAACCGCGTGGCATTTGTAAAATGGAATAGAGGCTATCGACACCCGACAGTGCCTTGGTCTGAACCGGCACGCCCACAACTGGCACGCGGGTTTTTGATGCCATCATGCCCGGCAGATGTGCGGCACCACCGGCGCCTGCGATAATCACCTGCAAACCACGATCAGCAGCAGTTTTGCCATAGTCCCACAACCGATCAGGTGTGCGATGGGCGGATACGATTTTCTTTTCATAAGGGATGCCAAGCGCGTCCAGCATATTTGCCGCCTCGCGCATTGTGGGCCAATCGGATTGGCTGCCCATGATGATGCCGACCAGTGGTTGGGTCATGATGATCCCCTACAGATTGAAAGAAGCGGCACTATACTGTCCTGTGCTGCCCGCGCAACGCGATTTAGGCGATGATATCGGGGGTTACTTTATCCTCGAGCGAGGCGATCTTGTCTTTTAGCGCAAGTTTCTGCTTTTTCAGTCGCTTAATCGACAAAACATCCGCCGCATGGCGTTCCTGCAGGGCCTCAATTGCATCATCCAGATCACGGTGCTTTTGGCGCAGCACGGCCAGCTCGATCTTTTGGACGTCGATCTGATCCATTTTTGCGGAACTGTTCATGGGGCGGGGGCTCTTTTCTTCGGGATAAGTCCCTTTGATACACGCATGTTGGTGATTCCTCCTAGTGGTTCCTCTTGCAAGACAGCCAATAGGTGCCCATATTTTTGATGTGGTCGCCATAACGGGGCCGCGACCGACAGTCGCTTTGATCAAAGGACGCACGACATGACAAAATTGGCCTTGGGGACACATCCGTTCCTTTTGGGATTCGAACAGCTTGAACGGTTGGTCGAACGCACCGCGAAATCCGGCAATGACGGATATCCGCCTTATAATATCGAACAAAGTTCAGAAAATTCTTACCGCATCACATTGGCAGTCGCAGGATTCGCCATGGCGGATCTGTCTATCACTGTAGAAGATAACGCGCTGGTCATCCGTGGGCGCCAAGATGACGACAGCGAAGGCCGCGTGTTTCTGCACCGTGGCATTGCCGCACGTCAGTTTCAGCGGTCCTTTGTGCTTGCTGACGGTGTTGATGTGGGCGAGGCGATCATGGAAAACGGATTGCTCCACGTTGATCTGAACCGGTCAGAGCCAGAGCGCGTCGTGCAAACAATCACCATTCGAAAGGGATAAGTCGTGGAAACCAAATTTGATCTTGCCGCAATGGGCGCGAAATCCGTCTATGTGAAACCAATCGAAGTGACCGATTTACCAGAAGAATTACGTGCAAAAGTCGCGGGTATGGATCAGCTTTACGCTGTGCATAACACCAAAGGCGAACAATTGGCTGTGGTCGAAAGCAATGAGTTGGCCGTGAATCTCGCCTTGCAGAATGACATGCAGCCAGTGGCGTTGCACTGATGCGCCGTGCCGTTGATTGGGTAGATGCCTTTACCGCGCAACCTTTTGGTGGGAATGGCTGTGCTGTTGTACATGATGCGGCTGATTTGGATAGCGACACTTGCTGTGCGTTTGTGCGCGAAACATCCTTGGTGGAATCACATTCGTTGGACCGCTAAGCGATGCATCCGCTGACGTCAAGGTCCGCTATTTTCTCGCCTCACATGAAATTCCATTTGCTGGCCACCCGACGGTGGCGACGGCGGCATCACTGTGGGATCGCGGTATTCTGACCACGTCCCCTATGCGGTTTGAAACCGGCGCGGGGATCATCACTGTTGATGTGCGTGAGACTGAGACCGGACCGGTGTTCACCATGACCCAAGCCGCGCCACAGTTCGGCGCATCCGCTGACCCTGCCGCGGTTGCTGAAATCTATGGGCTGTCGGCATCCGATATCGTCGGAACGCCGCAGGTTGTGTCGACAGGGCTGGGCTTCACCATCACCGTTCTGTCCAGCCGCGATGCACTGGAACGCGCTGTCATGGACCATGATTTGCTGCACGCCCATTGCGCCGAATTGGGCGTGCCAGATGGCACGATGTTGGAACCCTATTTGATCACACTGAACGGCGCGACTGACGCGGGCGACACATTTGGTCGACTTTTGATGTTACCACCGTCCCCCGCCGAAGACCCGTTCACGGGATCCGCCACAGGGGCCGCTGCTGCATATCTGTGGAAACACGGATTGATCGACCGCCCGACTTATGTGGCTGAACAGGGCCACGGCATGGGCCGACCCGGTCAAGCACAGGTGGAAATTGTCGGCGCCAAAGGGGCGCCCGAACTGATCCGCGTGGGCGGGCAGGGGCATATTTTAATGTCTGGCGAACTTCGCCTTTAGGCACGAAAAAAGGGCCCCGCGAACGAGGCCCTTTGAATTGGTTTGAACCGGCTTAGGCTTTGATCAAGCCCATTGATTCCAGCTTCAGAATGATCTGATGGGCACAGTTGTCGACTTCGACATTTTCTGTTTCCAAAGACATTTCTGGGTTCGCTGGGACATCATACGGATCGGAAATCCCTGTGAATTCCTTGATCTTGCCTTCACGTGCGAGTTTGTACAGGCCCTTACGGTCACGGCGTTCACATTCCTCGATAGACGTGGCGACGTGGATTTCGATGAAGGCACCGAATTGCTCGATATCTTCACGAACCGCGCAGCGGGTCGTTGCATATGGCGCGATGGGCGCACAGATCGCGATGCCGCCGTTCTTGGTGATTTCGGACGCAACATAGCCGATGCGGCGGATGTTCAGATCGCGGTGTTCCTTAGAGAAACCCAGCTCGGACGACAGGTTTTTACGCACGATGTCACCATCAAGTAGCGTCACCGGACGGCCACCCATTTCCATCAGCTTCACCATCAAGGCGTTGGCAATGGTGGATTTGCCGGACCCAGAGAAGCCGGTCAAGAACACCGTGAAACCTTGCTTAGATCGCGCAGGTTTCGTTTTGCGCAGTTCTGCCACGACCTCTGGGAAAGAGAACCATTCTGGGATTTCCAGACCTTCGGCCAAACGGCGACGCAATTCGGTGCCAGAGATGTTCAGGATCGTGACGTCGTCTTTGTCTTTGATCTCGTCCATGGCTTCATACTGCGCACGCTCGGATACCCAAACCATGTGCTTAAAGTCGACCATTTCGATGCCCATTTCCTCTTGATGCTCGCGGAACAGGTCCTGCGCATCATAGGGGCCATAGAAATCTTCGCCTTGGGAGTTAGAGCCTGGTCCAGCGTGGTCGCGACCAACGATGAAATGTGTGCAGCCGTGGTTTTTACGGATCAGGCCGTGCCAAACAGCCTCGCGTGGGCCAGCCATACGCATGGCAAGGTTCAGCAAGGACATGCCTGTAGTGGATGCAGGGTACTGGTCCAAAACAGCCTCATAGCAGCGCACACGCGTGAAGTGATCAACGTCGCCCGGCTTGGTCAGACCCACAACAGGGTGGATAAGAAGGTTGGCTTGGGCTTCTTTCGCGGCGCGGAATGTCAGTTCCTGATGCGCACGGTGCAGTGGGTTACGTGTTTGGAACGCAACAACCTTGCGCCAGCCCATTTTGCGGAAATAGGCGCGCAACTCATTTGGCGTGTCGCGACGTGCGCGGAAATCGTAGTGTACAGGCTGCTGGATGCCCGTGACTGGGCCGCCAAGGTAAACTTCGCCTGCCGTGTTGTGCAGGTAGTTCACCGCAGGGTGGGCCTGATCATCAGCGCCGAATACTTTTTCGGCCTCTTTGGATTTGTTTGGCGTCCATTTGTCGGTCACGGTCATCGTGCCCAAAATCACACCTTCTTGGTCGCGCAGGGCGATGTCTTGGCCGATTTCGATCGTGTCGGCAAAATCAGCTTTAACGTCCAGCGTGATTGGCATGGGCCACAATGTGCCATCGGCCAAACGCATGTTGTCGACAACACCGTTGTAATCTTCTTCGTTCAAGAAACCTTTGAGTGGATTGAAGCCACCGTTCATCAGCAGCTCTAAGTCGCAAATTTGGCGCGGTGACAGGTCGTGGCTGGTCAAATCCGCCGCTTCCATTTTCATTTTCTGCGCACTGTCAAAAGAGACATAAAGCTCTGGGATGGGGGCAAGGTTGTTTTGCATCAATTTAGTCCTGTTATTGAACGGTGTTAATCCAGTAGATGTGCCCGTCAGCTCTGCGTGCAGGGCGTCATACTCTGCGAATTTGCGCTTTAGAAAGGCATCGATAAGGCGGTTTTTTTGCGAACCGCCACGGGGCGTCAGGGCATAAGCCTGCCGCTTGCGTTTGTCTGGGCTGTCGTGATCGACAATTTTGATCAAACCGGCGTTTGTCGCGGCGCGCAATTGCGCATTCAGGCGGCCAAGGGAAATACCCAAAGTTGCCGCCATCGCCCGCTGTGATGCCTCTGGCGCATGGTCGATCTGGCGCAAAAGACGAAAAAGGTGATCCTCGTCTTCGGCAGATAGAATGGACAGGGTGGCGGTCATCGTGGGACTCCAAGTTTGTTCAGTCGTGAACATAGTCAGAAACTACGTTCACGCCAGAACAAACTTTCCCAAGCGCTGAAACCGGCGCATATTTGCAACGGTTGGACCTCCGGCGGAGGCATTTAAGCGCGAGAAGATGCTTAGTCGTCTTGCTCTGCGATGAATTTTTCGGCGTCTAGCGCGGCCATGCAGCCCATGCCAGCAGATGTAACCGCTTGGCGATATGTGTGGTCGGTCAAATCGCCCGCGGCAAAAACGCCGGGAATGGCTGTGCGGGTAGATCCTGCTTCGACTGCCACATAGCCACCAGAATGCAATTCCAGCTGATCTTTGACCAATTCGGATGCAGGTGCGTGGCCGATCGCGATGAACACGCCCTTGGCTGGCAGGTCGGTGATTTCACCCGTTTTGGTGTGTTTAACTTTCACGCCTTCGACGCCAAGCGGCATGTCAGTGCCGTAAACTTCTTCAATCTCGTGGAACCAAAGGGTTTCGATTTTCGGGTTCTTGAACAGGCGGTTTTCGAGGATCTTTTCACAGCGCAACTCGTCGCGGCGGTGGACCAATGTCACCTTGGATGCAAAGTTCGTGAGGAACAGTGCCTCTTCGACCGCTGTGTTGCCGCCACCGACTACCACGATTTCCTGACCGCGGTAAAAGAAGCCGTCACATGTGGCACAGGCTGAAACGCCGAAGCCTTTGAATTTTTCCTCGGACGGCAGGCCCAGCCATTTGGCGCGGGCACCTGTGCAAAGGATCACTGCATCGGCGGTATAAACCGTTCCGCTGTCAGATTGTGCGGTGAACGGGCGTTTGGACAGGTCGAGTGACGAAATGATATCGCCAATGATTTCGCAACCCATCGCACGGGCGTGAGCTTCCATGCGAACCATCAGGTCTGGGCCTTGGACTTCGGTGTCGCCGGGCCAGTTTTCAACTTCTGTTGTGGTGGTCAGCTGCCCGCCCGGTTCGATGCCCTGCACCAGAATGGGTTCCAACATGGCGCGCGACGCGTAAACGCCCGCGGTGTAACCCGCAGGACCGGAACCGATGATCAGAACTTTGGTGTGGCGCGTGGTGGTCATGGGCGGAATCCTTTGGTGACTAGTTGCGACTGATATAACTGCGCCCAGCGGCGGTTGAAACCCCGATGATGTGGCGCTGGATCGCCGAATTATGTTGCGCAGATGTGAAACATTATTGCGCGGCGGCCGCCAAAGTCGTAGTATTTGGTAAATACAATGAAGGATACCGCAATGCCTGGCAGCAAGCTTGATGAAATTGATCGTATGATTCTGGCCGAATTGCAGGCCGATGGACGCATGACCAATGTTGAATTGGCCAAGCGCGTGGGCATTTCTGCGCCACCGTGTTTGCGCCGCGTGCGCACATTGGAAGAGCAGGGTTTCATCCGTGGCTATCACGCCGATGTCGACGCACGTGAGCTTGGGTTCGAAGTCCAAGTTTTCGCCATGGTCGGTTTGGTCAGTCAGGCCGAGGTGGATTTGTCGGCGTTCGAAGACAAATGCCAGAATTGGCCGCTGGTGCGTGAATGCCATATGCTGAACGGCGAGGTTGATTTTGTGCTGAAATGCGTGGCCCCTGATCTACGCACATTCCAACGGTTCCTCACCGAAGACCTGACAAGCGCAGATAATGTCGCCAGCGTGAAAACCTCACTGGTGATCCGCGGCGCAAAAGACGATCCCGGTGTACCGTTTGACGTGCTCGAGGCGCGTCTGGCGCAAAATCCGTGAGTCAGGGCTGTGCCTTAGGCCGCGACAACGAGATCCAAATCAGCCTTGCGCAAACGTGGCGCCATCAGCGGACCAAAGCTAATTAAGTGGCTGACATGGGGAAATAGAGCCATGAAATGCGGCATCATCGCCGTGCCAATACCCACACTATGCGCAGGGCCAGGATGGAGCGTTTCGATCTCTATCCCGTTCACATTCACACAAGTATGATGGGCAAACCCCAGGTGATAGGCTTGCACTGCTGTCGCTGGACGAAGTTCGATCATTTGGTCGCCGTCAATAAAGTCGCGCACAGGCACCAATGCCGATGTCGTACCGGTCATTTGTTGCAACGCAGGTGAATGGTAATGCATCCGTGCCGACGGTCCCAAAATCAGATCAACGCTGGGCCGTCCAAGACCCAATGAATCTGCTGTAATGCGGGTCATCGTGCTCATTTCTGGGCGCAATTCGGTCTGGTTGGGCACGATTGAAATCTTGCCAAACCACAGCAGTGTTTGAAATCCGTGATTAGATGTCATCACACGATCGCCAGGCAGCAAGTCTTCGACGGCCATAGGGCCGGTTTCGGTCCGCACGATTGCACCGCGCCCAAAGGCCGCAAATGCATTTTCAAACGCAGGCAATGCGGGTGCCATGCGCGAAAATTCTTCAATTTCTAGAGAGGGTGTCAAGTGGGCGACTTCATATCTGCGCATTAGAGGCTTAACGCGCGAAGGTCGCCCACTTGGACTAGCGATCTGACCCGAATGGGCCAGAGAGGTATAAGGGTCCACTGCGAGGCCAGCAGTGGCTTGTAGGGTCTTGTTCATGCGTCGCACCGTTTGGTTTGTCACATCATCTGTCGGCCCCACCGACAACATCTGAGGAGATGATTGCTGTTGAGACTGAATGTGACGCAAAGGTGTTCACGGGTCAAAATTTTTCGCATTAGGGTCAGTTTGGCGCATCAATCACGCCAAACTGGACAGGATTGTTCACAATCCGTGATCTCGGCTGCCACATTTGAGCCGAATCTTCCGAGAATCAATTGTCTCAAGACAGCAAAAAACCGTGTGGAGGGAGGACCACACGGCTTTCAGCGCTCTTGGGAGGTCGGCTAATTGGCCGGAATATCGTTTACGCAGAGATTGCGGCTGTCATAAATGCTGGCATCGGCGGCAGTGTCACCTTGGCTTGATGATCGGACTGTTCCAACCGGCGTGCGATCATGGCTTGGCGCTGCCCACCACGTTCCCATGGCATTTTCACGTCGCAGTCATTTGCTGCGTCTATTGTCTTGTTGATCCAACGTTTGCTCGAACCCATAACTGCTCTCCTCGGGTAAAATGTGATGCCACGTTTTTTGCGGCGTTGAGATCATATTGCTGGGTGAGGGGGGCAAGAATTGGGCGTGGAAAAATTTTATTGAAGAAATGCACCAGAAGTTTTGCCCAATTTCCAAATGCCGCTGTCGGTCAATGAAATAGGGGGTATCGCGCAGCCGTGTGCACAATCAGGGTGTATTAGGTGGGATTATTTCGTCAAATGGGGCAATCGGATGCCCCATTATTGCCCAGATCACAGGCGGATGGCCGCAATCTGGCGCCCATAGTCGGCCTCTTTTTGATGCACGCTGCGCCGATAGGAATAGAATCGGTCTGGATCACTATATGTACAGTGCCGCGTCCAGTTGGCGTCTTTGATCCCCGCGGCCCGCAAACGGGCAAGACCAAAGCCTGTAAGATCAAACAACATCCGGTCGCCATTGCGATTGGCAAAGAACCGCGCGTTTGCAGCATCTTCGTCGATGAATTGTTCGGCGAACTCTGGCCCGACCTCATAGGCGCGTTGGCTGATCGACGGTCCAATCACCGCGACAATGTTGTCGCGTGCAGCGCCAAGCGCCACCATTTTGGTGATCGTATTGTCCATCACACCGTGCAATGCGCCCTGCCATCCAGCATGGGCCGCGCCGATGACACCAGCATCTTTATCCGCAAACAACACCGGCTGGCAGTCTGCTGTCAGCACCGACAATGTGATCCCGCGGGTCGCTGTGACCAATCCGTCGGCCTTTGGTTTATCGGCTGTGGGGGCGTTCACACTGACCACATCCGCCGAATGGCATTGATGCACGCCCACCATGTCATCAGCACTGCCGCCCATGGCCTGTGCCACGCGGGCACGGTTGGTCGCCACGATGTCATGCTGGTCGGTGCTGCCAAAGCCGCAGTTCAATCCCGCAAAAACCCCGGAAGATACCCCACCTTTGCGCCCGAAAAACCCGTGGGTCACGCCATCCAGTAAATCGTCGGTGATGATATCAAGGCTCATGGCTCTAATCCTGCTGGTGGGTTCTGGGTGCTGGGGTAAAGGCCGATGACCTTAAATAACGCACCCATTTCGTCGGGATGGGTTAACCGTCTATGCGCCGCAATGTGGCTGGTCAACGCGTCACCCGTCAAGGTCTGCGCCAGCCGTTGCGCCCGCGCAGTGATTCCAAGCCGTTCAAGGAATACGCCCTGCGGTGTCATGGCGCTATGGGTCTTTGCAGCTTTTGCAATGGCCGCGAAATCGACATGCGCTGTCAAATCAGCCTGACCAGGGGCGGTGAACGGGTCCACCATTTTATGGTTTGCCAATGCCTGAAACGTGTCACCCTTCGACTGCCAATCACCATAGTCGATAATCAGCGCGCCGCCGCCGTGGCATTCGATGACATCGGCAATCACTCCCGTGATCGCGGGCAGGGCAGGGCAAATCTCGACGACAGCGCCAATCGGCGTGTCATCCAAGCGATGTTCTAACGCTTCAATCGGGGCAGGTTGCGACAGGCCCAGCGCAAGCGCGCCATCGGTCAGCCCGACCATATGTTCACGCCACCCATCCGCATCGCGTGTGAATTGGCGGATCGGCAAGGCGTCAAAGAACTCGTTGGCGATCAGGAACAGCGGCGCATCAGGCAGGCTGCCCACATCGTCATGCCAAACCGCATCGGGCACCAATGCGGCTTGTTTGGCGCGTAAGCTGGGCGATGCCTCGATGAAATGCAACGTTGCCGCATCATGGAACCCTGGCACTGCGCGTGTGGCGCGCATGACATCGGACATCAACGTACCGCGCCCCGGTCCCAGCTCTGCCAATGTGAACGCAGTTGGCGCGCCTTGGTCCAGCCAGCTTTGCGCCAATGACAATCCGATCAATTCGCCAAACATCTGGCTGATCTCTGGCGCAGTGGTGAAATCCCCCGCCACGCCGAGCGGATCGCGGGTTGTATAGTAACCATACACAGGGTGCAGCAGGCATTCAGCCATATAATCGGCCAGCGTGATCGGTCCCGTCGCCGTGATCCGCGCCGTCAGTAGGTCCGCCAGCGCCGTCATCGCCGTGCGGCCCGCCAAACGACAATCAGCCCAACAATGATCATCGGCAAGGTCAGCGTCTGTCCCATGGTCAGGCCCCAGCCGTCAACGTGGAACGCAAGACCCAGCGGATTGCCGTCGGTCACGAACTGCGCATCAGGTTGGCGCACGAATTCGACTAAGAAACGCGCAATGCCGTAGCCCGCGAAAAACACACCCGACAACAGCCACCGTTTCTTCAACCCGCCAAAACGGAACGCAAGCAGCGCAAGGATTAGCCCTAGCACAAGCCCCTCTAACCCCGCCTCATACAGTTGCGATGGATGGCGGGCGCATAACCCTTCGGCTGTCGCACAGCTTTGCGCGGCTTGGGTCGGGAAAATCACGCCCCACGGCACATCGGTCTGGCGCCCCCACAGCTCTGCATTGATAAAATTGGCCAGCCGCACGAGCATAATTGCCACGGGGGCCGCCAATGCGATCCCATCTGCCAACGCGGGCAGGGCGACATTTTGCCGCCTGCTGAACAGCCAAACGGCAACAACCACACCCAAGAACCCGCCATGAAACGACATGCCGCCGGTCCAGATCATCGGGATCTCAATCGGATGGGACAGGTAATAGGCGGGTTGATAAAACAGGACATATCCCAACCGCCCACCAGCAATCACGCCGATGACGATGTAAGTGAGTAAATCCTCAAGCTTTGCAGGGACCATCGGCGCGCTATCGGCCCAAATCTGCGGGCGATTTAAAGCGGCTTTAAGCACCTGATAGCCCAGTCCAATCCCAACAATATAGGCCAGCGCATACCAGCGCAGGGCAAAGTTGAAACCAAACAGATCAATGGCAAATATCTCTGGCGAGATGTCGGGGAAAGGGATTGCGGCAAACATGCACGCTACTTTTGCCAGCACGCGGCGGAAGTCAACAGCTTGCAGCGCGGCCCCATGCACCCCATATAAAGGTCAGACACAGGATTGGAGACTGCAATGCAGACCAGAAATAAAATTCTCGACGATATTTCGTCCCTGATGACCAATGCGATGGGCGTGGCCCAAGGCGCCAAAGACGAAGCAGGCACTGCCATGAACGGCATGATGGATCGCTGGCTGGCGGACCGCGATTTCGTAACACGCGAAGAATTCGACGCCGTGCGCGCGATGGCCCAAAAAGCCCGCGAAGAAAACGCATCCCTTTTGGCGCGCATCGAAGCGCTGGAAACCAAGAAAAAGAAGTAACAGCTTTTTCCGAAGCCTAAATATGTCGGGGTTCGGGCTTGTCCCGCGGGGCAGCGCCCCAAGCCCCGCACGGGCGCGACGCTAATTCAGGCAAGCGTCGCCAAATGTGCCATGAATATTCAGCGCTACGGCCTTGGTCCGCCAATGCGCGGATCGCCTTGATCCCTCACCAGCGAGCCACGCGGTTCTACATCAACAATGTCGCCACCCTTGGTGGGGATTTTCTTGTGGTGTTCATCTCCGTCTCCTTGATTGGCGCCGTCATTCGGGGACGAAGGTCGAATCACAATCCCTGTCTTATCCACATGAAATTTGCGTAAACATCGACTTATCCCCAAGAAATGGCTTTACAGGCAGGGGGTGAAGCGGCCACCATATGCAGTAGGGGCGAAACGGGAACGATACTGTTATTAGGGGTGCCTCATAGCCCAATGCGCAAAGCAGGGCCAACAAAATGAGGCCGAGCAGATGGCACTAGCGACAGAATATTTTGATGCAGATGACCTGCATCCGATTGATTTGGTCGAACATATCGCCGCGCATCACGCGTGGGAATTTGACCGCATTCATGACGATCAAATTGCGATGTCCGTAGAAGGGCAATGGCGCAATTACGCAATCACGTTGGCGTGGTCGTCGGTAGATGAAACGCTGCGGTTGATTTGCACTTTCGAAATGGAACCACCGGCGCACCGGATGGGCGCGCTTTATGAGGCGCTGAATACGATCAATGATCGTTGTTGGGCTGGATCGTTCACTTGGTGGGAAGAGCAGAAGATGATGGTTTATCGCTATGGTTTGGTTTTGGCGGGTGAACAGGCCGCTGGATCAGAGCAGGTTGATACGATGATCAATGCGGCTGTTGCCAGTTGCGAACAGTACTATCCGGCTATCCAATTGGTGACATGGGCGGACCGGACACCAGCAGATGCGGTGCAAGTTGCCATTGGTGGGGCATACGGCCGCGCATAGGTTGCGCCTTTGGCGCCACGGGCGAGGGCCAGCCCCCGCACCCCCGACATATTTATGCCCGGAAAAAGGCAGGCGCGTTGCGTCTGGCTGATGGCTTGGTAAGCTTGATCCAAATTGCGGAGAATATTAATATGTCGATGGATGATGTGGCAGCGCGCGGGCTTGTGTTGCTTGGCTGTGGCAAGATGGGGTCGGCCATGCTGGCCGGCTGGTTGGATGGCGGTCTGCCTGCGTCATCGGTGTTTGTGATAGATCCGTTTCCGTCTGATTGGTTGCGTGGGGCAGGGGTGAACATCAATGTTGACGTGCCTGCCGATCCTGCCGTCGCCTTGGTCGCGGTCAAACCGCAGATGATGGGCGATGCATTGCCCACGATGCAGGCGCTGGGCAATGGGACGACGCTGTTTGTGTCCGTTGCCGCAGGCACCCCGATTGCACGGTTTGAGGCAGAGTTGGGCCCGAGGACCCCGATTGTGCGGGCCATGCCGAATACCCCTGCGGCGGTTGGGCGCGGGATCACGGCGATTATCGGGAATGATCATGCCACGGACGCGCAGGTTGCTTTGGCTGATGCATTGTTGTCGGCCGTGGGGCAGGTTGTGCGTTTGGATACTGAGGATCAAATTGACGCTGTGACGGGCGTGTCGGGGTCGGGGCCAGCCTATGTGTTTCACATGATTGAAACGTTGGCCGCAGCCGGAGAGGCGCAAGGCTTGCCTGCACAAATGGCCATGCAGCTTGCTCGCGCCACAGTGGCCGGTGCCGGTGCTTTGGCAGAGGCCGCCGATGAAAGCCCGAGCCAGTTGCGGGTCAATGTGACCTCGCCCAATGGCACGACGCAAGCCGCCCTAGAGGTATTGATGGACGAGACGGACGGGTTTCCCGCCTTGTTAAACCGCGCCGTGAAGGCGGCCACAGATCGGTCAAAGGAGTTGGGCCGTGGCTGAGATTGGTTTTGATGATTTTATGGCTGTCGACGTGCGTGTCGGCACGGTGACTGATGCACAGCCTTATCCAGAGGCACGCAATCCCGCGATCAAAATGTGGATTGATTTTGGTGGCGAAATTGGGGTGAAAAAGACTTCTGCGCAGGTCACGGTGCATTACACGCCCGACAGTTTGGTTGGGCGGCAGGTGATGGCCGTTGTGAATTTCCCACCACGCCAAATTGGTAAGTTCATGTCAGAGGTTTTGGTGCTGGGCTTTCCCGATGAAAATGGTGCAATCGTTCTGGCAACGCCCGACCAGCCAGTGCCAAACGGAGGGCGGATGCATTGAAAAAACTGTTGATCACACGGGCCTTGCCAGAGACTGTCATTGCCGCCGCACAGGCGCAATTTGACGTAACTTTGCGCGATAGCGCGGTGGGCATGACCCCTGTGGAAGCAGCGGATGCCTTGGCCAATTATGACGCGATTCTATTGACCTTGGGCGATCAGTTTACGGCAGATGCTTTTACCGGCGACATCCGCTGTGGTGTTCTGGCGAACTTTGGTGTGGGCTATAACCATATCGACGTGGACGCGGCAAAAACTGCGGGTGTGCTGGTGTCGAACACGCCTGATGTGGTGACCGATGCCACGGCGGATATTGCTATGACACTGATCTTGGCGGCCTGCCGGCGTGCCGGCGAAGGCGAACGGCTGGTGCGCGCAGGTGACTGGCATGGTTGGCAACCAACACAGATGCTGGGCACGCATGTGACTGGTAAACGTGTCGGGATCGTTGGAATGGGCCGTATTGGGCAGGCCGTGGCAAAACGTTGCCACTATGGGTTTGATATGCCTGTGATTTACTTCAACCGGTCGCGCAAGACTGTGAAAGTGCCCGCCAGACAGGTCGATGATTTGGGGACGTTGATGGCACAATCCGACATTGTTGTCGTGACGGTGCCAGGCGGGGCCGAAACACGCGCATTAATTGACGCCCAAGCGATTGCGCAAATGCCGCCGCATGCAGTGTTTGTGAACGTGGCGCGTGGTGATGTGGTGGATGAAAGCGCCTTGATCGCGGCGCTATCGGAACGGCGGATCGCAGCGGCAGGTCTGGATGTTTACGCCCAAGAACCGATTGTGCCAGAGGCACTGCGGGCGTTAGAGAACGCTGTCTTGTTGCCGCACCTTGGCACGGCCGCGCTGGAAGTGCGCGAAGCCATGGGGCAAATGGCGCTGGACAATATCATTGCGTGGAACGCTGGGTGGCCATTGCCGCAGCAGGTGGTGTAGGGGCGCTGCCCCCGACCTGCGGTCTCCCCCGAGGTATTTTGGGCCAGAAGAAGCTAGTTACCCGTGGCCTCGCGCCAATGACGGCGGCACAGTGATAGATAAGTTTCATTGCCGCCCACAGCGACCTGCGCGCCATCGGTCAGGACGGTGCCGTCAGGGGCTTTGCGGACAACCATTGTCGCCTTTTTCCCGCAGTGACAGATGGTGCGAACTTCGCGCATTTCGTCGGATAGTGCCAAAAGCGTAGCAGAGCCCGGAAAGAGTTTGCCACGAAAATCAACGCGCAAGCCAAAGCACATGATCGGCACGCCGAGATCATCGACGGCGCGCGCGAGCTGCCAGACTTGGTCTTCGGACAGAAACTGGGCTTCGTCGATGAAAATGCACGCACAGGGACCTGCGTCCAAGCGGGCTTCGATTTTTGCATAGATGTCGTCGGCCTGGCCAAAGGTATCGGCATCTGCGCCGATGCCAATCCTGCTGCCGATCCGCCCTTTGCCTGCGCGATCATCAAAGCTGGCGATCATCAAATAGGTCTGCATCCCGCGCTCAATGTAATTGTGCGAGGCTTGGAGCAGCACGGTCGATTTACCGGCGTTCATGGTGGAGTAGTTGAAGTAGAGCTTTGCCATGAAGTGTTGTTAACGTCGCGGGGTGGTCCTTTGCAAGACCACCCCGTTTTGCCGTTACATGGCGCCAATGTAGGCGGCTGGAACCTTCGATCCAAAAAAACGGGCACGCAGGGTAACAAAACACACAACCAAAAGGTGCTGGTTGGCACCATACTAATAAAAGCCCGAGGGTTCCTTGATTTCGAACATGACAATATTGTCTATTCAGATTAATGGGAAAGCGAAGATCGTTTTCCCCGCGTTGTGGCGTAGCGATAACCAAGTGGACTTTGTGATGGCCGGTTACGGTAGTTATTTGAAAAAGCACACCGAAGCATTGGTGAAAGATGTTGGTATTGAAGCGGCTTGCGAATTGACTGGTAAGTCAAAAGCGACGCTTGGCCGCTACTATTCTGACGCTGACGAGCATTCTGACCGCTTTATGCCCGTAGATGCTGTTGCGGCGCTGGAGGCGGCATCGTCTTGTCCGCACATCACATCGGCCTTGGCTGAAATGCTCGGTATTACATTGTCCTATGACCAAGGCCGGAACAATTCCGATGGCGGGATCAATTCTGATGTCATTAAGCTGAGCCAGCGATTCGCGATGTTGATGGGGGAATACAACCAATCCATAGAGGATGGTGTGATTTCCATGAATGAAGCAAAACGTTTGTTGCGTGAAACGACGGCCCTGCAAAAGGTGCTGATCGACATGAAACTGCATTTGGAAGAAGGCCAATAGGCCAAATCAATGGATCTGTCTGACCTGCCGCATATTACACCAGAGGCATTGCAGCCGCTGGATTGGGATGCGCTGCGCGGTCCCGATGATGATGGGCATCCGCCACGTATTTTGCTGCTCTATGGCTCGCTCCGCGATGTGAGCTATTCGCGGCTTGCTGCCATGGAAGGTGCGCGTGTTTTGCGTGCCTTGGGCTGCGAAACGCGGATGTTTGACCCCAGCGGGCTGCCATTGCCTGATGACGCAGATGAAAAACACGACAAGGTCGCTGAACTACGCGAATTGGTGATGTGGTCCGAAGGCATGGTCTGGTCCAGCCCTGAACGTCACGGCGCCATGACTGGCATTATGAAAACCCAAATCGACTGGATCCCATTGGCACCGATTGGTGGCATTCGACCAACCCAAGGCAAAACGCTGGCCTTGATGCAGGTGTGTGGTGGGTCGCAGTCGTTTAACGCGGTCAATCAGATGCGCATTCTGGGCCGCTGGATGCGCATGGTCACGATCCCGAACCAATCGTCTGTGCCAAAAGCATGGGGCGAGTTTGAAAAAGGGCGGATGAACGCGGGTCCGCTGTACAACCGGATCGTCGACGTGATGGAAGAACTGGCGCGGTTTACTGTGATGACCCGCGGGCGACCACATCTGACTGACCGCTATTCCGAACGGGTCGAGACCCTCGAAGCTGTGCATGCGCGTGTGAATAAAAAGTAGATGCGTTAAAACGCATCCTACGCCCGTTCGACGATCACAGAACCCACCGAATACCCTGCACCGAACGAACAGATCAGGCCCGTATCGCCGACTGCCATATCGGCGGAGTTTTGCGAAAATGCGATGATGCTGCCTGCACTGGACGTATTGGCATAATCTTGCAGGATATTGGGTTGTTCGCCCGCCTCTGGCACACGGCCCAGCACCTTTTTCCCGATGTAGTCGTTCATGGTCTTATTGGCCTGATGTAGCCAAAGCCGTTTCAGATCATCGGCTTGTACGCCTGTGTCGGACATATGATCGGCGATGTGTTTGCTGACCATGGGCAGTACTTCTTTGAACACTTTGCGCCCGTTTTGCATGAACTGCATGTCGCGGCGGTCTTCCATGGCGTCATGGGTGCGGCGCAAATAGCCGTTGTTGTTGCGGATGTTGTTGGAAAACTGTGTGGCGCAGCGTGTTGATTTCACTTTGAAATGGGGGGCTGTCAGGTCCTCGTCGCGTTCCAGAATGGTGGCTGTTGCCACGTCGCCAAAGATGAAGTGGCAATCGCGGTCACGCCATTCCAGATGGGCGGAACAGATTTCAGGGTTCACCATGATCGCGCGGCGGATCGATCCAGACCGGATCATGTCAGCCGCTGTTTGAATGCCAAAGGTGGCGGACGAACAGGCGACATTCATGTCAAACGCAAAGCCACCTGCGCCGATCAGCTTTTGGATTTCGACGGCAACGGCAGGGTAAGCGCGTTCCATGTTGGACGCGGCACAGATCACCAGATCAATGTCGGATGCTTGCAAGCCAGCGGCTGCCAGCGCCTTATTCGCCGCATCCACACCAATCTCTGCCATGTAACCGGGGGCATCATCGGGGCGGGCGGGCAGGCTTGGGAACATGCGGGCAGGGTCCAATACCCCGTCGCGGTCCAGCACATAACGCTGCTGAATCCCGCTTGCGGCAAAGATGAAATCGGCAGACGAATGGGGTTTCGCATCAACCGTGCCCGCCGCAATCGCATCTGCGTTTTCGGCGTTGAACAGGTCCGCATAGGCATTGAAGGCCACGACAAGTTCGTCATTGGTGATAACGGCTTCTGGCGTGAAAACACCGGTGCCTGTGATCGCGACGTTGTGCATGGCTATCCCCTTCGATTGCGTCCTAGAACCTAGGGTCAACCAGTGGGAGAAGTCCACTGTGACCGGACGTTAATCCGGACACAGTGTTTTGGTTTAGCCCTGAAGCGAGCGCACTTTCATCTCGCTTTCCGCGCGGTCCACCATCGCCATCACGGCGGCTTGGGCGGCGGCAGCGGTGGTGTAGTAGGGTATCTTGTCGTTCAAGGTCACTGCCCGCATGGACCGTGAATCCTCGACCGCTGCTGCGCCTTCTGTGGTGTTGAACACCAGCGCGACATGGCCGTCTTTCAAACGGTCAACGATGGTCAGGCCACCTTCATAATCCTTGTTCACATGCTCGGCTGTCATGCCTGCATCCGACAAGAATTTGGCCGTGCCGCGTGTTGCAATCAATTCAAACCCAAGATCAACAAGCGACTGGGCCGCCTGTTTCATCGCTGGCGTTTTGTCAGCGTCGCGGATGGACAAGAACACCTTGCCTTCGGTTGGCAGGAACGTGCCCGCACCCAATTGCGCCTTGTAGAACGCGCGCGGGAAGGAACGTGCCCAGCCCATGACCTCACCGGTAGAGCGCATTTCTGGCCCAAGGATCGTGTCGACACCAGGGAAGCGGTTGAACGGCAAGACTGCCTCTTTCACGCTGAACCACGGGGTGTTCGGATCGGCCAATGTGAACGGGTCGCCAAGCGGCATGACGTCCATCGGGTCGCTGGCGGGGGCATAGGCCTCGCGCAGTGGGAAGTTGGTCAACGGCTCGCCCGCCATCAGGCGCGCTGCGATGGATGCGATGGCAGAATCCGTTGCCTTGGCCACGAATGGCACGGTGCGGGATGCGCGTGGGTTCACTTCGATCAAGTAAACTTCTTCGTCCTTCACTGCGAACTGGATGTTCATCAGGCCCACGACGTTCAGCGCCGATGCAAGTGCCTCTGTCTGTTTGCGGATTTCTGCGATCATGGCGGCGGACAAGGAATAGGGCGGCAAGGAACAAGCACTGTCGCCCGAATGGACACCAGCTTCCTCAATATGCTGCATGATGCCTGCGACATGGGTGTTTTTGCCGTCAGACAAGCAATCCACGTCGACCTCGACCGCGCCGGACAGATAGCTGTCGAGCAATACGGGGCTGTCACCAGATACGACAACGGCCTCTGCGATATAGCGTTCCAATTGTGCCTGATCGCGCACGATTTCCATCGCACGACCACCCAAGACGTAAGAAGGGCGGATCACCAGCGGGAAGCCGATGTCTGCGGCGATTTTGAACGCTTGTTCGTCTGTGGACGCGATACCATTGACCGGCTGTTTCAGGCCAAGACGGTTCACGAGGTCTTGGAAACGCTCGCGGTCTTCGGCCAGATCAATCGCGTCAGGGGACGTGCCAAGGATCGGAATGCCTGCTTCTTCCAGCGCATTGGCCAGTTTCAACGGGGTTTGGCCGCCGAACTGCACAACAACGCCGTGCAATGTGCCGTTTTCCTGCTCAACCCGCAGGATTTCCATGACGTGTTCAAACGTCAGCGGTTCGAAATACAGACGATCCGATGTGTCATAATCGGTGGACACTGTTTCGGGGTTACAGTTGATCATGATCGTCTCGTAACCCTGATCTGTCAGCGCGTAACAGGCGTGGCAGCAGCAGTAGTCAAATTCGATCCCTTGACCAATGCGGTTCGGACCGCCGCCCAAGATCACAACCTTTTTGCGGTCGCTTGGGCGGGCTTCGCATTCGACCTCGCCCATCATCGGGGCCTCATAGGTGGAATACATATAAGGTGTCTGCGCCTCAAACTCGGCGGCACAGGTGTCGATGCGTTTGAACGATGCGACAACACCAAGGTTGGTACGCGCACGGCGCACGTTGTCTTCTTCGCGACCTGTCAGCTTGGCCAGACGCGCATCGGTGAAGCCCATCATTTTCAGCTTACGCAAACCGTGCTCGGTCACTGGCAAGCCATCTTTGACCACAACGGCCTCTGCGTCGATGATCTCGCGTATACGGTCAAGGAACCACGGGTCGAATTTCGTCACCGCATGGATGTTGTCGTTGGACATGCCGTGGCGCATGGCTTGGGCGATCACGCGAATACGGTCAGGCGTTTGCTTGGCCAATTCTTTGGTGATCGCAGGCACAGCAGGCGCGCCTGGAATGTCGATCTCGTCAAAACCGGTCAGGCCAGTTTCCATCGACGCCAATGCCTTTTGCATGGATTCGTGGAACGTGCGGCCAATTGCCATCGCCTCGCCCACGGATTTCATCGCAGTGGTCAGGTATGGCTCAGAGCCTTCGAATTTCTCGAATGCAAAGCGTGGGATTTTCGTGACGACATAGTCGATTGTTGGTTCAAACGACGCAGGCGTGACGCCCGTGATGTCGTTGTCCAATTCGTCTAGTGTATAACCCACCGCCAGCTTTGCCGCGATTTTCGCAATCGGGAAACCTGTGGCCTTGGATGCCAACGCGGAAGAGCGCGACACGCGCGGGTTCATTTCAATAACAACCATGCGACCGTCAGCAGGGTTCACGGCCCATTGCACGTTGGACCCGCCAGTTTCGACGCCGATTTCGCGCAGAACATTGATCGAATGGGTGCGCATGACCTGATATTCTTTGTCGGTCAGGGTCAGGGCAGGGGCCACGGTGATCGAATCGCCCGTGTGCACGCCCATCGGATCGACGTTCTCAATCGCGCAGACGATGATGGCGTTATCGGCCTTGTCGCGCACGACTTCCATCTCGAATTCTTTCCAGCCCAAAAGGGACTGATCGACCAAGATTTGGGCCATTGGGGATGCTTCCATACCCGTGCGGCAGAAGTGTTCGTATTCTTCGCGGTTATACGCCACGCCGCCGCCTGTGCCGCCCATGGTGAACGCAGGACGGATGATCGCAGGCAGACCGATTTCTTCCAGCGCGTCGATGGCCAGTTCAAGACCCGCTTTGATGTCGAACTTGTCTGTGACGCGCACTGCTTTTGCGTCTTTGGTTGGGGCCGTTACGATTGTGGCCTTCGGGTTTTCGATGCCCAAACGATCCATCGCTTCACGGAAAAGCTTGCGATCTTCTGCCATTTCAATGGCTTCGCGCTTTGCACCGATCATCTCGACGTTGAATTTCTCCAAGATACCCATGTCGTCCAGCGCCAGCGACGTGTTCAGACCTGTCTGACCGCCCATGGTTGGCAGCAACGCATCTGGGCGTTCTTTTTCGATGATCTTGGC
This sequence comes from uncultured Roseobacteraceae bacterium, assembly GCA_964022435.1. Lineage (GTDB taxonomy): Bacteria > Pseudomonadota > Alphaproteobacteria > Rhodobacterales > Rhodobacteraceae > Yoonia. The sequence continues at coordinate 69,022 of CAXIAL010000003.1, read as the reverse complement.
GACAACTTCAGGGGTGATCGGCTCGATATATGTGGCGTCTGCCAGCCCCGGATCGGTCATGATCGTCGCGGGGTTGGAGTTGACCAGAATGACGCGGTAGCCTTCTTCGCGCAGGGCTTTACAGGCTTGTGCGCCGGAATAGTCAAACTCGCAGGCTTGGCCAATAATAATAGGCCCCGCACCGATAATCATGATCGACTTGATATCATCACGTTTTGGCATGGCAGGGCCCCTATCTGTGTGCGTGCAAATTGACCTGCGTTATAGTTGTCGGGCGTACGGGTGCAAGGGGTTGTGCAGGGAAAAATCACCGCAATCCTTGGGCAAAAATAGAATTTTCTAGGTCAGATCGCGAATTGGATTATGTTGGGACCCATCAACTGAATATAAGGGAGAGAGAAGATGCGCGAAATTTTGGCAAACATCAGCTGGCTGACAGTGACCGTATCGACGATTCTTTGCAGGGGGCTGGGCGCGATTTGGTATAATCCCAAATTCCCAACAGGCAAGATTTGGGCCGAAGGCGCGGGCGTCTCTGCAGAAGCACCGGACGAGTTTCCCGCGCTTGCAATGGGGCTGAACACTGTGGGGCTGCTACTGGCTGCGATTTTCGTCACTTCCGTGTCGATCCCCACCGCAATCCTCGCGATTTTGGCCTATGGGGTGCTGAATACGTCAGGCGGTTTGTTCGCAGGCAAATCGGCATCTGTCGGCCTGATGCACATCGGCTATTGGCTGGCCGGATTGGTCATCATTACCGTCGTTTGCAACTTTTGGGCTGATTATACGCAATCGGGCGCATTGTTTGCGCCCGATCACACGCTCGCATCTTGACTTCATGGGCGCAACACGGTGTATCCGCAGGGACCGTTTTACCCTTTGAGGACCTTATAATGCACGCATACCGTTCCCATTCCTGTGCCGACCTGACCGCCGCCAATGTAGGCGACACCGTTCGCTTGTCTGGCTGGGTCAATCGCGTTCGTGACCACGGTGGCATTTTGTTCATCGACCTGCGCGACCATTACGGCATCACCCAAGTCCTTTGCGATCCTGATTCCGCGGCCTTTGCCGACGTTGAAAAGGTCCGTTCCGAATGGTGTATCCGCATCGATGGTGAAGTGAAGGCGCGTGACCCCGAACTGGTGAACCCGAAACTGCCAACTGGCGAAGTTGAAGTTTTCGTGCGCTCCATCGAGGTGCTTGGTGCGGCCAAGGAACTGCCATTGCAGGTGTTCGGTGACCAAGAATACCCAGAAGAAACGCGCCTGAAATACCGCTACCTCGATCTGCGTCGTGAAAAGATGCAAGACAACATGAAGCTGCGCTCTGACGTGGTGGCATCCATGCGTAAACGCATGTGGGACAAAGGTTTCCGCGAATACCAGACCCCGATCATCACGTCGTCGTCCCCAGAAGGTGCGCGCGACTTCTTGATCCCATCCCGTTTGCACCCGGGCAAATTCTACGCGCTGCCACAGGCGCCACAGCAGTTCAAACAGCTGATCATGGTGTCTGGCTACGACAAATACTTCCAAATCGCGCCGTGTTTCCGCGACGAAGACCCGCGCGCTGACCGTTCCCCAACCGATTTTTACCAGCTCGATCTGGAAATGTCGTTTGTCGAACAACAAGACGTGTTCGACACGATCCAGCCTGTCATCGGCGGCATCTTCGAGGAATTCGGCAACGGCCGCGCTGTTGACCAAACATGGGAGCAGATCAGCTACCGTGATGCCGCGAAACTCTATGGCACCGACAAGCCCGACTTGCGTAACCCGATCAAGATGCAGGACGTGTCCGAGCATTTTAAAGGGTCCGGCTTTGCGATCTTTGCCAAACTGCTGGAACAAGACGGCACCGAAGTCCGCGCCATTCCTGCCCCAACCGGCGGTGGCCGCAAATTCTGTGACCGCATGAACGTCTTCGCGCAAAAAGAAGGTCTGCCTGGCATGGGCTATATCTTCTGGCGCGACAAAACCGCAGATTCCGTGGCCCAAGAGCTGGGCATCACTGTCAAAGAAGCCCAAGCCAAGCTAAAAGCTGGCGAAGTCGAGGGCGGCATGGAAGCAGCAGGACCACTCGCGAAAAACATCGGCCCAGAGCGGACCGAAGCAATTCGTCAGCAGCTTGGCCTGAACGTCGGCGACGCGGCATTCTTCCTTGGCGGCAAGCCAAAGGCGTTCGAAGCCGTTGCTGGCAAGGCCCGTGATGTGATCGGCAAAGAGCTTGGCCTGACCGACCTGAACCGCTTCGCATTCGCGTGGATCGTCGATTTCCCAATCTACGAGCGTGACGAAGAAACCGGCAAAGTCGACTTTGAACACAACCCGTTCTCTATGCCACAAGGCGGCATGGATGCGCTGAATGGCGACCCAGAGGACGTGCTTGGCTACCAATATGACCTTGCATGTAACGGCTATGAACTCGTGTCCGGCGCGATCCGGAACCACAAGCCAGAGATCATGTTCAAAGCGTTTGAAATCGCAGGCTACGGCGCTGACGAAGTTGAAAAGCGTTTCGGCGGTATGGTCAACGCGTTCCAATACGGCGCCCCGCCACACGGTGGTTGCGCCGCTGGTGTGGACCGCATCGTTATGCTGCTGGCTGACGCGGACAACCTGCGCGACGTTATGATGTTCCCAATGAACCAGCGCGCCGAAGACGTGATGATGGGTGCACCAAACCAGCCGCAAAACGAGCAGCTGCGCGAATTGAACCTGCGCGTGATCCCACAAGAAAACAAATAGGCGAAATTCAGCGCGCTGCGCATGATTTTCCACGCAATTTGCATGCCCCTGACCTATGTTGGGGGCATGTTTTGTTTCAGGTATCTTTCTGATGGCGTTTGATCCCACCCTTGCTGCGGTTCGCTTGGGCAGCGGGTTGTCCCCGCGCCATGATCTGCCACAGGATGTTGGGGCTGTTTTGGCTGATGTGCAGCGGCCCTTTGGTTTCGATATCCCGGGGTTTGACGAAGCCCGCCCGACAATCCGCGATTTCCAAATTGCAGGCAGCGCGCTGCGCAAGGCCGAAGGCACCGACGACGAAGCACGCGCGAAACAAGCCTACCGCGACGTCCGCACCGCCGCCAACATCGCCCATAATGATGCATTGCAGGCGACAATGGCCCGTCACATTGCGGGCCCATTAGGGTTCTAGGCGCGATTGGCCAGCTTTTGGGCAGATCATTTCACGGTCAAGCTGCGCAATAGCACGCAAACCCATCTGGTCACGCCCTTTGTCGAAGACGCGATTGTGCCGCATCTGGACGGCAATTTCCGCGACATGCTGCGCGCCGTTGTGATCCACCCGATGATGCTGCTCTATCTCCAACAGGCGCAATCTGCGGGCCCGAACAGTGTGGTCGGGCAGCGGCGCAGGCGCGGCATCAACGAAAACTTGGCACGCGAATTGCTGGAACTTCATACGCTTGGGGCGGGCGGGCCCTATGCGCAATCGGATGTGCGCCAGCTTGCCGAATTGCTGACCGGTTCGACCTACACGACCAAACAGGGGTTCTTTTTCCACAAACGCATGGCCGAACCCGGTGCGGAAACGGTGTTGGGCGTGACCTATGATCGGGTCGACAGCCTGGCCAATATTTTGACGGCGATTGATGACATCGCGGATCATCCGCAAACTGCCCGCCATATTGCGTTCAAGCTTGCCCAAGATTTCATCGCCGACGATCCGCCCGCCGCGATGGTCGATGCAATGGCGGCGGTGTTCCAACGCAGTGGCGGTGATCTGCTGGCTGTCTACAGCGCGATGTTGGACCATCCAACCGCATGGGACATGCCATTGCGAAAGATCAAAACACCGTTTCGTTTTATCACCTCTGGATTGCGCGCGCTTGGGATGACCAGCAGTGAGGTGGTCGCGCTCACCGATCCGATGATCCGCAACACAATCGTGCGCCCCTTGCGGGTGATGGGCCAACCATGGGAACGCCCCGCGGGCCCTGACGGTTGGCCCGAAATCAGCGAAACTTGGATCAGCCCCCAAGGTATGGCCGGACGGATCACATGGGCCATGCAGGCGCCGCGGCGATTGCTACAAGGCGGCGTGCCAGATCCGCGCGACTTTGTGCAAACGGCCTTGGGCGCCCTCGCGACACAAGACGTCATCTTTGCCGCCAGTGCTGCCGAAATCCGCGAAGAGGGCGTGGGGCTTGTCCTGTCCGCACCCGCATTCCAAAGGAGTTAAGCCATGGAACGTCGCCAGTTTTTGACGCGTGTTGCGGCCTTGGGGTGTTCGGCAGCGGCCAGCCCCTTGTTCACGCCAGTTGCCTTGGCCGCGGCCCCATGGGACACGCGATTGGTCGTGATTATCTTGCGCGGGGCGATGGACGGATTGGATGTTTTCCGCCCTGTGGGCGATCCGCATTATGCAGCTTTGCGTCCGACATTGCGCCAAGGCACGCTGGACCTGACCGGATTTTTCGGGATGCACAGCGCGCTGTCGCCATTGATGCCGCTTTGGAATCGCGGTGAAATGGGCGCGGTGCATGCGGTATCCACGCCATATCGCGACAAACGCAGCCATTTCGACGGGCAAGACATTCTCGAAGCGGGCAGCATTGGCGACAATGAACCGATCCGCGATGGGTGGTTGAACCGTATGCTGCAAACCGTGCCGGGCGTGACAGGCGAAACAGCCTTTGCGATCGGGCGGGACCAACCTTTGATCATGACGGGGGATGCGCCCGCCGCGCGTTGGTCACCAGAGGCAGAGCTGTCGCTCTCGCCGCAAGCCGAACGCCTATTGTCGTTGATCCATGCGGATGATCCGCTGTTTCAATCGGCGTCAGCCGATGCCATGCGCATTGCCCAATCGGTGGAAATGGCAGCCCAGATGGGCGCTGCGGCCAATGATGAAATGATGGCCGACCCGATGATGGCGGCTGTGCGCAGTTCTGCCGAACATGTGAAGCTGGCTGAATTCGCCGCCGCACGTCTGCGCGAAGACACACGGATCGCCAGCTTTTCTGTCACCGGCTGGGACACCCATTTGAACCAAAAAGGCGGATTGCGAAATGCGCTTGGCAGGCTCAGTGATACCATCCTGACATTGCGTGCGGGCCTTGGACCGGTCTGGGACAACACGGCGGTGCTTTGCCTGACGGAATTTGGCCGGACTGCAGCAGAGAATGGCACGCAAGGGACAGATCACGGCACAGGCGGGGCGATGATCTACGCAGGCGGGGCGTTGAACGGTGGGCGCATTTTGGGCGACTGGCCCGGATTGGCAGAGGCCGATTTGTACAACCGCCGCGACCTTCTACCAACACGCGATGTGCGGGCCTATCCGGCTTGGGTGATGCACAGTCTAATGGGGGTGAAACGCCGCGCCATTGAAACCGCGATTTTCCCTGGTCTTGATATGGGGACCAATCCACGCATCGTGGGTTAAAGCGGCCCGACGGCGGCCAGTCGCGACTGCACCAACGCGCCAAGGGCAATCAGATCATCTGGCGTGCTACGCCCCGACGCATGTTTTTCGGCCAACCGGCTGGCGGCCTGATCCAAATCACGATCCGCAACTGACCGTGCCACACCGCCTAAAAACTGTGTCAGGTAACCAAGCGTGTCGCCGCCATCATGACCTTCGATCACGGACGCCACATGGCTAAGATCATCGTGATAGGCGATCATGTCTGGGTTGATCACCTCGTCTGTGATCAGGCGGGGGCCGGGGGGCTGGCGGTCACGGGGCAGGTGGGTCAAGATCGCGGATTGAAACGCCGTTAGACTTTCAATGGGTTTGGCGATGAAACCATCAGCACCGGCCGCAGCCACATCTGCTTCGACATCCGCATCCCCGCTGGTTCCCAAAATGACGTCGATGCGCGTGGGGGCGGTGGCGGAAGTTTTGATCAAATCAATCCCCGACCCATCAGGCAGCCCGACATCCACAATCAACACAGAAGGGCGATAAACGCTAAGATGTTTGTTGGCATGTTCCAAACTGTCGGCGCGTCTGATCCGCGCGCCGGATCGCAAACACAGCAGACGCACCGCCTCACAAGCGAAACGGCTGTCTTCGACCACCAAAACTGTCAGGCCCAGCAAGGGGCGGCGCGCTGTGGGTGGGCGAGTCATCATAAAATCATCAACAGTGTCCATTCTTCATTCCCCTTCAGCCAGTGCTGGGGTGCATCAAAACAGCGCAAGGTGAATGATCGGTTAAGGCCGCCCGTTGCAACGCGGTTTATTGCGCCCCATAACAAGATCACCACACAGCCAAAGGACATGACCATGATTGGACGCCTGAACCATGTAGCCATCGCCGTGCCTGACCTCGATGCGGCCATCGCGCAGTATCGCGACACGCTTGGGGCCGATGTCGGTGCGCCACAAGACGAACCTGATCATGGCGTCACGGTGGTGTTCATCACCTTGCCGAACACAAAGATCGAATTGTTGTATCCGCTGGGCGAAAACTCTCCGATCCAAGGGTTCTTAGATAAAAACCCCGCCGGTGGCATTCACCATATCTGTTACGAAGTGGATGACATCTTGGTCGCGCGTGATCGTTTGCTGGATCAAGGGGCGCGTGTGCTGGGCACAGGAGAGCCGAAAATCGGCGCCCATGGCAAACCCGTGCTGTTTTTGCACCCCAAGGACTTTAACGGCTGTTTGGTTGAACTAGAACAAGTATAATCGCATGCAAACCCGCTGGGCTTCCGGCGGGGATATTTGACAACCAAAGAAAGATCGTTTCATGGGCATTACCTCTGCCATCGTTTTATTCGCCGTGATTTGGTTCATGAGCTTTTTGATCATTCTGCCACTTGGGCTGCGAACCCAAGGTGAAGAGGGCGAAATCGTGCCGGGCACGCATGGGTCGTCGCCTGCGAATTTGAATATGCGGCGCAAGCTGCGGATCACGACGCTGACGGCGGCGATCATTTGGGCCGTTGTTGCTGGCACCATTCTGTCAGGGGCGATCACGGTGCGCGATCTGGACTGGTTTGACCGGATGGCGACCCCAGAGGTCAGTTTAACCGATGAAACAGATGGGTAAATGTCGCGGCCCCAAGGATCGGGATCACGAGGTTCACCAACGGGATTGAAAGCGGCAGCGCCATCAGGCACCCCGCAAGCCAGATCTTGCTTTGATGTTTTTGGCGCAATGCCTTGGCCGCGTCGCGTCCGATCCGGCGCATGGCCGCGATCTGGAAATACTCGCGCCCCAGCAAGAACCCGTTCAGCGCAAAGAAAATGGGCAGCGCCAAGAATGGCAGCAGCGCATAAAGCAGAAATGCCCCGACATTGGCCGCGATCAGCACGCCAAGAAAGTTCACCGTGTCTTTGACGCTATCCCAAAACGGGGTGCGTGTGGTTGCAGGCAGATGCGGGTAATGCAGGTCTTCGACAGCTTGGGCCACGTCATCCAAAAACAGCGATGTCATGGCCGATGCGACAGGCACCATCAGAAATATCGACATCAGGATCATCAATCCCAGCGATCCCCAGCTTAGCAAATCACCGATCCAGCCGACCTTGCCCACCAATGGCAGTGTCACGCCGTCATCGGTGATCGTCTCAATCACCCACAACAGGCCGGAATAGGCGGCGACAAGCATGGCGATTGTCAGCCCGATGCCTAGAAACAGCACACGGCGAAACCGTGGGTCGGGCAGTTGGGTGACGGCTTTGGTAAACGCGGTAAAGATCATGTGCACACCCATGTCGTGATCGCGTCCAGATCGGGGCGCGGGCGTTCGGGGGGCGGGTTGGTTTGTGTCCCAATATGGATGATGCCTGCCACCGATTCCTCTGGCGATAATCCAAGCGACTGTTCCACGAAAACGCGATCATGGCTGGCCCAGCCCGACAGCCAATTGGCGCCCCATCCCGATGCCAGCGCGGCGTTCAGCAATGACAAACAAACCGCACCTGCGGAATAGACCTGCTCGATCAGCGGGACTTTGGGCGATTGCACAGGGGCTGACACGACAACCACGGCAAGCGCGGCATTGGCGTATTGCGCCTCTGCCTTGGCGACTTGATCTGCGCTCAGGGCGAGGGCCGCGCCGCGCAACGCCACGTCACTGGCAAGACGTTGCAGCGCGGGTTCTTCCAGCACGATAAAGCGCCATGGCTCCAATTTCCCGTGATCCGGCGTGCGGGCAGCGGCGGTCAGGATCGGCGCGAGAGCTGCTGCATCAGGCACGGGGCCTGTTAACGTCTTGGCTGGGCGCGACCTGCGGGTGAGCAGGAAATCAAGGGCGGCTTGGTTTGTGGCGGGCATCGGCATTCCTTTGAAGTTGGTCCCAAGCTATGTCCTGACCTAAGGGCAAACAAGACCCCAGCGGCGTCCGCCCGCCCATCGCGCAATTGTGCACGGGCGGGGGGCTGGCACTGCTTGTCATCTGCGTTAAACTCTACGCAACCCAACAAAAGGCAACTGCCCCCGTGATCAATCGTCTTTCTTTCGTGCTTTGCGCGGCGCTTGCAGGCTGTGTCGTGGCGCCAACGACCACCACGCCGCCGGTAGCAGGCAGCAACTTTACCATCCCAACGCTAAGCGGGCGGATGGCCGTGCGTAATTTTGTCAAAGTGGTCGAAACCGTCGAACCTGTGGCGGAATCCATCTGCCGCGAACGGGCGCCACAGCTGAACTGCGACTTTCAAATCGCCGTGGACGATTCCCCAGAGGCGGGGATCAATGCGTTCCAAACCCGCGATGATACGGGGCGACCAATCATCGCCTTTACCATTCCGCTGATCGCGATTGCGCGCAACACGGACGAGCTGGCCTTTATCATGGCGCATGAAGCCGCACACCACATCCGCGGGCATTTGGACAAGCAACGCCAAATCTCTCTCGCGGGTGCGCAGGTGTTTGGTGGGCTGGCCGCGGTGCTGACCGGAGGGCGCGAGGATAGCATTCGCGCAGGCGCGCAATTGGGGGCAACCATCGGGTCGCGCACCTTTTCAAAAGACTTTGAGCTTGAAGCCGATGCATTGGGCACGCTAATCGCTGCGCGGGCAGGGTATGACCCTGTGCGTGGGGCTGCATTCTTTGCGCGTCTGCCCGATCCCGGCAATAAATTCTTGGGTACACATCCCGCGAATGCGGACCGTGTATCGACCGTGCAAGCCGTCGCAGATCGCCTATAACCTGACGGAAATGCCGGTTGCATCTCTTATATCAATCATGCATCAATCGAGTTGTTCTCAGGGCGGGGTGCAATTCCCCACCGGCGGTTATAGCCCGCGAGCGCCCAAATGATTTGGGGTCAGCAGATCAGGTGTAATTCCTGAGCCGACGGTCATAGTCCGGATGAGAGAGAACGCGCTTACGCCCCTTTTCCTTGGGGGATGTGAACGTGTGATCGCGCCTTCGAGTGACGTGTCGTAGGCCAAAGGAGATTACAAATGACACTCACCAGATACGCTTTCATTAAGGCCGCGTGGCATGCAGATATTGTGGACCGCGCCTTGGATGGATTTTTAGAATTGATTCCCGCATCGCAGGTGGATGTATTCGATGTGCCCGGCGCATTTGAAATGCCGCTGTTGGCGCGGGAGCTGGCACAGACGGGGCGCTATGGTGCCGTGGCCGCAGCGGCCTTGGTCGTGGATGGTGGCATCTACCGGCATGATTTTGTGGCCCAAGCAGTTGTTGACGGATTAATGCGCGCTGGCATGGACAGCGGCGTGCCAGTGTTGTCGGTGTCACTGACGCCGCATCATTTCCAAGACACGGCCCATCACCGCGACATCTTTTCTGCGCATTTCGTGGAAAAGGGGCGTGAAGCAGCCAATGCTGCATTGATGATTGGCAAAGCCCGCGCAGCGGTCGCAGCCTAGGTCAGCACCTGCGCGCCAATCGCGATCGCCGCGAAAAAGCAGCCAGATGCGACAACAACAAAAACGTGCCAAATCGCTGTCGAAAACGGCATCGATTTGGCCGCATAGATCGGCACACCAGCGGTATATAGAAAACCGCCTGCTGCGATCAGCCAGATCACTGTGGCAGGAACCGCAGGGATCATCGCCCAAATCAGCCCAACACTCAGCCAGCCCATGATCAAATACAGCGCAGGACCAAAACGTCCGGGCTTGCGCCAGAAAAACAGTTTTAGCGTCATGCCAATGATGGCCAAGGCCCAAACGATGGCAAGGATCACATAGGCAAACCAAGTGCCGATCATCACGACCAGCGGTGTGTATGTGCCTGCGATCTTTAGGTAAATTGCCGCGTGGTCAAGACGGCGCAACATTGGGCGCGGCGCGTCATAGGGCATCATGTTGTAGATGGCGGATGCGGCGAATGTGGCGATAAGCGCACAGCCGTCAATGGCCAATGCGACCATGCCGCCAGCGCTGACCGCCCCTGCGGCCCAAAGCAACAACATGATCGTGCCAGTGATCGCGCCAATAACGCCCACGGCATGAACCGTGCCGTCGGCGATACGTTCGGGAATGGTGGCGTTTGGAAACATGTCTGTTAAGTTAGGCGCGCTATGGCTTTGGTCAATTTTAACCTTGGGTCACTTGCAGCACAAAAGGAGACACCCATGCTGGGACAGCTACAACGCATCAAACAACGCGCGATCTGGTCATGGGATGGATTTGTGCATGTCTACAAGACCGAACATTCGCTGACGCAGTGGCTGGTGGCGAATGTCGTCCTTGCCGTGCTCGCCTTTGTCCTGCCGCTTGATTGGGGCGTGCGTGGGGCGCTGTTGATGGGCGGTGTGATGGTGCTGGCGATGGAATGTGTAAACACAGCGATCGAACGGGTGGTTGACGATATTTCCCCCGACATCCGCGACCGCGCCCGCCAAGCCAAAGACGCGGGATCAGCCGCCGTTGCTGTGACCGCCGTGGCCGTTGGCATCGGCTGGATCTGCGCCATTGTCGGGGTGATGATGGGTTAAAGCCCATCCTAAGTTGATGCGCATCATTGAAAATGTTCTGAACGACCGCGGGTCGAAATACGCTGTGTCAGGCGGTCCATGCGCGTCGGCGGATGACGCGAAGGCGTTTATCAAACAGCTATGCCGCAACAAGAAATTCGCCAAGGCCACCCATAATACTTGGGGTGTGATCTTGCCCGATGGCACGTTGTTGAAAAACGACGACGGGGAAAGCGGCGCGGGGATGGTGATCTTGCGGATACTGGAGCGTGCAGAGGTGACGGGCCAGATCGTTGTGGTCACGCGGTGGTATGGTGGTAAGCATTTGGGCGGGGACCGGTTTCGGCATGTGCAGGAATGCGTGGGGGTGTTTTTGGAGGCCTAGTTCACAGTTGTGAACTTTCACCGCTCGGTCGGTTGGCGTTATTTTTAACCCTGTTTGGGTTTTGAGTATTTGTGAAAAAGCTGATGGGGTGAGAACCGTTAGGGTTGAACAGGCGGAGCCCAGAGTGTTCTGGGGCAAGGTTGGGTTTGAGTATTTGGAAAAATGCGAGATGGTAAACTAAAGGTTGTATTCTTTGCTGACTTTGGCACTTTGGTACTCATTTAGGAGGACCAATTTTGTTACCAGAATATCTTAAACAAGGCGAACCAGCACGATTGTTTCCTGTGCTTGCGACAACTTCCAAAGAAGGCAGGACCACATCAATTTTTCTATCATGTTTGGCCCGAATTGATGAATTTGGCGCAAGCTTACTAACCTCGCTAGGCCATCGTGTTGGAAAAAGAAGTAAAATTGAATGCTATACAGAAGTCGTTTTCAAAAATGAAAAAAACCCGAAAGAAATCGCCCAGATGGGCTAATCATCTGCCGAAATGGCAATAAAGAGTGGCGCGCATTGATCGAGGCAAAGGTTGGGACCGCAACCTTAGAAGAAGATCAAATTGAACGGTATAGAACTATTGCCAAAAATGCTGGCGTAGATTGTGTTGTAACAATTTCCAATCAATTTACGTCTTCTGCGCAAATCCACCCGATGCCAGCAATCCGCAAGAGCCGATCAAACATTCCTGTCTATCATTGGTCATGGATGTCTATCCTAACGACGACAGACTTATTGTTGTCTAACGACGGTGTTGCCGATGCGGATCAAACTTTATTGCTGAACAAATTGCGACGCTTTTTGTCGCATGAAAGTGCAGGAGTTAAGGGCTTTGACAAGATGCCGACTGAATGGACTGAGCTAAACAAACTTGTTGCTGCTGGAGGCCGTATTCCACTGAAGTCATCTGATGCGTCGGCCGTGGTGGCTGCTTGGCATCAAGAAACCCGTGATTTGACATTGATTTTGACACGTCAAACTGAAGTCCTCGTGAGCGAAGTTATACCTCGGAAGCTTGCCAGTAATGGTGCCGCGCGAGACAAGGCGGCTGTTGAAACATTATCAAAGGAGAATTGCCTTCTTGCCACACTGAATATTCCTGATGCTGCGGCCCCGATTGAAATCAAAGCAGATATTGTAAGACGTACGATTGATGTTGGTATGGAGTTGAAAGCGCCAGAAGATAAAGTATCGACAAAAGCACGTGTTAATTGGCTGATACGTCAAGTGAAAACAGAAAATACTGGTGATTTGAACGTGCGCCTTTTGTGGTTAGGACGAGGCGAAGATACGTTATTCTCTTTCGATCAATTGCGAGAAGATCCTTCGATTGCGGAGGCGGGAAAAGAAGGCCAACAGGTTCGCCGCTTTGAGATTTTCTATGCGAGACGATTAGGTGCAAGGTTCACGCAACAATCTAATTTCATCAAAGACCTAGAAGATGTTGTCCCAGATTTTTACCGAGAAGTTGGTCAGGGATTAACAGCGTGGCGAAAGTCGGCACCTCGAATAAAGGAAGACCAAGCGGGTTCGGATGATGTTGCCGTTGACGCAATTGAGGATGATGCAGAAGAGGCTATTACTTAATTGTTCTCGGAATTTAACGCCCCCCACAGATCATACTCCCCAGCCTCATCCACCAGCACCTTCACCACGTCCCCAACGCGCAACCCATCCGTGCCTTCATCAATAAACAAGTTCCCGTCGATCTCTGGTGCGTCGGCCCACGTCCGACACGTCGCGATGCCGTCTTCGTCGATGTCGTCGATGATGGCTTCAATGGTCGTGCCGACTTTGGCTTGTAGTTTGGCTTCGGAAATTGCTTGGGCTTTTTCCATGAAGCGGTTCCAGCGGTCTTGTTTGACGTCCGAGCTCACGTGATCGGGCAGGGCGTTGGAGCGTGCGCCTTCGACGTTTTCGTATTGAAAACAGCCGACGCGGTCGAGTTGCGCTTCGTCCAACCAGTCGAGCAGGTGTCGGAATTCTTCCTCTGTCTCGCCCGGGTAGCCCACGATGAAGGTCGAGCGCAGGGTGATGTCGGGGCAGATGTCGCGCCATGCGCGGATTTCGTCCAGCGTTTTGGCCCCAGCGGCGGGGCGCGCCATGCGCCGCAGCACATCAGGGTGCGAATGTTGGAACGGGATGTCGAGGTAGGGCAGGATGCCGTTGGCAGGGTCCGCCATCAGCGGGATCAGGTCGCGCACATGCGGGTAGGGGTAGACGTAGTGTAAGCGCACCCAAGCGCCCAGTTTGCCCAGCTCGCGGGACAGGTCGAGGATGTGGCTGCGCACTTCGCCATCGCCCCACGGGTTCACATCGTATTTGCGGTCAAGCCCGTAGGCAGAGGTGTCTTGGGAGATGACCAGCAGTTCTTTGACCCCTGCCTCCACCAGCTTTTGCGCCTCTCGCAGGACCGCGTGGGCCGGGCGGGACGCCAGTTTGCCGCGCATGTCGGGGATGATGCAGAACTTGCATTTGTGGTTACAGCCTTCGGAGATTTTGAGATAGCTGTAGTGCCGTGGTGTCAGGGACACGCCTGTCGCGGGCAGCAGATCGATGAATGGATCGGGCGCGGGTGGTACGGCGGAGTGCACGGCGTCGAGCACCTGTTCGTATTGGTGCGGGCCTGTCACGGCGAGGATCTGCGGGTGGTGTTCGCGGATGTAGTCGGGTTCGGCGCCCAGACACCCCGTGACAATGACCTTGCCGTTTTCCTTGAGCGCCTCGCCGATGGCATCCAGCGATTCCGCCTTGGCTGAGTCCAGAAATCCGCAGGTGTTGACGATCACGGCCTCTGCGCCGGTGTAGTCGGGCGAGATGGCGTATCCTTCGGCGCGCAGGCGGGTCAGGATGCGTTCGCTGTCGACCAATGCCTTGGGGCAGCCAAGCGACACCATGCCGATGGTCGGCTGGCCGTCGCGGCGGGTGTCGTTGATCTTGGCCGCTGGGGCCAAATCGGGGCGGAGTGATGGGGGGTTCTGGGTCATGTGCGTGGCTATACGGGAAAGCGGTGGCTGGGGGAAGGTCGGAGGTTTTGGCGGAGGTGTTGGGGGCCAGAAGAACGACAGGGTTGTGACGTGCGGTGGCGCGGGTAGAGTGGCAGGGTATTTGAGGGAGTGATTTTATGAAGAATGTGTACCTGCCTACGATTGAAGAGGTGAAGGGTGATCGAGAATGGTCAAGGCTTGAAATTGATTTGTTAGCAAAATGTCGATTGGGTTCTCCGGCCCGTCTAAGCGCAAGTTTACCCAAGGATCGACGGAATCCCGATCTGCGTGTCAGGGGCGAATTAGTAAGGTATCTGATGTTGGGGGGGTGCAATATGAAGCATTCTGATAGCTGCCTACCCCACCCAAAGGGCGTAAACATTCGTGGGGCTTGGATTGACGGCATTATCGATCTAAATGGGTGTGTTTCGAAGTTGAATTTAACTTTGATGTCCTGCTTGTTTACACAAAGGTTAGATCTTCAGGATGCCTGCATCGGAGCACTTTTTTAGACGGTAGCCGGTTCGAGCAAGCTGTTGACCTGCATCGGATTAAAGTTACCCATGGAGTGCATTTGAGAGATGGTTTGATCGCATTGCAAGGTATCGATCTTGTCGGCGCAAAGGTTGGAGGAAGTGTCGACCTCGATCATTCAACAATTATTTCTAAAGCTGGTAACGCCATAAATGCAACCTCTGCAAAAGTTGGGCGAACCATGTTTTTTAGGAATGTAAAGGTGGTTGGTAATGTGAATTTCCTACGAGTTTCAGTCGGAGGAAATCTCAACTTTACGGGTTCTGAGTTTAGTGGGGACATAAACCTACAGTCATCGCGTATCGCCGACAATTTGGTTTGGAAGGATGCCTTTGGTAGCATTCGAAAATTTGATTTAACAAATGCTTCCATTAAGGCCTTGGACGATAATGAAACCAGTTGGAGCTCAGTGCGCGAAACACGCCTCGGAGGGTTCTCTTATCAGCAGCTCTCGAATCCAGTGAGTGTAGCACATCGGCAATTTTGGTTGGAGAACGCAATTGCGCCACCAATCAAGCGCATCGAGCGAGGATTGTCTCTGCTTTGTGATGATCCTGAGAACTTTGACCCGCGTCCATATACGCAACTTGCGAAAGTACTGCGAGAAGATGGGCTTGATGGAATGGCAGCACAAATTCTCGAGGCACGCGAGGACTGTCAGCGTGATGCTGAATATTTGCGAGCCAAAGCAAGGTTGCGCTACGGATCGGGCGGTGATTGGGTGCTAGCCACCGCTGCTTTAAAGTTTTGGTCAAAATGTGCGTTCAAGCGATTGTTTGGATATGGTCATGCGCCCGCGAGAGTTCTGGTTTGGATTGGAGCGATTTGGGCGCTGGGTTTTATTTTGTACGGCACAGCTTATCAATACGGCGAAATGGCTCCAAATTCGGATGTTCTACTAAGTTCCGACGATTGGATGAGAAGGGTCAAAGAGTATGCTGCTTGTCTCGCGGACTGTGTGATGCCACTGCGCGCTTGGGAAGCGACGCCAGCATATCAAGACTACGAGACCTTTCATCCAATGCTCTATGCTCTCGATCTTTTCGTCCCATTAGATGCCTTGGGTCAGGAAAATGCGTGGGCCCCTTCAAAGGATCGGGGGTGGTGGGGCACCATTGGGTATTATGCTCGAATGCCGATTCAAATGAGTGGGTGGATTATTACTGCCATGAGTGCAGCTGTTGTTACCGGTCTTGTAGGACGCAAGGAATAGTTAAACTGCGCTAACAAAGAAGGCCGCGCAACAGATGTGCGCGGCCCGAATGTCGTAGGATGGGTTTTAACCCATCATCCTTAGCGGCGGCGGTCGCGCCGTGAGGACATGGGTTGGAACGCGACGCCGACGTGGGCTTCGCAGTATGGTTTGCCGGTTTGTGTGCCAAGGCCGCAGAACCAGAAATCATCCGTTGCCGGATCGCCGACTGGCCATTTGCAGGTTTTCTCGGTCAATTCCATCAGGCCGATGCGTTTGGCTGTCTTTTCGACTTCGGACACTTTGGCCAAAGCTTCTGGCGAAATTTCATTCGCGGATGGCTGTGGCGGCAGGGGTTGACCCGCAGGGATAATCGCGCGGCGCGCTGCAGAGATTGGGATGCCGTTTTCATCCAGTTCCAAAACCTCTGGTTCCGCCTTTTTTGGCTTGGACGCAGGGGCCGCCTTTGCCGCTGGTGCGGGCTTGGGCTTGGCTGGTGCTTTGGTCGCGGCGGCCTTTGGCGCTGCTTTGTCCTTGGCCGCAGCTTTCCCCGCGTTGCCGCCGGATCCCGCACGGTTGGAAAGCCCCAAGCGGTGCACCTTGCCGATCACGGCGTTGCGTGTCACGCCGCCCAGTTCTTTTGCGATCTGGCTTGCGGATTGACCTTCGCCCCACATCTTTTTAAGCGTCTCGACGCGCTCGTCTGTCCAGGACATACAAAGTTCCTTTGAATTGTCGGGCGGGATGTGGCGGACCACATCAGGCCTTGTCTATCTTGTTGTCCCCTATTCTAAGCATTGAGGGCGCAGATGTGAAGCGCTTGCGACGAAATGGTGAAGGATTAGCCGAATGAAGCCTCAAACAGACATGGGTGTGCGCCGTTTTGGCCGCGTGAATTGGCTGGGCATGCGGACGTTGATGGGCCGCGAGGTCAAGCGTTTCATGAATGTCTGGTCGCAGACCGTCATGGCGCCGTTGATTAATGCGGGTTTGTTTTTGATGATCTTCACCATCGCGATTGGCCCGCAGCGCGGCGATGTGATGGGCGTGCCGTTCATCACGTTTCTCGCACCGGGCATTTTGACCATGACCGTGATCCAGAATGCGTTTGCCAATACATCGTCCAGCCTTGCGTCGGCCAAGGTGCAGGGCAATATCGTCGATACGTTGATGCCGCCCTTGGCCGCGTCCGAGATCGTCGCAGGCTATTTGTTTGGGGCCGTGGCGCGCGGGGCTTTGGTCGCGGTCGTGATCCTCGCCGGTAGCGTCGTGTTCTTGGGCATCGTGCCTGTGAACATCCTCTGGATGGTCGTGTTCGTTTTCCTCGGGTCCGTGTTGATGGGTGGGCTGGGTATGATCGCGGGGATTTTTGCCAACAAGTTCGATCAATTGTCCGCCATATCCAACTTCCTAATCACCCCACTCGCGTTCCTTTCAGGCACCTTCTATTCCATCGATGCTTTGCCCGCTTTTCTGCAAACCCTGTCCCACGCCAACCCGTTCTTCTACATCATCGACGGGGTGCGCCACGGCATGATCGGTGTGTCTGACAGCAGCCCTTGGATCGGGCTATCTGTTGTTCTGATCGCCTGTGTTGTCGTCGTCGGGATCTGTTGGCGTTGGGTTAAGACGGGGTATCGGCTTAAGTCTTAAGCCGCGCCTCGCGCCACGCCAGAATGACCGCACCAGCGACGATGACCCCTGCACCCAGCCAGCTGATTGCATCGGGCCAGACATCGAAGATCAGCAAGTCGTAGAGTGCGGCAAAGATCAACGTGACATAACTGAACGGTGTGACAAAGCTGGCATCGGCCCGCGCCATGGCGTTCACAAAACAGGCCTGTGCCGTGGCCATCAGCACCCCGATCCCTGCCAGCGCCGCCCATTGCGCCCCTGTCGGTGGCACCCAAACGGGAAAGACGGCCAAAGTCGCGATGGTCAGGCCAAGCGCGTTGTTGATCAGCAAAATCTGGAACGGTGTTTCGCTATCTGCGAGCTTTTTGATGAAAATCAGCTCTGCGCCCATCAAAATGGCTGCTGCGAGAGCGAGCAGGGCCGCGACCTGAAACGTCTCTGGTCCGGGGCGCAGCAGGATCAATGCCCCACCCAAGGCCATGGCTGCGGCAAACCAGCGCCATGGGCCAACCCGTTCGCCCAAGAACGGAATAGCCAGCAACATCCCGAACACAGGGTTCAGAAAGCTGATCGCGGTGGCGTCTGACATGGGAATGAACGCCACGGCGGCAAACATCATCGTCACGCCGCCCCAGCCAAACAACGTGCGTCCAACATGCAGTTTCAGGTTCGGCTGTGTGATTTTGGGACGCATCACAAGGGCCACAGTCGAAATCGCCATAAACGCAAACAGGAACCGTCCATGGCTGACCTGCAGCGGGTGCAACGGGTCGCCCAAGACCCCCGTGCCGATCATTTTTGCAAACAGCATCGTGCCCGCAATGAAGGCGGTAGCGGTCAGGATCAAAGCCAATGCAAGTGGCGGATTGGGCGCGGTTTTTGACATGGTTCATGCTTGCGCCTGCTGCCCAGAATGCACAAGGGGGTTTCCAACGCTGACATGATAAGTTACCCCTACGGCATGATGACACGCACAACATATGTGATCCGACGCCGACGCTAATCCTGCGTCCGTTTCCACTTGTCTTCATCTCACTCCATAAAAACTTGACATGACGCCCCGCCATTGGCACTTCACGGGCTTCTTATTTGCTAGAAAAGGCTGATCCGCTATGATCGCTTCTGTCCTACCGACCTATTCCCGCGCCCCTTTGACGTTTGTTGAGGGCGAAGGCTCTTGGCTGTATGAGGCAGATGGCCGACGTTTTCTGGATCTTGGTGCCGGGATAGCGGTGAATGCTTTGGGGCATGCGCATCCGGCCTTGGTCGCAGCGCTGTCGGAACAGGCGAATGCGCTGTGGCATGTGTCGAACCTGTATAACATTCCTGCGCAGCAGAAACTGGCCGATCAACTGGTTGATCAGACTTTTGCTGACACTGTATTCTTTACCAACTCTGGCACGGAATCTTGTGAATTGGCCGTGAAAATGGCCCGCAAATATTGGTTTGATAAGGACCAGCCAGAGCGCACGGATATCATCACCTTTGCGGGGTCTTTCCACGGACGGTCCTCTGCTGGGATAGCTGCGGCAGGATCCGAGAAAATGACCAAAGGGTTTGGGCCACTTCTGCCTGGCTTTGTGCATCTCGACTTCGGCGATCACGATGCGCTGACAGAGGCTGCGAAATCCGGCACTGTGGCTGGCATCTTGATAGAGCCGGTCCAGGGCGAAGGCGGCATTCGTCCGCTGCCAGATGCCTGCCTGAAAGGGCTGCGCGACCTGTGCGATGAACATGGCATCCTTTTGATGCTCGACGAAGTGCAATGCGGCGTTGGCCGGACCGGTAAGCTGTTCGCGCATGAATGGGCGGGCATCACGCCAGACATCATGATGGTCGCCAAGGGTATCGGCGGGGGCTTCCCATTGGGCGCGGTGCTTGCCACGGAAGATGCCGCATCCGGCATGACGGCGGGCACGCATGGGTCGACCTATGGCGGCAATCCACTGGCCTGCGCTGTGGGCAGCACCGTCATGGCTATCGTCAGCGACGACGCGTTTCTGGCTGACGTAAACCGCAAGGCGGGCCTGTTGCGCCAAAAGCTGGAAGGGTTGATCGCCAGCCATCCCGATGTGTTCGAAAGCGTGCGCGGCACGGGCTTGATGCTTGGGCTGAAGTGCGCGGCGGTAAATATTGATGTGGTCAACGCGGGCTATGACAATGGCGTCCTGACCGTGCCCGCCGCAGATAACGTCATCCGGCTTTTGCCTGCACTGACGATCAGCGATGATGATATCCAAGCAGCCGTTGAAAAGCTCGACGCGGCAGCCACACAAGTTTCCCAATCCAGCTAACTTCTTCTGGCCTCAAATACCTCACGGGGGTCTGGGGGTGTGAAACCCCCAGCCTCTCTACCAAGAAAAGACATTTGCTATGACACACTTCCTCGACATCCACACAACTGACCCCACAGCCCTGCGCAGCATCATTGATGATGCACGCACGATGAAAGATGCGCGCGCTGGTTTGCCCAAAGGCACCAAAGATGCGGAACAACCGTTGGCTGGCCACATGGTTGCGCTGATCTTTGAAAAGCCATCGACCCGCACACGGATCAGCTTTGACGTCGGCGTGCGCCAGATGGGCGGCGAAACGATGGTGCTGTCGGGCGCAGACATGCAGCTTGGCCACGGCGAAACCATCGCCGACACCGCGCGGGTTTTGTCGCGTTACGTTGACTTGATCATGATGCGCACATTCGAAGAAGACACCATTCTGGAAATGGCGGAATACGCGACTGTGCCTGTGATCAACGGGTTGACCAACCGCACGCACCCTTGCCAGATCATGGCCGACATCATGACGTTCGAGGAACACAACGGCCCGATCAAAGGCAAGAAAGTCGTCTGGTCTGGCGACGGCAACAACGTCTTCGCCAGCTTTGCCCATGCGGCCAAACAATTCGATTTCGATCTGGTGTTCACGGGGCCAGAAACGCTGGACCCTGAACGCGCGCTCGACGGGCTTTACACGATTGAACGCAATCCTGACGTGGCCGTGCAGGGCGCTGATCTGGTTGTGACGGACACATGGGTGTCGATGCATGACCCGCAATCGGCCCGCGAACGCCGCCACAATCAGCTGCGCGGTTATCAGGTGAATGACGCGTTGATGGCGCAGGCCAAGGATGACGCATTGTTCATGCATTGTCTGCCCGCGCACCGCGACGACGAGGCCACATCATCTGTGATGGACGGCAAGCATTCGGTGATTTTCGACGAGGCGGAAAACCGGCTTCACGCGCAAAAAGCAATCATGCGCTATTGCTTGGGCAAATAATCCAGCCCCTAAAACGCAAAAAGCCCCCGGCGCGAACCGGGGGCTTTTTCATGTGTGGTGCTTAGACGAATGCGGCTTGCAGCGCGAGGAAGATCAAGCCTGACAAGATCGCAGCCGCAGGCACGGTGATGACCCATGCCGCGATGATCGTCATGAAGTGTGACCGACGCACGAGTTTCCGGCGGCGACGTTCGGCAGGTGCGATGCTTTCGGCAGCTTCACGTGCTGCTGTCGACGCGCGTGCACGCTTTTCTTCGTGGTATTCGCGGTAGAACCCAACGCCAAACACGCCACCCACGGCGATATGTGTGGACGATACAGGCAGGCCCAACCAGCTTGCGATGATCACGGTGATCGCCGCGGACAGGGCGACGCAATAGGCGCGCATTGGGTTCAGTTTGGTGATCTGGCTGCCGACCATTTTGATCAGCTTTGGTCCGAACAAGATCAAACCAAACGAGATACCAAATGCGCCGATGACCATGACCCAGAGCGGGATGTTCACCTTGCCTGCGAATTCACCGAACTCTTCTGCGTGCACAATCGCGGCCAATGGACCAACAGCGTTCGCCACGTCGTTTGCGCCATGCGCGAAGGACAGCAAGGCTGCGGACAAAACCAGTGGAATGCCGAATAGCACCTTCAGTGATTTGTTGCGGTTTTCCAAACCTTCGGACTGGCGTTTGATCAATGGGGCCGCGATCACATAGATGATTGCACCTGCAACCACCCCGATCAGCAAGGCCATTGGCAGGTCGATCTTGATGATTTTCTTGAGCCCTTTGATCGACAGATATACGGCAAACACGCCGCCCATAACGCCCACAAGGATCGGCACCCAAAGACGGGCCGCTGCGATTTTATCGTCGCGGTAGATGATGAAGTGTTTGATGAACGCCAAAAACGCCGCTGCGACCAAACCGCCAAGAAGCGGCGAGATCACCCAAGAGGCTGCGATTTTGCCCATGTTGGGCCAGTTCACTGCTGCAAAGCCTGCTGCTGCGATCCCAGCGCCCATAACGCCGCCGACGACAGAGTGTGTCGTTGATACCGGTGCGCCGACCCAAGTGGCCAAGTTCACCCATAGGGCCGCTGAAATGAGTGCGGCCATCATTGCCCAGATGAAAATCTGGCTGTCGGATACGGACGCTGGGTCGATGATTCCCTTGGAAATGGTCGAAACCACGTCGCCACCGGCTAGCAATGCACCCGCCGTTTCGCAAAGTGCGGCGATGACAATCGCGCCACCCATGGTCAACGCATTGGCGCCAACGGCTGGCCCCATGTTGTTGGCCACGTCGTTTGCACCGATGTTTACGGCCATATATGCGCCAATCGCCGCAGCGGCGATCACAACGTAAGACGTTGATTCACTGCCGAAAAACAGTGTGGATGCAAGGCCTGCGATGATGATGAACACCACTGCGATCCCGATCCCGACCATTGGGCGGGCGGCGAGGCTTGCGCCATATTCTAAGCTTGAAAATCGACCCAAATCGCGGTCGAGCGTTTTCCAGTGATGGTCTTGGTCGTTTTGCGACATAACATGTACCCCTATAGCGTTGCGCAAGGTGGTAGGGCGTTCAGTCGTTCAAATCAATTGTTAGCTTTGCATTTTGCCTAAAAATTGGACAAAAGCGCCTTTACCGCCGGATCACTGACCATTTCGGCGGCTTTGGCTGGGCTGACCCAAATGCGGTCGCGTTTGTCGACCTCTGGATAGTCATTGGCCACCTCGGTCACGGGCAGGTCGAAAACCTGCAAATCACAAGGCACGGTGATGCCATTGTTGTAGGTTTTTTGCGTATGCAACGTGTCCATCGGGACGTCATCGACTGTGTCGCCGCGCACGCCGGCCTCTTCCCATGCTTCTTGCTGGGCGGCTTCGGATTCTGACATGCCGTCGATTGGCCAGCCTTTGGGCAGGATCCAGCGGCCGTTGGAGCTGGTGACCAACAATACTTCGACACCTTTGGCGGTTTCACGGTGGCACAGCGCCGCGAGTTGCAACGCAGAAGGGCGGCGCAGCATTGGGCGGATCGTGTCCGACCACAACGTGCGGAAATGGGACGTCATAGGGTAAACCTGCATTTTGTCTTGTTATTAAGGGTCTTATACGACGCGCCTTAAGGGAATGCAAATTTGGGACAGGCGCGATCAGGTCCCGCGGGGTTTGGCGCGTAGGGTTGGGTCGGCTTGCGTCGGGTCTTCTGGCCAAGGGTGGCGCGGATAGCGCCCGCGCATATCGCGACGCACATCGGCATAGGATGTGGCCCAGAACCCCACAATGTCTTGCGTCACCTGCACGGGTTTTTGGCCCGGTGACAGCAGGGTCACGCGCAGGGGCGTGTTGCCTACGGTGGGGTGGGTTGTTTGCCCGAACATTTCTTGCAAGCGCAGGGTAATTGCGGGGGCTTCACCATCGTAATCAATCGGAATTTTGCGGCCCAGCGGTGTGGTGAAATGTGGTGGGGCTGCGCGGTCCAGTTGCTGTGTTTGGTCCCAATCGAGCATCGCACGCAGGGCGGGCAGGATATCGAAGCCTTTCCAGTCGCCCGTGGTTTTGACGCCAGACAGATGCGGCAAGAGCCAGTTATCGAGGGTGTCCATCAATGTCGCGTCATCCATCGCGGGCAAGTCGGGGACCAAACCGACCCGTGCACGGAACCTGTTGGCCGCAGCGCTTGGTTTGAGCCCCAGTTGTCTGATCCCGTCGCACATCGCCACGGCCACCGCGTCTGCTGGGGCGTCGGGCCAGTTGCGGTCATCCAGCACAACAGCGCCAAAGCGTTCTTGTTGCCGTGTCAGCACGCGCCCCTCGCGTTTGGACCAGCTACAGACATCTTCCCATGCGATGTGGTCGGCAAATTGATCGCGCAGTTGGCTTTCAGTGATTTGTACGGCCTGCCTGATTTTGGCTTCGCGGGTGTCGCCGTCCAGATCGGTCGCCACGATCAGCCGTGCACCGGCCAGCGGATCAGCCGCATCCATCACGGCCCCTTTCCCACCTGACAAGATATAGCGCGGGTCGTCGCCTTTGCGGCGTAGGCCGACGCGGTCTGGGTAGGCAAGCGCAACCATCGCGGCCAGAGGAGTAGGTGCTTTGTCGTCCAAGCCTTTGGTCAGGCGGGGAATTTCGCCCTTAATCTGTTGCAGGCTGGCGTGTTGCACTTGACCCGGACCATTATAGCGGCCGCGCAGGGCGCGCATTCGCAACTCGAGATCCACTGGCGCGCCCCGCAGCGGGTCGCGTCCCGCAAGCAAGGCCGCAAGCGGTGCAGCGGCTTTGCCAGCTGTCAGCAGCATATGGGCTAGTCGCGGGTGTAGTGGCAACGCGGCAATGGCGCGGCCATGTTGGGTAATCCTATGCGCCCCGTCCAGCGCACCAAGGGCCACGAGCAGCCTGCGCGCCTCTGCCAATGTGCCCGCGGGCGGTGGTGTCAGGAATGCCAGATCGTCGCTGCCCCATTGCGCCAGTTCCAATGCCAGCGGGGCAAGATCGGCGGCCTCAATTTCAGCGGGGGGGAAGGCGGGCAATGCGCCGTCTTCGCCTTTGGTCCACAGGGTAAAGCAGTCGCCAGTGGCCACTCGGCCCGCACGGCCTGCGCGCTGGGTGGCTTCTGCGCGACTGACCCGTTCTGTCACCAGCCGCGACATGCCTGATCCGGGATCGAACCTTGCCCGTCTTGCGCGGCCCGCATCCACCACCACGCGAATGTCAGCAATGGTCAGCGATGTTTCGGCGATGGACGTCGATAGGACCACTTTGCGACCCTGATCCATCGGCGCAATCGCGGCGCGTTGTGCGGCGAATGGCAATGCGCCGTATAGCGGGCGGATGACGCAATCGGTGGGCAAGCGGCCTGCGAGGGCGGCTTCGGTGCGGCGAATTTCACCTTCACCTGGCAAGAATACCAAAACGCTGCCGGTTGTCGTGGCCATGGCTTGCACGATCAGGTCAGCCGTGGCGTTTTCGATCCGTGTGCCCTTGCTAAGTGATTTGGCTAAGTAATGTGTGGTCACGGGATAGGCGCGGCCTTCGGACGTGACGGTGGGCGCATCATCCAACATGGTTGCAACGGGGCCAGCGTCCAACGTTGCTGACATCACGAGGATCATCAGGTCGGGGCGTAGCGCGTTGCGGATTTCCCATGACAGGGCGAGGCCAAGGTCCGCATTCAAGGATCGTTCGTGAAATTCATCAAAGATGATCGCGCCGATACCCGACAGTTCGGGATCTGTTTGGATCATGCGGGTCAGGATACCCTCTGTGACGACTTCGACGCGGGTCGTTTTGCCGACCTTGGTGTCGCCGCGCATCCGGTAGCCGATTGTTTGACCCGCGGTTTCGCCAAGGCTTTCAGCAAGCCGTTCTGCAGCCGCGCGAGCCGCAAGGCGACGGGGCTCCAACATAATGATCCGGTTGGGGGTCAGATCGGCGTCGAGCATTGCCAGCGGCACGCGCGTGGTTTTACCCGCACCCGGCGGGGCTTGGAGCACGGCACGCCCTTGGCTGCGCAAGGCATCCATCAGGTCTGGCAGGACGGGATCAATCGGCAGGCTGTTCATGGGCTATAGGTCTGCGCAATGGGGTGATGGGTCAAGACCCATCCTACGACATTTGTGGCAGGCACAGACAGCGTAGGATGGGTTTTAACCCATCATTCCTTATCCAAGGTCAAACGGAAACGCGGGTTGATCGCGTCGCATCGTTCAAAGCCGAAATGCAAATACATGTTTTGGGCATTGAAATTCTGCGGATCAGTGCCGATCCACATGACAGCGCACCCCAGTTTTCGCGCATGGGCTGCCGATGCATCGATCAAAGCGCGCCCAACCCCCTTGCCTCGCATTGTCGCGATAACATGAAGGTTGTGCAAGTCCATGGATCTTTCACCATCGTGAAAACGGAGTTTGGGGACCAAGGCGGCATAGCCGATCAACCCAGTGTCATCCTCGGCTACCAGCACATGCACCCACGGGGCAGGGCCTGCCGCATCGCGCACCAATGTATCATATGTGATTGCGCCAACGACCCGTGAAACGCGGTCAGTTCGTTCACAAGCGCGAGGACATCATTATGATCGCGCACTTCCATCGGGCGAATTTGCATCGGTCTCTTCAAAGCACGAAAAAACCCGACCGTTTGCACGATCGGGCTTCAATTCGATGTCAAAGTCGCTGTGGCTTAAGCCGCAGTTGCCTTTGCAATCTCTTTCTTGACCTTCAACGCGGCTGGGGACAGCTCTGCGTCTTTGGACTTTGCAAAGAACGCGTCCAGACCACCACGGTGATCAACAGTGCGCAATGCAGCGTTAGAGATTTTGAACTTGAATGAGCGGCCCAAAGATTCGGACATCAGTGTCACGTCCTGCAGGTTTGGCAGGAACCGACGGCGGGTACGGTTTTTGGCGTGGCTGACATTGTTGCCAGACATCGGGCCTTTTCCAGTCAATTCACAACGGCGCGACATGGGCATTTCCTTCGTCTTGTGGGGCAATCTGCGGATCGGCCGCAGCGCCTCGAGTTAAGTAGCGTGAACCCCGCAAACACGGGGCATGAATTCGTTATGGCGCGAGATAGGAGGATTCCCAGCCCACGTCAACCCGCATCAACACGCCATCGGCGCAAATTAGCGGTGTTGGTCGATCAATACTGGATTGCCGTCAGGGTCCACAACCACAAAGCTGCCGGGCCCGCCGGTGTCAGGCAGGTTTTCTTGGGCAAATGTCATGCCATCCGCCGCCAGTTTCGCGTGCAGGTCACGGATATCTGTAAAGCTGTCTGTGTTTTGCGCGTCTTGGTCCCAACCGGGGTTAAACGTCAGCATATTGCGGTCAAACATGCCTTGGAACAGGCCAATGATATGATCGTTGTTTTTCATGATCAGATAGCCGTGATCGGCTTGCCCGCCGAAGCTTTCAAATCCAAGGCTTTCGTAAAACGCTTGTGACGCGGCGAGGTCTTTGACCGTAAGGCTAATAGAAAATGCGCCGAGGTTCATGAAGGCTCTGCTGTTGAGAACAGGGCAAGCATAGCACAATCGGGCTAGCGCAGCAAAAGCCGTGCGGCGAGCGCGTTGTTATAGTCTTCATCCCCGCGCCGGTCGGCACGGTGGGTTTTGATGATCGGGCCAGGGCTGGGGGGCGATTGCAGGGCGGTGCGCTGTACAACACCTGCGTGACCATTGCGGGCTAGTAAACCTGTTGCCGGATGGCCGCCAAACCCAAGCCGCGCCAAACGCACCTTTGGATATAATTCTTGCAGCATATGGGCGTGTCCCAAATCAAGGCTGCGGAATGGGTCCACGAGGATGATGCCTTGCAAGTCCGGGCAGGGGCGTTTGGTCAAATCGCCCAAGTCATAGTCGAACCCGTCCGCATCCGCACGGTAACGCCGATCATAAGGGACCACGTCAGGGTGGATTGAAAATTGAGGTGACACCGCGAGAATATACGACGCATTTGCCGCGCGTGCGAAACGAAACGCGCCATAACCGCCCATGGAAAACCCGACCATATGCACCGCGCGATAATGGGACGTCAGTTTTTGTAGCACTGTTTCCAAGGCGCTGGTGTCAGGGTTGATGAACCAGTCGTTGATTTTCGATGTAACCGCGAGCTGGGCAAATCCGCGCGATGCAAAGGTTTGCGATGCTGTTGGGGTGACGAAATCAACCCGCCCCTTTTTGGCGAAAGCTGAATGTCACGATCAGCCGATCCGACAACCCGTTGAACAGCGTGGCGCGCAAGTGCGGAGCCGCAAACAAAAAATCGCCCGTTTCGCTCATTGATCGGCCAGTGCGGCTGCGGCTGCGGCGGTTGGTGACATGCGTCCAGCGGCCACGTCTTTTTCAAGCTTGATCATGCGATCGCCCAGCACTGGATCAAGCGCGATGCGCGCAAGCAGTTGCAGCCGGACCTCTTCGGCGAACCAATAACGGGCTTGATCGGCGCGATTGCGTTGCCAGACATCGGTTTCGCGGCGCCAGTTGGTCAGGGCCTGCATTTGATCCCAAGCGTCATCAATACCGTCGGATTCCAACGCGGAAACGGTCAGGGCCTTGGGGAAACCATCGGGGTCTTGGGGCCGTTTACGCATCAGGCGCAGGGCACCGGCATAGTCAGCGCAGGTGCGGATGGCTTGGGACTGCAGATCGCCATCGGCCTTGTTCACAAGGATCATATCCGCGATTTCCATGATCCCGCGTTTGACGCCCTGCAACTCGTCACCACCCGCAGGGGCCAGAAGGAGTAAGAACAGATCAGACATTTGCGCGACAACGGTTTCCGACTGCCCAACCCCCACGGTTTCGATCAGCACAATATCGTAACCTGCCGCTTCGCAAAGTGCGACAGCCTCGCGCGTGCGCCGCGCCACGCCGCCAAGCTGTGTCTGGCTGGGTGATGGGCGGATAAAGGCGTTGGGGTCGCGTGCAAGCAGATCCATGCGGGTTTTATCGCCTAAGATCGACCCGCCAGATCGTGCGGATGATGGATCAACCGCCAGCACAGCCACGCGGTGGCCTGCCTTGGTCAACATCAGGCCAAAGGCCTCGATGAAGGTGGATTTGCCAACGCCGGGGGTGCCAGACAGTCCGATCCGCAAAGCCTGTCTGCGGCCTTCTACCAGATCAAGCAGGGCCATCGCATCGGCGCGGTGATCAGCGCGGCCGCTTTCGACCAAGGTGATCGCACGCGCCAGCGCACGGCGGTCACCGGCGGCCACATCGCGGGCGAGAGTAGTAATATGATCGGGCGTAGTCATGGTGTTGGTTTTAGGGGCGGCCACGGTGTCGCGCAATCACTCAAATGCGGCGCGCTTGCGTGAAATCGCGTGGTGGTGCTAGGATTTTTGATATTAAGCGGGAGGATTATCATGAAAACACCAGTTCATCTTTGGGTTATCGGGATTGCTGCGCTGCTTTGGAATGCAGGCGGGGCGTATGACTAATTCATGACCCAATTCGGGAATGAGGCCTATTTGGCCATGCTGACAGAACCGCAACGCGCCTATATGGACGGCGTGCCAGCGTGGTTTGAATTTTTCTGGGGCCTTGGGATTTGGTTTGCCGTGCTTGGGTCGATTTTCTTGCTGGCGCGGTCACGATTGGCGGTACCTGCCTTTGGCATCGCGATCATCGGGCTGGCGGGGTCTTCCGTCTATAGTTTCGGTGTGGCGCACCCCAGCACCATCGAAATCATGGGCAGCTTTGCCTTGATTTTCACGGTTGTGATCGCCTTGTCATTGGTTTTGTTGTGGTTTTATGCACGGGCCATGGCGCGGCGCGGGGTCCTGCGTTAACCGCAGGATTTCTTGGCCGCAGCGCTAAACGCTTTGTAGCGTTTCCAGAACCGTTCATTGGTGAACCCGTTGGATTGGCGGGTGTCCTGCGCCTTTTGCGGATCGTCAAAGAATGTCGCCGCACGGCGCTGATCAGAGCCAGATAGGGTTTGGTTGGCAACCTGTTGGACGCATGAACAAAGCCGAGGCGATGCGGCCTTGCGGTCAGCGGCGATGCAGGCCTTGCCAATGTCACCCGTCACACGGCTGCCGCCACATGCGGCCAAAACCACCAAAGAGCCGAGAATAAGAAATTTACGCATATCATCACCTGTTTAAATGTCGCGCGGCCCCTTTGCGGGTGTCTCGTGCGACCTGCTGTTGGCGTGATTATGCGCGGGGACGGGCGTGGATGCAATTCAAATGAGAATTGCAAAGATATATGAGGCGGACAATGGCCAACGATGGGTGCTGGCCATTGTCATCATTTAGACGGTCAGGCCAGTTTTACAGTGGCACGTAAGTGCCAAAAGTTTCCCCCAAGCGATGTGCATGACCACGGGCCCAGTTCGACTGGTTGGGCTGGTTCCAAAGGGTTTTCAGGTTGATCGTGGCTTTGTGCCACGCATTGGCCTTGCATTCGTTTTTATGAGAACCAAGCGCGACAGCGTCCGTGCAGATATGTGGCTCCGCCCCGGTCATCAGGCCCAAAGTTGCGATCCCTTGGCGCACAAAACGCGTGTCCGCGAAGACGATACCGATTTCGAACGACCAGAACAAAAACGTAATGCGCGTGTCGAAACCGATGGCGCATGTCGTCAGGCGATGTTTGGGCATCAAGTTGGGCCAGGTCAAATCCAGTGAGCGGACATCGGAATCACCTTTCAAAAACCCGAGGCAGTAAATCTTGCGATGGTCGTCCCCCTCTTTTTTCAACTGGGCCATGGCGTCGGGGTCATTTTCGATCGACTTGGCCGCAGCGAGATATGTTTGCTCTGCGCCGGCTTCGATAATCGGAAGAATTGCGTCACGGATGTCTTCGGCGGTGCCGCCCATGGATTGAATGTCCCACGCCACCCGTCGGCTGGCATCGATGGCCTCGCGCCCGACGTAATCGCAAAACCCAGCTGCCGCTTCGGATTCGCACAGCTCTTTGGTGCTGCCATTGTCCAAGACTTTGCTGGCTTCTTCGCGGGATAATCCGACGCGGGCTGCTGCTGCAAAGAATCTGCGTTCGTCTGCAATCTCGCGTAGGGATTCGACTGGTGCTGTGCCTTCCAAATTGATCCGAGCTGCGTCTGCCGCATGGACGTGATCATCGTGTGCAAAAGCCGTATTGGACATCAAAAGTCCGACTGCAAAAAATGTGTTAAATAGTTTCATAATATGCTCCTTTTGTGACCCATGCCGTCGTGAAAAATTTGCTGGCACGCGACATGGCTGGCCAGCACGCGGTCAATTCTGCAAGGAATTATCAGGTTCGTCATCACCCGAACGGGTGAAGATTTGGAGCGCGAAACCGTATATAATGTCGGCCTTTTACGGCTGGTCGCATGCCGTTTTTTTGGGGGAATGCTGCTAAAGCATCAGTGCCTTTTCCAAAAGCGCGGCTTTGTCTTTGTATTGGGAAACATCCACGCCAAAATCTGCGAGGGCCGCTGCAATTTCGGCCTCGGACAGGGCAGAAATTTCGTCCGCAGTCATGCGCATAAAGTTGACCCGTTCCTTATAGGGCGGGTTCGTGGGGCCAAAGTTACTGTCGGTGGCAAAGGCAAAATCAGCCTCATATTTCGCCATGAAGTGGGCCAGAAACGTATTGATCGCAATCCGCACGCGGGGATCATCGGTCATCAGGTGTTGGGTCGCGTCCAGCGTTTGGTTCATCAGCGCAATCCAACGCTCCGCGCCTTTTGTGTTCATCAGGGCCATGGCATTGTGGGTGTGATGAAAGTTCAGGCGGAAATCGGCGCCATGGTAATACGGCCCGCCGCCCATCACATCGGCCCACATAGATGCTTGCGTGTTGATGTGATGCCCCAAGGGGCCGACGGCCTCGAACACGGACACGAACCAAGGTTCGTCGTTGAACACGCGCTGATAGAAATCTTGCACGATGCGGACAATCGGCTCTTCGCCAAGAACGGAAAACAACTGCCAAAATTGAATGGGCTTGTCGGGATCGTTTGACGCCTTCAGGGACACAATCCCCGCCATGCGCTGCGCGTCCTTGGGCAATAATCCCTTGTCTACGGCGGCCGTGATATAGGCGCGCTGGGCGTCCTTGGTCATATAGCCGTGCTGGGTGGGGTGCAGGGGATCAGTGGTTTGGGTCACGTCGCGTTCCTTGGTGTTGCCTGTCCGACTTAACGCTGCGGGGCGGGTATTTCAACGCAGCAGGCCTTGCAAATTCCGCCGTCTCGCGCCATTGACAATCAACCCATTGCCAAAGGCGTTTTGACCCCTATGACCGACCTGAAAAATATCCGCAATTTCTCTATCGTGGCCCATATTGACCACGGGAAATCCACGTTGGCTGACCGTTTGATCCAAGAGACAAACACAGTGGCCGAGCGCGATATGAAGGCGCAGATGCTTGATAGCATGGATATCGAGCGCGAGCGCGGCATCACGATTAAGGCCAACACGGTGCGGATCGACTATGTGGCGGAAGATGGGGACACCTATGTCCTCAATCTGATCGACACCCCCGGTCACGTCGATTTCGCCTATGAGGTGTCACGGTCCATGCGGGCGGTCGAAGGATCGCTGCTGGTTGTGGATTCGACCCAAGGCGTAGAAGCGCAGACATTGGCGAACGTTTATCACGCGATTGACGCGGATCATGAAATCGTGCCGGTCCTAAACAAAATCGACCTGCCCGCGACCGATTGCGATGCGGTTGCCGCCCAGATCGAAGACGTGATCGGCATTGATGCATCAGAGGCGATGCGCGTGTCCGCGAAATCCGGTGTTGGAATCAAAGAAACGCTCGAAGCGATTGTGCAGAAACTGCCTGCGCCGGTGGGTGACATTGATGCACCACTCAAGGCGATGCTGGTTGACTCATGGTATGACAGCTACCTCGGCGTGATCGTTCTGGTCCGTATCATCGACGGCAAGATGAAGAAGAACGACAAAGTTAAATTCATGTCCAACGACACGATCCACCAGATCGACCGTATCGGTGTGTTCCGTCCACAAATGGAAAACGTGGACGTGCTGGGGCCGGGCGAAATCGGGTTTATCACCGCGTCGATCAAACAGGTCCGCGATACGCGGGTTGGTGATACGATCACATCCGAAAAGAAGGGCTGTGAAGAGCCGCTCGACGGGTTTAAACCCGCACAGCCGGTTGTGTTCTGTGGCCTGTTCCCCGTGGACAGCAGCCAATTCGAAGACCTGCGCGACAGCATCGACAAACTGGCGCTGAATGACGCCTCGTTCAGCCACGAGATGGAAACATCTGCGGCGCTGGGCTTTGGCTTTCGCTGTGGGTTCCTTGGGCTGTTGCACCTTGAGGTGATCCGCGACCGGATTGAGCGCGAATATGACATCGAACTGATCACCACCGCGCCGTCGGTTGTGTATCACGTCTATATGCGCGACGGCGAAATGATCGAGCTGCACAACCCCGCCGACATGCCCGACCAGACCCATGTGGACCATCTGGAAGAGCCGCGGATTAAGGCGACGATTTTGGTGCCTGATGATTA
Organism: uncultured Roseobacteraceae bacterium; assembly: GCA_964022435.1. Taxonomy (GTDB): domain Bacteria; phylum Pseudomonadota; class Alphaproteobacteria; order Rhodobacterales; family Rhodobacteraceae; genus Yoonia. The sequence goes on along the minus strand of CAXIAL010000003.1, from coordinate 36,140 downwards.
CCTTGGTGACGTGCTGAAACTGTGCCAAGACCGCCGTGGCGTGCAATTGGACCTGACCTATGCGGGGAGCCGCGCGATGGTTGTGTATGACCTTCCACTCAATGAAGTTGTATTCGATTTCTATGATCGCCTGAAATCCGTAACAAAGGGTTACGCGTCATTCGATTACGTTTTGACCGGCTATCAGACGGACAATCTTGTGAAAATGTCCGTGCTTGTGAACGACGATCCTGTGGACGCGCTGTCGATGATGGTGCACCGTGACCGCGCCGAACAGCGGGGCCGCGCGATGGTTGAAAAGCTGAAAGATTTGATCCCGCGCCACATGTTCAAAATCCCGATCCAAGCGGCCATCGGCGGCAAAGTCATCGCCCGCGAAACCCTATCTGCCATGCGCAAAGACGTGACGGCAAAGTGCTACGGCGGCGACGCCACACGGAAACGCAAGTTGCTGGATAAGCAGAAGGCGGGTAAGAAAAAGATGCGTCAGTTCGGTCAGGTGAACATCCCGCAGGAAGCTTTCATCAGCGCACTCAAAATGGATTCTTGATCCATTTTGACGCGTGATGGAAGCGGTGCGGGGAAGGGAATGACGAAGCCAATCCCGGCCGCACTCGGTGGCGGTGTTGCCCGAAAGGCTATTCGATCATTATGCTGAGATACTCTTTGGCTGCTTCACTTGCATCACTTTCAGAAATTTCTCTCAAAACAGCGTTTTTCGCTTGTTGAATATCAACTAGGAGCTTGTCGGTAAAACCAGAAATTTCATCATTTATTCGCTCTGTCATGCTTGTTTTTGGACCGGTCATCAGAACGCTATAGGAAATGGTGTCAGAGTAATTTAGTGAAATCCAATCAACGTTCGCGCGCCGACGACTGTCTTGATCCACTACGGATAGTTTGAACGTCAAATTAATCGCACATCGAGCTGATACTGTTTCATACCCGACCACGTCGACAGCGATAAGGTGACCTAGGACACGCTTGTCCAGAATATTAGTGTAACCTGCATCCAAAAGTTCTCTTTCTATTAGCGATTTTGAGCGAGAAGCTCCCAACCAGCATCCATCGGAAACACCATCCGCGATAGAAACGGTGAATTCTGTCTGCTTGGTCGTGTGAGAAAGCTCAAAGTCGTGCCCAGATAGAAAATTCCGCTCAATTTCTTCGGCGGCTAAGCTTGAGGAGAAGGTGAAGAAAACCAATGCAAGCAACTTGAACTGATCAAACGTCACTGCAATTGCTCGGGTATTTCTAAATGCCGACATTAAATTTTTTTTGTATCAAAATCTTGCCCCTTCTATCTTTATCTAGATCATTAGGCATACAGATTGTGCCATTGTAAACGATACCTGCCAAATTTTCAATTTGGCAGCGCCCGATCCTCCCCCATGGGGAGGGCGCTTTGCACCCCCCCTCGGCTCGGGCGCGGATGAACATTGTGGGGATCGTTTGTATCTTTGCACCCCCAGCGCTGCGCGCGTTCGGCCCTGAAACTGTCCTCGACAGTTTCCAAGACGGGCCTTACCCAACAAAAAAACCGCGCCTCTGTTTCCAGAAGCGCGGCTCAATTTTTCCAAGCTTAATCGTTTAGCCGATCACGCCTGTGCCTTTGCGCTTGATGATCCAACCACAGATCAGCAGCACGATCAGGGCCGCGATGCCTTCGGCGATTGGTGTGTGCATGATGTGGTAGTAAATCGCGCCCAGCATGATGATGGACAGGCCAGCCGCTGCGAGCGCGCTGGTTTTACGGTGCCAGATGCCGATGCCGCCTGCGACTTCGGCTGCGCCGATGAATGTGCCGAACCATGCTGGCAGGCCGAGTGTGGCAAAGCTCATCAGAACCATTTCAACGCCAGCAAGTTTCGCCAGACCGCCGCCGATGACGACAAGGCTTACGATGGCCATCAAGGCCCAAGTTACATATTTCATTAGGTAGTCCCCTTTATGTTTGGCGAAGGGACCATATCACAAAAATCACTGTGCGGTAAAAAACATCTGCGCAGGTGGTTAGATGTGCCTGTGCGTTTTTGCGGGGGTTTAGAGGCTATCGACCATTTCCGCCGTGCGGGTGATGTCGCGGCCCACGCCTTTGATCGTTTCGCAGGCGCATAGGGCGAGCAGGCAGAGCAGGGGGATGGTGCGGATCATATCGGGCCTCTTGGACGCTGAATTACCAAGGATTGTTACTGTGCAAACCGGCGCGGGGCAAGTCAGACGTTGCAGAATGCGCTGATTGTTGCTTCGAATTTGCGGGGCTTTTCGGCGTGCAGCCAGTGGCCCGCACCCGAGAGTTTCGCGAATTTGGCGGCGGAGAACAGGGATTTGATCCGGTCGCGATGGGCGTGCTGCACATAGTCGGAGTTCGCGCCCGAGAGAAACAGGGTGGGTCCGTCGAATTGCCCCGTCACATCGGGGAAGCCCACGATTTTGTCCATTTCGGCGGCCAGCACGTCAAGGTTCAGCTTCCAGCGGCGGTTTTTGGTGTCGAGCGATTGCAGCAAGAATTGGATCAAGGCGGGTGGCATGCCGTCGAGCTGTGCAATCGCATCCGCGCGGGAGGAAACCTTGGCCAGATCAACGCCGCGCATGGCGTCCAGCGGGCCCATCTGGCTGTGGGTATAGGCAACGGGTGCGATGTCGGCGACCACAAGCCGGTTGACCCGTTCAGGATGGGCCAGCGCCAGCAACATCGCGGCCTTGCCCCCCATCGAGTGGCCCAGCACGTCCATGGGGCCATCCATGACGGCGGCGAGATCTTCGGCCAGTTCGGGGTAGCTGTGGGTGTCAAACCACGGGCTGGCGCCATGATTGCGCATATCGACGACTACCACGGGACGTGTCGCCGACAATCGCTTTGCAATCACATTCCAGTTGCGCGCAGAGCCGAACAGGCCATGGGCGATCAGCAAGGGCGTGGCGGCGGGGCCGTCGTATAAAACCGTGTTCAACATGCATCTAATCTAGCGCGTGATGCAGCCCGATTGCCAGACCCATTGAGGCAGATTGCGCAGCATGCTTATGGTCTGCGCATGTCCAATGAGCTGCTTCAAACCCAAGTGGATGAGATCCGCGACTTGATGGCCACGCGGTTGCGTGTTCGCGGGCGCACGCTCGCGCGGCAGGTGCAAAAGGCGGGGCGTTTGTTGCCAAAGGCAGAGCGCCGCGCCGCAGTCTATTTGGCGCAGGCCGAAACGATCATGGCCCATCCCAAACTTAGCCGGATGGTCGATGCCACCAAGGCCACGAAAGATTATGCGCGATTGGCAGAGTTTTGAAAAACGTGGACCCTTTTGACCGCCGCAAGGGGCAGATTTTGGGGGTCTTGGGGGCGCTCGCTTTCGCCGCGATTGTGATCTTTATCGTGATCGTTGCGATCATGGTGCAGCGCGGCCTCGTCTGAACGCAAAAGGCCGCCACATGATCTGCGGCGGCCCTTAAGTCGTAGGATGCGTTTTAACGCATCATCCCTTACAGGTTCGGATACAGCGGGAACTTCTGGCAAAGCGCATCAACTTCGTCGCGCACTTTTGCTTCTACTGCTTCATTACCTTCTGGACCATTGGCCGCAATGCCGTCTGCCACTTCGACGATCCAATCGGCGATCTGGCGGAACTCTGCTTCGCCAAACCCGCGCGTCGTGCCCGCTGGCGTGCCCAAACGGATGCCAGACGTGACTGTCGGCTTTTCTGGGTCAAACGGGATGCCGTTTTTGTTGGTCGTGATATGCGCACGGCCCAAGGCTGCGTCGATGATGTTACCTGTCACCTTTTTGGGGCGCAGATCAACAAGCATCAGGTGCGTGTCGGTGCCGCCTGTGACAATGTCCAAGCCGCCCTTCATCAACTGATCAGCCAAGGCTTGTGCGTTCTTCACAACCTGCTCTTGGTAGGATTTGAACTCTGGACGCAGTGCTTCACCAAACGCCACGGCCTTACCAGCGATGACATGCATCAACGGGCCACCTTGGATGCCGGGGAAGATGGCAGAGTTTACCTTCTTTGCGATCGCCTCGTCATTTGTGACGATCAAGCCACCGCGCGGGCCGCGCAGGGTTTTGTGTGTGGTGGACGATGCCACATGTGCGTGTGGGAATGGGGACGGGTAAATGCCTGCAGCAACCAGACCCGCGAAGTGGGCCATGTCGACGAACAGATAGGCGCCAACGCTATCCGCAATTTTACGCATTTTCGCGAAGTCGATGATGCGCGGGATGGCGGATCCACCGGCGATGATCATCTTTGGTTTATGCTCGTTTGCAAGTTCCTGAACCTGGTCGTAATCCAATTCACTGTCCTGCTGGCGCACACCATATTGAATGGCATTGAACCATTTGCCGGATTGGTTTGGTTTCGCGCCGTGCGTCAGGTGACCACCGGCGTCCAAGGACATGCCAAGGATCGTATCGCCTGGCTGCAGCAGCGCCTGAAACACACCTTGGTTCGCTTGGGACCCAGAGTTTGGCTGCACGTTGGCAAAGTCACAACCAAACAGTTGCTTGGCGCGTTCAATCGCGAGGTTCTCGGCCACGTCCACATGCTGGCACCCGCCGTAATAACGGCGGCCAGGGTAACCTTCGGCATATTTGTTGGTCATGACGCCGCCTTGGGCTTCCATCACGGCCGCAGACACGATGTTTTCAGAGGCGATCAATTCGATCTCGCCGCGCTGGCGGCCCAGCTCTGCTGTCATGGCCGCGTGAAGATCGGGGTCGCGGGTTTCCAGTGTCTCAGTGAAAAATCCGGCGTCGCGCACAGTATTGGTCATTTTTTTGTCCCTTTGGTCGCAAAATGGTTGGTTTGGAGATGTCTTAACGCACTGGGCGCGGGGCCTAAAGCTCCAAAACGACTTTTGTGACGGGTCACGCGGCAATCAGTGTTTCCGATGGGTGGCTTGCGTTTCGTGGATGTTCTTGGGACAACATGGGTCAGCCCGATAAGGATCACGCCATGTCCCGCCCTAAAATCGCCTTTGTAGCTAGCAATGCGCCCGATGCCCAAGAAGCATTGGCAAGTCTAAGTGCGACCCATGGCAACATGGATGTGGACGCGGCAGATGTAATCGTGGCCTTGGGCGGTGACGGGTTTATGTTGCAGACCCTGCACGCCACACAGCGCCTGTCGGTCCCTGTTTATGGCATGAACCGCGGCACTGTCGGGTTCTTGATGAATGCATTCAGCGAAGATGATCTGCCTGCCCGTTTGGACGCTGCAGAAGAAGAGATCATCAACCCGCTGGCCATGACCGCGATCTGCGTGGATGGCACCACGCATGAAGCGTTGGCGATCAACGAGGTCAGCCTGCTGCGCGCAGGCCCGCAAGCCGCAAAGCTAAAGATCACCGTGGACGGGCGGTTGCGGATGAAGGAATTGATCTGCGACGGCGCGCTTGTGGCGACACCTGCGGGGTCCACCGCCTATAACTATTCCGCGCGCGGCCCGATCTTGCCTATCGGGTCGGACGTGCTGGCGCTGACCGCGATGGCCGCGTTCCGGCCACGGCGCTGGCGCGGGGCGTTGTTACCCAAAAAAGCCGTGGTGCGGTTTGACGTGATAGAGGCCGCCAAACGCCCTGTGATGGCCGACGCCGACGGCGAATCCGTGCGCGATGTGGCCAGTGTCGAAGTACGTTCCAACCCGTCAGTCGCCCACCGGATTTTGTTCGATCCGGGGCATGGCTTGGAAGAGCGGCTGATTAGTGAGCAGTTTAACTAAGTGATGAAATAAGCCTCGAAGACTACAGCGTGCTCCTACTGAATCTTACAAATAAAAGGCTTTGCCCATCTGGACTGTAGGTCGCATTCACACCCATGCCATAGCCCGTCGCGCTAAAAATGCGGCGTATTTTTCCGGATGCCGGGAAGCGCGGGCCATCGTGTTTGATTGACCATGTTCCAGTGACCCGTTGCGTGCCGTCAGCTCCGATATATGGCTGCGCAGAACTATATGTTGGTCCGACACTTAGTCCTTGTGCTTGCAACCATGTTGTTGCTTTGGACACATCGCCCCAGTCGTGCAGAAGTCGGAATGCGCATACCGTAGCATCCCCATCGTTCACAATCTTGTTCCAATTCATAAGTAATAAATCGTCCTGTTTCTCGGCGTCTGCATTTGCTTGCAGACAGGACTGGCTATCTGGGAAACGGAGCAATGCACGTTTGACGTCGGGGGTTAAGTCGTTGTCGTGGCGGACCTTAAATTCAGGGGTGCCAAGTTGGATCGGCAAGAACTGGTTATAAATCTTGGCAGGTATGCTGAAAACGATCGGCGCGAAGAACAGAACCATCGCGACGAGGTAGATCTTTTCGTCCTATGCAGTTCTGGAAAGGTTCCGGATGGACCAACCGGGTCGTCCAGCGACGCGACCTGTCATGAGCCAATAGAAAAGTAAGAATAGTGAAATCGCACCAAAAACTGGGACGATATAGCCGCTAAATACTCCGGCAAAAATGACCGCAAGGACAGCCATTGATCGTTTGGCGTCCGGACCTGCACCACGTAAAATGACGCGATCCGCGCAATAAAAAAGGCCGGTGGTGAAGATGATAAAGATCAGAAAGAATGGTGCACCGAACATTCCCAAAATGAGCAATGGCCGCGCCGCGCGGTAGGTGTAGTGCAAGTCGCCGCCGGAAGCCTTGTCAAATTCCCAAAGCAATGATGCCAAGATCATCGCGGCAATACCACTTAGTGTCACGGAAAGCAGAATTCTTAGGAAGCGGGCAATTTTCAGAATGCGACTGGGTAAAACGATGGGTGTTGGGGGCATTATATCTCAAACGATTATTCAAATGAGACGAGCCTAGGAAAGCTATGCGGTATTAGCAACCGCTGACCGTGTTTGGCCAGCGGTCGCAATTGTTACTTAGCTTCTAGTTGCCCCGCGCATACCCAATCTTTTGCAACGCGACCTTGATCTCATCCAAGATTTCGGGGTCGTCGATGGTGGCGGGTTGTTTGTAGGGTTTGTTATCCGCGATGCTAACCATCGTGCCGCGCAGGATTTTGCCTGACCGCGTTTTGGGTAGGCGGTTGACCACCCTGACGAGCTTGAACGCAGCCACGGGGCCGATTTTTTCGCGCACGAGTTTGATGCAATCGGCCACGATGTCGTCGTCGGATTTGTCGGTGCCCGTATTGGTGCAGACAAACCCCATGGGCAGTTGTCCCTTCAGCGTGTCACCCACGCCGATCACGGCGCATTCGGCCACATCGGGGTGTGAGGCGAGGATTTCCTCCATGGCACCCGTGGACAGGCGGTGCCCTGCTACGTTGATCACGTCGTCCGTGCGCGCCATGATATAAAGGTAGCCGTCCTCGTCGATCATGCCCGCATCCCCAGTTTCATAGTAGCCGGGAAAAGTGTCGAGGTAGGATTTGCGGAACCGGTCTTCGGCATTCCAAAGCGTTGGAAGCGTGCCGGGTGGCAGGGGCAGTTTGATTGCAATTGCGCCGAGCTCGCCCGCGGGCACTGGGTGGCCTGCATCGTCAAGGATTTGCACGTCATAGCCAGGCATCGCCACGGTGGGGCTGCCGATTTTGACAGGCAAGGCTTCGATCCCCGCGGGATTGCCCGCGATGGTGTATCCCGTTTCGGTTTGCCACCAATGATCATAGACAGGCACGCCCATGATGTTTTGGGCCCATTCGATGGTGTCGGAATCGGCGCGTTCGCCTGCGAGGTAAAGTGCGCTGAGGTGGCTGATATCATAGTTTTTGATCAGCTCGCCCTTAGGGTCTTCGCGTTTAATCGCCCGAAACGCGGTCGGTGCGGTAAAGAAAGAGCGGACTTTATGTTCTTCGATCACGCGCCAGAAGGTGCCAGCATCTGGGGTGCCGACGGGCTTTCCTTCGAACACAACGGTGGTGTTGCCCGCGATCAGCGGGGCGTAGCAAATGTAGGAATGCCCCACGACCCAGCCCACGTCGGACGCGGCCCAGAACACATCGCCCGGATCGACGTTATAGATTGATTTCATGGTCCAGTTCAGCGCAACGAGGTGGCCAGCGGTGGGACGCACCACGCCTTTTGGCGCGCCGGTGGTGCCAGAGGTGTAGAGGATATAGGCGGGATGGTCGCCGGACACGGGCACGCAAGGCGCAGGGGCGACGCCCGATTGCACATCGTGCCAATCGAAATCGCGATTTTCAATCAGGTCGCATGGCGCTTCATCGCGTTGCAAGATCAAGGTGAAGTCTGGCTTGTGATCGGCCATGTCAATCGCGCCGTCGAGCAGGGGTTTGTAATGCACGGTGCGCCCCGGTTCTAAGCCACAAGACGCGGCGATGATTGCCTTGGGGGTCGCGTCGTCGATGCGCACGGCAAGCTCATTTGCTGCGAACCCGCCGAAGACCACGGAATGCACCGCGCCAATGCGCGCACAGGCGAGCATGGCGGTCAGGGCTTCGGGAACCATCGGCATGTAGATAATGACGCGGTCACCAGCGGAGATGCCCTTGGCCGTCAGCGCTCCAGCAAGCGCGGCGGTTTGGTCTTTCAATTCGGCAAAGCTGGTTTTGCTTTTCTTGCCGGTGATTGGGCTGTCATAGATGATTGCGGTCTGGTCGCCGCGCCCGTTTTCCACATGGCGATCCACCGCGTTATAGCAGGTGTTCACCTGCGCGTCGGAATACCATTCGTAAAGCGGGGCGTTGTCATCGTTGAGCGCGCGGGACGGCGGGGTGACCCAGTCGATGGCTTTGGCTTGCTCCATCCAGAATGCTTCTGGATCGTCTTGCCAGCTTTTGTAGACCTCGGCGTAGCCCATGTGATGTCCCTCCCTGAACGTGTTGAGGCGACGATAGGCAGGCGGTTTGGTGGCCGCAAGCGGGGGATTTGCACCGCCGCGAACGGTTGTGAATTACTTTACAGGGTGGCGGCCGCCCCAATGGGGCGCTTGGAGACCTTGTCTCCAAACCTCTGCAGGTATTTGTGGCCAGAAGAAGTTAGCTGTAGTGGGCCACGGGCGTGCCCGCGATTGCAGACATATTGAGCAAGCCGCGCGCGGTGATTGCGGGGGTGACGATATGGGCGCGGTTGCCCATGCCCATGAGGATCGGGCCGACTTCAAGCCCGCCGCCTTTAATTTTCAGGATGTTACGCACGCCGGATGCCGCATCTGAATTGGCGAAAACAAGACAGTTTGCTGGGCCGTTGAGGTGGGCGTTGGGGAAGATGCGGTCACGCAGCTCTACATCAAGTGCGGTGTCGATGTGCATTTCGCCTTCATAGGAAAAATCACGTGGTTCGCTATCAAGGATCGCCATCGCAGCACGCACCCGGTTGCCGGAATCGCAGTCAAGATTGCCGAATTGGCTGTGCGAACACAGCGCGATATTAGGCGTTTGGCCAAAGCGGCGGATGTGACGCGCGGCCCCAATCACGGTCTGCGCGATTTGTTCGGGTGTAGGTTCTGTGTGCACTTGGGTGTCGGCCACAAACAGCGGCCCATCATCAAGGATCATCAGTGACAGGGCAGCGACGGGTTTCAGGGCATCGGTGCCAAGCACCTCGGACACGTATTTCTTGTGCCACAGGAACTGACCGAATGTACCGCAGATCAGGCTGTCAGCCTCACCACGCTGCACCATGACCGCGCCAATTGCGGTGGTATTCGTGCGCATGATCGCCTTGGCCAGATCGGGGGTCACGCCCTTGCGCGCCATGATGTCGTGGTAAGTGTTCCAATAGTCATAATAACGCGGGTCGTTTTCGGGGTTCACGATCTGAAAGTCGACTTGCGGGCGGATTTTCAGGCCCGCGCGTTCGCAACGGCGTTCAATCACCTCTGGGCGACCAATCAGGATCGGTTTGTCGGTGGTTTCTTCCATGATCGCTTGGGCGGCGCGCAGCACGCGCTCGTCCTCGCCCTCTGCAAAGACAATGCTGCGTTCTGCGCTGCGGGCGGCGTCGAATACGGGGCGCATGATCATGGATGATTTGAAGACTGAGGCGTCGAGATTTGCCTTATAGGCTTCCATATCCGCAATCGGGCGGGTGGCAATGCCGGTTTCAATCGCGGCACCGGCTACAGCGCTGGCGACAACGCCCATTAGGCGCGGATCGAAAGGTTTGGGGATCAGATAGTCGGGACCAAAGGTTAGCTTTTCACCATGGTAAGCGGCGGCGGTTTCCGCGCTGGTGGTCATGCGCGCGAGTTCGGCGATGCCTTCGACACAGGCGATTTTCATCTCGTCGTTGATGTCTGTCGCACCTACGTCCAACGCCCCGCGGAAGATGAAGGGGAAGCACAGCACGTTGTTGACCTGATTGGCGAAATCCGACCGGCCTGTCGCGATGATCGCGTTGGGGTTTACGGCGCGGGCGGCGTCTGGGTCAATTTCTGGGTTTGGGTTGGCCAGCGCGAAAATGATCGGCGTTTCAGCCATTTTAGCGACCATTTCAGGCTTTAATACACCGGGGCCGGACAGGCCAAGGAACAGGTCCGCGCCGTCGATCACATCGTTCAATGTGGCGGGGGAGGTGCCTTGGGCGTATTCCGCCTTTTGTGGGGTCATGTCCTTTTCGCGGCCATTGTAAACGAGGCCTTCGATGTCGCAGAGCCAAACGTTTTCGCGTTTCACGCCGAGCTTCAGTAGCATGTTGAGGCAGGCGATGCCCGCAGCCCCGCCGCCTGTGCTGACAACTTTGATGTCTTCGAATATCTTATCGGCGAGGCGCAGGGCGTTGGTCGCCGCAGCACTGACCACAATCGCGGTGCCGTGTTGGTCGTCGTGGAACACGGGGATGTTCATGCGTTCGCGGCACAGCTTTTCCACGATGAAACATTCGGGCGCTTTGATGTCTTCGAGGTTGATCGCGCCGAATGTGGGTTCCAGCGCGCAGACAATATCGGCCAGCTTTTCTGGGTCGGCCTCGTTCAATTCAATGTCGAAACAGTCGATATTGGCGAATTTTTTGAACAGGACGGCCTTGCCTTCCATCACGGGTTTGGATGCGAGGCTACCGATGTTCCCAAGTCCAAGCACAGCGGTGCCGTTGGTGACAACCGCGACCAGATTGCCGCGGGATGTGTAGTCGCGAGCGGTGTCGGGATCCTTGGCGATTTCAATACAGGCTTCTGCAACGCCGGGGGAATAGGCACGGGCGAGGTCGCGGCCATTGGCCATCTGTTTGGTGGCGCGAATTTCAAGTTTGCCGGGCTTCGGGAATCGATGATAATCCAATGCCGCTTGGCGGGCGCGGTCGTTTTTTTGATCAGTCATTTTGGGTTCCCTGTAATTATAGTTTAATATTAAACTATTTTCGTGTGCCCTTGGCAAGCCTGCGTCTACCATAGACCTAGCAGACACGGTCTTGCAAATCATGAACAGGCGCATCAGGCTTTGTTTATGACCAAATCACACGATATTCGCGCCGAAGTGCGCCTGCCGACCACGAACCTGCGCGGGGACCTTGGATTTTTCGACAAAATGCTCGGGATGCGGCTGGATATGATCTATCCGGCGGATGATCCTGCGGTGGCTGTGTTCACGGGGCACGGGCTTCGGGTGCGCTTGGACGCCAGCGATGATCCGTCCGGACAATTGCGGATTATGACGGACGATGCGGGCTTTGCGGATGGTGCAGCGGCGCTGACATCGCCGGGCGGCACAGCGGTCGAGATTGCGCCGCTCAACCCGCCGTTAGAGCTGCCTGACACTGACCATGCGTTTGTGGTGCGCAGGCTTGCCGATCAAGCACCGTGGGTGATTGGCCGCGCGGGGATGCAATACCGCGATTTGATCCCGAACCGTTTGGGCGGGTCGATCATTGCCAGCCATATCCGCATTCCAGACGGTGGGCCTGTGCCTGACATGGTGCATTTCCACCGCGTTGGGTTTCAACTGATCTATTGTTATCGCGGCTGGGTCGATGTGGTGTATGAGGACCAAGGCGGGCCGATCCGACTGCATGCAGGTGATTGCTTTATCCAGCCGCCCGAAATCCGTCACCGTGTGTTAGAGGCATCGGATGGGATCGAAGTGATCGAAATTGGCGTGCCTGCCGAACATATCACGGAAATTGACCACGATATGATCTTGCCGACCCCGCATCTACGCCCAGATCGCGAATGGGACGGACAGCGGTTTGTGCATAACCTTGGAGCGGACGGCGCATGGGTGCCGCAGCGCGCGGGGTTTGCGGCGCGCGATACGACCATTGCAGAGAACACGAAAAACGTGGCTGGCGTGCAGGTTTTGCGCCGTGCGGATGGGCAGACGGAGTGGTTGCGTCATGACGCCGACATCCATTTTACCTTTGTTTTGCAGGGGCAAATGACGTTGCAGGGCGAGGGCAAAGATCCCTTTGCCCTTACCGCTGGCGATGCCTTTGTGATCCCGCCCGATATGGCGACCCGTTATTCCGATCCATCGGACGATCTCGAGCTGTTAGAGGTGTCGCTGCCGGGTGTGTTTCAGCTGCATCCGTGACTTGCAAAACTTTGACCGAACGGTAAATTCGACCAAACAGCAGGAGCCGCCATGACATTGATCCAAACTGCGACCGCCGTGCGACTAAATGCCCACGCGCCCTATTCGAAATTCAAGGTCGGGGCTGCTGTGCAGGCGACATCTGGCGCGGTCTATGCGGGCTGCAACGTGGAAAACGTGGCCTATCCCGAAGGCACATGCGCAGAGGCGGGCGCAATTGCGGCGATGATCGCAGGCGGGGACACGCGGATCGCGGCGGTGGCCGTGATCGCCGATAGCCCAACGCCTGTTTCGCCCTGCGGCGGATGCCGTCAAAAGATCGCGGAATTTGCGGATGGCGACGTGGTTGTGACCTTAGCCACGACAGACGGCACTGTGCTGGAAACCACGGTTGCCAAATTGCTACCCGGCAGTTTCGACGCCGATTATATGAGCCGCGTCTAACCCATGGACGCCCGCGCCATCATCGCCAAAATTCGTGCCAAAGACACGCCGACGAAAGCCGAACTATCTTGGTTTACCAATGGTTTGTCCACGGGTGGCGTGTCCGATGCACAAGCAGGCGCATTCGCGATGGCTGTCTGTTTGAACGGGCTGTCCGATGAGGGCCGCGTCGCGTTGACCTTGGGGATGCGCGACAGTGGGGATGTGTTGAAATGGGACTTGGATGGGCCTGTTTTGGACAAACATTCGACGGGCGGCGTGGGTGATCCTGTGTCGCTTTTGCTGGCCCCGATGCTGGCGGCCTGCGGCGTCTACGTCCCGATGATTTCTGGGCGCGGTTTGGGTCATACGGGTGGCACATTGGATAAGTTAGAGGCCATTCCCGGCGTCAAAACCATGTTGCCAGAGGCCAAGTTGCGCAAGATAGTCGGCAAAACCGGCTGCGCGATCGTGGGGGCGACTGGGGCAATCGCGCCAGCTGATAAACGGCTTTATGCGGTGCGCGATGTCACGGCGACAGTGGAAAGCATTGATCTGATTACGGCCTCGATCCTGTCCAAAAAACTGGCCGCAGGATTGGGCGGGCTGGTGTTGGACGTGAAGGTCGGATCGGGCGCGTTCATGAAAACACAGGCCGAAGCAGAGGTGCTCGCCCGCGCCTTGGTCGATGTGGCCAATGATGCGGGTTGCCCGACGGCGGCGCTGATCACGGATATGGACGAGCCCTTGGCACCTGCGCTTGGTAATGCTGTCGAGGTTGCGGTTTGCATGGAGGTTTTGTCCGGCAATAGGCTGGCCGCGCCGCGCTTGTTTGACCTGACCGTTGCCTTGGGCGCGCGGGTTTTGGCGTTGCATGGCGATGATCAAGCAGAGGCCAAGCTGAAAGATGCGGTGTCGTCAGGACATGCGATGGAACGTTTCGCAGACATGATTGCGCAGATGGGTGGGCCACCGGATATGGCGGTTGACTGGCGCACACATCTGCCTGCTGCACCGGTTGTCGGGGATGTTGTTGCGCAAACTGATGGTTATGTGCAGGCGATTGATGGGCAGGCGATGGGCATGGCTGTTGTGGGTCTGGGCGGCGGACGGCGTATTGAGACGGACCGGATCAATCCGGCGGTTGGCCTGACGGATGTGATCCGATTGGGCGCAAAGGTTGCGGCAGGCGATCCACTATGCGTGGTGCATGCTGCATCCGACGACGACGCGCAGCAGGCGGCATTGGCCGTACAGGGCGCAATTACCATCGGGACCAAGCCAGATGCGCACCCCCTTGTTCGGAAAGAGATATCATAGTGGCACGCGCATTTTTAGTTGTGATTGATAGTGTCGGCATTGGCGGCGCACCTGATGCAGATCAGTTTTTCAATGGCGCGTTGCCAGATACCGGCGCGAACACGTTCGGCCATATCGCCCAAGCACAGGCTGCCGCGGGCACACCGCTGAAAATTGATGCATTGAACCAGATGGGGATTGGCGCGGCTCTGACCCTTGCATCAGGTATTGTCTTGCCTGACCCTGTCACACCGACGGGCGCGTGGGGGGCTGCAACAGAGAAATCCATCGGTAAGGATACGCCTTCGGGTCATTGGGAATTGGCGGGCGTTCCGGTGCCTTGGGACTGGCATATTTTCCCGAACACCGACCCCGCATTTCCGCCCGAAATCATCCAAGCGATCTGTGACGCGGCGGGCACGGATGGCATTTTGGCGAACCGATATGCATCGGGCACAGAGGTCATCGACGATGAAGGGCCTGAGCATATGAAAACCGGCTGGCCCATCTGCTACACGTCGGTGGATTCCGTGCTGCAAATTGCAGCGCATGAGGAGACATTCGGCCGCGAAAAACTGCTAAAGCTATGCGAAGACATTGCGCCCATGCTGCATAAAATGAAGCTGGGCCGCGTCATTGCGCGCCCCTTTGTCGGTGATCCTGAAACGGGGTTTGAGCGCACAGAATACCGCCGCGATTTCGCAATTGCGCCGCCGTCTGATACGATTTGTGATATGGCGCATGCCGCAGGTGTGCATGTGCAAGCCATTGGAAAGATTGGTGATATATTCTCTATGCGGGGTATTGATGCCGCCAGTAAGGGACGCGACGATAGCCTAATGGTTGACCTGCATGCGGCTGTGGCTGATGCTGCTGATAATACGTTTGTTTTCGCCAATTTTGTCGAATTTGACAGCCTTTATGGGCATCGTCGCGATGTGGCGGGCTATGCGCGCCATCTGGAGTGGTTCAGCGCTGAACTATCGCAGCTTTTGGCGCAACTGCGGGATGATGATTTACTGATTGTCACGGCTGACCATGGCAATGATCCGACGTGGTCGGGCACGGATCATACCCGCGAAAGGGTGCCGGTTTTGGCGCATGGCATTGGGACGCGGGCCTTGGGGCATTTGGCGTTTGGCGATGTGGGGGCCACGATTGCCGACCACTTGCAGTTTGAATTCACAGGCGAAGGGCGCAGCTTTTTATGACTTATAAAACAATGCCAAAGGTCGAAATCCATCACCATATCGAAGGTGCGGCGCCGCCCAAATTTATCGCAGGTTTGGCCCGCGAAAAGAATATCGATCTGTCTAAGATTTTCGATGCCGATGGCAACTATGCCTACCAAGGGTTCGATGAGTTTTTGGGAATTTACGAAGCGGCCTGTCAGCCGTTGACCGGACCGCAAGAGTTTTACCGCCTGACCCAAGCAATTTTGACTGAAGCTGCGCAAGAGGGTGTTGTTTACCTCGAAACCTTCATTTCGCCCGATTTTTGCGGCGGGGGTGATGTGGCGGCATGGCGCGATTACCTTGCGGCGATCACGATGGCGGCGGATGAGGCCGAACGCGATATGGGCATCACCCTGCGCGGGATCGTGACAGCTGTGCGCCATTTCGGTCCAGATCAAGCCAAGCTGTCGGCGCGTTGTGCGGCGGAAACGGCGGGCGATTTTATCGTGGGATTTGGCATGGGCGGGGCCGAAACACATCTGCGCCCGCGGGAATTCGCCTATAGTTTCGACATGGCGCGAGAGGCGGGTTTGCAACTGACGTGCCATGCGGGCGAATGGGGCGGTGCGGCGATGGTTGCGGAAACCCTGCATGATCTGGGCGTGAGCCGGATCGGGCATGGCATTCATGTGATGCAAGACGTCAATTTGGTTGCTGAATGTGCCGACAAAGGGATCGTATTTGAAGTGTGCCCCGGATCGAATGTCGTGCTGCAGGCGGTGCCGGACTGGCAAAGCCACCCGATTGTGCAGATGCGCGATGCAGGGCTGAAGGTCACAGTTTCCACCGATGATCCGCCGTTTTTTCACACCACGATGACCCGCGAATTTGAGATGTTAGATCAGACCTTCGGATGGGGTGCCGCGGATTTTGATGCGTTGAACCGGACGGCATTGGATGCGGCCTATTGCGACGATGAAACGCGCGGAAAAATCGCCAAACTAATTGGAGCCACGACATGACAGACCATCTGACACTTGTTGATCACCCTTTGGTGCAGCACAAGCTGACCATTATGCGCGATAAGGGCACGCCAACGGCCTTATTTCGGCAGCTTTTACGTGAAATTAGCCAGCTTCTCGCGTTCGAGGTGACACGTGATTTGCCCCTAACGACCCTCCGTATCGATACCCCGATGGAGCCAATGGACGCGCCTATCATTGATGGCAAGAAGTTGGTGTTGGTATCGATTTTGCGGGCAGGCAATGGGCTGTTGGATGGCGTTTTAGAATTGATCCCTGCTGCACGGGTTGGCTTTGTCGGTTTATACCGTGACGAAGAAACGCTGACGCCCGTTGAGTATTATTTCAAGGTGCCAGAGGGCATTGAGGACCGATTGGTCATTGCCGTCGACCCGATGTTGGCGACGGGCAATTCGTCGGTTGCAGCCATTGATCGGCTGAAACAAGCGGGTGCGACCAACATCCGGTTCATGTGTCTGTTGGCCGCCCCCGAAGGGGTCGCGCGGATGAAGCAAGCCCATCCTGATGTGCCGATTTTCACCGCAGCAGTGGACAGCCACTTGAATGATCATGGATATATTGTGCCGGGGCTAGGGGATGCGGGCGACCGCATGTTCGGCACTAAATAAGCCAAGATTGCGCAACAATCACTTTACAATTTGGCGATTGTTGGGCATGTTTCCACAATATATTGTGGGGGCAACTATGAACTAACGCAGCCTTTTTGGCGCAACGACAATAGCGTTAATGTTTTCTGGCATATCTGTGCAGGCCCAAACCAATGCTGTGCCAGCGGAATTTCCGCCGTCCAGCTTTACTGGAAGCCAATTTGTCGACAGCGAAGGCTGCGCGTTCATTCGTGCTGGCGTAGGTGGTGCTGTATCTTGGGTGCCGCGTGTTGATCGGTCTCGCAATCAGCTTTGTAATTTTCAGCCAACGTTTGCGCAGGCGCCTGCCGCTGAGCCAGCTCCGGTGATTGCTGCTGCCCCAGCACCCCAGGAAGATGTCGGCCCACCGATCCAAACAGTCGCAAGCACTGGTTTGGTCCAAATTCCAACAGCGGATACACCGACCGCGCGGTCGCCGCGTGTTGTGCGTGATACGCCGACTCCGGCACCTGTGCCGGCGCCAGTTGTTGCAGCTGCGGCTCCAGTTGTCACTCCAACAGCCCCTGCGCTGCAAACACGGTCCGCGTTTTGCGTTGGCCGCACTGGCCCGCAGCCGGGTTTCGTCAGCTCGATTGATGGTACAACAATCGACTGTGGCGGCGTGCCCGCCCCGACATTCCGCCAAGCCAGTGCTGAGACCGCGCCAGCCGCGCCTGCGCAACAGACACGGTCTGCGTTTTGCGTTGGCCGCACGGGTCTTCAACCTGGTTATTTGAATGCGACAACCGGAGAAACCATTGATTGTGGTGGTACTGCCGCACCAGCCGTGCAGCAGGCGTCTCTCGCGCCGCAAGCGCGGCTGTCGAAATCAGAGTTTTGTGTTGGGCGTACAGGCCTGCAGCCGGGCTATGTCAGCTCACGTACGGGTGAGACAATCAATTGTGGTGGGGCCGCAGCGGCGCCATTGCGGATGACGATGACACAGATTTGTGCAGATGTGTGGTCAACTGGGCGCACCTTCGTAAATGCGCAAACGGGCTTGCCCGTGCGCTGCGGTCCGCAGTCCCAACAAATTGCGAGTGGGCCATTTTCGCCGACCGGACCTGCGGGACCGGTGTCGCCGACCAATGGGTCTGCATCAGCGGCCAATTGCCCATCGTCTATTTTGATCGTGAACGGTCAGACCGTGCGTTGTGGCCCGCAAACGCAGGCCCTGACCGCGAGTGCAAAGACATTCACGTCTGATACACGGACTGCACGGTCGCGCACATCCACAAAAATCTCCGCGTTTTCGAACCTGTTCAAAGAGGCACCTGTGCCAGCATCTAACCCGCGTGGCGTGTCAAATCGTCAAGTATTGCCGGTGCCAAAAGGGTATACGCGTGTTTGGAAAGACGGGCGTCACAACCCGAACCGTGGTCTTCCAGCGGCGACAGCCGCGCGTGAGGCTGCACCTTTGCAAGCCCAGCCTGTTCGCAGCCGCGTGACATCGCAGGCAAGCAGCAAACGCTATGTGCAGGTTGGCGTTTTTGCCAATACCGCCGCTGCGATGCAAGTTGGTCAAGACATGCAGGCCGGTGGTCTGCCGGTTGGCTTGGCATCCGCGTCGGGCGGTAAAGCAGTGGTTCTTGGACCATTTGCAAACGCATCAGAATTGAACCGTGGATTGTCCGCCGCACGCAGTGCTGGCTATGGCGGGGCATTCGCACGGAACTAAGGTCTCTCCCGGGAAAAGGCCCTGCTGACGATCGCGGGGCTTTTTCTTGCGCGGGTGTTAATTGCAGATGCCCTGCAATCTGATCCAATCAGCGTCTGACAAAATCTCTGGCTCGTCGCGTTCGGCGAATTGATCCGCTTGGATCAGGCCAAGCGTCATTTGACCACTGCCATCGCGCGCATAGGCGAAGGGTGTCGTTGGTATCTGCGCTGTCGAGAAGGCGTCTAGAACAACATCATCATCGGGGAAATCTGGCGCGGCCTCTGTCAGGCTGCGCGCGTAGTTCGCCAAATTGTCGGCAGGTAATTCACCGGTTGTCAAAAGTCCTGCCGTCTTGCGCATGCCGGCAAATTTCAGCACCGCCGTCAGCGGATCGTTTTGCGCGGCTTTGGCCGCGGCGGCGACAATATAGCCCGCAGTGACAGCGGGATCGCCGGTGTTTTCCACGATGCGGCGGTCAATCGCGATGATGTCGCCGGTCATGGCCATTGCGCCTTGACCCAATTCAGGCAGAACAACGATGCGCCCAGCGGCATCAGCCCCGAACAATCGGTCATGCAGCGCATCCAGCGCCGCGACGCCTTCGGTGTCCCGACAACGTGGTCCTGTCAGCTGTTGAACATGCCCTAATACGGTTGCGCCAATTTCTGCGCGATTGACTTGGGGGACCATTGTTACGGTCTGGCGAACCAGCGCATCTGGCAGCCAAAACACTGCCACGATGGCGGTGGTGGCCAGAAATCCAATGGTCAAAGCCCCACGCAGTTTTCCGCGCTTTGGGCGTGATTTCGATAGCGATTTGCGGACCTTTTCAATCGCGTTGATCATCAGGTCATCGTCGATTTCGAGCGTCTCTTCCGCGTCATCATCTGGGGTGTAAATCGCAGGCACAACGCCGGGGTTTTGGCGAATGACCGCGGGCAATGACCAATGGGTCAGCGGGCGATCGGCATTGTCAGAAATCACAAGCGTGGCATTGCCAAACGATATAGTCACATCGCGCCGTTGCGCGACGTGATCAGCGCGCCAAAGCCCGCCGCTTTCTAACCGTTCATATTCACGGAGTGCCGTCATGTGCCTGCTTTTTGTTGGTTATGGCATAGTGTAGCGGGCCATGGGCGGTTTGTGTAGATGCGTTTAAATGTCTTTGGCCAGCACGCGCAGTTCGAATTTCTGGATCTTGCCGGTGGACGTCTTTGGCAGCTCTTGGAACACGACGTGTTTGGGGCATTTGAATCCTGCAAGCCGCGTGCGGGTATGGGCTATAATCTCTGCCTTATCAGCCTTCGCGCCTTCTTTCAGCTCGACAAAGGCACAAGGCACTTCGCCCCATTTGTCGTCGGGCTTGGCCACCACGGCGCATAGGTTCACGGCTGCATGGTGCATAATCGCGCCTTCGACCTCGACCGAACTGATGTTCTCGCCGCCCGAAATGATGATGTCCTTGGCGCGGTCCGAAATCTGCATATAGCCGTTGGGGTGCTGGATCGCGAGGTCTTCGGAATGGAAGTAGCCGCCAGCGAAGGCCTTTACCGTGGCTTCGGGGTTCTTGTAATAGCCCTTCATTACTGCGTTGCCGCGCATGACGATTTCGCCCTGTGTCGCGCCATCCATCGTGACCTGCTGCATCTTGTCGTCGACCACGGTCACGTCTTCCATCATCGGGAAGGCGACGCCTTGGCGGGCCTTAATGCTAGCTTGCTCTTCTTCTGGCAGCGCGCCCCAAGCTGTGTCCCAGATGCATTCGGTCACATGGCCATAGGTTTCGGTCAGCCCGTAAACTTGGGTGATGTTGAACCCCAGCTTGCCGACGGCAGCCAAGGTCGCGGGGGCAGGGGGTGCGCCAGCGGTGTAGACCTCGACAGTGTGGTCGAAATCGCGACGCTCGTCGTTCTTGGCGTTCACGATCAAGTTCAGAACGATGGGCGCACCGCCGAAATGTGTGACCCCGTGGTCGCCAATCGCATCATAGACCGCCTTGGCTGACACATCGCGGCAACACACTACAGTGCCGCCCAATGCTGGCATCATCCAAGTGTGGTTCCAGCCGTTACAGTGAAACAGTGGCACGATTTGCAAGTATTTGATGAATAGGGGCAGTTGCCAAGAAATCGGCGTGCCCATTGTCATGAGGTAGGCACCGCGATGGTGATACACCACGCCCTTGGGCCGCCCCGTGGTGCCAGAGGTATAGTTCAGCGCAAGGCTTTCCCATTCGTCCGTCGGCATGATCCACGCGAAATCTGGATCGCCCGTCGCGATGAAGTCCTCATAGTCGACCTGCTCGCCGATGGCTGGCACGCCAGCAACGGGATCAGGCACCTCGATGATCAGGGGCGCAGGGCCGTCCATCAGTTCAACCGCTTGCATGACCATTGGCAGGAACTGGCTGTCCACCAGCGCGGCCTTCGCCCCGCCGTGATCAAAAATATAGGCGACGGTGTCCACATCCAGCCGTGTGTTGATTGTATTCAGCACCGCGCCACAGGCAGGCACGGCAAAGGCGGCTTCTGATTGCGCAGGAATGTTGGGCAGTAAGGTCGCGACCACATCGCCAGCATTGATCCCAGCCTTGGACAAGGCAGAGGCCAATCGCGTCACACGATCATGGTATTGGCCGTAGGTCAGGCGAGTATTGCCGTAAACCAACGCTTCGGTGTCGGTGAAAACACGCGCCGCGCGGTTCAGATGTGACAATGGTGTCAGCGGGACATAGTTCGCGTCACATTTGTCCAAACCGGTTTCATCAGCCATCCATCCCATCGACGTATCCTTTGTTGGTCTCGCGCGACATTAAGATATGTCTGACATTTAAATCAATGGCCGATTGCGGCCTATATCACGATAAGGTCGCCATCAATGACAGCCCATGTGCAGCCCAAACAAGCCGCCTTGATGATCCTCGCGGGGATGGCGGCGCTTGGGTTCACCGACAATCTTGTGCCGTATATTTCGGCGGATAGTTCGCTGTGGCAATTCCATTTCGTACGGGGCGGTTTTGTGATGATCGCACTCGTCGTGGCTTCCGTGCTTGGCGGTGGATCGCTTTGGGCCAAGCGTCCTTGGGGTGTGCTAGGTCGCAGCATGCTGCAGGCGGGGGCAATGTTCATCTATTTCGGCTGCATCACATTCATGCCCATCGGGGTGGTCGTTGCTGGACTATTCACCGCGCCGCTGTTCGTGCTGATCATTTCCGTGGTGTTCCAAGGCAAATCCGTTGGCCCTGTGCGCTGGACGGCCGTAGGGCTGGGCTTTGCGGGCGCGTTAATCGTGATCCGGCCGGACCCCGCAGCGCTTGATCTGGTGTCATTCCTACCGGTGTTGGCTGGGCTGCTTTACGCCATTGGGGCCATCGCGACGCGGGCGTGGTGCGAGGGCGAACAGACGCTGACTTTAACCGCTTGGTTCTTTGGCATGCTCACGATCTGCGGCGGGATCGGCCTGTTGTTGATCCCAACAGGGCCTACTGGCGTCGACGGTTTCGTGCTGCGTGGATGGATGCCGCTGACGGGGGCGATGTTGGCATGGTATGTGGCGCTGGCGATTGGGGCGGTCGTCGGGATCGGCTTCATCTTCCGCGGCTACCAAATAGGTGAGGCATCTTATGTCGCCGTTTTCGAATATTCGCTACTGGTTTTCGCGAGCTTCTGGGCGTGGGTCATGTGGGACCAAACGGTGCCGCCATCTGGGCTGTTTGGCATGGCATTGATCATCGGGGCCGGTGTGATCATCGCGCTGCGCTCTGACAGCTAACGGCCTCGCATTTTTCCAAATACTCCCGCCGGAGGCTCCGCCATTTCGGCAGACGGCAGCAAGTAAAATGGCCGCGACGGTTATCCCATCGCGACCATAATTAGTTAAGCGGCTTTGCTTTTTGCGTCAAAGCGACCATAGAACGACTGCCCTTTGTCACCCATTTCACGCAACAGCGCTGGTGTTGCAAAGCGCGGGCCGAACATTTCCGCCAGCTGGTCACAGCGTTCCGCCGCATATGGCGTCCCGATGATGTCCAACCAGCTGAACGGGCCGCCGGACCATGGGGCAAAGCCCCAGCCAAGGATCGCGCCAACATCGCCTTCGCGGATGTCTTCCAACACGTCTTCTTCCAATGCACGGACGGCTTCCAGAACTTGGGCGAACAGCAGGCGGTGCTGCACTTCGATCATGTCAGGTTGGTCGTCTGTCACAGGGTATTTCGCGGCTAAACCATCCCACAGACCTGTGCGTTTGCCTTTTTCGTCATAGGCATAGAAACCGCTGTTGGATTTGCGGCCCAAACGGCCTTCGTCAAACATCCAGAACAAGACCTCATCGACCTCGTCGTTGGGATAGTCGGCGCCCATCGCAGCCTTGGTCGCCTTGGCAATCTTAACACCCAAGTCGATGGATGTTTCGTCGGTCAATTGCAGCGGGCCCAATGGCATACCGACCAGTTTGGCCGCGTTTTCGATCAGGGCAGGGGCCACACCTTCGCGGACCATGCGGATGCCTTCGTTGATGTATGGGATGATGCAACGGTTCGCGTAAAAGAACCGCTCGTCATTGACCACAATCGGCGTTTTGCGGATTTGGCGCACGAAATCGAGCGCCTTGGCCACGGCCACATCACCCGTCTGTTTGCCCTTGATGATTTCCACCAAAAGCATCTTGTCGACTGGGCTAAAGAAGTGGATGCCAATGAAGGTTTCCGCGTCTTTCGCAGCCTTGGCCAGTTCAGTGATTGGCAAGGTTGATGTGTTGGTTGCAAAGACCGCATCGGGGCAAACTTCTTGGACTTTTGCGGTGACTTCAGCCTTTACGCCCACGTCTTCGAACACAGCTTCAACGATCAGATCACAGTCTTTGAGGGCCGCGTAATCTGTGGTGGCGTTGATCAAATCAAGCACGGCGACTTTCTTTTCTTCGGTCGCCTTTTTACGCTTAATGCCTTTATCCATGTAATCGGCGGTATAGGATTTGCCCTTATCGGCGGCCTCTTGTTTGGCATCGATCAGCACGACCTTGATGCCAGCCAAGGCGGATACAAGCGCGATGCCTGCGCCCATCATGCCCGCGCCAATGACGCCAACTTGGGTGACCTTTTGATCTGCCACCTCGGGACGGTTCGCCCCTTTTTCTAATGCCTCTTTGTTAATGAACAACGACCGGATCATCGCGGATGATGACGGGTTCAACAGAACGGAAGTAAAATGCCGCGCCTCGATTTTGATCGCGGTGTCAAACGGGACAAGCGCACCTTCATACACGGCAGAAAGCAACGCCTTGGCCGCAGGATAGGCGCCTTGGGTCTTGCCGTTGACCATTGCGGATGCACCAACAAAGGTCATGAAACCCGCAGGGTGATATGGCGCGCCACCGGGCATTTTATAGCCCTTTTCATCCCAAGGTTTGACAATGTTTGGCGCGGATAGCACCCAAGCCTTGGCGGCTGACAGCAAGTCTTCGGTTGGAACGACTTCGTCGATCACGCCTGCCTTAAGTGCGGCTTGTGGGGCGTTCATCTTGCCTTCGAGCAAGAGTGGAGACGCATTCATTGCGCCCATTTTGCGCACCAAGCGCGTCGTGCCGCCAGCGCCGGGAAAAATGCCAACCATGATTTCTGGCAGGCCAATTTTCGCCTTGGGATTGTCGGCCGCGAAAATGCGGTGGCAGGCCAGCGGGATTTCCAAACCGATGCCAAGCGCGGTGCCGGGCAGGGCGGCTGCAATTGGTTTGCCGCCCTTGTTTGTCTTGGGGTCCATGCCTGCGCGTTCGATTTTGCGCAGGATGGCATGCATATTCATCACCAGATCAAAGACAGCGCCAGCGGGCTCATCGCCTGCGGCCTCTTTCGTCTGGGCAATTACGTTCAGATCCATGCCACCAGCGAAGCTGCCTGCCTTGCCTGATGTGATGATGGCGCCCTTGATGGCGTCATCGGCCAACACGGTGTCGATCATCGCGTCCAGATCGGCAAAGCCTTGGGTGCTCATGACGTTCATGGATTTGCCGATGGTGTCCCACGTGATCGTGGCGACGCCGTCTGCATCTGTGGTCAGTGTAAAATCGGTCATGTCAGATAGTCCTTACACGCGTTCAATGATTGTGGCTGCACCCATGCCGGATGCGATGCAAAGGGTGGCAAGACCTGTGGATTTGCCAGAGCGTTCCAATTCATCCAGCAGCGTGCCGATGATGATGGCGCCCGTGGCCCCCAATGGGTGACCCATGGCGATGGACCCGCCGTTCACGTTGACCTTGGACGCGTCCACGTCAAATGCCTGCATGAAACGCAACACGACAGAGGCAAAGGCTTCGTTGACTTCGAATAGGTCGATGTCGGAAATCGACATGCCGCTGTCTTTCAGGATTTTTTCGGTCACTGGCACTGGGCCTGTCAGCATGATTGTTGGATCGGTGCCGATTTTTGCAGTGGCACGGATACGCGCGCGGGGTTTTAGACCCATTGCGTCACCCCATTCTTTGGACCCAATCAAAACGCCAGCAGCGCCGTCCACGATGCCAGACGAGTTACCGGCGTGGTGAATGTGGTTGATCTTCTCCAGATGCGGATATTTCATGAGCGCGACTTTATCAAAACCGGGCATGACCTCGCCCATCATTTGAAACGCGGGGTTGAGCGCACCAAGCGCCTGCATGTCCGTGCCAGGGCGCATGTATTCGTCGTGGTCAAGAATGGTCAGGCCGTTGATGTCCGTCACTGGCACGATGGAATTGGCAAAACGATTGTCGGCCCACGCCGCAGCTGCGCGTTTCTGGCTTTCAGCGGCCAAGGCATCAGCGTCATCACGGCTAAACCCGTATTCCGTTGCGATAATATCCGCGGAAATCCCTTGTGGGACGAAATAGGTGTCCATTGCGATGGACGGATCAACGGCAATCGCGGCCCCGTCCGACCCCATCGCCACGCGGCCCATCATTTCGACGCCACCCGCGATATAAGCACCGCCAGCGCCACCTTTGATTTGGTTGGCCGCGATGTTCACGGCTTCCATACCAGAGGCACAGAACCGGTTGATAGCCAAACCTGGAATTGATTGATCCAATTCAGACGCCAGCACCGCGGTGCGGGCAAGACAGCCACCCTGTTCTGCAACTTGGGTCACATTGCCCCAAATCACGTCCTCTACGGCATGGCCTTGCAGATCGTTGCGGTCTTTGAGTGCATTAAGCATGCCAGCCGACAAGCGCGCGGCGGTCACTTCGTGCAAGCTGCCGTCTTTGCGGCCCTTGCCACGCGGCGTGCGAATGGCGTCATAGATATAGGCGTCGGTCATTGGTGTCTCCTTTAAGCGCGGTCGGCAGGCGAGCCGGGCATCAAATCATAGGGGTGCTTCCAACCGGGCGTGGCCGCGATTGCGTCGAGCCAGCGGTTGATATGTGGGTAATCGGCGCGATCAAATGTGAAAGGCTCTGGGTAAAATAAGTAGCTGCAGCACGCGATATCCGCGATGGTCAAACTATCGCCAGCCAGCCAATCACGGTCACTAAGATGGTCTTCCATGACCTTCAAAGCCGCGGCGAGGCGCATGGAAATGAAGCCAATGACATCTGCATTGCGCTTGGCTTCGGGCAGGAAATTCATCTGAAACCGCAGCATGCCTGCTTGGCTGCTGACCTTGTGGTTATCAAAGAACATCCAACGCAGCACCTCACGGCGCTCTGCGGCGGATTTGCCACCCAGCTTGCCTGACTTGGAACTGATATAGTCTTGCATGACGCCAGATTGGGTCAAAATCAGATCACCGTCTTCCAACACAGGCACTTCGCCCATGACGTTTAGGTCACGAAAGGCATCGGTGCGCGTTTCACCATTGAAAAAGTCAACATAGACCGGTTCCCAATCCTGATCGGCAAGCTCCAAAGTCAACGCAGCCTTATAAGCGTTTCCGCTTTCGCCAAAGCAGTGCAATTTGATGGTCATGTCGGACATCCTCCCAGATGGTGCGCTGTGTTGCAGGCGCGGTATTTTGAGTATTTTTAAAAATGCGAGACAGGGCGCCGCGCTATTAACTGATACTTAAGCACGATGATGGAACATTACATCGCGGAACAGGCTGGAGAGCCGATGGCCGCAAAATGCGAGGCTCCGGCGCCCATAGCTGCGCTCCTTAAATGAGAGAACTCTTTGGGTGTCGGGCCTTTGCTCTCGCATTTTTCCAAATACTCATTCACCGCTTGCGGGCCTCCAATTCGTTTTGGAACATGCGCAGACGCTGGCCAAAGGTGTCCTCGTTGATCACCGAATTGAAGTTTTCAAATAAAACGACAAGGCTTCCCCTTCCTCCAGCTGACTATCAGCGGCAAAGCGTTTGAGCCTGCGGTAGCCGTCCTCTGTCATTGCAACAGGAAAACGGCGGGTCAGTTTCAAACGTTTTGGCATGTTTCATGGTCTTTCTTCGTAGGATGGGTTTTAACCCATCATGCCTTTAAAACTGCGCAGCCTCCAGCGCCATCACGGTATCCGCGCCAGTGTTGATCCGCGCCAAATGCATCGACGTGGCGGGCAGTTGGCGGGCCATGTAGTAGCGGCCGGTGGCGATTTTGGTTTCATAGAAATCTTTGTCAGAGGCGCCAGCGTCCAAGGCGTCCATTGCTGCCTTACCCATGCGCGCCCACATCAGGCCAAAACAAACGTGACCCATCATATGCATAAAATCATAGGATCCCGCCAAAGCATGGTTCGGGTTCTTCATACCGTTTTGCATGAAATACATCGCTGCAGCTTGCAGGTCTTTTGACGCGGCTTTCAGCGGGTCGAGGAAGTCGGTTTTCAACGCTTCGTTGCTTTCGTTTTCCTTGATGAAAGTCTTCACCATTTCGAAAAACGCCATCACATGTTTGCCGCCGTCTTGCGCCAGTTTGCGGCCAACAAGGTCGAGGGCTTGGACGCCATTCGCGCCTTCATAGATCATTGCAATGCGTGCATCGCGGGCGAATTGGGACATGCCCCATTCTTCGATATAGCCGTGGCCGCCATAGACCTGTTGCGCGGCTGTGGCGTATTCGAAACCTTTATCGGTCAAGAAGCCCTTCATCACGGGGGTCAGCAGCGAAATCAGACCATCGGCGTCTGCATCGTCATTCTTATGCGCGCGGTCGATCAAATAAGTGCCCCAAAGCGTCAGCGCACGCGCGCCTTCAACGAACGACTTTTGATCCATCAGGTTGCGGCGAATATCGGGGTGTACGATCAGTGGATCGGCAGGCCCATCAGGATTTTCCGCACCAGTCACAGCGCGCCCTTGCAAGCGGTCGTTGGCATAGGCCACCGCGTTTTGATAGGCGGCTTCGGCCTGCGCGTAGCCTTGTAGGCCCACACCCAGACGCGCCTCGTTCATCATGACGAACATCGCGCGCATGCCTTTGTGCATTTCGCCGATCAAATAGCCTTCGGCACCGTCATAGTTCATCACGCAGGTGGAATTACCGTGAATACCCATCTTTTCTTCGATCTTGCCAGCGGCGACGGCGTTACGATCACCTAGGCTGCCGTCGTCTTTGACGATGAACTTGGGCACGATGAAAAGTGACACGCCTTTGATCCCATCAGGACCGCCGGGGATTTTGGCAAGTACGAGGTGGATGATATTGTCGGCCATGTCGTGATCGCCGGCAGAGATGAAAATCTTTTGGCCGGTAATTTTATATGTGCCGTCGTCCTGCGGTTCCGCTTTGGTGCGCATCAGGCCCAAATCGGTGCCGCAATGCGGTTCGGTCAGATTCATGGTGCCTGTCCATTCGCAGGTGACCATTTTGGGCAGGAATTTCTGTTTCTGCTCGTCAGATCCATGCACATGGATCGCGGAATAGGCGCCGTGGGTCAGGCCCTGATACATCTGAAACGCCATGTTGGCAGATACCAGCGTTTCCTGAGCAGCAGTATGCATCACATATGGCAGGCCTTGGCCACCGTATGCCGGATCGCAATCCATAGCGGTCCAACCGCCGTCTTTCATGACTTGAAACGCGTCTTTGAAACCTGTGGGCGTGCGCACAACGCCGTTTTCCAACACGCAGCCTTCGACATCGCCAACAGTGTTGAGCGGGGCCAATACATTGGTCGCGACTTTGCCGGCCTCTTCGATTACCGCGCCCGTGAACTCACGATCCAAATCTTCAAACCCGGGAATATCCTGTTCGGATACTTTCAACAGGTCATGCATAACAAACTGAAGATCTTTGACGGGGGCATTGTAGATTGGCATGTGCTAGTCTCTTTCAAAGTCGTTTTGTCAGGGCACCGTCAATCTTTTGGATCTCCGGCAAGGGATGCGAGCTTTTTGGCACCCCATTCCATTTGTTGTTTCATTTCGGCGATGGCTTCGTCCAATTCAGCCCTTTGGGCTTCCATGTCGGCCAAATGTGTCTTGGCAAGTTCGAATGTTTTAGACAGCTGGACCTCTTGTCCGTCGTCCATGTGATACAGATCCAGCAATTGGCGAATTTCTTCGAGACTGAAACCAAAACGCTTTCCGCGCAGGATCAGCTTAAGGCGGGCACGGTCGCGTTTGGTGAACAAACGGCGCTGGCCTTCGCGCACTGGAAACAACAGCTCCTTGCTTTCGTAAAACCGCAAAGTACGTGGCGTAACATCAAAGGTTTCGCACATCTCGCGGATGTTCATGGTTTCGGTCGTCATCGTTCGGTTCCGTTTCGTCGTGGCTGAATACCCTCGAGTAGAAAGAACTGAAGTCACCATACAAGATAAATTGACGTTAACGTAAACGATACGTAGCGTCATTTTGCAGTTGACGAAAGGTCAGCAAAGTTTGGCCGCTGATTTGCGCAATATTCGCAAAACCGCTTGTTGTCATATATGAGTTAAATTCTTGTATTTTCCCCGTAAAAGTAAGGGATTTTGTGCATTCACGAAAGTGATGATGCTGTCACGTCGCGCAGTTTTTGCAGCTCTTCAAGTGTTTCTTGCAGCTGCTTTTGCTTTTCCAAAAGTTCGACAATTTGATCGTCTGCCAGCTCTACCCAATGGCGCATCTGTGCTTCTGTGCCGTCGTTTTCGCGGATCAACAGCCATTGCCGGATGTCTTCCAAAGAGAATCCGAACCGGCGTCCGCGCAGGATGAGTGTCATGCGCGCGATTTCTTTGCCGCCATAAAACCGCGAGCGCCCCTGTTTTTCAGGGAACAAAAGTTCGATGTATTCGTAATAGCGCAGGGTTCGCGGTGTGACGTCAAACTTGGCGCACATTTCTATGAATGACAGGCGTTGATCTGACATGAGAGCCCTCCGTGAGATGTATTATACCGCGTGGCGGTGCGGCGAGCAACTCACGCTAGTTTAAAAAGTCTGGAGCGAAGAAGTAGAACCCATAGGCGGCCAACATCGCGGGCACTGTGGAATAAAGCGTCGCCCAAATCGCGGCCTTGGGATTTAGCGCAATCGCGGGGAACAATGCATCGCCGTCATTGGAAATGGCGTTGCCCATAAGTGCGGCAAACGGGATCAGCCCATTGATGTATAATGTCGTGACCAAGACCTGTGGCCCACAACCCGGTACCAACCCGATCACCACGCCCATCAGCGGCAGCAATGGCGCGACTGCGCTGAACATCGTTTCAAGATCTAATCCGCCGAATTCGACGATATAATCATAGGCCAGATAAGCCCCGATCACCCAGACAGAGATGAATGCCGTTTCCTCTGCCATGCGTGTCAGCGGGCTATCCTTTGCATTGGTCATCGCCGTGACAGAGGATGCAGCCCAGACGAATAGACCAATCGCCGTGCCGATCAGGCCCACGATAGTGACCCCTTGGCCGTAAATTTCGAACACATCCGCGCCTGTCAGTTGAGTGATGCCGATCACCAAGCCGGGGGCGGCGGCTGCGAAAAACGCATAGTCGCGCCAGCGGGTGGCGCCAATCAGGGGTGCGAGGTCGCATGCTTCTGACGGGTTCGCTTCCATATTGTCCTTGAAAAACGCGTCGACGATCCAGCCAGACGTGATCCCGATTAGGAATGACAAGGGCAGAACAACAATGGCCACATCGGGCCGTGTCGCGATTAGCAAAAACGCCGCATCGCCCATGGTCGCCGTCAGCGTTGCCACCACCGCGCCAAAACCGACATTGCCCGATGAATAGGCCGCGACCACCACAACCGCGCCCCCGCAACCAGGTGTCGCACCAAGCAGGGCAGCCAGCGGGACTTGAAACCCCTTGGCGTTTTTCAGCGCTTCACCGATGTTGAAGTTGAAAACGCGCTCTGCGCCATAAAACAGTAGCAACGTGGCCGCGACAAAGGCGGACACTTGCACATAGGCATCGACCATCAGCCCACGCGTCAGTTCACCCAAGAAACCCGGTACGATAGCCAACACCAGATAAATCAGCGCGACAATCAACCGTTTGGGACGAAACGGCCCGAGCCGCGAAGCGGGTGCAGTGGCGATGCTGTCCATTTGGCGTCCTTGTTGCGAATTATTCTCAATCGCAGATATAACACTTGCAACCCGTTGGGCAAGTGCCAAGTTGGCGACATCTTGATACCCGGAGCCACACCTTGTCCGACCAACAGACCCGCCAACAGCTGATCGCGCGCAAATTCATCGAAGCGATCCCTCATGCCCAAGCGCTTGGCATGGAAATCACCGAAATCGGGGAGGGGCGTGCCGTGATCACGATGCCTTATGATGAACGCTTGATCGGTGATCCCGAAACAGGCGTCATCCACGGCGGGGCGGTGTCCGCGTTGATGGATACATGTGGCGGTGCGGCTGTGATGGCGCATCCCATTGGGACAATGGGGACCGCGACGCTTGATCTGCGCATCGACTATATGCGCCCTGCCAAACCCGGCGATATGCTGACGGCAGTGGCCGAATGTTACCACATGACCCGATCCGTTGCATTTGTGCGTGCCACCGCGATGGACGCAGATATGGACCGTCCCGTGGCCACGGCCACCGGCGCGTTCACGGTTGAAGGAGGGGGCAAACGATGAAACGTCCCGAACCCGTACAAGTCGTCAAACATCGGCGCGACGCGATGCTGCAAAACCTTGTGGCGGGGGTGCCCTACATTCAATTCCTTGGGATCAGCTTTGAGCGCCACGGTGACGAGCTGACCGGCGTGCTGCCATATAATGAACGGAACATCGGCAACCCGATGTTGCCCGCGCTGCACGGCGGCGTCACGGCTGCATTCCTTGAAGTCGCGGCCATTATCGAACTGTCATGGGCTATGACTTGGGAAGACATGGAGGCGGGCAAAATCACTGACGACAGTCCGCGCATTCTGTTGCCCAAGACGATTGATTTCACCGTGGATTACCTGCGCCCCGGCTTGCCGCGTGACGCTTATGCCCGCGCACGTGTGAACCGGTCTGGCAGGCGCTATGCCTCCGTGCATGTGGAAGGCTGGCAAGACAACCGCAGCCGCATGTTCGCCCAAGCCACGGGCCATTTCCTGATGCCGCAACGCGGTGACTGATACGCCGCTCACCCACCGCCGCGTGTTGCATATCGCACTGCCGATTGTGCTGTCGAATGCGACTGTGCCGATCTTGGGCGTCGTGGATACGGGCGTTGTAGGGCAATTAGGCGAGGCGGCCCCCATCGGGGCCGTTGGCATCGGTGCGGTGATACTCACAGGTTTCTACTGGATATTCGGGTTTCTGCGCATGGGCACG
This sequence comes from uncultured Roseobacteraceae bacterium, assembly GCA_964022435.1. GTDB lineage: Bacteria > Pseudomonadota > Alphaproteobacteria > Rhodobacterales > Rhodobacteraceae > Yoonia. Next base: position 3,809 of record CAXIAL010000003.1, on the reverse strand, counting down.
GCGGGGCTGACGGCCCAAGCGGCTGGGGCCAAGGATGATGCCGAAGTTGCCGCGTTGCTCTCGCGATCCTTGCTGATCGGGTTCGGGGCAGGGGCCGTGATGATCATCGGGCAAATTCCGCTGTTTTGGCTGGCGTTCAAGGTGTCGCCCGCCAGCGCAGAGGTCGAAAGCCTTGCGCGCGACTACATGGCGATCCGCGTCTGGTCCGCGCCCGCGACCATTGCACTATATGGGATCATCGGCTGGTTGATCGCCCAAGAACGCACGGCGGGCGTCTTCGCGATCCAAGTATTGATGAATGGCGTGAACATCATCCTCGACATTGTATTCGTGCTGCATTTTGATTTTGGTGTCGCGGGCGTCGGCTGGGCCACGTTCATCGCGGAATGGGGCGGGCTGGCGCTGGGACTTTGGCTGTGCCGCGACGCGTTTGCGGGCAAGGCGTGGCGGGACAGTGCGCGGGTGTTCGACCGCGTGCGGTTGATCCGCATGGGTGTTGTGAATTCGGACATCCTGATCCGGTCGGTCCTGCTGCAAGCGGTCTTTATCAGCTTTCTGTTCTGGGGCGCAGACTTTGGCGATGTGAACCTCGCGGCGAACCAAATCCTGCTGCAATTTTTGCACGTGACCGCCTATGCGCTCGACGGGTTTGCGGCTGCGGCTGAAAGCCTTGTTGGCCAAGCGCTGGGCGCAAAGAACATGCGAAGGCTGCGGCGTGGTGCGATCCTGACAAGTGGTTGGGGTGCTGCAATCTGCGCTGGGTTGGCGTTGGTCTTCGCCATAGGTGGACCCGCTGCGATTGATCTGATGAGCACCGCGCCAGACGTGCGTGAAACCGCCCGCATATACCTGCCCTATATGGTCGCGGCCCCCATCGTTGGGCTGGCTGCTTGGATGCTCGACGGCATCTTCATCGGGGCCACGCGGTCACGTGACATGCGCAATATGATGGTGATTTCAGCGGTTGCCTATTTCGCCGCCGTGATCCCGCTGATGGCTGTGTTCGGCAATCACGGGCTATGGCTGGGGTTGTTGTTCAGCTTCGTCGTGCGCGGCGCCACATTGGGCTGGAAATATCCAGGGTTAGAGGCCGCAGCGCGTTAGAACAGCGCCAGCACATCTTCTGGCGGGCGGCCAATCGCGGCTTTGCCATTGTGGATGACTATCGGGCGTTCGATCAGGATCGGATGCGCGGCCATGGCAGCAAAAAGCACGGCATCATCCGCGTCTTTTAGGCCGAGTTCTTTGTAAATCTTCTCGCCCTTGCGAATGAATTTTGCAGGCGGCAGGTCGAGCAGGTCTGCGACGTCTGCAATTTCTTTGGCGGTCGGCGTGTCTTGCAAGTAGAGCCGCACATCGACCGGTCGATCGTCAATCAACGCCAGCGTCTGGCGTGATTTCGTGCAACGTGGGTTATGCCAGATCACCGTCATAGATATTCGTCGCGCCCCGTGCCCACGGCGTCGGACACATTGTCAAAGCCGTTCTTTTTCAAAAGCTTGTCTAATCCGCGCACAACGCGGTCGGCCAGCGAGATGCCGCCGTAGACCAGACCGGTATACATCTGTACCGCGGATGCGCCCGCGCGGATTTTGGCATAGGCTTGGGCAGGCGTGCTGACGCCGCCCACGCCAATCAGCGGTAGGTCGGTGCGCGTGGACATCTGCGCCAGAACGCGGGTGGATTTTTCGAACAACGGCTGTCCAGATAAACCACCTGCTTCACGCGCATAGCGGCCGGTCAGGCCTGTGCGGTCCAGCGTGGTGTTGGTTGTGATGATGCCTGCGATGCCGGATGCGTTGGCGACTTCGGCCACGTCATCAAGCTCGGACAGGTCAAGGTCGGGCGCGATTTTCAGAAAAATCGGAATTGGTTTGTCCAGACCCGCATTAGTCTGCATCACACCATCAAGAAGTGCGGCAAGTGCGGCTTTGCCCTGCAAATCACGCAGGCTTTCGGTGTTGGGTGACGAGACGTTTACCGTCGCGAAATCTAGGAATTCCCCACAATGCGCTAGCACAGTGGAAAAGTCCGCAGCGCGGTCTTCGCTGTCTTTATTGGCACCAAGATTGAGGCCAATCACCCCTTCGGGGCGGACCGTCAGGCGGGCAAGCGCGAGGTCCATGCCCTTGTTATTGAACCCGAAACGGTTGATCGCGGCGCGCTGTTTGGTCAGGCGAAACAGGCGCGGTTTGATGTTGCCGGGCTGGGCGCGGGGCGTGATTGCCCCAACTTCAAGAAAACCAAAGCCGCATCGCGTAAGCGGACGCAACGCGGTGGCGTTTTTGTCAAAACCAGCGGCAAGGCCCACAGGGTTGGGCATTTCAATTCCTGCGACACTGGTCCGCAAACGGTCCGATGTATATGGCCCGCGTTTGGGGCCAAGACCCGCATTCAACGCCCAGATTGCCAGACCATGCGCGCGCTCTGGGTCTAACCGGTGCATCAGGCGCAGGCCCGCGTTTTCAATCAACCGCATGTCAAATCTCCGAATTGGTGTGCGCCGTTGTGCAAAGGAAGCGGGCGCGCCCAAACCACGTCTGCCATATCAAATGGGCGGTAAAGATGTGGGAAAGCTGCGCCTCCGCGCGACGTTTCCCATACCAGTTTTTCCAGGCCGTCGGCTTCGACCGCAATGAGCCAAAGGTCGTCCATATCAGCAAAGTAGAGCGCTGCCGTGGCAGCCACAGTTTCGGGCCCTGAAAAATGGACGAACCCGTCTGCTACATCAATCGGCGCGCCAGCGGTGGTCCCGTTGGCTTGCATTTCGTCCCATTCGGACCCGCGAAAAATTTTGTAAATCAGCATTTGTTTTGTTTGCCTGTTACGCACAATTTGGTCAAGCGGATGAATGGTCGCGCTGTCAAACAAAGTGAGGCATTCCCTGTCTCGCATTTTCCAAAATACTCATGACGTAAGGCCTGCGTCACAGGCTATGTTCAGCAAAGGCAGGCCGCGCTATGATCACCCCATGTGCGGACGAATGGCGATCACTTTGCCCCATGATGCGATGGCTCAGATGTTTGATGCGACAGCATCGAATGATCTGCCGGATGTGCCCAATTTCAATGTCTGCCCGACCACGCCCGTGGCCACTGTCACTGCAGCAGACGGGGTAAGGCGGCTGCGGCCCATGCGCTGGGGCTTTATTCCGCAGTGGTATGACAAACCCAATGGCGGCCCGCTGTTGATCAATGCGCGATCTGAAACTATCGCCCAAAAACCCGCGTTCCGCGATGCCTGTCGCGCGCGGCGCTGTTTGGTTGCTGTGTCCGGCTTTTATGAATGGAAGCGTGTGGATGGGGAACGACCACAGCCATGGTATGTGACGCGCAGCGACGGCGCGCCAATGGTGTTTGGCGGCATTTGGCAAGATTGGCGGGATCAACCGACCTGCGCCATCGTCACAGTTGCCGCCAATGATGCGATGGCGAAAATCCATCATCGCTTGCCCGTGATCCTGACGCTGGACCAATGGTCACTTTGGCTTGGTGAAATGGGAAAAGGGGCTGCTGCTTTGATGCAATCAGCCCCTGAGGACGCGCTTCATTTCCAGCGCGTAGGATATGAGGTGAATTCAAACCGCGCGACAGGCGAAGCCCTTATCGCGCCGCATGCGTCTTAGGATGGGGGCGCATCGAAGGTAACCGACGCCGGATGGCTGTTTGAGTACCCCCAGTTGTAAAGACGGGGCGGCAAGAACGTTTTGCTGTTGTTATTGTAGTACAGCAGCGTTGAAATCGAAGCGGTCAAGTCCGATCCGTGCCCAATCCATCCCGTCAAATCGTTCCCATTGTTCTTGCGCACTT
>CAXIAL010000002.1:0-141047 GCA_964022435.1 uncultured Roseobacteraceae bacterium | reverse complement strand
CCCATTTCGATAAATGGGTGGGCCAATTCCTGATCAAACCGGGACAAGCCTGCTGATCCTTGTGTTCAAGGGTGCAGGGCCGCTGTCGCTGGACCGCTTGTTCAGAAATGCGCCTTAGGCTCGTCGGGCTTGCCCGCGGCCACGCCCAACAGGCCACCCAATGCGGCAAAGCCGATGGGGAACATCGTGGCCACGTTAAAGCCGAAAGCAGTGTAAAATAGCAGTGCCGCCAAAATCATCAGCCCGCCGCCCCACAGCGCGCGGGCTTTTGCCATAGCGCCCCCAGCAATCGCCAAAAGCGGGGCAGCGAAGCTGGCGAAACGGATCAGCGCGGGGTTTTCGAGGCTGAAAATCTCATTCACTTCTGGACGGGCGGCGGCCAGTTCGGAATATCCGAACCCGAACAACCCCACGAAAATGCCCATCACACCTGCGATCAGACCCAAAACCATTGCTGCATTGCGCATTGAAAACTCTCCTACTTCTATCGCTGATCTAGGCAGTCTTGCGTTAACAATCAAGCACTTGGGCAGCGACGTCTGGTTTCCAACCAATGGTCCACACGCCGTCCTTATCAACCACAGGGCGTTTCATCAGGGTGGGATTGGCGGCCAATAACGCCTTGGGATCGCTTGCCTTTTCGGCATCGGACAGGCCCCGCCACGTGGTCGAGGCACGGTTGATCGCGGCGTCACCGAACTGGGCGATGATCTGGTCGAGATCGGCGTCCGACACCCCGTCGGCGCGCACATCAATCACTGTAAGCGGCTGATTAGTCGCGATAATAGCCTTTTGTGCCTTGCGGCAGGTATCGCAGGCCTTCAGTCCAAAAAAACGCATAAAATTTCCTATTTTTTCATTTGCCTTTGTGGCATTCGCACTAAGTTTACCATTGCAAAAAGTAATAAGGAATATCGTGATGCCTAGCGGAACAGTGAAATGGTTCAACACAACCAAGGGTTTTGGGTTTATCGCACCGGATGACGGCGGGTCAGATGTATTTGTGCATATTTCCGCGCTGGAACAGTCCGGCCTGACGGGGCTGACGGACGACCAAAAGGTCGATTACGAGCTGGTTGACGGGCGTGACGGGCGCAAAATGGCGGGCACGATCACGTTGAAATAGGGTTACAGCCAGACGCCCTGCGCGTCTGTTTCCCAACCCAACGTATAGCGCGTGCCGTCGGTGATGACGGGGCGCGCCATGATGGTGGGCGTGTCGGCCAACTGCGTGTCCGCCTCGCTTTCACGCATCCACGCGTTAAGATTGCGGTAGGCTTGGGATTTGCGATCGACCAACGTGTCACCAAATTCAGCCAGCAAAACCGCCCATTCATCATCGGACAAACGGTCCGCGCGGACATCGCGGAATGTGACATCATGGCCAGCCTCGGCCAGCGCCTTGCGGGCTTTGTTACAGTCGGAACAGGTGGGCAGGCCGTAGAGGATCATGGAAACATCTTTCGCGTTGTTTGCCCGACCATTTCACATCCCATTGGCCAAGACCAGAACACGGATCACCAAACCCGCAGGCGTGGCCAACGGCTGGCAGGCTTTGCGACCTTCGGTGCAGAAACCGCAGCGAGTTCGTCAGCCTGAGCGACCAAACGGTCCAACATCGCTGGTTGAATACGCGGAAACTGTGGTTTCGGCGTTGAGTCTTGTTTCACTTGCATCGGAACCTCCAAAGGTTTGATTGATGTTGAGGTCAATCTACCTGTTGGGGCATGGCGCCAATATGGGAACCCAAAATCCGTTTTCCCCGCACCCTACGTCACATTGATATTATCGTTTTATATCAGATGGATAGTGATTTTCTGGAGTCGCCTGATTGTGTGCGGTTTGGTGGGTAATAATCGGAAGACGCGAGGACTGTTTTCAGATTGGAAACAGTGGAAAATCAGCAGCTCTGCAAATCCGAAATGATTCTCGCGACACCCGCACCGATCAATTTGGACGCAGCGGGCGGACCTCGGGGTGGGTGCAACGCGCCCTCCCCATGGGGGAGGTCCGGGCGCCGCCCAGCAAAGCTGGGCAAACGTCGCCTGTACTACGGGATATTACTCTCGCGGAATTAGTCGAGGTAACGCTTGCGCTCACCAGAATACCAATACCGCAGGGCTTGCGGCGACTATCTACCCAACAGCCTCCATAAACTCCCGCCATTCGCCTTTGCTCATGCCGGAGGTCTCTTGCGTGACTTCTTCGCCTTTGAGCATTTTGCGGATGCAGTCGAGTGCTTTGCCGGACATCGTGGCCCCGCCCAAACGGTAGTCTTCGAATGCGCCGTAGGCGGCGGGCACCCAGTCGGCGACCACTTTGCAGATCGCATCGGCGTAGACGCGGATTTCGTATTGGGCATGGCTGTCGGCGCGTAGGCGCAAGAAGTGGAACAGGTTGTGCAGGTCCACTTTCCAATACCACTGTGTGTAGATGTTGGCGGGCAGGTTCATGCGGGCCAATTCGCGGGCCAGCCCCTGTTTGCCGTCATCGTCGATCATTTCGGCGTAGTGGTCATAGGTCCGTGCTGCGTCACCTTTAAGGATTTCCAGAACGCGGGCGGCTTCGTCGCCGGTAAGCGCTTCGCCGCGGCCTTGGTTGTTGATCACCGATTGGGCAGCCAGTTTGTCGGGCTCTGGGATATAGAATTCGCGGTCAAGGATCGAATAGCGCGCGGAATACTCGTTCACGTTCGCCGTCCGGTGGCGGATCCACTGGCGGGCGACAAAGACGGGCAGCTTCACGTGTAGCTTGATTTCGCACATCTCGAACGGCGTGGAATGCCAGTGGCGCATCAGATAGCGGATCAGACCTTCGTCGTTTTGTACGGATTTGGTGCCCTTGCCGTAAGACACGCGCGCCGCCTGACAGATCGCCGCATCGTCGCCCATATAGTCGATCACACGGATGAAACCGTGGTCCAGAACCTCGTGGGCGTTATATAGGTGCGCTTCCATGCCCGGTGCGGTGGCCCGCAGGGTCGGTTGTGGATTTGCGCGCAGGGCTGCGATTTCGGCTTGCTGGTCAGGGCTTAGCGGCATTGTCCGCTCCTTTGGATGAATGAGTCGTGGACCACTATATATGGTGTATGCCGCGGGCTATACCCCCTTTGACAGTCTGTGTGTGGAGCAGGTCATAGTTGCCAAGGAATCCATGATATGGCGGTGTAAAACATTGACACCGCGGGGCGATCACCTGGTGAATACTGTAACAAAAATAAGCAGGCCTATCCTTATGACACGCTCTATTGCCATTCTCGCGTCTTTGTTTTTATTGATCGCCTGCGACACGCCGCAACCGTTTACGTTTGGCGGCGGCGACGGCGGTGACGAAACAGAGGATACACTGGACCCACGCGACCCGAACGACACTGACGACAACAAATTTTTGTTCGACGCGGAACGTGGCCTGACGATGAACAGCGTTGAATACAATATTGACGATCAAGAGTTGATCATCAACAACCTGCCGTTTGATGGACCGGATGGACGCTATATCAATCCGGTTAACCTTGGCGGTGGGCAAGTTTTTGAAAGCATTCAAACGCTAACAACCGGCATTGTTAAGCACTACGCAGTTTACGTCAGCTCCGATCATATTCAAGGCGTTGCAGCTGCTGGCGAGAACTGGGGCGATTTTGGCTATGGTGGTGCAAACATTGTGCGCGATAGCTTCAGCCTGCCTAACGAAGGCGAATATGTGTTTACCGGGGATTATCTCGGGGTACGCACATTTGGCGATCGTTCCGGTTTGGAAATGGTGTCGGCTGATGTGACGATGGCGCTCGATATTTTGGACTTTGATCCGGTTGAAGGCGTTCAAGGCGCAATCATCGGGTGGATCAGCAATCGTTCATTGGAAAATTCGGATGGATCGCCACGTTTTGGCGCGACGCAAGTTTTCTTGCGCTTGATCGAATTCACAACAGATAATGGCAATTTTGCCGAAGGCAGCGCCGTTTATTACGCCGCAGGCACCCCTGATCAAGCAGGCGACGGCACTTACGAAGGTTTCTTGGCTGGCACAGACGCGATCGAAATCGGGGCCAACATTGTTCTCGAAGGGGCTGACTATACGCAGGTCGTGTATTATGAAGTTGTTGACTATGAGATTACGACGCCCGAACAGGTTTTCGTCAATCCGGTCACCGGGATGGTCACAACAATTCCAGCTACTGTCGTGACGGGCACTGCCAGTGCCGCCAATGGCGAGACCCGCGAATTCGCACAAAATCTGGTCGATAGCGGAATCCAAGTTGGCACCATCAACGTTGATCTTGCAACCCTTCCCGATGGTGCGGTTGTTACGTCGACTCGCATTGAAAGCGAACCGATTTCATCCACATTTGATGCGCGCGAAGTTGGTGTTATCGTCGCGGCGCAATAGACATATTTTGTATAGGTCCGAAAGCGATGTTTTTTAAACCGCTATTGGCCAGCCTATTTATTGGGTTGCCTCATTTGGCAAATGCGCAGGAAATGCGGATTCCAATTGATCAAGCCCCACGCGCAGTTGAACAATTATTGGCGCAAGGGCACGCACGCGCCGCGCTTGAAATCGCAGTTGCTGCGCAAAAAGTTTCGCCGAACAATCCGAATTTTCTCATCGCGCTCGCGCGTACCCAACTCGCTTTGGGTAACTTCGACGCGGCCATTGCCGCCGGCACAGCGGCTTGGGGTTATGCGCCAAACGACCAAATTCGGTTTGTTGCGGCAGATACAGTTGCGGCCGCGCACTTTAAGGCTGGCAACTTTAGCCGGTCCCAATTTTGGCTGCGCCGCGCACGAGAATTTGCGCCAAACCAAGCCCTCGCCAACCGGATCGCCAAAGATTTCGGAACCGTGCGCGCCGCGAACCCTTGGTCTACCAGTTTTCGGATTGGCGCCGCGCCATCAAGCAACATCAACAACGGCAGTGCCAATGCGACCGCGTCCCTATTTGGCTTTCCCGGCGAATTCACATTGAATGGTGAAGCGCGCGCATTGTCGGGCTATCAAATTTCCGCGTCGCTCAATACGTCTTACCGCTTGTCCCAATCCGCGACTGCGAGCACGTTTTTCACTGCGGGCGCTGATGCGCAGACATATACGCTGTCTTCCGCCGCCCAAGAACAAGCGCCCGACGCCAGTGGTGCGGATTATGCGACATCCAATGCGTCGGTCGGCCTGCGCCACACCCTTATATTTAAAGACGGCTGGGAACCTACGAATTTCACTTTCAAAACCGGCAAAACCTGGTCAGCAGGCAAGCAAAACACGACCTATACCGAAGCCAGCCTGTCCCAAGCATTTGTGATCAACCCGCAGAACACTTTGGTAACATCGTTCAACACGCGACGGCGCAACAGTTTGACAGATCAACCCGTCGTCGATTCCTATAATCTCGCAGCATCGCTGCGACAGACTTACGCCAACAAAGACAGCTTTGCCTTTGGTGTCACCCTGTCACGGTCGAAATCAGACATGCCAGATAGTGACTATTCGGCGGTAAAGCTAAGCGGCAACTATTACGTCGCCAAACCTATTGCTGGCATGCGATTTGGATTTGGGTTGGATGCCGAACAACGTAAGTTCGATGCAAGCATTTACAATCCTGGGCCCCGTGAAGATCGTTCCGCAACAGCGCGCCTATCTGTCGAGTTCAGTCAGGTGGAATTCTATGGCTTCCGGCCCGTCATGAACATTGAAGCGACGCGTAATCTTAGCACTGTTGATCTTTTTGATCGTGACTACAGCAGCATCGGTTTTGATTTGCGGTCTTCATTCTAACATTGCGGCACGGCCCATGCGCGCTATGGTATCCCCCAAATCACTTAGGGGAATTCACATGAGCTTGACGTATCTACACACGATGGTGCGGGTCAAAGACCTCGACAAGTCTATCGCATTTTACGAACTTCTTGGCATGACAGAGACGCGCCGGCATGAAAGTGAAGGCGGACGTTTCACGCTCGTTTTCATGGCCCCTCCTGGCCAAGAAGAATGCCCAGTTGAGCTGACCTACAATTGGGACGGGGATGATGGATTGCCATCTGACAGCCGCCATTTCGGCCATCTTGCCTATGCCACCGATGATATTTACGGCCTGTGCCAAAAACTGATGGATGCGGGCATCACGATCAATCGCCCGCCACGCGACGGGCACATGGCATTCGTTCGATCTCCAGACAATATTTCGATTGAGCTTTTGCAAAAGGGCGACAACCTGCCGTCAGCTGAACCATGGGCTAGCATGGAAAACACGGGCCACTGGTAGCCACCATATCACCGTTCTAGGCGAGGCGTTAAGTTGCCTCGTCAGTAAATATAGCGGATTTGCTCGGTCCAATACCGCTCAACGCGCCGCAGTGATGTGGTGATATCATCTATACCTTTATGATCGAGCACCCCGCGCCCCATCAATCCCGCGGCATGGGTGTCTAAAAGTTTGCTTAAAACGCGACGCACATCGCGGCCCTTGGGCGTGAGGCTGACACGCACGGAGCGGCGATCAATTTCTGACCGCTGATGATTCATGAAGCCCATATCAACCAATTTTTTCAGATTATAGCTGACATTAGACCCCTGATAATACCCGCGGTTTTTCAGCTCTCCAGCAGTGACTTCATTGTCGCCCACGTTGAACAGCAACAATGCCTGCACCGCGTTGATTTCCAACATCCCAACACGTTCGAATTCATCTTTGATCACGTCCAGCAGCAGGCGATGCAGCCGTTCCACCAAGGTCAATGAGTCCAAGTAGCAATGCATGAATGCGGCGGCATGGGCTGTGCCCGTGCTGTCATCGGCTGGCGCCACGTCAGTGTGTAATGTCATGTTCAACTCTCCGACAATTTCTGCTCGGAACCAAGTTGAACGACATTTACAAAAATTCGGTTAAAGCGCCTCGGCTTTAATCCACGGTCGGCTTCGTCAGCCCTGTTGCCCCTGCCGAAATCTGCGCGATTAAACCGGCATAGGTGTCGGGTGCCGGAACATTGCCGCCAACCCACGCATAAAGATCGTGATCATTTTCAGCCAATAGCGCGTCATACTGCGCCAACCCAGCGTCATCCATCCCATCAAGCGCGCGAGCCGCGAAATCCGCAAGGATCAGGTCCATTTCCTTAATCCCGCGCCGCATTGACCGCATCCGCATCCGCTTAATCATTACTTCACGTGTCTCGGTCATCGTTAGCCTCGCAACATCAAACGCAATTGTTTTTCAAGACGCCCCATATCTTGGGCGGATTTGGCCATCTCGGCGCGCAACCGGCGCATATGGCCCAAGATTGTCGCGATATCGGCGTCGTCGGTCAGCAAGGCGGTTGGTTCTTCTGGGCCTTCACCTTCGCCGGTCAACAACCACACAAGCGACACACCCAGCATGCCCGACAACATCTGCAACCGGTTCGCGCGGGGTTCTTTGACGTCGTTTTCCCATGCATCCATCGTGGACAGCTTCACGCCCAGCTGTTTGGCCAAGGCCGCTTGGCTTAACCCTGCTGCATCACGGGCGCCTGCAAGCCTGTCGCCAAAGGTAGCGGCGTCTTCGCTGAACCAGCCTGTGTCTTGGAGGGAAGTCGTCATATCTGTCGTCCTTCTTGCTTGCGTCGCCGCGGTTGCACCCCGTATGTCATAGTCATTGCAACTTTGCCACCGGATGACCCTCATGACATTTCTTTCTGCGACACTCGACCGCGTGAAACCATCACCCACAATCGCCGTGACCACCAAAGCCCAAGAGCTCAAGGCCGCGGGCCGCGATGTGATCGGTCTAGGTGCGGGCGAACCAGATTTCGATACACCCCAGAACATCAAAGACGCAGGCATCGCCGCGATCAACGCGGGCCGCACGAAATACACGGCTGTCGATGGCATCCCAGAGCTGAAACAAGCGATCTGCGACAAGTTCAAGCGCGACAATGACCTGTCATATACGCCCGCCCAAGTCACCGTGGGCACAGGCGGCAAACAGGTCATCTACAACGCCTTCATGGCGACCCTGAACCCCGGCGATGAGGTCATCATCCCTGCCCCTTATTGGGTCAGCTACCCCGATATGGTCAAACTGGGCGGCGGCGATCCTGTGTTTGTCGAAGGTGTGATGGAACAGGGCTATAAGATCACAGCAGAGCAGCTAGAGGCCGCGATCACGCCCAAGACGAAATGGTTCCTCTTTAACTCCCCATCCAACCCGACAGGCGCGGGCTATTCATGGGACGAGCTGAAGGCGCTGACCGACGTGCTGCTGCGCCACCCACATGTCTGGGTCATGACCGACGATATGTATGAACATTTGGCCTACGGCGATTTCAAATTCTGCACGCCCGCACAGGTCGAACCACAACTCTATGACCGCACGCTGACAATGAACGGCGTGTCCAAAGCCTATGCCATGACTGGCTGGCGCATTGGCTATGCGGCAGGTCCAGAGGTGTTGATCAAGGCGATCCGCAAGGTGCAGTCCCAATCCACGTCCAACCCTTGTTCCGTCAGCCAATGGGCGGCTGTTGAGGCGCTCAACGGCACCCAAGACTTCCTTGCGCCCAACAACGAACTCTTCGTCACCCGCCGCGATTTGGTGGTCGAAATGCTCAACAAGGCCGAAGGCATCGTCTGCCCGAAACCCGAAGGTGCGTTCTATGTTTATCCGTCCATCGCGGGCTGCATTGGCAAGACATCCAAGGCGGGCACAGTGATCGAAAACGACGAGATTTTCGCGACGGCATTGCTGGAAGAAACCGGTGTGGCGGTTGTGTTTGGTGCAGCGTTTGGTTTGTCGCCAAACTTCCGCGTCAGCTATGCGACGTCCAACGCAGCACTGGAAGAAGCCTGCAACCGGATCATCACATTCTGCGCCGGCCTGTCGTAAATGGCAGACCACATCACCGCAAACCTGCCCAGCCGCGACTTTGACGTTACAGTCGAATTTTACGGCGCACTTGGGTTTGCGGTGATGTATCGCGACGACGGTTGGATGATCTTGCAGCGGGGCGACATGATCGTTGAATTCTTCGCCCATCCGAAGCTGAAACCCGCCAAAAGCTGGTTCAGCGCCTGTATCCGCACCGATGATCTCGACGCGCTTTATACCGCTTTCAGCGCGAACAAACTATCGGACAACCCACGCGCGATCCCGCGCCTGACCGCACCAGTGTCACACACGCCCGATATGCGGATTTTTGCACTGGTCGACCCCGACGGCAGTTTGCTACGTTGCATCCAAATCAAGGGAACGACTTGAGCGCTGATCTGCCAGATTATTACTTTCGGATCCGTGAAAACGGGGCGGCGGTGTTCCGTGTGGACACCCAGAACCGGCAGCGCCGGATCGAAATGGATCAGATCGCCATCGTCAACGTCAACAAGGGCGAGGTAAAGCCACATGGCGACACGGACCTGACCGACGAAGACATCGAGGCGATCCAAGGGTGGCTTGATAAACGTGTTCGCCTGCTGGCCCAGCGCGACATCGATGACATCCACCGCGCTGTCGATTACATGAACGTCACGACCCAATGGGTGCAATCCAAAGCATCAGAGGAACAGTTGGAAGACGTCACCGATGCGTTGCTACTTGCCATGCACGATCTGCGCACGGTGCTGGTGCGCAAAAAAGCCGACCGAATGCTGAAAAAGATGGACGCCGAAAAAGACTAGGCCGATGCGCCAATAAACACGACCCGCATCCAAAATCGCCACATCATCAGCACCGCCGCCACTGTCAGCCCAACGACCAATCCCAACCAGACGCCCACAGCCCCCATGCCCAATGGAAATGCTAAGACATAGCTGACGGGTAAGCCGATCACCCAATAGCTGATTGTGGCCATGATCATTGGCACGGTGGTATCTTGCAATCCGCGCAATAGGCCGAGCGCCATGACTTGGGCGGCATCCACGACTTGGAACAGTGCCGCCATTGCCAGCAAGGAAATTCCGATGGCTATCAATGTCGCGCGTTCCGGCTCTGTCGGGTCAATAAATGCCGATATCAATGGTGCGGGGGTCAGCAGGAATACCCCCATGGTGAAGAATGCAAACACCGCCGACATCACAATCGCGGTCTTGGCCCCACGGCGCAGGTTTTCCTCGTCATGACGGCCCAATGCGCGCCCCGCCCGCACGGTGGCCGCTTGGGAAAACCCGATATGCACCATGAATGTCATACTAGCCAGTTGGATGGCGATGCCGTGCGCTGCCAATTCCAATGGACCGATCCAACCGATCATGACAGCACTGGCGCTAAACAACCCGACCTCTGCCAACGACGTCAGACCCATTGGCCAGCCCAGCTTGAACACGCGGGCCATAATCTCTGTGTCGGGCTTCCAAACATTCTGGAGCAGTTTGTACTGCGGAAGTTTACGCAGACCGTAAGCAAACAGGATGATCATGGTGACAATCGTGACGATCAAGGACGCAACAGCCGCCCCTTGAATACCCATCTCTGGCGCGCCGAAATTCCCGAAAATCAGCACATAATTGATGCCGACATTGAGCAATGCTGTTCCAATTGTCGCCCAAAGGATAATTGCCGTATGCTCCAGCGCCGCGAGGTAGGATTTTAACGTCATTACGATCAGCGCGGGCACCATCTGCCAGCCGACAATAATCAGGTAATCTTGGGCCAACGCGGCCACGGCAGGGTCTTGACCCATGGCCAGCAATATCGGTTCTGCAAACAGCATCGGAATAGTGAACACCAGCCCATAAGCGATGGACAACCAAAGGCCCATGCGGGTCACGCGGCGCACTTGGGCCTCGTCGTCGTTTTCTGCTGCGGCAGCCACCAATGGTGTGACAGCAAACGCAAACCCGGACCCCACAATGAATGTCACAAAGAACATCGTTGTCGCAATCGTCACCGCAGCAAGGGCTGCGACATCATACCAGCCCAGCATAATCGTATCCGTCATATGAATCGCAAACTGCGCCATATGCGATGCAATCAACGGCCCACCAAGGCGCAAAATCGCGCGGCGGTGTTCGGAATAGGTTTGTGCGACGTTTTCCATGCCATTAGGCTTAGGCTTGAACGCACCATACGTCCAGCGAAGGAAACATGATGGCTGACAATCTAATCACCACTGCGCAGCGCTTCTATGCCGATCTGGCAGCCAATAACGCGAAATCTTGGTGGGATGAAAATCGGGGCACCTATGATACTGCGCTCAAACCTGCCGCCCTTGAGCTTTTGGATGATCTGGCCCAAGACATCGCGGACATCGCAGGCGAGCCGATCAAATCTAAGCTGTTCCGTCCCCACCGCGACGTGCGGTTTTCCAAGGATAAAACACCCTATAAAACTCACCTACATATGATGTGGACCTATGACAGCGGCGCGCGGCAGAACCCTGTGTTCTTTTTCGGGATAGGGATCGATTATGTAACCGTCGGCGCAGGCATGATGGGGTTTGACAAACCCGTGCTCGAGGACTGGCGTAAATTCGTTGATTTAGACACGAAACGGATCATGGGCATCATGGACGGCATTGCAAATCACGGCTTCCACCTACGAGAGCCCGCACTCAAACGTGTGCCTACGGCCTACCCCGCCGATCACCCCGCAGGGCATCTGCTACGAATGAAAGGCTGTGTTGCGACCACCGACATTGGCAATCCCGCGGACCTGCGCAGCGCAATCCTGGAGGGGGTCAAAAACGTCGCCCCCCTGAACCACCTTCTGTTGCAAATCGCAGAGGCGTAGGATGGGTTTTAACCCATCACCCCTTTAACACATCACGCCACGAATGCTTGGGCGCAAAGCCCAGCATCTCTTTGGCCTTTGTATTGTCATAGAATGTCTCGAACGCGCCCATCTCGCGGCGCAACGGAACATCGGCGTAAAACCGATCCTTGACCTCAGCGCTCGGGATGCCAACCGAACAATCGTCATTGGACACATTGAACACCTCATACCCAAGCCCATCGACAGCCAAGCACCGTTCGACCATCTGGCCCAAGTCACGTGCGTCGATATAGGCGAATATGTTGCGGCGACGGCTGACAGGATCATCCATAAACGCTGGAAAGTTTTGCGCGTATTCATGGGGCTCAATCACATTATTGATCCGCAATCCGTAAATATCGATGCCAGATCGCGCCTGAAACCCTTGGGCCGTGATCTCATTACACACCTTCGACAGGGCATAGCTGTCTTGGGGCAAGGTCGGATGTGCTTCGTCAATCGGCACATAATCAGGATCCATATGCCCATCAGCAAAACAAACGCCATAGGTCGTCTCTGAACTGGCGAAAATCACCTTGGGGATACCCAGTTTCACCGCCGCCTCGATCACGTTATAGGTCGAGAGCGTATTGATCCGGTAACATTCTGCATCGGTCCCGATCATCACGCGTGGCGTGGCCGCGAAATGCACGACGGCGTCATATTTCGGCACGCCTGTCCCTGCCTCAAGTTCATGAAAATCGACGAATTGGGACATTGCGCCAATTACCTGCCCGCTGTCGGTGAGGTCTAACAACAATTCTGGCCCTGTCTCGCCCGACGACACCTGATCGGCATTCACCACGTAATGCCCAAGGGCGCGCAAATGCGCCACGCTATATTTGCCAGCCTTGCCGCTACCACCTGTGAAAAAGATACGCATATAATCCCCCTGTTTTGCCCCAGTCTAACCAATCGCTTGACTTGGAGTCACTCCAATACGTTAGCAAAGACGCAACCCCAAGGAGAAACCCATGCGAATCGCCCAAGCTGCCGTCCAATCCGGCCTTAGCCAAGACACCATTCGGTTCTACGAGAAATCGAGCATGCTGCCCGACATCGCCCGCGATGCAAAAGGCTGGCGCGACTTTGGCGGGGACAGCCTGACATGGCTGATCACCTTGGGCCATCTGCGCAACACAGGGATGCCGCTAGATGACGTCAAACGCTTTGCCGTGTCCGCCCATGCGCCCGATAGCGACAGCATTGCACAATCGCAAATGCGGCTGGACCTGCTGCGCGCGCATGAAGCACGGCTCGCCCGAAAACGTGCCGATCTGGATGCCTGCGAACGTTATCTGGCTCATAAAATCGGCATCTATACTGACCTCTAGGAGAGACATCATGACCGCATTCCTTGACACTTCGACACCGAAAATCGGGCTTGGTTGCTGGGCGATTGGCGGGCCGTTCACGGCAGGTGGCCGCGCGGTTGGTTGGGGCGTCGTGGATGACGCGCAATCCACCCGCGCCATTCACGCCGCCGTCGATATGGGTGTACGCCTGTTCGATAGCGCGCAGGCCTACGGCGCAGGCCATTCCGAAACTGTGCTGGGCCATGCGCTGAAAAATCGACCCGACGTGGCGCTTGTCACGAAATTCGGCTGGGCGATTGATACGCAGGCCAAAACCTTGGGCGATATGATCACCGATCCGGCCACAATCCGGGCCACGCTTGACGCCTCTCGCACACGGTTCCAGCGCGAGCACATCGATCTGGTCTTGATGCATCCCAACGATATGGACATCGCCTTGGCCGCGCCGATCTTCGACGAACTCGACAAAATGCAGGCCGAGGGTGCGATTGGCGGCTATGGTTGGTCCACCGACTTTCCCGACCGACTGAACGCTTTCGCAGATCGGCCCGCATTCACGGCCACCGAACACGCGATGAATGTGTTCTTCCGCGCCGAACATATGGTGACAGCAATCGAGGCCACACAGATCACTGGCCTTGTGCGGTCCCCGCTTGCGATGGGCATCTTGGGCGGGAAATACGGGGCTGGCGCGCAGTTCAAATCCGACGATGTGCGCGGCACCGACGAAGGCTGGATGGCCTATTTCAAGGACGGTAAAATCAAGGACAAACACCTGCAACAGCTCGACGGCGTGCGCGACATCCTTTCGAGCAATGGGCGCAGCTTGGCGCAAGGCGCGCTCGCTTGGCTTTGGGCCCGCAGCCCCAACGCGCTACCAATTCCGGGTTTTCGGACAACAGCCCAAGTCACTGACCTATGCGGCGCCATGGACCACGGTCCACTGACCCAATCTCAAATGGCAGACATCGAAGCCATCCTAGATCGCCCGCCCGAAGGCCCACCAATGGCACGTTAACCCCGAAACCCGCCGGAAACGTGATTGCCCTGCCCCGCTGTCCCTGCCAATATAGCGCAAATATCAAGAATATGAGCAGCCCGCGATGACGAACGATCTTTTGTCCACCAAAAGTGCCGATGACTATAATGCTTCTTCCATCGAAGTGTTGGAGGATATGGAACACGTGCGTCTGCGCCCCGGTATGTATATCGGGGGTAAGGACGAACGCGCGCTGCACCATATGGTGGCGGAAATCGTCGATAACTCCATGGATGAAGCCGTCGCAGGCCACGCCACATGGATTGAGATTGAGCTTCACGCCAACGGGCATTGCACAGTGCGCGACAACGGGCGGGGCATTCCGACCGATCCGCACCCAAAACAGCCCGAAAAATCCGCGCTTGAAATCATTTTCTGCACGCTGAATGCGGGCGGCAAATTCTCTGGCGACAGCTACCAAACGTCTGGTGGTTTGCACGGCGTCGGCTCGTCCGTTGTGAACGCCCTATCCGACCATCTGCGGGTCGAGGTCGCACGGAACAAAGAACTGTTCATGATGGAGTTTTCCAAAGGCGTGCCGCAGGCCCCACTGTCGAAAATCGGTGCTGCCCCGAACCGCCGCGGCACAGCGGTGACATTCCATCCTGATCCTGAAATCTTCGGCAATCTGACG
Organism: uncultured Roseobacteraceae bacterium; assembly: GCA_964022435.1. GTDB lineage: Bacteria > Pseudomonadota > Alphaproteobacteria > Rhodobacterales > Rhodobacteraceae > Yoonia. The sequence goes on along the minus strand of CAXIAL010000002.1, from coordinate 126,346 downwards.
TTGAAGCCATCCACGCTATTCAAAATGGCGCGATCTAAGGCCTATCTGTTCTCCGGCGTTGAAATCCGTTGGAAAACCGAAATCAACGACGAAACGACACCACTGTCGGCGACATTCAAATTCCCCGGCGGCTTGGCCGATTACCTGAACGAAACGCTTGGTAAATCAACCGTTTATTCGGACAAACCATTCGCCGGATCGGTGTCCTTCCAAGAGAAATTCCAAGTACCAGGCAAGGTCGAATGGGCCATCAACTGGACCCCTGCGCGTGACGGGTTCATCCAATCCTATTGTAACACCGTGCCCACGCCCGAAGGCGGAACCCATGAAATCGGGTTCTGGAACGCGATCCTGAAAGGCATCAAAGCCTACGGCGAACGTGTATCCAACAAAAAGGCCACGACGATCACGCGCGACGACCTGACAACGGGCGGCTGTGCGCTGGTGTCTTGCTTCATCCGCGAACCTGAATTCGTGGGGCAGACCAAGGACCGTTTGGCCACAACCGATGCGCAGCGCATGGTGATGCTGGCCGTGTCCGACCACTTTGACAACTGGCTGGCTGCCGACACCAAAGCGGCGGGCGCGATCCTCGATTTTCTGATCCTGCGCGCCGAAGAACGGATGCGCCGCAAGCAGGAAAAAGAAACCGCACGCAAAACCGCGACCAAGAAACTGCGCCTCCCCGGCAAACTGACCGATTGCACCGCCAAAAACCGCGAGGGCACAGAGCTGTTCATCGTGGAGGGCGACTCTGCTGGTGGCTCCGGCAAAGGGGCGCGCAACCGCGTGAACCAAGCCCTGCTGCCGCTGAAGGGTAAAATCCTTAACGTGCTGGGGGCTGCGTCTAACAAGATCAACACCAACGCCGAAATTAACGATCTGTGCGAAGCACTTGGCGTTGGCATGGGCACAAAATTCAACGTCGATGATCTGCGTTATGACAAGATCATCATCATGACAGATGCGGATGTCGACGGGGCGCATATCGCGGCGCTGCTGATGACATTCTTCTTCACGCAAATGCGCCCGCTGATCGACCAAGGGCACCTCTACCTCGCCTGTCCGCCGCTCTACCGGCTGACCCAAGGGGCAAACCGGCTTTATGTGCAAGACGACGCGGAAAAAGACGCGGCGATGGAACGCGGGCTTGGCGGCAAGGGCAAGATCGACGTGCAGCGGTTTAAGGGTCTGGGCGAAATGGACGCGAAGGATTTGAAAGAAACCACCATGGACCCCGCCACCCGCAAACTGATCCGCGTAACAATCCGCGACGATGAACCGGGTGATACGGCCGATTTGGTCGAGCGTCTGATGGGGAAAAAGCCGGAACTGCGGTATCAATATATTCAAGAGAACGCGCAGTTTGTTGAGGAGCTGGATGTTTGAAGGATAGTCGGTACCCGAACCGAGGGGCAGGAAGCGAAGCGCCCGCCCCGAGGGGGCGGTTCGGGCGCTGCCAAATCCATGATTTGGCAATTCTACCGCAAAACCAACCCGCCAATCGCGGCCTCAATCACCGACTTCGTGTCATCGCTGTCGCCTGACACGGCCAACCCAATTAACGCGCCTTTGGTCCCGCCAAACGCACGGGCGAAATCGGCGTTTAGGTCCACGTTTTCAGACGCGCGGCCTGTCCCCGCCTGCCGCTATGGAATGGTCACGCCGTTGCCGTAAGGCGAATTGATCACAGTGCCGCGCGCGTGATTGCCGCCCCATGCGTATTGGATCACTTGCACGTCTTTGCGGCCACGCAAGGCGCGGATGCCTTTGCCCGCAAGCGATGGGGCCACATCCTGCGGCACAAAGATGAAATAAAGCGATAGATTGCGGTCGTCCCCGCCTTTACGCGATAGATCAGTTGCGGGCACGGTTTGCGATACCGTCCAGTCCCAAGACGCCCGCGACGCGCCCCATTCCGCTTATGGCAAAGCGGTCCACGCGATGCTTACCGCCCCGTCCGATCGCATCGTCAGTCGATTGCCAAAACCATAGTCATTGGATGAAAACAACGATAAACGCTGTTCTTTCCACCCAGAGGCAAAGCATACAGGCCCCGCGAGCGCGGCTGTGGCGGCGGATAGGGCAAGGGCGGCGGTCAGAAGTATGCGCATGGGTCAGCTCCATTGTTTGGGCCACATTACCCATTCAGCGCAGCAGTGCCCGGCTTCATTCCCTTTTTCACGCGATTGTCAGATTACGTGGGGCAAATGCGAGCTTGCGGATCAAGCGCCTTATACTCTGCAGCACTGATCCAGTGGATCTGGTCGGGTGGCACAAATTGCCATTCTTGCAGGAACATCCGCTTCACGCCCGCGCGCATATGTTTGGCCATCTGAGGGTTGCCCACTGGCCCGCGGTTCACGCTTGAACTGTGAAACCCGATCCGCGCATCTGCCTCGATGCAAGCGTTCGGCATGGTTGTGAAAACCACGCAAACAGACGCGCAATAATCGCGGATCACCACAGGTTGGCCCCAAGCCATCAACCGCGCACGGTCCGCCAAGGCGCTGATAATCTGCCCACCGCCATCGCGTTCGATGATATAAGGCACGCCGTTTGGCGCAGGCCTGCGGTCCGTGCAAGCAGACGCCAACACAAAAATTCCAATGACCAGCCCGCGCCACATGGCCTAGCCTGCCAGCGCCGTCACCTGCGCCCAAAGCGCATCTGGCACATCGACCTCTGTCATTTCGACCCGTGTCGCACCCGGAATGCGCGCGCCGTCTTGTTCGGCCACAGCATCGGCCACGCGGGCGAAGCGGTCGGCGAAATTGTCGCCGTAGGTTGCTGGGTCCATCAGGATATAGAACTGACCAAGCCCATGCGGTGGGCCGTCGGGCAGTTTCAACCCCTTCACGTCCAGCGAATTGACCGATCCGGTCATGCCCGCCGCCAACAGCTCGACCATCAGACCAAAGCCCCAGCCCTTATACCCGCCCGCGCTGACCAGCGCGCCGCCAAGTGCGGCCTCTGGGTCTGTTGTGGGTGCGCCGTTTGCGTCCACGGCCCAGCCAAGCGGGATGTCTTCGCCCGCGGCCTTGGCCATTGTGATCTTGCCCAAGGCCACGGCGGAAGTTGAAAAATCGAAATGCATGGCGGGTTCATCCGCCCCTGGCACGGTCATTGCGATTGGATTTGTACCAATCACCGCCTTGTTTCCACCTGGCGGTGCGACGACGGGCGATGCGTTGGTCATGCCAATTGCAATCAACCCTTTGGCGGCGATCTGTTCGGTAAAGAACCCGAGCGACGTGCAGGTATGAGCGTTTGCCACGGCCAATGTCGCAACCCCGTTTTCGCGGGCTGTTTCCACGGCAAGGTCGAGCCCCGCTGCGAAAGCTGGCTGCGCAAAGCCGAATTTTGCATCGGCCAATACAGCCGCCCCGCGTGGTTTGGTCACAACGGGATCAACAGTCCCGCTCACGCGACCTGATGCAAGCTGCGTGCAATAGCTTTCAAGGTAATAAAGCCCGCAGATCACATTGCCCAAAGCTTCGGCGCGGGCGACGGCGCGGGCCACGTGGGATGCCTGCATGTCAGCGGCACCATGGGCCAAAAGCGCGGCCTTGGATGTGGCTTCGATTTGTTCAACGGCGATTTTCATAGGGCTTCCAACTTTCCGGCGGTCATGCGCACCATGCGGTCCATACGTGCGGCCAATTCAAGGTTGTGTGTGGCGATCACGGCCGCCAATCCGGTACCGCGCACCAAATCGATCAGCGCGTCAAACACGCGATCAGACGTGTCGGGATCAAGGTTGCCAGTGGGCTCATCCGCCAACAGCAATTTCGGCTGATTGGCCAAAGCGCGGCAAAATGCAACGCGCTGTTGTTCGCCGCCAGACAGGGCCGCAGGGCGATGCCCACCGCGTTCCGCAATACCTACTCGGGTCAGCAAATCCATGGCGCGTATCGTGGCATCAGATTCACTTACCCCATTGGCTAACTGTGGCAGAACGATGTTCTCTAGCGCTGTAAACTCGGGCAGTAAGTGGTGGAATTGATAGATAAATCCCACATCGTTGCGGCGCACCGCGGTGCGTTTGCGGTCTGACAGTTTGGTCATGTCTTGACCATCAATCTGCACCCCTCCTGCATCGGGCGTGTCCAGCAATCCGGCGATATGCAACAGCGTGGATTTGCCGGCACCCGAGGGCGCAACAAGGGCGACAACCTCGCCTTTGGCCACAGTCAGGTCCGTGCCTTGCAGGACAGAGACTTCGCTGGGCTTGCCCTGATTATAACCTTTGGTGATACCCTTCAGGGTCAGGATCGGATCATTCATAACGCAGCGCCTCGACAGGGTTCATGCGGGCCGCTCGGCGCGCTGGAAAGATGGTCACGATCCACGACAGGCCCAGCGACAACGTGACGGAAGAGATCACATCGCGCAGGCGCAATTGCGCGGGGAGTTCGTAGATACCGCGAATGGACGGGTCCCAAACACCGCCCCCTGCGACATAGTTCACAAAGCTGAAAATCGTGTCGATATAGGTCGCGAACAAGCAGCCCAAGATCACGCCAAAGATGGTCCCCAGCGTCCCGATCCCTGCACCGCAAATAAAGAAGATACGCAAGATCGACCCTTCGGTCAGGCCCATGGTCCGCAGAATGCCAATGTCGCGGCCCTTGTTTTTCACGAGCATGATAAGGCCCGAAATGATGTTCATTGATGCGATCAACACAAGGATCGACAGGATCACAAACATGACGTTGTCTTCGACCGACAGCGCGCGGAGGAAAGACCCTGCACTATCGCGCCACGTCCAGATCAAGGTGCCATCGCCGCCGACATTCAATATATCAGGCAACACGTCATCCACAGCATCGGGATCAGCGACCATCACCTCTATTTCATCCACCAGCCCGTCACGGTTAAAGAAGTTCTGCGCTTCGGCCAGCGGCATATACACCCGCGTGCGGTCAATGTCATAGCGCCCTGCCGTGAAGATATAGACGATTTCATAGGCATTTGTGCGTGGACTGGTGCCCATTGCAGTGCGCACACCATTGGGGCTGATCACCTTGATCCGGTCCCCAACAGAGGCACCCAGTTCGCGTGCCACACCCGACCCGATGGCGATGCCCTCGTCGAACCGGTCGATGCTGCCTTGAACGTCCATCGGCTCTGCGATGCGCGGGATCGTACGGAGATCTTCCAGCGCGATGCCGTAAACCTCGATCCCAGTATTACGGTTGGTCCGATTGGCCATGACTTGCCCACGCACCAAAGGCGCCGCGCGTGTCACACCTTCAACGGCTGCCAAATTTTCGGCCAAGGCCGCGTAATTCGGAATGGTTCGCAGAACTTGGTTCGTGCCCGCTATCTGGGTTTGTTGATAGACTGTCACATGGGCATTGGACCCAAGGATTGTATCCACGAATTCCGCCCGAAACCCAGAGCGAACAGCCAATGTCGCGATCAAGGCGAACACTGCCAAAGTAATTCCGATCAGCGAAATCCACGTCATCACACTGACGCCACCTTCGGCACGTTTGGCGCGGATATAGCGCCACGCAATCATCCATTCGAATTTCGCAAAAGGTGCGGTGCTGGCCATGGGTTATCCTAAATAAGTTGGGTGCAAATTGCGGTCAATATGCGCGATGGTCAAGACGACGGGTCGGAATGGCCTGCATCACGCATATTGCGCGACACGAGCGGCTCGACCCGTGCCATATCGGGCGCGGTTGGCTTGCGGCGGAATTTGCCAAACACGCCAGCAAGAAGCGACAAGATCGCAGCCACACCTGCCCAACCAGCAAAGAACCCCACACCGGCAGACGCGGCGCCCGCCGTCGATAGTGGCACTGCGGGCGTATAGTCGCCCCGTGTCTGCGCCAACGTGTCGCCGTCCATCAACCGCTGTGGCATAATCATGCGTTGTAGTGGCGAGGCTTCGCGCAGTTTGATCAGGTTTTCGGACAACACTGCATGGCGGGTAAACGTGCGGCGCATGTCAGCTTGGCGGTCTTCCAAGAATTGGGTGCCTGTCATCTGTGCAAAAGCTTCGGTGCGGGTCAGGCCCAACCGCATGGCGGAGGCTTCGAAATCAGTGACGACTTCGGTCAGGGCATCGACCTGCCCCGCCAAACGCTGCGTATATTGCTGCGAAAACTCTGGGTATTGCGACAAACCCGCCGCCCCAGCGAGCCCGCCCGCAATTGATAAAACCTTCAGCATAGCCGCCTGATCCTGCGTATTTTCTTATTACGCCCGTCTTACCTGACAGGCCCGCGTCGGGAAACGGGAAAATGTGTGACGTCTGACAGAGCTGACACGGTGTTAAAGATTTTTTACACAAGGTCACATAAACCAGACATAAATTCGCGGAAACTCGCCATGACATACGAAGAACGCAACGCATGGAGCGCCATTATCGCCGGAACACTCGCCTATATTGTGTTCGGCAGACCCATTTGGAACCGCACGATCGACGGCACCTATGATGCCACGCCGGACTTTTCGATGTGGGCGTGGGACGTGATCTGGTTAGTCGGTGGCGGTGTGGTGTTTTCCATTATCGTCGTGATCCTGTTCCAGATCGCCTATGCGATCGTAACCATGACAGAGAAACCGCAGTTCCTAACCGATGAACGTGACCACATGATCAGTCGGCAAGGCACATTGATCACCCTGATTGTCAGCAGCTTCGGCTTTATGCTGGCAGTCGTTTTCTTGGCGATGGGCTGGTCGGCGCTGATGGCACTCAACACAATTCTGGCGTCCATGGCCATCGCAGGTTTCGCGTCAGAATTTTACCGCGTCGCGGTCTATCGGTTCGGACTGTAACGCATGGGCAAACTGAAAATCAGCAACACCATTCGGCGCTGTCGTTTCGACGCCGATGAGATGACGCAAAAGGCGCTGGCAGAAAAGGTCGGTGTCACCCGCCAAACGATTATCGCGATTGAAAGCGCGAAATACTCGCCTACGCTGGAGCTTGCGTTCCAGATTGCGGCGGTGTTCGACAAACCGCTTGGGGACGTTTTTACCTACCACCCCTAGGCACCAGACAAAAAGGAAGACCCGATGAAACGCATTTTTACGCGCCCTATTGGCGTGCCTATCGTTCTGTATATCTTGAGCGGCCTGACGATCCTATTCGCCGCTGCGACCAGCATTCAAATGCTGCTCGACGCGCTGCCACCGGAAAGTTTGCGGTATAAGGACACGCCGATCAGCTTTCTTGGCCACGCTATCGGCGGCGTAGCGTTTGGCGTCATTGGTCCGTTGCAATTCGGGCGGGTGTTGGCCCGTAAATATGGGCGATTGCACCGCGTTCTGGGCCGTGTATTCGTTGCCGCAGGTGCGTTCCTGTCGCTTAGCTCGCTGACCTTGCTTTGGGAGTTCCCCGACACCAATGGGGTCGTCGTGAATGCGGGCCGTTTGGTATTCGGCATCGCCCTTGGCATCGCGCTGATCTTTGCCATGGTCGCGATCAAGCGCCGCAACATCCCCGCCCACCGTGACTGGATGATCCGCGCCTATGCCATCGGCATGGGGGCCACGTTGGTTGCGATCTTCTTCATCCCAATCTTTGTCATCACGGGCGAGCCGCCGATGGGCCTTGCCTCTGATATTTTGTTCATCGGATCATGGGCGGCATGTGTGGTCTTTGCCGAATGGCTGATCCGCCGTATCAATAAAGGAGCCTACAAATGAGCCGTTCTTCCGGATTTTGGAATCTTATCGCGCCCATGTACGCCAAACAGGCCGTCAGCGATCAGGCAAGTTACGCCCGCAAACTGGCCGAAACCCAAGCGCTAATGCGGCCCGATATGAATGTGCTGGACTTCGGGTGCGGAACGGGCAGCACCGCACTGACCCACGCGCCCCATGTCGGGCAGATCACTGGGATTGATTATTCACACAAGATGATCGCGATTGCGCAAGAGAAGATTGGCAGCGTGCCGAACCTGTCGTTCCATGTCTCAACTTTAACCGATTGGGACGCGCCCGACGGCAGCTATGACATGATCCTTGGGTTGAACATTTTGCATCTGATGCCGGACTACCAAGACGCATTGGCCAAGGCGCACCGCCTTCTCAAACCCGGCGGGTATCTGGTGACAAGCACCGTTTGTATGGGGGATTTCGCGGGTGTGTTGAAATACCTGCTGCCGGTGTTGTCCAGCCTGCGGATCACGCCCGTGATCGCGATGTTTAGCACCGACAAGTTGCAGGCGGACATCAAGGCCGCTGGGTTCACAAAAAACGACAGCTGGCAACCCGACCCCAAAGGGGCCGTGTTCCAGATATCGCAAAAACCGATTTAGGCGTAGATCGCGGCGATCTTGGCAATTGCATCGGCGGGCGGCATTTCTTCGCTTTCGCCGGTGCGGCGGCAGGTCACTTCGACGACGCCGTTTTTCAAACCGCGTGGCCCGATTGTGATGCGCCATGGCAGACCGATCATATCCATCGTGCCAAACTTGGCCCCTGCCCGTTCATTGCGGTCATCATACAACGGATCAAGCCCAAGGCTGATCAGCTGTTGATAGATGTCTTCACAAGCTGCATCTGCCGCTTCATCGCCGGACTTCATGTTCAGGATACCAACGTGGAATGGCGTTACGCCTTCGGGCCAGATGATCCCCTTATCATCATGGGATGCTTCGATGATCGCGCCCAGCAGACGGGACACGCCGATACCGTGTGACCCCATGTGCACGTCGACCTTCTCGCCCTTGCCATTATCGACAGCAGCATTCAGCGCCTCTGAATACTTCGTGCCGAAATAGAAGATTTGGCCGACTTCAATGCCGCGCGCGGTCTTGCGGCGTTCTTCTGGAACCTCATTGAACAACGCCTCGTCGTGGGTTTCATCGGTGCGGGCGTATTTGGTGGTGAATTCTTCCATAACCGCCGCACAGGCCGCCTTATCGTCAAAATCAATCTCGCGGTCGCCGAATGTAAGATCGGTCACGGCGCTATCATAAAACACTTCGCTTTCGCCGGTTTCGGCGAGCACGAGGAATTCATGGGTGTCATCGCCACCAATTGGACCGGAATCGGCACGCATTGGAATGGCTTTCAGACCCATCCGCTCATAGGTGCGCAGATAAGACACAAGGTGGCGGTTATATGCGTGCAGCGCGTCCTCTTTGGTCAGATCAAAGTTATAACCGTCCTTCATGTAAAATTCGCGGCCACGCATCACGCCAAAACGCGGACGGGTTTCATCCCGGAATTTCCATTGGATTTGATACAGCGTCAGCGGCAAATCTTTGTAGCTGTTCACATGGGACCGGAACACATCCGTCACCAGTTCTTCTGCCGTTGGGGTGAACAACATGTCTCGCCCGCCACGATCCTTAATGCGCAGCATTTCGTCGCCGTAAGCATCATAGCGCCCGCTTTCGCGCCAAAGGTCCGCCGATTGGATCGTTGGCATCAACATCGCGTGGTGACCGGCTTTTGCCTGTTCCTCATGTACGATGTTCTCGATTTTCTTCAGCACCTTATAGCCCAGCGGCAGCCAGCTATAGATACCCGCGCTGGCCTGTTTGATCATGCCCGCCTGAAGCATATAGCGATGCGACACGATCTGTGCCTCGCGTGGGGTCTCTTTCAAAACAGGCAGGAAATAACGGCTCATACGCATGGGATCAGGGACCTTTGGCAAATTAGTAGTTAGATCAGGTTTAGGCGGCACATCAGGGCGTTGCAAGGGCGCGATTGGCCTTACCCACTTGAAGCCACGCGCCATTTGGCTCATTTGTTGACATGACTAACAAAAGGATTGCGCCATGGCCCTGCCCGTCAAAGACCAAGCCACATATTGGGGGATCGCGATTGCGGTTATCCTAATTGCCCTTTGGGCCTTGGGCGATGTCATCTTACCTTTTGTTTTGGGCGGCGCGATTGCCTATGTGCTTGATCCGATTGCGGACCGCTTGGAACGCGCAGGGCTAAGCCGCGTTGCCTCTGTCGCGGTGATCACATTGGTTACGATCCTTGCGTTTATATTAATGTTTCTACTGGTGATCCCGACCCTTGTGCAGCAAACCGCACAACTGATTGAAACCGCCCCGGACCTCTTCGATCAATTGCAAACGGCCCTGACCAATCGATTCCCCGAACTGATGAACGAAGGCAGCACGATCCGCCAACAATTGCTGGCCTTGGGCGAGACGATCCAATCCAAAGGCGGCGAAGTGATCAACGGCGTGCTTTCCTCAGCGCTTGGCCTGATTAATGTGATCGTTTTGCTGATTGTTGTGCCTGTTGTTGCGTTTTATCTGCTGCTCGATTGGGACAATATGACCGCAAAGATCGACGAAATGCTGCCGCGCGATCACACTGATACTGTGCGCATGTTGGCATCACGCATCGACAATACATTGGCGTCATTCATTCGTGGGCAAGGCACGGTTTGCCTGATCCTTGGCACCTATTACGCGATTGCATTGATGCTGGCGGGCCTGAATTTCGGGCTTGTCGTAGGCTTCATCGCAGGCATGATTTCGTTCATTCCCTACATCGGCGCGCTGATCGGCGGTGCCTTGGCCATCGGGTTGGCATTGTTCCAGTTCTGGGGCGATTGGCTATCCGTTGGCATTATAGCGGGCATCTTTGGGGTCGGCCAATTTCTCGAAGGCAATATCCTCACCCCGAAACTCGTTGGCAATTCCGTTGGCTTGCACCCCGTCTGGCTGTTGTTCGCCCTGTCCGTATTCGGATCATTATTCGGCTTTGTCGGCATGTTGGTCGCCGTGCCTGTGGCCGCGATCATCGGCGTTTTGGCCCGCTATGGAATCGAACAGTATAAGGCCAGCCTGCTTTATCGCGGACAATCGGAAGACTAGATGACCACCCAACTGACATTCGACTGGCCCCTGGGCGTGGCCCTCGGTGCTGATGATTTTTTTGTGGCCGACGCCAATGCAAAGGCCTATGCGATGATCATGTCACCCGACACATGGCCCGACCGCAAGCTACTGGTCACGGGGCCAACTGGCGCGGGCAAAAGCCATCTGATGCGCGTGGCCCAAGCGGAATTGGACGCTGAAATCCTGAACGCAGCCACCCTGCCGGACACGCTGCCTGACGGCAATGTTATCATTGAGGACATGCAGAACCTGCCCGCCGATGCCCAAGAACAGATGTTCCATTTGCACAACCACCTGCGCCACATGGGCGGGCATTTGCTGATGACAGCACGCAGCGCGCCGCGCGATTGGGGGCTCACCCTGCCCGACCTGCTTAGCCGTATGCAGGCCACCACGCTTGCCACCATCGACGACCCCGATGATGCACTGTTACAGGCCCTCATTATGAAACTGATGGCAGACCGTCAGATCATGCCACCCGCCGCCTTGGTCAGCTACCTTGTTCCGCGGATTGAACGATCTTTCGCTGCGGCGGCTGATATTGTCGCGCGGCTCGACGCGCAAAGCCTCGCACAGGGCCGTCCTATTGGGCGTGCGCTTGCCGCAAGTCTGCTGGACAATTTGGACGATGACGGTCGATAATTGTCATAATTCCGCGCCAATACCGTGTTATAAGGTCTTATGATGCAAGCGAACTTCCTCGAAAGCCCGATTCCCGACGCCACGACGCTGGATATCGACCTCAACTCTCCAGCACGGTTCGTGAACCGCGAGCTTAGCTGGTTGCGGTTCAATTGGCGGGTCTTGGAAGAAGCCGAAAACGATCGTGTCCCTTTGCTCGAACGCCTGCGGTTTTTATCAATCTCTGCGGCAAACTTGGATGAGTTTTACACAGTGCGCGTGGCGGGCCTGCGCGAATTGGCCATGGCGGGCAATGTGACGCCGTCCATCGACGGACTAACCCCGGCCGATCAGCTGACGATGATCAACGCCAATGCGCGCGAATTGATGCAACGCCAACAGGCGGTGTTCAGCGGACTTAGTGCGGATATGGCCGACGCGGGTATCCACCTTCTGACCCAAGCTGATCTGACCGATGACGATAGAACATTCCTTGGCGAATTTTTCTTAGACCAAGTGTTTCCGGTCCTGTCCCCGCTGGCGATCGACCCTGCGCACCCCTTTCCGTTTTTACCAAACGAAGGCTTTGCGCTTGCGTTGCAATTGTCGAAAATCAACGGCAAGCGGACCCTGCGTGCCCTGCTGCCAGTGCCAGCCCAAATCGACCGTTTCATCAGACTGCCTTCCGACGAGGGCCACCGGTTCCTGCCGCTCGAAGAGCTGTTATTGTTGCACGTCGGCCGCCTGTTCCCCGGTTATGCGACCAAGGGGCATTGCGCGTTTAAGGTGCTGCGCGACAGCGATCTTGAGGTCGAAGACGAAGCCGAAGACCTCGTGCGCGAATTCGAAGTCGCCCTCAAACGTCGCCGCCGTGGCGAAGTCGTGCGCTTGAAAATCTCTCATAACGCGCCGTCCTCGCTGCGGTCGATGATCATGGATGAATTGCACGTGACCGACGACGCCGTGGTCGAGGTTGACGGGTTGATCGGCGTTGCCGATTTGGGCGAGCTGGTGTTGGACGAACGGCCAGACCTGCTGTGGCCCCCGTTCAGCCCCCGCGTCCCCGAGCGCGTGCAAGATTTCGAAGGTGATATGTTCGCAGCCATCCGTCAAAAAGACATGTTGCTGCACCACCCTTATGAAACATTTGACATGGTGGTGCGGTTTTTGACCCAAGCCGCCCGCGACCCCAATGTCGTGGCGATCAAACAAACGCTTTACCGTACATCCAAACGGTCCCCCATCGTCGAAGCCTTGTGCGAAGCTGCCGAAGACGGAAAATCGGTCACTGCCTTGGTCGAGCTTAAGGCGCGGTTTGACGAGGCTGCCAACATCCGCCAATCGCGCCGCTTGGAACGCGCTGGTGCGCATGTGGTTTATGGCTTTGTAAACTACAAAACCCACGCGAAAATCAGCACCGTGGTCCGACGCGAGGGCGACAAGCTGGTGACATACACCCATTTCGGCACGGGCAATTATCACCCGATCACCGCGCGGGTTTACACTGATCTGTCGCTGTTCACCTGCGACGCAAAATTGGGCCGTGATGCCACCAAAGTGTTCAACTATTTGTCCGGCTACGCCCAGCCCGATGCGCTGGAAAACCTCGCTATCGCACCGTTGGACCTTAAGGAAACGCTGCTATCTCGCATCGCGGCAGAGGCGGAAAATGCCCAAGCGGGCAAGCCTGCCTTCATCTGGGCCAAGATGAATTCACTGGTCGAAGAGGACGTGATCGACGCGCTTTATGCCGCGTCCCAGGCAGGCGTGAAGATTGATCTGGTCGTGCGTGGGATTTGCGGGCTGCGCCCTGGTGTGGCGGGGTTGTCGGAAAACATTCGCGTGAAATCCATCGTTGGCCGGTTCTTGGAACACAGCCGCATCGTCTGCTTCGCCAATGGCAAAAAGCTGCCAAGTAAAAAGGCCAAGGTCTACATCAGCTCTGCCGACTGGATGGGGCGCAACCTGAACCGCCGCGTCGAAACCTTGATTCAGATCCAAAATGCAACGGTGAAGGCACAGATCGTAAGCCAAGTCATGGCCGCCAATATGGCGGATGTGGCGCAAAGCTGGGTGATGGCCGCCGATGGCACATTCACCCGCGACCCCGTGCCAGAAGACGTGTTTGCGTTTAACTGCCACCGCTTTTTCATGGAAAATCCGTCGCTGTCTGGGCGCGGGTCCGCTGGCGCATCCGATGTGCCACAACTGACACATACAGAAGACTGAGACCGCATATGCAAGATGAATGGCACGGCTTTGGCCGCCCCCTATTTGAAGATGCAAAGGCACTGGGACTGGGCCGCGTCGGCGTGATTGACGTGGGTTCCAACTCTGTCCGGATGGTTGTGTTTGATGGTGCAGCGCGATCACCCGCCTATTTTTACAACGAAAAAATCATGTGTGCGTTGGGGGCGGGCCTGTCGGAAACTGGCAAACTCAACCCGCGTGGCCGCAAACGCGCGCTGTCCGCGATCCGCCGATTTGCGGCCTTGGCAGAAGGTATGGGCATCACGCCGCTTACCGCCGTCGCCACCGCCGCTGTGCGCGAGGCATCTGATGGCACCGCGTTTTGTGATGAAGTTTTGGCCAAAACCGGCATCAAGATCTGGATCATCGACGGCGAGGAAGAGGCGCGATTGTCCGCCCAAGGCGTCTTGCTCGGGTGGCCGAAATCCTATGGGCTTGTCTGTGACATTGGCGGTTCGTCGATGGAGCTGGCCTATCTCGAAGACGGCGAGGTCGGGCACCGTGTCACCTCTGCCCTTGGCCCTCTAAAACTGCGCGAGATCAAAGGCAAAAAGAAAACCAAAGCATATGTGCGGGAAACCATTTCCAACCTGCACGATCAAATGGGCAGCGAGACGAAAATGCGCCTGTTTCTGGTCGGCGGATCATGGCGGGCGATTGCGCGGATTGATATGGAACGGCGCGGCTACCCGCTGACCGTTCTACATGAATACCGGATGACAACGCGCCAGATTTCCAAAACCGCCGACTATATCGCGGCCTGTGATCCCACAGAATTGCGCCAGCGTTGTAATATTTCTGAAAGCCGCATGTCGCTGGTCCCAGAGGCGAGCATCGTGCTGAAAGAATTGATGCGCAAATTCAAACCCAAAGATGTCGCAGTATCGTCTTATGGCATCCGCGAAGGAATGCTTTACGAACAGATGCCTGACGAGTTGCGCAACCGCGATCCATTGGTCGAAGCGTGCCGTTTTGCTGAAAGCAAAGACGCCCGACTGCCCGGCTTTGGTCGCTTGCTGTACGATTTTGTGATGCCCCTGTTTCCGCGCGCAAATTGGCAACGCAAACGGATTATTAAGGCCGCGACATTGTTGCATGACGTCAGCTGGCGCGCGCATCCTGACTATCGCGGCGAGGTGGTGTTTGACAACGCAACCCGCGCCAATCTGGGCGGGTTGAAACATTCAGAGCGCATCTTGCTCGGGCTGGCTTTGATGCACCGCTATACCAACAAACGCAGTGGCACGCGGCTTGATCCGCTGTTTGAAATGCTCACCGCTGAACAGATGATAGAGGCAGAAATTTTGGGCAAGGCCATGCGGCTTGGCGCGATGCTTTGGCTGGATGCGGATCGCGCACCGGGTAAGTTGAAATGGAAGGGCAAAAAGCGCGAGCTGACCCTGACGCTGACACCAGAGGCGCGCCCATTGTTTGGGGAAGTTGCAGAAGCCCGCTTGGCCGCATTGACTACCGCGCTGAATGCCACATCCAAAGTCAGGTTCGCAAAACCGCGTTAAAGATCGACGGCGCCCGTTTCGGGATCGGGCTCGTATGCCGGGGCCTCTTCCCTGCGGCGAATGATGATATCGCCGTTAGGCAAAATTTCAGGTGCTTGGTAGTTCCGCATATCGTCGATCTTGGCCAATAGCTGCGCAAACGCGGGACCCATTTCGTCGCCAAGCATTTCCATCGCTTCGCCCATCTCGTCAATCGCTGGTTCCATTTCGGCCATCAGGCCGCGCAATAGCAGCTTGGCCCCCTCTTCCATCAGGTTGAACCCCTCGGATACTGAAGGCTCTTCTGCCTCTTGGGCGGTCAACGGGGATACGGCCATGGCCGCGATGAATGTGGCTGTGATGATCTGTTTCATATCCCCAATATAGGGACCGTTCGAGGAATTGCCAAATCAGACCGGCAAATCCATGACCACTGGGAAATGATCAGACGCCGTCAGCAAGGCTTCGCGTAATGGCACATTGTCATAGCAGTCAGGCTGATCAAACGGGTGCCAAATTTGCCAGTCAGGCGCCAAATCACGCAAACGGGGGCTCACCATAACATAGTCCAGCAAGGCATTCAGATAGGGACCATCGCGACGCTTAAACCGCGATGTGGCAGGCATTGCACCCATGCGGCGGCCCAGCGCGATGCGCGCATGCGGGTCGTATAGTCGCATGGCATCACCCTCTCCCAGCACGACCTCGACACTGGACCGACCAAACAAGGCCTCGAATTCATCCAAACCCGGTCCGTCGTTAAAATCGCCCATAACAATCAGGTCGTCCCCCGCCGCCAAATGGGCATCCACGCGCTGGCGCAGCCACACACATTGGGCCAACTGCTTGCGGCGGTTTTCGATCGACATCCGCGCAGCCTCGATATCGTTTTCAGCGCCATGGGGTGCCTTGGATTTCGCATGCACACCGATCAGCCGGATCGCACGGCCCGATTTCAATTGCAGCGCCACTTCAAGCGGCGGCTTGCTCCAAGTGATCCGATCTTTCGCTGCGTCAATGTCCAGATCGATGCGAAAAACGCCGTCGAAACGCGGCGCATCGCTGCTGCCGTCCTCGCCGGTGGGCTGGCCCATCGGGTCATGCAGGGCTGTCACCACATCGGGGTCATACAGCAGGGCGATTTCTTGCTGCGTATCGTTTTGAAATCCCACAACAGCCTTGCGGGCCCGCAGATTGAAATGGGCCGCGAAATTTTCAAGCGCCAAGGTGCTATCGCGCCTGCGCGAACTGTTTGGCGCCTCAATGATAATGCATACATCAAGGTCCATCGCTTGAAACACGTGGCCCAGTGCAGCCGTTTGATCGGCCCGCGTGACCTGCCAGCGCGACGACCAACTGCCGTCATTGATCAGGTCGCCGTCATTGTTGAACAACCGGTCAAACCACTCAACATTATAGGTCGCAATCTTCATAAATTGCGATCCGCGCGAATATCTTCCCAAGCCTTATTGATCGCAATCATACGCTTTTCCGCCAGTTTTACGGCTTCTTCTGGAACGCCACGCGCGGTCAGCATATCGGGGTGGTTGTTGCGCACATGGGCCTTCCACGCGGTGCGGATGTCATCCATCGACGCATCCGGCGCGACCCCAATCACATCATAGGCATCGCGTTCCGCATCAGGTACGAATTGTGCGCGGATACGGGCAAACAGCCGGTCATCAATGCCCCAAATTTCGGCGACACGGTGTAAAAACTCATCTTCATTGGGGTGGTACACACCATCGGCCAAGGCGATATGGAACAGGCCTTCCATGAGGTCGCACATCGGCGCGCGATCATCGCCATACATCGCGCCGATCCGTGCCGCATAGGTTTCAAAACCAGCGATGTCTTGACGTGCCAGATCAAAAACCCGCGCAGCCCCTGCCTCATCCTCGCGCGCGATGTGAAACACCTCGCGGAAGGCTGTGACCTCGTCGCGGGTAACCTGCCCATCGGCCTTGGCCATCTTCGCGCCCAACGCAATGATCGCAATTGCGAAGGCCACGGTCCGGTCGGGCGGCGTGCGCAATTGTTCGAACACACTGGACAGGCCTTCGCCATTGGCCAGGGCCGAAATCGCGGCGGAGATGCGGGACCAAAGTGACATGCCGGCGGCTTACCTTTTCAAAGACGTTTCTGCATCAACACAAGATCATGCCAGCGGCCAAACTTGAACCCCACCTCTGGCAGAACTGCCGCTGTCGTAAAGCCCATTTTGGCATGAAACGCGACAGCGCCCGAATTTTCAGCACTGACGCCCGCAAACATCATATGCTTGCCCGCGTCCTTCGCAGTTTGGCAAAGCGCCGAAAGCAACGCGCGGCCTGCGCCCTTTGATTGCGCCGTGTCGCTCAGCATAATCGTGTGTTCGACGGAAAACCGATAGCCCTCGCCGCCACGAAATTGAGTATATCGCGCGAAACCTTGCACGCCACCATCGTCCCAAACCAGACAGGGTTGGTCGTCTGTGATCAATGCGGCGACTTCGCCCGCCGACTTTTCAATTGGATTGAAGGTTATCACGGTTTCGCGGATGGCATGGTTCCAAATCGCTGCAATCGCTGCCGCATCCCCCTGTGTCGCTGGCCGTATCATGCGATGACCTTTCGGCCTGTCGGGGTGTCAAACGTGGCGGTGAAATACGGTGATTGTGCCACCGTGAAAACCACGCGCGGATCGTCGATGGGGCAAATGTTGCGCAATTCGTCTGCGGCAGGTTGGAAAACTTCCCATGTGTGCAGGCGACATCCGCTGTCAGGCAGCCGGGTCGCCGGATGTGCGCCCGTGTCGGCCCATTGGATCAATGTTGGAAACCCGCCATCCATTGGCAAGGATCCATCATCCGGCACGGTGATGTCCCATGTCAAATCGCCGCGCGCCATGGCAACGGCAGGTCCAGCCTGATCCGCATAGGGCACAAAATCATCGGTGCGGCAAATCCAATTGCCCCAGCACGGCACCACGGGTGCATGATCCAGCGCAAACCAGCGCGAGCGGGATACCGTGACCGCAGGGTCTGGTGCAATCACCTCTAGGTACAAACCGTCCGCAAGGCCAAGCAGCTTGTTATGTGTTCCAAACCGCGCGTGTGTCCCCCCATCGCGGAGCGGCACGCCCAACGCATTTTCAAGCCAGCGCGCGCCGACATCCAAATCGGCGCAAACAACGGCAATATGATCAAGTTGAAATGACATAGGCCATAACAGGCCGCATCACTCGCCAAAGTAAAGCAATTTTGCGCCTAAAATCGCGGCGCCCGTCAGGGATTTTCCCAAACCCAAGAGGGCTTAGGTTTTTGCAGTTCTGATAAGTTTCAGAATGTCGGCGGCCGCGGCAGGGATATTTGTGCCGGGCCCAAAGATCGCTTTGACACCAGCATCATACAGAAACTGATAGTCTTGTTGCGGGATCACGCCGCCACAAATAACCAGAATGTCGCCTGCGCCCGCATCTTTGAGTGCTTGCACAAGTTTCGGTGCGAGCGTTTTATGACCCGCCGCTTGGGATGAAATGCCGATCACATGCACATCATTGTCGATCGCGTCCTGCGCGGCCTCCGCTGGCGTTTGAAACAAGGGGCCGACGTCGACGTCAAAGCCGATATCGGCAAAGGCCGTCGCGATAACCTTGGCGCCCCGATCATGCCCGTCTTGGCCCATTTTGACCACCAACATGCGCGGGCGGCGGCCTTCTTCGCTCGCGAAATTGTCCACGTCTTTCTGGATCGCTGCAAAGCCTTCATCACCTTCATACGCAGCACCATAAACACCCGACAGGGTTTTGACCTCGGCGCGGTGGCGTCCGAATGCGTCTTCCATAGCCATGCTGATCTCTCCTACTGTGGCGCGGTGGCGTGCCGCCTCTACCGCGGCTTCTAACAGGTTTCCACCATCGTGGGCGCGGCGCGTCACCTCTGCCAAGGCCGCATCGCAGGCCCCTTGGTCGCGGGTCGCGCGGGTTTTTTCGATCCACGCAATTTGCGACAGGCGCACTGCGTCATTGTCGATGTCGCGGATATCAATCGGATCTTCGTTGTCTTTGCGGTATTTGTTCACACCGACGATCACCTCGGTGCCGCGATCGATATTGGCCTGCCGCGTGGCCGCCGATTCCTCGATCCGCAGTTTGGGCATGCCAGAGGCCACGGCCTTCGTCATGCCGCCCATGTCTTCGACCTCTTCGATCAATTTCCACGCGGCTTCGGCCAATTCGTGGGTCAGCGTTTCAACATAGTAAGACCCAGCCAATGGATCGACCACATTGGTCACGCCGGTTTCTTCTTGCAAAATCAATTGCGTATTGCGCGCGATCCGGCTGGAAAAATCGGTAGGCAGTGCGATGGCCTCGTCCAATGCGTTGGTATGCAGCGACTGCGTGCCGCCCAAGACCGCTGACATCGCCTCGTAGGCAGTGCGGATCACGTTGTTATAGGGGTCTTGTTCTTGCAACGACACGCCAGAAGTTTGGCAATGGGTACGCAGCATGGATGACTTCGGATTTTGTGGTTCAAATTCCGCCATAATCCGCGACCAAAGCAGACGGGCGGCGCGCAGTTTTGCGGCCTCCATGAAAAAGTTCATGCCAATGGCGAAAAAGAACGAAAGACGGGGTGCAAATGCATCTACATCCATGCCCGCCGCAATCGCCGTGCGCACATATTCGCGCCCATCGGCCAATGTGAAGGCCAGTTCCTGAACCAAATCCGCCCCCGCCTCTTGCATGTGATAGCCAGAGATCGAGATCGAATTGAATTTCGGCATATTCGCCGAAGTATAACCGATGATATCCGCAATGATCCGCATCGATGGTTCTGGCGGATAGACGTATGTGTTGCGAACCATAAATTCCTTGAGGATGTCATTCTGGATCGTGCCAGCAAGGACGGATTTATCGTGGCCTTGTTCCTCGCCTGTGACGATGAAATTCGCGAGGATCGGGATGACCGCGCCATTCATGGTCATGGACACGCTGACCTTATCCAAGGGGATGCCTTCGAACAGAATTTTCATGTCTTCAACACTGTCGATGGCGACGCCGGCCTTGCCCACATCGCCCTCTACCCGGGGATGATCGCTGTCGTATCCGCGGTGTGTGGCCAGATCGAATGCAACCGAAACGCCCTGTTGCCCACCCGCCAATGCGGCGCGGTAGAAGGCGTTGGATTCCTCTGCGGTGGAAAACCCTGCGTATTGGCGGATCGTCCATGGACGCCCTGCATACATCGTGGCCTTCACCCCACGGGTAAAGGGCGCGGCCCCAGGAACGCCACCCATATGGGGCAGATCAGCGGTGTCATCCGCGGTATAAAGCGGTTTGACGTCGATGCCTTCCAACGTTTTCCACGTCAGGTCATCCAGTGACTTGCCGCGCAATTCTTTGGCGGCGATGTCAGACCATTCTTTGTTGTGTCCCATGGTGTCCTCCGTAGGGCGCGGCGTGCTGGGCTTTTGCCAGCTTCGGGCCACGCATATCATCATTCTGGTTCTGTTGGGGCTGAATCAAACGGGCCAACCCATCGGCCCCATTTTCCAACCAACGTCTATCTTCGTCGTAACGATTCCGCAGCACCGCACGGGTATGCGCGTCAAAGATTTGCACTGCGCAAGGCTGTGAAGCATTGCGGCGGATCGGATTATGATCCATCGCGCCACTTACGTCGTCATCTCCGCAAACCACCCCAAGAAAGTCCTTGCTCCGTGATGCGAAACTTTCGAACAAGGTCACGTGGATTGGGGTATCTGGGAACTGCGTTTTGACGTCATAAATGACTTCACGCCAGCCCCGAACACCGGTCGCGATGCGCATCTTTTGACTTGGCGACAATCTTGGCATGCCAGCGCGCGCCGCGTAAGAAAAACACGACGTCCAAAAGCTATCATAAGACCGAATGCCCATGACGATACGGTCGCAATCACCGTTGAACGCGCGGGCGAACCGACCAAGCCTTGGGCCGGCTTCTGGGTACAAGCTGCGTTCGCGTATGTTGACGCGGATCGTGCCCATCATGTTTTCTTCAGACACGACCAGTTGGCGCACCGATTTGCGCGCCAAACGTGCGAGCGTTAGGCCGATCATCGCGGAAGAGCGTTCGCACGCAAGGCTTGTATCCGCTGGTGGCCGGATCATCCCAGAAAACAACCCACCTCGCAGATGTCGCGGGGTCCATGTGGCGATTCCGCAGTCAGCCAAACACGATTGATTGCGGTCCAAATAGTCCTGAAACGTGGTCGTCGCAGTGCGATGAACACCAATATGAAAAACCTTTTGCACGCGGCGCATCCCCAAATGCGAGCCAGCAGCACGCAATGCGCCACTTGTAGCTATGATCATCACGATCATGGGCATGATAGTCTGACCAAGGGCTTAAAGATAAAATTGTAGCTATCTGCGATGCACCCTGTCGTTTTCGCGCAAAAGGCACCTATATTGGTGAGTATGAAACGCATTCTGATCACCGCATTCGCCGCAATTTTCGCGACAACAGCTGTCGCTGAATCCACATTGGCCACATGGAACATCGACCGCACGCAGGTTTTTGATGCCGCAGATATCACGCCAGACGATTTCGTTTGGCAAGCCCGCCCGCTTGTCGTTTTCGCACAAAGCCCGCTCGATCCGCTGTTCATCCAACAAATGGATCTGCTCAATGACCGCATCGAAGAGCTCGCGTTGCGTGACGTCATCATCATCACCGACACCGATCCGAATGAACCAAGCGCGCTGCGCCAATCACTGCGCCCCCGCGCATTCATGCTGGCGCTCATCGGCAAAGACGGGCGCACGGCCCTGCGCAAACCGGCCCCATGGGATGTGCGCGAGCTATCCCGTAGCATCGACAAAATGCCCCTGCGCCAACAAGAAATCCGTGACCGGCGTGTGATCAGCGGCGAATAATCCATCGCGCTATTCGAACTCCATGATGATGTCGTCCACCGCAAGACTGTCGCCTGCGGCGGCATTGATTTTAGCTACGATGCCCTTCTTCTCGGCGCGCAAGATGTTTTCCATCTTCATCGCCTCAACAGTGCACAACGCCTGACCCTCTTGGACCTCGTCGCCCACGGCCACGTCGACCTTGACGATCAATCCGGGCATTGGGCAGAGCAACAGGCGTGACGTGTCTGGCGCCACCTTCTCAGGCATAAGTGCCGCCAATTCTGCCTGCCGTGCGGTGCGCACATGTACCTTAATATCAGCCCCACGATAGCGAATGCGGAACCCGCCAGAAACTTTGCCGACCTTCATCACCAATGGCACACCATCAACCATCATCGATGCAAGCGGGTCACCTGGGGTCCAGTTCCCTTCAACCCGAAGGACCTTTCCATCGATGCTGACATCCGATCCGGCCTTATCTGCAGCAATCGCAGTATCAAGCGACTGGCCTTGCAGCGACACAACCCAATCAGCACCTACGTGACGTTCATGGTTATCCATCCGGCCTGAAATGCGCGTGCGGCGGATTTCTGCGACACGATGCATTGCGGCTGCGGCCGCTGCGATGCGTGTCAGGTCACTGTCCGGAAGCGTGACACCCTCAAACCCATCAGGGAATTCTTCCTCGATGAAGGCCGTGGTCATATTGCCGGATGTGAATTTCTCGTGGTCATAAACCGCCGCCAAGAACGGCAGGTTATGCCCGATGCCTTCGACCTCGAACGCGTCCAACGCAAGGCGCATTTCCTCAATCGCGGCGGAGCGATCAGGCGCCCATGTGCAAAGCTTTGCGATCATCGGGTCGTAATACATGCTGATCTCGCCGCCCTCGAACACGCCAGTGTCATTGCGCACAGCGCGGGTCGCGGTCGCCTCTTCAACAGGTGGGCGATAACGGGTCAAACGGCCAATGGATGGCAAGAACCCGCGATACGGATCTTCGGCATACAAGCGGCTTTCCATGGCCCAGCCGTTGATTTTCAGGTCTTCCTGTTTCATCGGCAAGGTTTCACCATATGCGACGCGGATCATCTGTTCGACAAGATCGACGCCAGTGATCAGCTCTGTCACAGGGTGTTCAACCTGCAAGCGGGTGTTCATTTCGAGGAAGTAAAAATTGCGGTCGCCGTCGACGATGAATTCGACCGTGCCAGCGGATGAATAATCCACAGCTTGGGCCAATGCGACGGATTGTGCGCCCATGGCCGCACGCGTTGCCTCGTCAAGGAACGAGCTTGGGGCCTCTTCGATGACCTTCTGGTTACGGCGCTGAATGGAACATTCGCGTTCGTGCAGATACACGCCATTGCCGTGTTTATCGCAAAGCACCTGAATTTCGATGTGACGCGGCTGGGTCACGAATTTTTCGATGAAAATCCGGTCGTCGCCGAATGAATTGGCCGCCTCGTTCTTGGAGGATGCAAAACCTTCGCGGGCCTCCGCGTCATTCCACGCAATGCGCATGCCCTTGCCGCCGCCGCCAGCGGACGCCTTGATCATCACAGGGTAGCCTACATCATTCGCGATTTTCACGGCATGGTCGGCATCATCAATCAGCCCCATATAGCCCGGAACCGTGGAAACATTGGCCTCTTGGGCGAGCTTCTTGGACGTGATTTTATCACCCATCGCCTCGATCGCGCCCTTGGGTGGCCCGATGAATGCAACGCCTGCAGCCTCTAGCACCTCTGCGAATTTGGAATTCTCGGATAAGAACCCATAGCCCGGATGCACAGCTTCGGCGCCCGTCTGTTTGACCGCATCCATGACCTTATCGATCACGATATAGGACTGGTTCGCCGGTGCAGGACCGATATGCACGGCCTCATCGGCCATCTTCACATGCAGCGCATTGCGGTCCGCATCTGAATAAATCGCGACAGTCTGGATGCCCATTTTCTTAGCCGTCTTGATCACGCGACACGCAATCTCGCCACGGTTAGCAATCAGGATTTTCTTAAACATTGGCAAAGGCCCTTTCAGACGAAAATAGCCGCATCAGGACGGACCCGACACGGCTATCAAAATGAGTGTTCTGAACCCGCAGGTTAGAGATCGTTAGCAAGCGCACTAACAGCAATATGGACGATAAACGCTGGCACAGGCAGTGGAACGCATCGGCATAGACAAACGACCGCAAGGCATTCCGCGTACGATTGATCCACTGATTTTTCGCCGCTGTCCCAAAGGACCCAACCGGCACGCAGCGTTGCACTGCGCACCGATTGGGAGAAGGGGTAGAATTGGAACAATTCGCAGCAACCTGAGGGACTAAAACAGGTGCTGCACAAATATCGTCGCATAGGTCTGGCGCATTTTCCAACCCGCCAAAATGCCCTCCCCATTTATGGGCTATTTCTCGCCAAGTGCGGGATCCTATGCGCAAATTATCGCCCATCAGCGTTCGCGCAGCTCTGGGAAACTGACGGCGGCAACCTTCAGATCAATCTGCAACAAGGCGTCATAGCTTGCAGGATCAAAAGGATCTTCGGCAGGAATGACCTCGCGGCCAAACAACCAGCTCAAACGACCCGCGTCCAAATTGCCGCGCACAAATGGCTCGGTGCCGAATTGATCGTAAAGCGCCTGCATAAACCCCGCATCCGCGCGGCGATCCGGCGGCTTGCGGTCTGGATAACGAACCCGCTCTGTGATCTCGGTTGCGCCATCTTTATGGGCGCGCCGGATTGTGAATTGAAAATCTGTTCCGGCCAAACGGCCCGGAAATCCGCGATGTTTTTCCATGGTCTAAAAATCTTCCCAAATGCAGTTGCCGCCATCCAAACGGTAGGGTTGAAAATATTGAACAACATCCGTTGTCTCGCCGAATGGCACCTCTGCCGCAGACACCGAAATCACAATGCTGTCCACCGCCATTTTCGCAGCAACCAAGGCAGGCTGGGCCACCTCGGCGCATAGATAATCAAAATCCGCGACCAAATCGTCAAACCCAACACCATCCGCAATCTGCGGTAATACAAACCGAAAACGACCCATGGGCGGGTCCATGATCACGTCAAACAAGCGCAGCACATGCCCCGATGGCACAGCCACATCTGCCGCCCCGACAGGGGTCGCACAACATAACGCGATGATGGCAAGGATGCGCAAACTGATGTCCTTCTTCTGGCTCTAAATACCTGGCAAGGGGGCGCGTCAGCGCGGGGGCAGCCTGCCCCCTCCCCCATCAAATCAAAGTGGAATGTTGTCGTGTTTCTTCCACGGGTTTTGCAGCGATTTGCCGCGCAATGACGCAAAGGCGCGACACACGCGTTTACGGGTTGATTGCGGGCGGATGACCTCGTCGATGAACCCGCGTTCCGCCGCAACAAACGGATTGGCAAAACGGTCCTCGTAATCGGCCGTATGCTGCGCGATCTTCTCTGCGTCACCCAAATCGGCACGGTGAATAATCTCTGTCGCACCTTTGGCACCCATCACCGCAATTTCTGCTGTGGGCCAAGCATAGTTAAAATCGCCGCGCAAATGCTTGGACGACATCACGTCATAGGCCCCGCCATATGCCTTGCGCGTAATAACGGTCACTTTGGGCACAGTGGCCTCGCCATATGCAAACAGCAGTTTCGCGCCGTGTTTGATCACGCCACCATATTCTTGCGACGTCCCAGGCAAGAACCCCGGCACATCCACTAGCGTCAGGATCGGAATTTCAAACGCATCGCAGAACCGCACGAACCGCGCAGCCTTGCGGCTGGCATCAATGTCCAAACAGCCAGCCAGCACCGTCGGTTGGTTTGCAACCACACCTACAGTTGATCCTTCCATACGGATAAATCCGGTTAGGATGTTCTTGGCGTAATCTTCTTGGATCTCATAAAAATCGCCCTCATCGGCAAGCTTATGGATCAGCTCTTTCATATCATAGGGCGTGTTCGCATTGTCTGGGATCAGCGTATCAAGGCTGGTTTCCACGCGGTTCACGTCATCAAAAAACGGGCGCACCGGTGCTTTTTGACGGTTATTGAGCGGCAGGAAATCGAACAAGCGGCGGGCTTCAGCCAATGCTTCCACATCATTTTCAAACGCGCCATCCGCGACGGATGATTTCTTGGTATGGGTGCTCGCCCCACCCAGTTCCTCTGCCGTGACGACTTCATTCGTCACTGTCTTGACCACATCGGGGCCCGTCACGAACATATATGACGAGTCTTTCACCATAAAGATAAAGTCAGTCATCGCAGGGCTATAAACCGCCCCACCCGCACATGGGCCCATGATCAAGCTGATCTGCGGCACGACGCCAGACGCCATGACATTGCGCTGAAATACTTCGGCATAACCGGCAAGCGATGCAACGCCCTCTTGAATGCGCGCGCCACCGGAATCGTTGATCCCGATCACAGGCGCGCCGTTTTGCATGGCCATATCCATGATCTTGCAGATCTTCTGGGCGTGGGTTTCCGACAGGGACCCGCCGAACACAGTGAAGTCTTGGGAATAGACATAAACCATCCGGCCGTTGATCGTGCCCCAACCCGTTACAACACCGTCACCGGCAGGGCGCTGTTGTTCCATGCCGAAATCGACACAGCGGTGGGCGACAAACATGTCGAATTCCTCGAACGACCCATCATCGAGCAAAAGATCAATGCGCTCGCGCGCGGTCAGCTTGCCTTTTGCGTGTTGGGCGGCAATCCGGCGCTCTCCTCCGCCCATGCGGGCAGCGGTGCGGCGATCTTCGAGCTCTTGCATAACGTCCATGACGGGTCCTTTCAGTTGATCCACCCTATCGCGCCAACAGCGACAGGCAAAGCGGGAATGCGAAAATTTGCAAACTCTGGCATTTGCTAAATCCAGTATTTGCAAATCCGCATATTCACTAAACCGAAAGACTCTATTTCCATTGCGTCCATAGACAGCTCGAAGACCAAGCACTAAGTCTGATCCATGACACAATCACCCATTGTCCGCTTCCTCGACCGGACCACCCCGCCCCACATTATAACGCTCGTCATGATCGCCGGTATTTCCGCGCTGAACATGACGATATTCCTGCCGTCACTCGCCGCAATGACGATCTATTTCGACACCGATTACGCGACGATGCAATATGCGCTGTCGGGCTATCTGGCGATGACGGCGGTATTGCAGATCATTGTCGGGCCAATCTCTGACAAAATCGGACGGCGGCCTGTTGTGCTTGGTTCGCTCGCGATTTTTATCCTTGCAAGCATCGGCACCTATTTCGCCACATCCATCACGATGTTTTTGTTTTTTCGCATGCTGCAAGCGGCCGTGGCCACGGGTATCGCCCTGTCGCGCGCCGTGGTCCGCGATATGGTCCCCCAAGCCCAAGCCGCATCGATGATCGGCTATGTCACTATGGGCATGGCGCTGGTCCCGATGGTTGGGCCTATGCTCGGCGGCGCGGTGGACGAGCTGTTTGGCTGGCACGCAACGTTCTTGGTCCTGATTGTCTCTGGCATCGGCGTCTTTACCCTTGTTTACCTTGATCAAGGTGAAACGCTGGCCTCTGGCGGGATGTCATTCCGCGACCAAATCCGCAGCTACCCAGAGCTATTCTCTTCGCCACGTTTCTGGGGCTATGCGCTTTGCGCAGCCTTCGCATCGGGCGCATTTTTCGCGCTGTTGGGCGGGGCGTCCTTCATCGCGGGCACAGTTTATAGCCTGTCGCCCCTGTGGTCCGGCATCGCCATTGGCGCGCCACCATTGGGCTATGCAGTGGGCAACCTGATCTCGGGCAAATATTCCGCGCGGCTGGGCATCAGCCGCATGGCGCTGATCGGCACATTGTTCATCCTTTTCGGGCTTGGCACATCACTCGCACTTGGCCTGATGGGCATTCATTCGGCAGTCATCTTCTTTGGCTTTTGCACCTTCCTTGGCCTTGGCAATGGCATCACATTGCCCAACGTCACGGCTGGCCTGCTGTCTGTGCGCCCGCATCTGGCAGGCACAGCCGCAGGGCTCGGCGGGGCAATCATGGTCGGAGGCGGCGCTGCACTGGCGCAATTCGGCGGCACATTGCTTAACCCCGAAACTGGCGCACTGCCGATGCAATGGCTGATGTTTTCGACAAGTGTCGCAGCGGTCCTGAGCGTCCTGTTCGTAATCTGGCGCGACCGCGTAAACGGCTAGACGTTGCCAGCAGGCTTTGCAGTGTTTACCACTGCGGTAGCAAATTTTGCAAAGGTAGCCCAATGGCCATTCAGAAAATCTATGCCGGTGCAAAGCTGCGCGAATTACGCGGGCGGCTGTCGTTGACGCAAAAAGCATTCGCGCAAAAGCTTGGCGTGTCCCTGCCCTATCTCAACCAGATGGAAAACAACAACCGACCGGTTAGCACGTCGGTGGTGTTAGGATTGGCGCAAGAGTTCGGCTTTGATGTGACCGAACTGCAATCTGGCGACGAGGCCCGTTTGGTCGGGGACATGCGCGAGGCCTTGGCCGATCCGGTGTTCGCAGGCGACGCCCCGCAACTCGCCGATTTACGACTGGCCGCCGCCAATGCGCCCACGCTGGCCCGCGCGTTTCTAGACCTGCACGCAGCTTATCGCCAAACCCACGAACGGCTCGCCAGCCTTGACGAAGCATTGGGCCGCGAAGACGCCCGCCTCGCCCCCAGCCCATGGGAAGAGGTGCGCGACTTCTTTCATTATTGCGACAACTACATCGATGCGGTGGACCACGCGGCAGAACGGTTCGCAAACAGCGATCAATCCGCCCAACAGACCCTCGCAGCTTACGGCGTGACGATCCGATACGCCACCGACGGCCCCTTGCGCTACTATGATCCTGTGACCAAAATCCTGACCTTGGGCGCAGGCGCGGCCATGGCCACCCAGAGGTTTCAAATGCTGCTTCAGCTGGCGTTAATCAGCCAGCGCGAACTGCTTGACGCGACCCTTGATCTTGCGCGTTTCCAATCTGAAGAGGCACGCGGCATCGCGCTGGTGGGCCTCGCCAATTACTTTGCCGGTGCAGCACTCATGCCCTATGGCGCGTTCCTCGCAGCGGCCCAAGACACACGGCACGACCTCGAAATCCTGTCATCGAAATTTGGCGCATCACTGGAACAAGTGGCACACCGATTGTCGACTTTGCAGCGCCCAGGTGCCAAGGGCATCCCGTTCTTTTTCGTACGCGTCGATCAAGCGGGCACCATCACCAAACGGCACTCTGCTACAACGTTGCAATTCGCGCGGTACGGCGGGGCTTGCCCGCTGTGGAACGTGCATGCAGCATTCGAAACACCGGGGCAATTTCTCCGCCAATTGGCCGAAACCCCCGACGGTGCGCGGTATTTCTGTCTTGCCCGCGATGTGTCGAAATCCGGCGGCGCATTCAACGCGCCCACCCGCCGCTATGCCATCGGATTGGGCTGCGAGGTGCAACACGCGGACGCGCTTGTCTACGCCGATCACATGGACAGCAACGCCCCCGACGCCTATGCGCCCATCGGGATTTCATGCCGGATTTGCGAACGCAAAGGCTGCCACCAGCGGTCTGTTCCACCGTTGGAGCGACAGCTGCGCGTAGACCCAGACCAACGCGGCATCCTTCCCTATCAGGTTGACTAAACCCGCAGGCATATGCCCCAATAGATCGCGAAACAGGAGACGCCCATGGAACTCAACGGCACGAAAATCATCGCGGCGGACGTGGCGACAGTGTGGGCCCATCTCAACAATGCCGAAACGCTCAAGGCCTGCATTCCCGGCTGTGAAGAATTGACAGGCTCGCCGTCCGAAGGCTTTGTCGCGACAGTCAAACAAAAGGTAGGCCCCGTAAAGGCGACATTCCACGGCGAAGTGACGCTGGATAATATCGTTGAAAACCAATCCTATACGATCACCGGCGCAGGCAAAGGCGGCGTCGCTGGCTTTGCCAAAGGTGGCGCAGATGTCACCCTGACAGAGGTCCCAGACGGCACAGAGCTAAGCTATGACGCCACGGCCAAGGTCGGGGGCAAGCTGGCGCAACTGGGCAGCCGCGTTATCGGCGGGTTTGCCCGCAAGATGACTGACCAGTTCTTTGAGAACTTTCGCGCTGCCGTCGAAATCCCTAGCGCTGAGACGTCTGCCAATTCGGATTGATCCAAGGTTCATCATTGGCCGCTGCCAGCGGATTGCGTCCTAAGATGTGATCCGCTGCCTTTTCACCCACCATGATCGACGGCGCATTGAGGTTGCCGTTGGTGATGCGCGGGAAAATAGAGCTGTCTGCCACGCGCAGACCGTCCACACCGATCACGCGGCATTCGGCATCGACCACGGCCATCGGGTCATCGGCGCTGCCCATCTTGCAGGTGCCACAAGGATGGTACGCACTTTCGACGTGTTCCTTGATAAAAGCATTCAGCGCTTCATCAGATTGCACATCTGTGCCCGGTTGGATCTCCTTGCCCGAAAACGGCGCAAAAGCCTCTTGCCCGAAAATCTCGCGGGTCAGGCGAATGCAGGTGCGGAAATCCTCCCAATCTGCGGGGTCAGACATGTAGTTAAACTGAATACGTGGATTGTCCGCAGGATCGGATGACCGCAATGTCACCTGCCCCCGCGACGCGGACCGCATCGGGCCGACATGGGCCTGATATCCGTGCCCTTCGGCAGCGGCTTGCCCGTCATAACGCACGGCGATCGGCATGAAATGATACTGAATATCAGGGTATTCCACGCCCGCCTTGGACCGGACAAACCCCGCACTTTCAAATTGGTTCGATGTGCCAAGACCGGTTTTCGTGAACAACCATTGTGCCCCAATCTTGGCCTTACCCCACAGGTTCCAATGTTTAAACAACGACACGGGTTTGATCGCGGCCTGCTGGATATAAAGCTCCAAATGGTCCTGTAGGTTCTGCCCCACGCCTGCGCGGTCAGCCACAACATCAATACCGTGTTCCGCCAAATGCGCCGCAGGACCAACGCCCGACAACATCAACAATTTCGGTGAATTGAGCGAGGACGCCGCGACAATGACTTCCACATTGGCGGTGATCACCTCAATGTTGCCGCCACGCTCGACTTCAACACCGACAGCACGACCGTCTTTGATCACAACCTTACGGGCAAAGGCGCGGATCAGATCGCAATTTTCACGCTTTAACGCGGGACGCAAATAAGCATTCGCAGCCGACCACCGCCGACCCTTCCAGATCGTTGCATCAAAGGGGCCGAACCCCTCTTGCTGCTGGCCGTTGTAATCTGGCGTGACAGGATAACCCGCTTGCGCCGCGGCCTTCACGAAAGCACGGGTCAGTGGATTTTTGCGCGGGCCACGTGTGACATGCAACGGACCTTTGCGACCCCGCCACGATTTGTCACCGCCGTGCCCACCTGAATGCCAATGCTCCATCCGTTTGAAATAGGGCAACACATCGGCATAGGACCAACCGTGCGCGCCACTATCGGCCCAATGGTCAAAGTCACGCGCATGGCCGCGCACATAACACATGCCATTGATCGAGGATGAACCGCCGATCACCTTACCGCGTGGCGTCACCAAGGTGCGGCCATCCAAATGCGGTTCCGGTTCGGTCGACATGCCCCAATCATACATCTTCATGTTCATTGGATAGGACAGTGCCGCAGGCATCTGAATGAACGGTCCTACATCGGTTCCACCATGTTCAATGACCAAAACCTGTTTGCCCGCTTCGGCCAAACGATAAGCAATCGCGCAGCCCGCAGAGCCCGCGCCAATAATGACATAATCAGCCTTCAAAACGGTGCCTCCACATCGCCCATCGCCACATAAACGCCCTTAATCTGGGTGTAATGTTCAATTGCGGCCTTGGAGTTTTCGCGTCCCACACCTGATTGTTTGGACCCGCCGAACGGGGCCTCTACTGGGGCGAGATTATAGGTGTTGATGTAACAGGTGCCCGCATCAAACCCTGCGACCATCCGGTGCGCGCGGGTCAAATCGGCCGTGAACACGCCAGCGGCAAGACCGAATTCGGTGTCATTGGCGCGGGCCAAGGCCTCTTCTTCGGTATCGAAATCAAGCACGGATAGGACGGGGCCAAAGATCTCTTCTTTGGCAATCGTCATGTTGTCGGTCACATCGGCAAAGACGGTTGGTTCGATGAAAAACCCGTCACCATCGATGACCTTGCCACCTGTGATCAGGCGCGCGCCTTCCTCGATGCCTTTGGCAATATAGCCCGCCACGATGTCGCGTTGGCGTTCGGATACCATGGGGCCAAAATTCACGTCCGGATCTTGTGGATCGCCCATTTTGACGCCTTTCAGACGTTCGGACAGGCGGGACAAGAATGCCTCTTTGATGCCCTTTTGCACGAACACGCGTGTACCGTTGGAACAGACTTGGCCAGAAGAATAGAAGTTACCGAGGATTGCGCCGGATACAGCATTTTCAAGATCGGCATCGTCGAAAATCACAATTGGCGATTTGCCCCCCAATTCCATCGTCACATGGCGGATGCCTGCGGCGGCCGCGGCGTAAACCTTGCGGCCAGTCGGGACAGAACCAGTCAGCGACACTTTGGCAACGCGTGCATCATCGATCAGCGCCGCACCCACGGCACCGTAACCTTGCACGACGTTGTAGACCCCCGCTGGCGCCCCTGCTTCCACCAAAATTTCTGCGACCTTGAGCGCGCAAAGCGGCGTGGTCTCCGACGGTTTGAACACCATTGCATTGCCGCAAGCGAGCGCGGGCGCGCCCTTCCAGCTTGCGATTTGTGTGGGGTAATTCCACGCACCGATCCCAACGCAAACGCCCAATGGCTCGCGGCGGGTATAGACGAAATCATCGCCCAGCTGGATATGCTCACCCGTAATGCTTGCGGCCAACCCACCAAAATATTCCAGCGCATCCGCACCAGATGTGGCGTCCGCCACGGACGTTTCCTGATAGGGTTTGCCGGTGTCATATGTTTCCAGAACGGACAGATCGTGATTCCTGTCCCGCATGATATCCGCCGCGCGACGCAACACGCGGCCTCGATCAGTCGCCGTCCATGACGCCCACTCGGCTTGGGCGCGTTTGGCTGACGCCAAGGCCTGCTCGATGATTGCCGGTGTCGCGGAATAAACTGTGGCGATGACCTCTCCTGTTGCTGGGTAGATCACAGGGATCGGATCACCGGCAGTGTCTTCGACATATTTGCCGTCGATGAAGTGGCTGGCAGTTGGTTGGATTTGCATAAGATGGGCCCTCCGGGGGGAGTATTTTAGAAAATGCGAGACGATTATTCGCCGCGCGGGAAACGTTGGTTTTCCTCAAGCACGTTGAGGTCCATGTGGTTGCGCATGTAGCGTTCGGATGCTTTTTGAAGCGGCTGGTAGTCCCACGGGAAATAGGACCCGTTGCGCAGTGCCTCGTAAACGATCCAACGCCCTGCTTGCGATTGGCGCACCGCCGCGTCAAATGCGGCAAGGTCCCATCGGGCTTCGGACTTGGCGCGCAGCTGATCCAAGGTGCCTTGATGCGCGGGCACCTCGGCAAGGTTCGTCAGCTCGTGGGGATCGGTTTCCAGATCGAATAGCTGATCGGGGTCAAGCGCACAGCGGTTGTATTTCCACTTGCCATAACGCAACGACACCAGCGGGGCATAGGACCCTTCGGCGGCATATTCCATCGCAACGGGTTCGGACCGCACACCACCCTGTCCTAGAGGCACAATCGACTGCCCGTCTGTCCATGGCATGATTTCAGACATGTCGATGCCCGCAAGGTCGCAAAGCGTCGGCAAAATATCGATACTGCTGACTGGCGTTGCGTTCAGTCCCTGTTCCATCTGCGGGGCCGCAATCATCAATGGGACGCGCGCAGAGCCTTCGTAGAACGACATTTTGAACCACAGGCCGCGGTCGCCCAGCATATCACCATGGTCGGACACAAACAGGATCGTGGCCTCTTGGCGCGTGTCTTCAAGCGTTTGCAACAGTTCGCCGACCTTATCATCGATATAGCTGATGTTGGCGAAATAGGCGCGACGGGCCCGTTTAATGTGATCCTCGGTGATGTTGAAATTATCGCGATCATTGGCATCTAAAATACGCTGCGAGTGGGCGTCTTGGTCGGCATAGGGGATCGGCCCTACCTCTGGCAGCAGGTGATCGCAGTCTTCGTAAAGGTCCCAGTATTTCTTACGTGCCACATAGGGATCATGCGGGTGCGTAAAGCTAACGGTCAGGCACCATGGCCGACCGTCCTGCCCCCGCGACAGATCATAAATCTTGCGCGTTGCGTGATAGGCGACCTCGTCATCATATTCCATCTGATTGGTAATCTCGGCCACGCCTGCGCCGGTCACCGACCCCATGTTGTGATACCACCAATCGATCCGCTCGCCTGGCTTGCGGTAATCAGGGGTCCAACCGAAATCAGGCGGATAAATGTCCGTGGTCAGCCGTTCCTCAAACCCGTGCATCTGGTCTGGCCCAACAAAATGCATCTTACCCGACAAGCACGTCTGATACCCAGCACGGCGCAAGTGATGGGCATAGGTCGGGATCGATGATGCGAATTCAGCGGCATTGTCATAGACACCAGTTCGGCTTGGCAATTGGCCCGACATGAATGACGCCCGCGCCGGTGCGCAAAGCGGTGATGCGGTATAAGCATTCGCAAACCGTGTGGACCGCGCGGCCAAGGCCTTCAGATTTGGGGCATGCAGCCAATCGGCAGGCCCATCAGGGAACAGCGTCCCGTTCAGTTGATCCACCATGATGATCAAAATATTCGGCTGTGTCATGCGGCACCTTTGGTGAGTGTGGTGAGCGTGGCGAGCGCGGCCCCTTCAGGATCAGCGTCCGGCGCAGTCAAAGCCGCCCGAATATAAAGCCCATCAATCAAAGCCGCCAAAGTATCGGCCACCTGCTGCGGATCATCGCAAAGCGGGCGCAACGCATGGGTCAGGTTCGACCGTAACCGCCGTTGATAAGCGGTCAAAAGACGCAGTGCATCAGGGCTTGTCTGGGCTTGGGCATAAAACGTCATCCACGCAGAAACAGTGGCCGGATCAAAACAAGACTGCGCGAAATTCGCCCGAATGATCGCCTGCGCACGCGCCGCAGGGGTCGCCGCCTCCTCTAACGCCGCCCGCACCTCTGCACTGTAGTCCCGCAAAATCTGGCGCATGGCGGCATCAAACATCTGATCCTTGCCACCAAAATAATGATGGGCCAGCGCAGACGACATGCCCGCACGCTGAGCGATCCGGCTTACCGTCACATCAAGCGACCCCGCCGCCCCGATTTCCGCAATCGTTGCCTTTACAAACGCCTCGCGGCGGATCGGCTCCATTCCAACTTTGGGCATGTGGCGTCCTTTTCAACTTGCCACACATCCTGATTGTTTTTTATTGACTGGTCAATCAAGAAAAATACACCGACTTCTTCTGGCCCAAAATACCTCCGCCGGAGGCTGGCGATCTTGATCGTCAATCAGACCTTTGCAGCCGCCCGCCGCGCCACTGCTTCGCGCCATGTGATGAAACAAACCGCCGCCATGATCACGCTGCCGCCAACGATGACCCAGACATCGATCACCTCGCCAAACACCAACGCACCAAGCGCCACGGCCCAGACAAGTTGCAGGAATGTGACCGGTTGGGTCACCGTCAACGGGGCCGCTTCAAACGCGCGGGTCATGGTGTAATGGCCCACTGTGGCGAAACAGGCGACCAAGAATAACCAGCCCGTTTGCTCCCATGTCGGCGTGACCCACACCACATAGGCAAAGGGCGCCAAACCGATTGTGACCGTGACCGACAACATGCCCACGACAACAATAGCCGACACTTCGCCCGACATAATTTTGGCAATCAAATACCCCGCGGCAAAGGCAATCGCAGTAACCAACATCGCGATATGGCCCATGTCCAAGGCGCGCAATCCGGGGCGCAAGATGATCAACGCACCAATCAGGGCCATGACCACCGCGAACATGCGGCGGGGCGGTAATTTCTCGCCCAAAAACAAGGCTGCCCCTATCGCGACATAGACAGGGTTGAGGTAATTCATCGCGGTGACTTCGGCAATGGAAATGCGCGACATCGCATAGAACCACAAAATCACAGCGATGGTATGAACCGCACCGCGTAAGCTGAACAACATGACCTGACGACGATTGAGCCGCGCACGCAGCATGGGTTTGATCATTGGAATTACGAAAACCAAACCCAGCAAATACCGCATGAATGCGCTTTGGGCCGCGGGCAGCTCTGACCCTACATGTTTCACAATCGCCGTGACCGCAACAAACATCAGCCCCGTCAGGACCATCCAAAAGATGCCCGCAATCGGGCGCGATGTAGCTGTGGATTGCATAGGAACAGGCGTGACAGGGCGTGCCACAAATAACAAGGGCGCAGCCATCTCTGGCCGCGCCCTTGCCTTGAATGAGTTGTGAGAGGTCTAGCCTTCGAACGCGCCCATGACCTCGTCAGACACTTCCATATTGGTGGTCACGCGCTGCACGTCGTCGTCTTCTTCCAAAACGTCCAACAGTTTCATCAGCTTGGTGAACCCTTCGAGGTCCAGCTCTGTTGTCATGTTTGGCTTCCAGATCAACTTGGTCGATTCTGACTCGCCCAATTCCTTTTCCAGCGCTGTAGACACTTCGTTCAGGTCCGTATCCGCGCAATAGATGACGTGGTTGTCGTCGTCGGATTGCACATCGTCTGCGCCCGCTTCAATCGCGGCCATCATCACGGTGTCTGCATCGCCCACGGCAGCCGGATAAACCACCTCGCCCATGCGGTCGAACATGAAGCCAACCGACCCAGTTTCACCCAAGTTACCGCCATTCTTGCCGAATGTGGAACGGACCGTGGATGCCGTGCGGTTTTTGTTATCGGTCATCGCCTCGACGATCACTGCAACGCCGTTGGGGCCGTAACCTTCATAACGGATTTCATCGTAGTTTTCCGCGTCCCCGCCTTGGGATTTCTTGATCGCGCGATCAATCACGTCCTTTGGCACGGAATTGGATTTGGCTTCTTTGACAGCCATACGCAAACGCGGGTTTTTATCGGGATCGGGGTCGCCCATTTTGGCGGCCACGGTGATTTCCTTGGCTAGTTTTGAAAACAGCTTTGAACGCAATTTGTCTTGGCGCCCTTTGCGGTGCTGAATATTTGCCCATTTGGAGTGGCCAGCCATGTCGATATCCTATCCGTCTTTGGTTTCGGGGGTCTTATGCCACATATCTGGGCTGGATCAAGCGGGGGTTGGGATTTGGGTTTTCACAAACCCAAGCCTCCGGCGGAGGTACTGAAAGCCAGAAGAAGTTAAAGTGGCCAGATCATCGGAATGACGAAGCTGACAATCGGGGCAAGCGACAGGTTCAGCGGGATGCCGAATTTAAGGAAATCCCCAAACTTATACCCGCCCGGCCCATAGACCAGCGTGTTGGTTTGATAGCCGATGGGTGTCGCGAAACTGGCGCTCGCGGCGATCATCACAGCCACGACCAATGGACGCGGGTCGACGCCAAGGGCAGTGCCAAGGCCGATGGCCACGGGCGTCATGACCACGGCGACCGCGTTGTTGGACACCAGTTCAGTGAGGACCGATGAGAGCAAATAGACCGCCAGCACGACGAAGAACGGCGGCAGCACAGTCATCACGGGCGAGATCGCGTCGGCTATCATCGTCACCGCGCCAGATGATTGCAGCGCGACCCCGACCCCAAGCATCGCGAAAATTAGTGCGAGCAGACGGCCATCCACGTAGGAAAACGCTTCTTCCGCGTCGATGCAGCCCGTCATCAACACAACGGTCACACCGATCATGGCCAGCATCAGGATCGGCGCGACATTCAGCGCGGCTAAGACAACGACCGCCAGCAATGTTGCAATCGCGACCCATGCATGGCCACGGCGGTAGGCGCGTTCCGACGGTTTTGACACGTCGCCGAGATTCATATCATCAGCAAGGCGCGCGATGTCTTCGGGTGCGCCTTCAAGCAGCAGCGTGTCGCCCACGCGCACAACCAGATCATCCATTTGCTGCCCGATATTCGTGTCACGCCGGTGCACCGCCAAGGTATAAACCGCATAGCGTCGGCGCAGGCGCAGGGATGCCAAGGTGCGACCAACCATTTTGCAGTTCGGTGTGATCAGCACCTCGACGGTCGTTGTTTCGACCGCAGAAACTTGGTCAACGCGGCGCAGTTCCGGCGTGGCTTGCAGCGACAAAAGCTCGGACATTTGGGTGCGCAGGACGACACGGTCGCCCTTTTCAAGCACCACAGATTTGAGGTTCCGCCGCAACGACGCGTCGCCGCGCACAACGTCGATCAGACGCACGCCGTCGCGTTTGAACAGCTGCACACCGTTGACTTCACGCCCGATGAGGTTGGAATTGGCAGGGATGATCGCTTCGGAAAAAAACCGCATTTTGGACCGATCCGACAGCAGGCTGGCCATGCTTGCGCGGTCAGGCAAAAGGCGTGGACCCGCGAAATAGAGGTAGATGAATGTCCATGTGACGACGACCAGACCAACGGGCAAAATTTCTAAGATACCAAATGGTTTCATGCCGGATGATCGCGCCACACCATCCACCAAAAGGTTCGTGGACGTGCCCAGCAATGTCATCGTGCCCCCGACAATCGCCGCATAAGATAGTGGAATCAGTAACTTGGAAGCCGATGTGCCCAAGCTGCGGGCCAGCTGCACGAACACGGGAATCATCACGACCACCAGTGGTGTATTGTTCATGATTGCGCTGGCGAAAGCCACGAACACCAAAGCCCCACCGATGGCGCGGGCGGGGTTCTTGGCGGCTTGGGCTTCGACCAATTGGGTCAACGCGTTTAGCGCGCCTGTGCGCACCAAGGCCCCCACGATGATGAACATCGCCGCGATCGTCCAAGGGGCCGGATTGGCCAGCGCCATGACCGCGTCGTCATAGGCCAGAACACCGGTCACCAACAGGAAGGATACGCCGATCATGGCGACGACTTCGGTGGGATATGCCTCGCGCAGGAACATCACGAACATCAGCGCCACGACCGCGAGGGTCAGCCATGCGCCTTGGGTTTGGCTCAGAGAAATCAGGTCTATCATGGGGTCAAACATCGCCTTCTTGGCGCGGACGCACAAGCGCAATCCCACACAGCATGAGGATCAGCGCAGCCCAGACCCAACCGGAGTATTGCTCGCCCAGGAGCAAAATCGCCCAGATGACGCCAAAGCCTGTGACGAGATATGCCACCTGCCCCGCGAAAACGGCCCCTGCCCGTCCGACCAGCCAGATGTAGCCCATGTAAACAGTAACATGCAGGATGGACGAGATCAGAAACGCAAGGTCAGCGCCGATATAGGGCGGGCGCGGATCGATGAACTGGCCTGTCCAAACGGCGATGGGAAGCGACACGATGGTGCCGATCCACGCGGCCCCGCAAAGCAGTTGCACCGGATCAAGCCCCGCCATGCCCCATTTAGCGACCACGTTGCCCTCAAGCGCATAGCAAAACGGGGCGATGACGGCCAAGGGCAACATGATCGCCATGGCGCGGTCAGGTAGGCTTGCTTCGGGAAAGGCAATTAAGCCCACGCCAATCATCCCAAGGATCAGCCCAGAAAACCGCCGCCATGTGAACCGGTCCGTGCCCAAGATTAGCGCGATGGGAAAGGCGAACATCGGCACAGTCGCGATCACAATCGACATGATACCCGATGGCAGAAAAAATGCGGCGCGATAGCTGGCTGTGTTGGGGATGAGCGTGCCAAGCAGCGCGATCAGCAATGCGAAACCGACGGTTTTGGCGGAAATTGGCAAAGGCTTGCGCTGCGCAAATAGAATGCCAGAGGTCAGAACCGCCCCAATCGCAAATTGCCAGAAAATCAGGCCAAAGGGCTGATAGCCCGCCGTCACCGTGATTTTGGTCAATGGCTGCGTCAGCCCCCAGCCAGCCCCAAGGCAGACAAGAATTGCCGTCAGCCCAACGCGCCCGATCATGCAGGACCGGATTGGGACAAGCGGCCGCCTTGCCGGACCATTTCGACCCGCGTGGCCTTGCCTGTTCGGTCATCGGTTTCGACGTAAAGCCCAGATAGGGTCGCCTCTGACGCCGCTGGCGTGAACCGTTCCTTGGGCATGCCCGTGATAAACCGGCGCAATGGTTCCGTTTTATCCATGCCGATGACGGAATTATAATCCCCGCACATGCCCGCGTCCGATTGGAAAGCCGTACCGCCGTTTAGGATCATCGCGTCGCCCGTTGGCACATGGGTATGGGTGCCGACAACGATGCTGGCGCGTCCGTCGCAGAAATGCCCGACGGCCATTTTCTCGGATGTGGCTTCACAGTGGATATCCACGAGGCTGGCCTGCACAGCACCGCCCATCGGGTATTGGCGCAGCACGGCGTCAAGCGCGGAAAACGGATCGTCGAATGGGCGCTTCATAAACACTTGGCCAAGCGCTTGGGTCACGAGAACCTTGCGCCCTTGGGTCGCGTTAAACACACGCGCGCCGACGCCTGGTGCGGATTTAGAGAAATTCAGCGGCCGGATGATGCGGGGTTCATTGGCGGCAAAGGACAGCATGTCCTTTTGGTCAAACGCGTGATCGCCAAGGGTCAACACATCAGCCCCAGCGTCCAGCAAAATTTTCGCATGCGCACCCGACAGCCCCATGCCGCCCGTCGCATTTTCGCCGTTCACCACAACGAAATCGAGTTTCCAGTCGCGGCGCAGGCGCGGCAAATGGTCAACAATCGCCGTCCGGCCTGCGCGGCCCATCACATCACCAAGGAAAAGTATTTTCATGCAGCTCTGTTACGGCTTTGGCAGCGTTTGATCTAGGCTAAATGTTGGAATTCGCTGTCTTGCAGACAACGACGCCTCCGGCGGAGGTATTTACGGCCAGAAGAAGCTAGGGCGTGGTGGTTCCATTTTGGGTGATAAGCAGGTCGAGCGGTTGGTCAGTCGGCTCTAGTGGCAGGTCGTTTGCCTGTTGTTCCGCGTAAGCGAAACCGATGGCGAGGGTGGCTTGGACCGCGCGCAGCTGTTCCAGCGTCCTGTCGTAAAAGCCGCCGCCGTAACCCAGCCGCCCGCCGTTCAGATCGTAAGCGACCAGTGGCACGATGACGATTTCGGGGGTCATCCAATCGCCAGACGCGGGGATCATTGCGCCGAACTCACCTGCGATCAGGTCAACACCTGGTTCCCAAATGCGGAATTTGAGCGGCTGACCTGCCCCCATGATCACGGGCACGCCGACGGGGCCGTGGGCTGCGGCCTCTTCCATCGCGGGCAGCGGGTCGATTTCTGTGCGCATCGGCATATAGCCTGCCAGCGGCACACCGCGGTGGCCTGCGAGGAATGAACTAAGGTGCGCAGCCGTGCCGGTGCCTGCATCATGGGCCAACTTGCGGCGGGCGAATGCCGCCTTGCGTGCGGCGGTTTTGCGGTCGGTTAAAGAAGCCATGCTGCTGCCAATCCAAGGAATGCGAAAAAGCCGACGATGTCGGTCACGGTGGTCACGAATGCGCCAGAGGCCAAGGCAGGGTCGACCCCTATCCGTTCCAGCGCCACTGGCACGATTGTGCCTGCCAGCCCAGCCACCACAAGGTTAATCACCATCGCCGCCGCGATCACCGCGCCAAGCATGGGCGAGCCGAACCAGATCACGCCCACAATCCCCATCACCACCGCAAAGATCAGCCCATTCACAAGCCCGACGAGAGCCTCGCGCCGGATCACGCGCCAAACGTTCGCGCCGGTCAAATCGCGG
Source organism: uncultured Roseobacteraceae bacterium (assembly GCA_964022435.1). Taxonomy (GTDB): domain Bacteria; phylum Pseudomonadota; class Alphaproteobacteria; order Rhodobacterales; family Rhodobacteraceae; genus Yoonia. The sequence goes on along the minus strand of CAXIAL010000002.1, from coordinate 84,499 downwards.
GTCGCAATGGCGCGCACCGCCACCGTCAATGACTGTGTCCCAGCATTGCCGCCCATGGACGCCACGATCGGCATCAAAACAGCCAACGCCACAAACCCGGATATCGTGTCCTCGAACAGGGAAATCACCATTGATGCAAGGATCGCGGTAACCAGATTGACGGCCAACCAAGGGAACCGTTGGCGCGTGGTTCGGATGACGCGGTCAGACAATGACCCCTCGCCTACACCGGCCAATCGCAAGATGTCCTCTTCCGCTTCTTCTTCCAAAAACGCCATCGCATCGTCGATGGTAATCACACCGACAATTCGATCGTCATCGTCGACCACGGGAGCCGTGATCATGTGATAGTGGTTGATCGCTTGTGCGACCTCTTCGACGTCTTGGGCGACGTGGAAGGTGCGGAACGTGTCCTCGACCAAATCGACCAATGGCACGTCGCGGCGCGATGACAACAAGCGGCCCAGTGTGACATATCCCGTGGCCTTGAGCCGAGGGTCCACCAGAATGACATGATAGAATTGGTCGGGCAGCGCGATCGTGTCTGATCGCAAATGATCAATCGCATGGCCAACGGTCCAATGATCCGGCGCGCGGACCAATTCCGATTGCATGTGACGGCCCGCCGATTCCTCGGGGTATGACAAGGCCTGTTCGACCGCGACACGGTCAGTCGCATCCAGCGCATCCAATGCGGCCTCTTGCTGATCATCGTCAAGATATTCAACAAGATCAACGACATCGTCGGTTTCCAACTCGCGCACCGCATCGGCAAATTCGGTGGGGTCGAGGCTTTCAATGACTTCCTCGCGCAGGTTTTCGTCAAGCTCTGACAGAACGTCGCCGTCCATCCCGCCCTTCCACACGTCAAGCAGATCACGGCGTTCGCGCGGGTTAATTTGTTCGATCAGGTGGGCAATATCGGCCGCGTGCAGTGGTTCAAGAATGGCATCAATCTTGGGCGCATTGCCCGCATCCACCGCCAACAGAACGTCTGAAATCAAGCTGTCAGAGATACCGAATGCCTCGTCTTCGATGTCGTGATTGATGTGGGTCATGGCGGGGCTCCTTGGATGGCAACATAGCGGCTTGGCCTCTTTGCACAAGCACGGCCCCCGCGAAATTTGGCGAATTGCGGCGGCGGTTTTCGCGACCTATGCTGCAAACATGACAAAACGGCTTCTTCTTGGCACGACCTTGCAATTTGACGGCACACCTTTGGTGGATGACTGGGCAGATTGCGCGAAAATCAATACCGCTGGTGGTGTCCTGATTGACGGGGAACGCATTGCGGCGGTGGACGACGCGAACATGCTGCGGGCGGCCCACCCCGATGCGCAAATCACTGATTACGGCGCGGATTTGATAACTGCGGGCTTCGTTGACGCCCATATGCATTACCCGCAAACCGCGATGATCGCGAGCTGGGGCAAACAGCTGATTGACTGGCTCAACACCTATACATTCCCCGAAGAATCCCGTTTTGGCGACCCTGCCTATGCCACAGAGATTGCTGGACGCACTTGCGATTTGGCCTTGGCCCATGGGACGACGACGCTAACCAGTTTCTGTACCATCCATCCCGCCAGCGTGGACGCGTTTTTCAATGCGGCCGCCGCGCGCGGCATGGCCGTAGTTGCGGGCAAAACCTGTATGGACCGTAATGCGCCTGACACCCTGCGCGACACGGTGCAATCGGCCTATGACGACAGCAAAGCCTTGCTGGAAAAATGGCACGGCACGGGCCGTGCGACCTATGCGATCACGCCACGATTTTCACCGACGTCTACGCCCGAACAACTGTCTGCCTTGGGCGCGCTATGGGCGGAAAACCCGAGCTGTTTGATGCAAACCCATCTGTCCGAACAACATGATGAAATCGCATGGGTCCGCGACCTGTTCCCCAGCGCCCGCGATTATCTGGACACCTATGAAGTCCACGGGCTGCTCGGCGCACGCGGGCTCTATGGCCATGCGATCCATTTGGAACCACGCGAGATTGACCGTCTGGCAGAGGTCGGCGCAAGCACGGTGCATTGCCCCACGTCGAACACGTTTATCGGGTCAGGACTGTTCGACACATTGGGCTTGGCCGCGCGCGGCATTCGGATCGGACTGGCCACGGATACAGGCGGCGGGTCGTCGTTTTCGATGCTCCGCACAATGGCGGCAGCCTATGAAATCGGGCAACTGCGCGGCACGGCATTGCACCCATCACAGCTGATGTGGATGGCGACCGAAGGATCGGCGAGCGCCCTGCACATGTCAGGCGAAACCGGGCATTTGGGCGCGGGCGCCGCTGCCGACATCACGATCTTGAACCTCGCCTCGACCCCCGCCATCGCACAGCGGCATGCGCGCGCGACCGATGTTTGGGATGCGCTGTTCCCGACCATCATGATGGGGGATGATCGGGCCATTCGTGATGTTTGGGTTGCTGGGACGCGCCGCTAGCAGGTTTTGTAGAAAACCATCGTCCAAATATCGGCGACGCGGCCAATCCCATAAGAATTGAACGAAGTATCCAACATATTCTTGCGATGCGCTGGGGAATTCATCCAACCTTCAAAAACTTGGGCTTCACCAGCCTGACCCTGCGCGATGTTTTCGGCGATTTTGCAATACTTCAATCCGCCCGCATGAAAACGATCGCCCAACTTTTGACCCTCAGGCGAAACATGGGAAAAATAGCCCCGCGCCTGCATATCCGCAGAATGCGCCGCCGCGATTTGCGACAATTGCGCACTATGTGCGATGGGGGCAGAGCGCGCTGCATTCAAATGCGCATCAAAATCTGCGAACTTCGCAGCAGTTACAGGCAATTCGACGGAACCCGTCGATGGAATTGGAACACATCCGCCCTAGGCTAGGGCAACAACGCATGCTCTCATCACAAAACTAGTTCTCCATTAATTGGCGCGCCAATGTGGTCTGACGGGCCATCACAGTGTCTAAATCGATCGTATTCATGCGGCCACTTGCCACCACTTGGCGCCCTCCGACGAATAAGTCGCGGACCTTGTTGGGTCCCGCAAGAACCAGCGCAGCAGGATCCCAGCTGCCTGCCGATTCTACGCCAGACACATCCCAAACGGCAATATCCGCACGTTGACCAACGGCGATTTGGCCACAATCGTGCCGTCCCAGAACCTGCGCGCCGCCGCGGGTGGCGATAAACAGGGCCTCATCTGCAGACATCGCATCAGCCCCGTTTTGCACCCGTTGCAACAGCATGGTCTGGCGCGCCTCGTTCATCAGGTTGCCGATATCATTACTGGCTGATCCATCCACACCTAGCCCGACCTTCACACCCGCATCGCGCATTTGACGCACAGGCGCGATGCCCGACCCAAGCCTGCAATTCGAACAGGGGCAATGGGCCACACCGGTGCCAGATTTCGAAAACAAATCAATCTCTTGGCCATCCAGTTTGACACAATGCGCGTGCCAAACGTCGTCGCCGGTCCAGCCCAAATCTTCGGCGTATTGGCCGGGGCGACAGCCGAATTTTTCTAAACTATATGCCACGTCTTCATCGTTTTCGGCCAAATGGGTATGCAGCATCACACCCTTGTCGCGGGCCAAAATCGCGGCATCGCGCATCAGATCTCGACTGACGGAAAACGGCGAACACGGGGCCACGCCCACGCGCACCATCGCGCCATCCGCAGGATCATGGAATGCGTCGATCACACGAATGCAATCATCCAAAATCGCGGGTTCTTTTTCAACAAGCGCGTCTGGTGGCAGGCCACCATCGCTTTCACCGATGCTCATTGACCCACGGGTCGGATGGAACCGCAGACCAACCTCTCCCGCTGCTGCAATCGTGTCGTCCAACCGCGCCCCGTTGGGGTAAAGATACAAATGATCCGACGTCATTGTGCAGCCAGACAGGGCCAATTCAGCCAAACCCACTTGGGCGGAAATGAACATTTCTTCGGGGCCGAAACGGGACCAAATCGGATAGAGCGTCTGAAGCCACCCAAACAAAAGCGCATCCTGCCCGCCAGGCACAGCCCGTGTCAGCGACTGATACAAATGATGGTGCGTATTGACCAAACCGGGGGTGACAACACAGCCCGCGACATTGATCACCTCTGCCCCCTCGGTAGGCAGGTCAGGGCCAATCGCCGCAATCACGCCACCAGAAATCCGAATATCGACACCGTGCAAACGGTTCCCGATCACATCCATCGGCAGCACAATGTCAGCGCCGCGTAGAACCGTATCACTCATCAATAATATCCTGCAAAATCTGCAAGGCCACCGCATGCACATCCGCATTCGCTGCCGCAATCACGCGGCCGCCATGGTGCGCAGCACCACCTTGCCAATTTGAAACAATGCCACCCGCCGCCTTGATAACGGCAATAGGGGCTTGAATATCATAAGGCTGCAAACCGGCCTCGATCACCAGATCAACTTGCCCCGCCGCCAGCAAACCATAGCCATAACAATCCATGCCATAGCGGGTCAGTTTTGCAGATTGGGCCACGGCTTCGAATGCCCTGCGTTCGAGTGCGGTGCCGACTTCGGGAAATGTGCTAAGGACAATGGCGTCAGAAATCGGCGCGGCGGCACGGGTCGCCAACGGCATATCGCCATGTGGCCCAGACAGCATGGCCTGCCCGAACCCGCCGACAAAACGCTCGCCAATATAGGGCTGATCAATCATACCGAAAACCGGACCTGTTGCGTCTGACACTGCGATCAGCACGCCCCATGTCGGTGTGCCACTGATATAACCCCGTGTGCCATCAATCGGATCAAGGACCCATATCAGGCCCGAAGTGCCTGGCTTCGTGCCAAACTCTTCGCCCAAAATCGCGTCATCTGGCCGCTCGGCCATAATGATATCGCGCATGGCCGTCTCGGCGGCGCGGTCAGCAACTGTGACAGGATCGAACACGGCGTCGGGCTTGGATTTGTCATCCGCTGACAGTCCAACGGTCCGAAAATACCGCAGGGTTTCGATACGGGCGGCGTCAGCAACCAAGTGAGCAACACGTTGAATATCGTCTTGGATGGTCTTTGATAGCGCCGTCATGCACGTTTCCCCGCGTCTGATTTAATTACGTAATCGGTAACGCGGGGCAACAGCTTTGGTCAAGCAGCCTTTAGGCGGCGTCGCTGAGGACGCGGGCCAAATCGAACAAACGACGGCGCTGATTTTCTGGGATCGCGTAATAGGACCGCAACAATTCCAACGCTTCTTTATCGGTCAGAACATCGCTTGGCACGTCACCTTGTGCGCCGCCCTTGGATTCGCCTTCGATGCCTTCGAAAAAGAAGGCAACCGGCACGGACAACTCTGCCGCGATATCCCACAAGCGCGACGCGCTGACGCGGTTCATGCCTGTTTCATATTTCTGAATTTGCTGGAACTTGATACCAACCGCTTCAGCCAATTGCTGTTGCGTTGTGCCGTTCATCCACCGGCGTTGGCGGATACGTTTGCCTACATGTACGTCAACGGGATGTTTCATGGCTTCGGCCTTTCACTTCTTCTCTGCGCGCGCCCAACGGCTTAAAACCTATGCAACCCAACTGGCGCGGATTTCGTTTAATCGTTTCTCGCGCGTCATCGGAAAACACGCAACGGTTGCAAAGCCCGACCTGACCTAAAAGACAGGTAAATCCTAATTTCTTTCTTAAGGAATCAATTTTTATCGACATTTTCCGAAGAAGGCGGCAGTAAAACGGGAACGTTGCGGGACTCACCCAACGGATCAATCGGATAGGGATATTATGATGCGTGCTTATCAAGTCGAAAACTTCGAGACGGGTGCGCGTTCTGTGGTCATTGAACGACCTACTCCGGCAAAAGGCGAGGTCCTTTTGAAAATCCACGCATGTGGGCTGAATTTCGCTGATCTTCTAATGGCCAAAGGCACCTATCAAGATACGCCCAAGCCCCCATTTTCATTGGGTATGGAGGTCTGCGGAACGGTTGTTGAACATGGCGATGGGGTGACGTCACCAGCGATCGGAACACGGGTCGCGGTTTTCGGCGGATCAGGAGGATTGGCTGAATACGGTCGATTTGATGCAACAATGTGCCGCGCAATTCCCGAAAAAATGCCATCTGACATTGCTGCGGGGTTTTACGTTGCTTACGGCACCTCTCATCTTGCCCTGACAGATAGGGCCAAAATACGGCCCAAAGAGACGCTTTTGGTGCTCGGTGCCTCGGGTGGTGTCGGCTTGACCACCATCGAGATTGGCAAGGCCTTGGGCGCGACTGTTATCGCTGTAGCGCGCGGCCCAGCTAAGCTTGCAGTTGCAAAGGCTGCGGGCGCAGATCACCTGATCGACAGCAATGATGGCGACTTCACCGATGCGGTCAAAGCATTGGGCGGCGCGGATGTTGTTTACGATCCCGTAGGAGGCACAGGTTTCAAATCCGCGCTACGGGCTTGCAAGCCCAAGGCCCGCATCATCGTGATCGGCTTTGCCAGCGGCGATGTGCCACCAATCGCCGCCAACCATATCCTTGTGAAGAACATCGACGTGATCGGGTTCTATTGGGGCGGCTATTTGAAGTTTGACAAAGACGCCGTGATGACCAGCATTCAGGACTTGATGGACATGTATGTCGCGGGCGACCTACGCCCCCATATCAGCCACGTCTTGCCACTTGATCAGGCCGACGCGGCACTGGACCTTTTGCGCAATCGCACATCAACAGGGAAGGTCGTGGTGACAATCGATTAAGCCGACACGACCTGCGGCAACTGCCCCATCCGGTAGCCCGCCGTGATCAGATCGATCAAATCATCCATCGCTTGGCCCGCACCCAATTCACCGCGATAAAGGTTGATTTGCAGCTCGTCCAAACGAGGCAGCCCCGCACTGTCATCGACCTGCGCCAAAAACGATGGCGCCATGCCGTCTAAACTTGCATGCACAGCCAAATCCGCGCTGACCGTCGCCTCGATCGCGGTTTGACCATCACCTTCGATCGCCATTTCCCACGAAATACCTGCGTCGTCCAAGCTGCGCTGCGCAATCGTGCGAAACAGGCAGACGTCGGAAAACGCCAGCCGCAGGGGCCGCGATTTCCCCGCCTGCCCGTTTGGCGCACCGACCCAGACCAGCTTGCGCGTGGTCAATGTCTGGTGACCGGGCGTGCCTTCGGGTTCGGTGGTCAGGATCAAATCCACCTCACCGCGCGCATGCTGGGCCCGCAACAGATTGGTATTCGATGAAATCAATTTAACCCGCAGGCGCGGATAGGCCTGCGCAAACCGCTGCAACACCTTGGGGATCACGGGATAGATAATGTCATGCGGCACGCCGAGCGTGATCTCGCCCTCGAAATCCGCAGAGGTCATGCGCCCGTAAATTTCATCGTTGAGCGCGAGCATCCGGCGACCATACCCCAACAGCTGTTCCCCCATCGGTGTCAGCGCAATGGTCCGTGCCGACCGATCTAATAGCGCGAGGCCAAGGCTTTCTTCTAAGCGTTTGAGCTGCATCGAGACCGCAGATTGCGTCAGGTTTAAGAACCCAGCCGCCCGCGTGACACCCCCCGCTTCGGCAACAGCCACAAAAGACCGCAGAGCCGTCAGATCTAGATTTCGCGCCATATCAATATCCTTGATGCATTAATTAAAAATCATTCGTTTTCAATATGACACAGGCTACGCCATACATCAAGCAATCCAATACTAAATCGAATTATCATCACAAAAGACGATCAAATGACCGACATCAGCTGCACACGCCACCACCCTGCATCCCAACGCATTTCATTTCTGGCCCGCTTGCGGACTTGGCGGGCCTTGGCTGCGCAACGCCGTCAACTGGCGCAATTGGACCCATCCCAACTCGACGACATCGGGCTGGATGCGGCACAAGCGGCACAAGAAGCAAGCCGTCCGGCATGGGATGTGCCGTCCCACTGGCGCCAATAGCCCGAAAATCGCGACATTCGGGCACATCGGCACGAATTTTCGAGGCTGAGGAGACCTGATCCCCTTGAAAAAGTGGGGCAAACTGCCAATATCTGACCCAAGGCTGCCGTTTTCGGCACCAAGCGTTTTACAGGAGGTCTTAATGGCTCAATTTGACACAGCTCGCGTTGGCGGCAATGTCCGCACTGCGGAAATCGACGAGGGTCTGCGCACCCACATGAACAAAGTCTACGGAACAATGTCCGTGGGTCTGTTGCTCACATTTGCGGCTGCATGGGCCGTCGGCAACAACGCCGCACTGATGAACACATTGTTCACAGGCTTCACACGTTACATTGTCATGTTCGGACCGCTGATCATGATTTTCGCGTTCGGCGCGATGGTGAACCGCATGTCCGCCGCTGGCGCACAGCTGTTCTTCTACACCTTCTCCGCCGTGATGGGCATTTCCATGGCCTATATCTTCGTTGTGTTCACAGGCATTTCGATCGCACAGACTTTCCTTGTCACTTCAATCGCTTTTGCGGGTCTCTCCCTTTGGGGCTACACCACGAAAAAAGACATCTCCGGCTGGGGCGGCTTCTTGATCATGGGCGTCATTGGCCTGATCGTTGCCACGGTCGTAAACATCTGGCTGCAGTCCCCTGCGATCATGTTCGCGGTTTCCGCACTCGGTGTTCTGATTTTCGCAGGCCTCACAGCCTATGACACACAGAAGATCAAGAACGACTATATCGCGCACGCCATGCACGGCGACAGCGAATGGTTGGGCAAAGCAGCCGTGATGGGCGCGATCAACCTTTACCTTGATTTCATCAACATGTTCCAATTCCTGTTGATGTTCATGGGTGGCCGCGAATAACCAAACCATCTGGTTTGAATAGATTGAAGGGCCGGTGCTGATGCACCGGCCCTTTTTCTATGTATCGGCAATGTAGCCTGCTCAAACAAAAAGGGCCGCTTGTTTCCAAGCGACCCTTTTCGAATTTCTGTCAGAAGCGATCAGTTACTTGATCTTGCCTTCTTTGTATTCCACGTGCTTGCGCACAACTGGATCGTACTTACGTACAACCATTTTTTCAGTCATGGTGCGTGCGTTTTTCTTTGTCACGTAGAAGTGGCCAGTCCCCGCAGTGGAAGTCAGGCGGATTTTGATGGTGGTAGGCTTCGCCATGTCTCATCTCTTTTCAGGTTAGGCCATGCAGATACATGACACGTTGATCTATAATTAGGCGTCTTTTACCCGCGTGACTTCCCGAGTCAACCGCAAAGCGCGTTGCAGCGCAAAGCGTGGGCAGAAATGTGCGGGTGGTCTGTAAGCCGGATTTTGTCTAGGCCCGAAGGCCAGAGATGATCATTCATCTGGACACGCTGTTACCAACGTGCCTCTAGCTGCCAACCCGGGCTTCTTGGGTTCAAGCATCCCAGCGGTTACCCGCGCGAAGCCCCTATTTGGCATTGCTCCCGGCGGGGCTTGCCATGCCGTCCGTGTTGCCACGTCCGCGGTGGGCTCTTACCCCACCTTTTCAGCTTTTCCCCCATATAGGAGGTAGTTTGTTTTCTGTGGCGCTTTCCCTAGGGTTGCCCCCGCTGGGTGTTACCCAGCACCGTGCTTTTCATGGAGTCCGGACTTTCCTCGAGGTGTTACCACCCCGCGACCATCCGACCACCCGCCTGTGTCGCTTAGGTGGTGGGCGTGTCTGCGTCAACGGGGAATCGGTTTGCCAAGTCGGTAAGCAGCGCCATGTCATCGCGGTTCAACGAGCCTGTGGCATGAGGCCTGTGGCGCAAGCGGAAGCTGTGCAATGCCAGATCGGGGTCCGTGCTGGCGGTAAAACCGGTGCGGGCCATCAACGGCAAGAACTGATCCAACGGGGCGGGTGCGACAGGTTTGGGCCATGCAGCCAAGCCGCTGCGCCCAAGACGCGCCCAGTCGAACCGCGCACCCGGATCAATTTTACGGCCCGGCGCAAGATCGGAATGCCCGATAACGTGATGGGCGGGAATGTTCCAGCGCGACATTATGCCAGCCACCAGATCGCACAGCGAATCCATCAAAGGTGCTGCAAAGGGCGAATAGCCATCGTTGGATAATTCGATGCCAATCGAGGCAGAGTTCACATCTGTGAACTTTCCCCATTTTCCGGCCCCTGCATGCCATGCGCGCATGGGCTCATCGACCAAGGACATCACGTCACCATCAGGGGCGATCAGGTAGTGGGCGGAAACTTCATTGTCGGGATTACACAGCGTTCGACAAGCCGCGGCTGTATCGGGCATTGCCGTATAATGAATAACAATCAATGAGGGGACCGCCCCACCCTTACGTGGCCCAAAATTGGGCGACGGATGGGTCAGCCCAATCAGTTGCTTGCTACCAGCTTGAATGGTGCAGGATCCCAACCGCAGGCAAAGCCGTCGCCATCAGGATCAATACCGAGGCGGTCACGTTCTGGCCCACCGCGTGCCAAGAAATCACGTTGTGCTGCGTCTGATGACGCATATTTCACGCAATTGCGCTGGAACCGTGCTTCGCTGGAAAAGATAGACCGTGAATACCATTCTTGCCCCAGTACGTTTGGTGCATTGATCGCGTATTCCACGATATTCGGGCCGGTGTTGGCCGGACGCGTTGGCAGATCAGTGGGCTGAATTTCTTCGCGCACGGCGGCTTGGGCCGCGCGGCGTTCGGCATCTGATTCGATGGTTTCACGCTCTGATACGGCCTGAAAATCCTGTTCGTCAGAAATGGCGGTGTTCGTGTTTGGCGCGCGCTCTGGCGTTGGTGTTTCACCGATACCAATCGCGGCCAAGTCTTCGGATCCAATGGCGCCGGTGCTGACAGCAGACGGTGCGCCAAATTGCGCCGATGTTGCGCCCTGAAGGGCCGCATTGCGCCGCGCTTGATCTTCGGCGGTGTTAAACCCAGGGCCAACATTGCTTGCAGGCACGGTTGCTCCACATGCTTGCAGCATGAGCATCCCAACGACGGCAAAGCCAGGATTTTTCACGATTATCACCTATTTCAAGTCAGTCTTTAAACGGCTTTACCACCACTTTGTCGGTTTGGCTACAAAACCGGCGGCCTGTTCCAAGGCATAGGCGACATTCAGCAAATCGCCTTCTTCCCATGGGCGGCCAATCAACTGCAGGCCAAGCGGCAAGCCATTGGCGTCCACGCCTGCAGGCACTGCGATGCCTGGCAAACCGGCAAGGTTGACCGTGACGGTAAACACATCGTTAAGATACATTTTGATCGGATCGGCGTCTTTCATTTCGCCTAGACCAAATGCAGCGGACGGCGTGGCGGGTGTCAGGATCGCGTCGACCCCTGCGGCAAATACCTGTTCAAAATCACGCTTAATCAGTGCACGGACCTTGCGGGCGCGGTTGTAATAGGCGTCATAGAAACCAGCGGACAGCACATATGTGCCGACCATAACGCGGCGCTGAACCTCTGATCCGAACCCTTCGGCGCGTGTCTTTTCGTACATCTCTGTGATGCCATCGCCTGCGGCCAATTTGGCGCGGTGGCCAAAGCGCACGCCGTCGTAACGCGCAAGGTTGGATGAAGCTTCGGCTGGTGCGATCACATAATAAGCAGGCAGCGCGTATTTGGTGTGTGGCAAGGAGATTTCGCGTACTTCAGCGCCTGCGTCTTTCAGCATCGCAGTGCCGTCTTCCCAGAGCTTTTCAATCTCTGCTGGCATGCCGTCCATGCGGTATTCTTTTGGAATACCAATGACTTTGCCTTTGATGTCGCCCGTCAAAGCGGCCTCGAAGTTCGGCACGGCGATGTCCATGCTTGTGCTATCTTTGGCGTCAAAACCACACATGGCCTCTAACATGATTGCACTGTCGCGCACGTCTTTGGTCATTGGACCAGCTTGATCCAGCGAGGACGCAAATGCCACCACGCCCCAACGGGACACGCGACCATAGGTTGGCTTAATACCCGTGATACCGGTGAAGGCGGCTGGCTGGCGGATGGAACCGCCGGTATCAGTGCCTGTCGCGCCAAGGCACAAATCAGCGGCCACAGCAGCGGCGGAGCCACCGGATGAACCACCCGGTGTCAATTCACGGTCGTCGGATTTCCACGGGTTCACGGCGTTGCCATAAACGGATGTTTCGTTGGACGACCCCATGGCGAATTCGTCCATGTTCAATTTGCCCAACATCACCGCACCTGCATCGAACAGCTGTGTTGTGACTGTGGATTCATATTCCGGTTTGAACCCTTCAAGGATGCCGGATGCGGCTTGCGACGCGACACCTTTGGTGCAGAACAGATCTTTGATCCCCAGTGGGATACCGCACATATCTGGCGCATCGCCGGATTTAATCCTTGCGTCAGCGGCCGCGGCTTGTGTTTTTGCAACCTCGGGCGTGTTGTGCACAAATGCATTCAGCGCACCTGAACCCTCGATCGCGCCAAGATAGGCGTCGGTCAATTCCACGGAAGAAACGTCGCCCTTGCGCAATGCGTCGCGCGCGGAAGCGATGGTCAGTTTGGACAGATCGGTCATTATTCAACCACCTTGGGCACGGCAAAGAAGCCTTCACGGGAATCGGGGGCGTTTTTCAAAACCGCCTCTTGCTGGCTGCCATCGGTGACAACATCAACCCGGCGCTTCAGACGCTGCGGGGTGACAGAGGTCATTGGCTCAATGCCATCCACATCGACTTCATTGAGCTGCTCAATGAACCCAAGGATCGCAGAAAATTCCTGCGCCAGCGCGGGCAATGCGTCGTCTTCGACCTTAATGCGGGCCAATTTGGCGACGCGGCGGGCGGTTTCGGTGTCGATTGACATGGATCGGCCTCCTGATCAGGGGGTAATTGTTGGCGTCCGTTTACCCTTGCGCCCCCTGCCGTGCAAGGGCGCGGGTTTCATAAACCGCGATCATATAGCCAAGCATGAACCCGTTGAGCAGGTGCCAGACGAAATGGGTGCCAATGGGGAACCCTGCGCACCAGATTTCATCGAGCGACCGGACAGTGATGGAAACGGCCAATATGCCCGCCCCAATCAGAAATCCGCGCAATCGCAATCCAATGCCATACCCCACCAGCAACAATGGCACAGTCCAGTAGAACCCAGAGATATGAAAGAACGGCAACTGGTTGACCGCGGGCACAATCAGCGCGGCAAAGGGCAAATAGCATGCCGTGGCCGCAGCCGCCCAGCCAAGAGAAAGTCCTGCAATGTTGCGGTTCACAAGGTAAAGATAGGTCAGGATATATGCGCCGATTGGCACGACATCTGCCAGCCCTGCCCAGCGCGTTGCGAATGTATGAAACGCAAAGCTGCCTAATCCAATCATAGCAAGTATCACGCAAAGCATCTTACCGCCCGTTGTGCGGCTGCGCTGCCACATGATCAGCGCTGCAATCACAAATGCCGCATTGGTCACCGCGTTCAAAGGTTCGGACCAAAACGTGGCGTCGATACGTTCGCAATAGCCATCTATCTGCGCGAACCAATCCATATTTCCCCCACAACTGTTCTGGCGTTTCCGCATTTCATGGGTAAACTAACGTCCATACGGCAAATAGTCGTCAATAAATATGAGAAGGAAATGATAAGGGTCTTTGGAGCTTTGTAAAAGGTGCTGGCAAGAAATTGATCGGCAAGGACGACACACCAGAAGAAGCAATCAACAAGGAATTGGCTGATCTGGGTCTGGACGCATCCGACGTGGATATCAGCGTTGAAGGCGGCAAGGTTGTGATGAAGGGCAAAGCGCTTGATCAAGAAACCCGCGAAAAGATCATTCTGGCGGCTGGCAACGTTGACGGCATCGAAGAAGTCGAAGACGCGATGGAAGGCAATTCTGACGGCACCGCTTTCCACACTGTGGAAAAAGGCGACACATTGTCCGCGATCGCGCAGAAAACAATGGGCAAGGCGTCCAAGTATCACGCGATTTTCGAGGCCAACAAGCCAATGCTGACACACCCTGACAAAATCTATCCAGGTCAGGTTCTGCGCATCCCAACAGAAGCGTAAGACTGTCGAACTGATTGGAAAGGGGCTGCTTTTGCGGCCCCTTTTTGCGTTTTATGGACGTTTTGCAGCGAAAAATTCACGCAACATCGCCTCCGCATCCGCAGCACCAATCCCGTCGTAGACTTCTGGCTTATGGTGGCATTGCGGGTGGCTGAACACGCGGGGGCCTTGGGCGACGCCACCGGATTTCGGGTCGGAGGCCGCGTAATAAAGCCGCCCGATCCGTGCGTTCGAAATCGCGGCTGCGCACATCGGGCAAGGTTCCAACGTGACGTAAAGATCATAGCCCGTCAGTCGTTCCACACCCAATGCCTGACAGGCTTCGCGGATTGCCAGCACTTCGGCATGGGCGGTTGGGTCATTCAACTCGCGCGTGCGATTGCCCGCCGTCGCGATCACCCCATCGGGACCAACAATGACCGCACCCACGGGAACTTCACCGCGCGCGCCTGCGGCCTGTGCCGCGATCATTGCGGCATTCATATGGGTGGTAAACGTCATAGGTTTTCATGCCTTACGGCCCCGCCCCCTTGCAACCCCTCAAATGCGGGGCCAAGGTGCGAAGATGTCTACCGATATCTATGATCCGGCCTATGTTGCCGCCCTGTTTGACCGCTGTTCCGCAAAATACCGCTGGTGGAGCGCGGTGTCGTCATTCGGCTTCATATGGCTGTGGCGCAAGCAATGTGTGGACCGTTTGCGCGGGCAAGCCAATATCGCCCGAATCCACAACGGCAAGATCGTCAAACACGCGCCTCATGCGCCGCAGATTGTTGATCTGATGGCAGGCACCGGCGAGGTTTGGCCACATGTTTTGGCCGCGTTTCCCCGCGCCACGATCACCGCGATCGATATTTCAGAAAGCATGCACCGCGAGGCTGTTGCTCGACTGCATGCCAACCGGTCCGACCAAATAGCCCATCACGCGGCGGATGCATTGCAAACGGATTTGCCTGCGCAATCTGCGGATATGGTTGTGTCCACTTTTGGGCTGAAAACCTTCAACACAGACCAACAAATTGTGCTGGCAGGCCAAGTTGCGCGAATTTTACGCGAAGGCGGCAGTTTTTGTCTGATCGAGGCATCTGATCCGAAAGGATGGATGCTGCGTCCGTTCTTTCGGCTTTATCTCGACAGGATTCTACCGCTCCTAGAACGGCTATTTCTACAAGGCGCACAGGACTTTAGCATGATCGGCACGTACACCCGCAATTTTGGTAGCAGCGCCCATATGGCCGATGCGCTGCGGAATGCTGGTCTGAATGTTACGCTGAAACGGCACTTTTTCGGCTGCGCCACGTCTGTTGCAGGCACAAAGCCGATTGCGTAGATCGCCCCAGCCCCGTAAGGCAAGCCTATGACCAATGACACACCCAAGGGCGACCGCATCGCCAAAGTTTTGTCCCGCGCAGGGATTGCCAGCCGCCGCGAAAGCGAACGGATGATCGAAGCAGGCCGCGTGTCTGTGAACGGCAAGACGATCACGTCACCCGCGTTGAACATCACCTCCGATGATAAAGTCGTCGTTGATGGCAAACGCGTGGGCGAACCTGATCCGGCGCGGATTTGGTTGTACCACAAACCGGCGGGCCTCGTGACGACGGAACGCGATGAAAAAGACCGCGAAACCGTGTTTGATGCCCTGCCCGACACCATGCCGCGCGTGATGTCCGTTGGCCGTTTGGATATCAATTCCGAAGGTCTGCTGCTGCTGACCAATGACGGCGAGATTAAGCGCAAGCTGGAACTGCCATCAACAGGTTGGCTGCGCCGCTACCGCGTGCGCATCAACGGATCCGTGTCAGAGGCACGATTGGATCAACTGCGCGCAGGCATTACTGTGGACGGCGTGAATTATCAGCCGATGATTGTCACCTTTGACCGCCAGCAAGGGGCCAACGCTTGGCTGACTGTGTCGATCCGCGAAGGCAAAAACCGAGAGATTCGCCGCACGATGGAAGCCATCGGCGTGATCGTGAACCGTTTGATCCGCGTCAGCTATGGCCCGTTCCAACTGGGCACATTGGCCCAAGGCGACGTCGAAGAGGTCAAAGGCCGCGTTGTGCGTGACCAGTTGGGCCTTGAAGCGCGCCCCGTGCCGTCCCGCACGCGCAAAGTTGTGAACCGGCCCAAACGCGGCCCTTCTGCGGGGAAAAAGCGTTAAGGTTGAACCCTTGCCGCCAATCCCCGTGTTGTGCATGTTAGGCGCAACTATTTACTGAGGAACAGGACCGTGGCTGACTTAATTACACTTGAAAACGCAACAAACCTGATCATGCTTTGCTTTTTGCAGGCCGTATTGGGGTTTGATAACCTTCTTTACATCTCGATCGAGAGCCAGCGTGCGCCTGTCGCGCAGCAAAAATCTGTACGCACTTGGGGCATTATGATTGCTGTCGCCCTGCGCGTGGTGCTGTTGTTCACAATGATCCAACTGATCGGCGCCCTGTCCGAACCATTCTATATCTTTGATTGGCCTGGTGTGATCGAGGGCGGCATCAACTTTGCCACTTGTGTGTTTGTCATCGGTGGCGCGTTCATCATGTACACCGCGATCAAGGAAATCCGGCACATGCTAACCATGCATCACCTTGACCACGACGTGGAAGGCAAATCCGCCAAATCCGCGACCCGTGTGGTGATCATGATCGTGATTATGAACCTGATCTTCTCTTTCGATTCCGTTTTGTCTGCGCTGGCGATCACTGATGTGTTCCCGATCCTTGCGGTTGCGATCATCCTGTCTGGTTTGGCGATGTTGTTGCTGGCTGAAGGCGTCACGAAATTCTTGGAAAAGAACCGTATGTACGAGGTGCTTGGCCTGTTCATCCTGCTGATCGTCGGTGTTGTTTTGCTGGGTGAAGCTGGCCCTGCGGCAGGTCACGCGATGCATGATGACGCGTTGAACATCAAACTGTTTGGCAAGGAAATCATCCCGATGTCCAAATCCACATTCTACTTCTCTGTTGTGGTTCTGGTCGCGGTGGAAGTGATCCAATCCGGCTATGCGCGTAAATTGAATGCAGAGCGTGAAGCCGCGCAAAAGCACTCGTAATTGACCGCAACCATACCTACATGCGCCCAAAGAGGGACGTGATTTCGAAACAATTCCAACGCGGTGCTTATGTAGTGCTGATTGTCTTGCTGTATGGCGTGACGTCCGGCTGGCTGGGGGCGATCTGATGGCGAAGAAATTTGGTGGCCCTTACAGCCCAGATGGCAGTGCCCAAAGCGAGGTGATCGATGATCGCCGTATCGATGCAGCGGCAGGACGTGCCGGCGTGTTGTTCCCGCCTGCGATCGTATTGGTGGCAACCACGTTTTCGGATGGCCCTGTGTCCCTGATCACCGGATTGGTTGGGGCAGCGGCCCTCGCTTCTTCTGCGTGGTTATTGGGCGAAGGGTTGCGGTCAGAAGCAGCTTATGACGCGCGCAAGGTCGCCCGCAGGCCCGCCGTGCCGCGCAAAATGATCTCTTCCATTTTGACAGGTGCTGGCGTTGCCTTGGCGTCATTTGCCCATAATGCGAGCATCCTCAGCGCCCTGCTTTACGGCATTGCTGGCGTGGCGGTGCATGTGGCTGCATTCGGGCTGGACCCAATGCGCGACAAGCGTATGGAAGGCATTGATACCTTTCAACAAGACCGCGTTGCCCGTGTTGTGGATGAGGCAGAGGCGCATCTGACGGTCATGCACGACCAGA
Organism: uncultured Roseobacteraceae bacterium; assembly: GCA_964022435.1. Taxonomy (GTDB): domain Bacteria; phylum Pseudomonadota; class Alphaproteobacteria; order Rhodobacterales; family Rhodobacteraceae; genus Yoonia. Next base: position 66,865 of record CAXIAL010000002.1, on the reverse strand, counting down.
TCGACGGGTTGAATGATCGGCAATTGTCTGTACGTGTTGGCGCGTTCTAAACCGCAGCCCGCAATATGATCCGCACTGTCGAAGAAGACCCGCGTGACCTGACCGGTGCGCGCAAATTTCTGGGTGTCTATTTGATGGGTGCACGTGATGCGACGGTCAAATTTGTTGATCGTTACCGCCGTTCAAAGAACAATGAGGCCCGCGCAGATTACGAAGCATTGCTTGGTAATCTTGAGCAGAATTTCGCGGCCCGCACCGAAAAGATGTTGCTCGACGACAAAAGCGACATGGATATTGAAATCAAAGTGCTGCGCGACCGTTTGCAGCGCGAAGGCGTTAGCCTGAAATAAAAGGAGACATTTATGTCCGAGATTACACGTAAAAAAGCCGAGGCCACATTGGCTGATGTTGAAAAAGTAACAGCCGTTGTGCTGGCCGAACCCAAGGGTGAGCTGGTGACGATGGCTGCGGCAGACAAGCCGACAACCACGGAAATCAAACGCCGCATGGCGGAAATCGACATGGACAATACACAGTCCATCGTGGGTTTCGGGTCCGGTGCCCAAGCCGAACTGCAAGTGATCAGCCAATCCATGCTGGCTGGTGTGCGCAACAAGGACGTCGGCCCTGCTGGCGACAGCCTGCGCAACATTGTCAGCACCATTCGCGGGTTTTCGATTTCCGAACTCGACGTGCGCCGTAAACGGTCTTGGTGGGAACGCCTACTGGGCCGCGCCGCGCCAATGGCGAAATTTGTTGCACGTTTTGAAGACGTTCAGGGCCAAATCGACCACATCAACGATGATCTTTTGAAGCACGAGCATGTGCTGCTCAAAGACATCGAAAGCCTTGATATACTGTATGACAAAACCCTGCAATTCTACGACGAATTGGCGCTGTATATCGCGGCGGGTGAAGCCAAGCTCGACGAGCTGGACAGCAAAGTGATTCCGAAGAAAGAAGCACAGGTTGCCAAGGCACCAGAGACGAAAGCCGTTATGATGGCGCAGGAATTGCGCGATATGCGCTCTGCCCGCGATGATCTGGAACGCCGTGTGCATGATCTGAAACTGACACGTCAGGTGACGATGCAATCTCTGCCGTCCATTCGCCTTGTGCAAGAAAACGACAAGTCCTTGGTCACCAAAATCAATTCAACATTGGTCAACACCGTCCCACTTTGGGAAACCCAATTGGCCCAAGCTGTCACGATCCAACGCTCTGCTGAAGCAGCAGAAGCCGTGCGCGACGCCAATGATTTGACTAACGCGTTGCTGACATCCAACGCCAAGAACCTGCGCGACGCCAATAAGTTGATCCGCGAAGAAATGGAACGCGGCGTGTTCGACATCAACGCTGTCAAAGAGGCCAACGCCAACCTGATCGCCACGATCAACGAAAGCCTAGAAATCGCGGATGAAGGCAAGCGCAAGCGTGCCGAAGCAGAAGCCGAGCTGAAGAACATGGAGCAAGAGTTGAAAGAAACTCTGGCTTCTGCCAAAGCCCGCAAGACTGGTTTGGGCGACACTGTTGGCACTGCGACGGGTGCATAAATGAAAAAGGGGCGCGGTCTTTTTGCGGCGATAGGGTTGTTAGTCCTGTCTGCTTGTGCGACCGCGCCTGTTGCCCCCCCCCCAACGGTCACATCGTCTTTGCGCCAGCCGATCAAAGTGGCGTTGCCACCGCCGCGCGCCGTAACGATCTCGCCCCCCTCTTCCCAAAGTGCGCATCTCAGCACCCTGTATGCGCGATTGGAACGTCAATTTTTGACCCGTGGCTTAATGCGCACGGATGGTGGCGGCCCTGATACGCCGTTTACCGATACGCAACTGGCACGCAACTTTGTGCGGATCGCCTTGTTTGATGAATACGTCAGCGACGGTGATTTATTGCGCGCAAAGGTCACAGCCACAGAGCTGAGCCGCTGGGCAAAGCCAGTGCGGGTGTCAGTGGAATTCGGCGACACAATCCCCAATGCACAGCGTCCCAAGGACACGGTCGAAGTTGCATCATACGTCGACCGTTTGGCCCGCGTGACAGGCCACGACATCACCATGTCCGACGCCAATGCCAATTTTCATGTGATGTTCTGGAACGAAGATGACCGGCTTGGCGCGGCATCGCGCCTGAACGCACTTTTGCCCGATGTGGCGCCAAGTTCCATACGCGCCATCTTGGGTCTCCCTGCAGACCAGCTTTGCGTTGTTGTGGGCGTTTTTGAGCCAGGCCAATCGACCTATGCCAAGGCGGTGGCTGTTATTCGCGGCGAGCATCCTGACCTGCTGCGCAAATCGTGCATTCACGAGGAAATAGCCCAAGGTCTTGGCCTTCCCAATGATAGCCCTGCGGCACGGCCGTCCATTTTTAACGACGACGAAGAATTCGCGCTGTTGACGACACATGACGAATTCTTGCTGAAAATCCTGTATGATCCGCGTTTGCGCCCCGGCATGGATGCCGCCGCCGCCGCGCCGATTGTACGCCAAATCGCAACCGAATTAACGGGCGGCAGTGCAAGCTGACCCCACTGACCAAAGGAGCCTGAACACATGGGCATTTTCGATTTTCTAAGCGGTGAATTCATCGACGTGATCCACTGGACCGACGACACACGTGACACAATGGTGTGGCGGTTTGAGCGTGAGGCCCATGAAATCAAATACGGCGCAAAACTGACCGTGCGCGAAGGTCAAGCCGCTGTATTCGTGCATGAAGGCCAGCTCGCAGATGTTTTCACCCCCGGTCTGTATATGTTGGAAACCAACAACATGCCGATCCTGACGACGTTGAACCACTGGGATCACGGTTTCAAAAGCCCGTTCAAGTCAGAGATTTACTACGTCAACACGACGCGGTTTTCTGATCTGAAATGGGGCACCAAGAACCCGATCATGCTGCGCGATCCAGAGTTCGGCCCGACCCGTTTGCGTGCCTTCGGGACATATACGGTCAAAGTCACGGATCCGGCCACTTTCCTGCGTGAAATCGTCGGCACCGATGGTGAATTCACGATGGACGAGATCAGCTATCAAATCCGCAACATCATCGTGCAGGAATTTTCCCGCGTGATCGCCCAATCAGGCATTCCTGTGCTGGATATGGCTGCGAACACGGGTGATTTGGGTAAATTGGTTGCTACAGCGATTTCCAGCACGATGGCAGAATACGGCCTCAGCATTCCAGAACTCTATATCGAAAACATCAGCTTGCCAGAGAAGGTCGAAGAGGCGTTGGATAAGCGCACGTCGATGGGCATTGCGGGCGACCTGACAAATTTCATGCAATATTCTGGTGCAGAAGCTATGACATCTGCCGCCAGCAAACCAAACGGCGGGGGCGGCATGGGTGCCGGCCTTGGCATGGGGATAGGCATGGCAATGGTCGGTCAAATGGCGCATGCGGGACCATGGGGTGCCGCGCCGACGCCACCACCTGCGCCCGTCGAACATGTGTGGCACATCGTAAAGGCTGGCGACGTCACCGGACCACTTTCAAAGGCGGCCATGGGTCGCATGATCACAGATGGCGCATTGGCGCGTGACACGATGGTCTGGACCCAAGGCCAAGATGGTTGGAAAACTGCGGACGAGGTCACTGAGCTGGCGCAGCTGTTCACGATCATGCCTCCTCCTGCGCCGGGCGCGTAAACAGACACTAGGCCCGCCTTAGGGTGGGCCTAAACAGGCGAATTAGCCCAATGACAACAGAACACCGTTTCCCCTGTGACACCTGTGGGTCGGACCTCCGGTTTGATCCCGGTCAGCATCAGTTGCAATGTGATCATTGCGGCAATGTGCAACCTATTGAAGGGATGCGTGGCGGCATCAAAGAGTTGGACTTTCGCACTGCCGTTGCCAACCAGCTCGACGAAGAAGAGATCGAAGTCACAACCGTCACAACCTGTCCCAATTGCGGGGCGACGACCGAATTTGACGCCGATATGCACACCGCGGAATGCCCGTTTTGCGCGACCCCTGTTGTGACCGACACCGGCGCGCACAGGCATATCAAACCACGCGGCTTGCTCTCCTTCGCCATGGATGAAAGTGCCGCACGCGTTGCCCTGAACGGTTGGCTTGGAAGCCTGTGGTTCGCCCCAAGCGGGTTGATGGATTGTGCCCGCAAAGGGCGCAAAATGAACGGCATTTACGCTCCTTATTGGACATTTGATGCAGACACGCGCAGCAAATATCGTGGCCAGCGCGGCACCAATTATTACGAGACCAAGACCATTATGCGTGACGGCAAACGCCGACAGGTCCGCGTGCGCAGAACCCGTTGGCATGCCGCATCTGGCCGCGTCGCACGTTTCTTTGACGATGTGCTTGTGCTTGCCTCCAAAAGCTTGCCCAAAAAATATACCGACGGGTTAGAGCCGTGGGACTTGTCCGCGTTGGAACCCTATAAGCCTGATTATCTGGCCGGTTTCCGCGCCGAGGGCTATCAGGTCGAGCTTGTCGATGGTTTCGACGAGGCCCGCGATTATATGGACCGCATGATCCTGCGCGATGTGAAATACGACATAGGTGGTGATGAACAACGCGTGATGGATGTGGATACATCCGTGGGCGACGTGACGTTCAAACATATCCTGCTGCCCGTCTGGCTGGCTGCCTATAAATACCGCGGGCGCACATTTCGCTTTGTGGTGAACGGACGCACGGGGCGCGTGCAAGGCGAGCGCCCCTATTCTGCTTGGAAGATTACTTTTGCGGTTCTTATCGGTCTGATTATTGCGCTTATCGCAGGATATGTTATCGCTAACAGCCAATAGAGACTGGAGAGACACAATGATCCTTTGTGCGGGCGAAGCCCTGATTGACATGCTGCCACGTGAAGCCACAACCGGCGACGCGGCATTTGCCCCGCTTGCAGGTGGATCGGTGTTCAACACCTCCATCGCGCTTGGTCGCTTGGGCACCCCAGTGCAGTTCTTTTCCGGCCTGTCATCCGATCTGTTTGGCGATATTCTGCGGAACGAACTGGCCGCGTCCAAGGTCGACAGCAGCCCCGCGCATATCACCGACCGCCCGACCACGTTGGCCTTTGTCACGCTGACAGACGGCCACGCGTCCTATGCATTCTATGACGAAAACACTGCCGGTCGCATGTTGACCCCTGCGGACCTGCCCGACACACAAGCCGACGCCGTATTCTTTGGCGGGATCAGCCTTGTGGTTGAACCATGCGCCAGCGCCTATGCCGCGTTGATGGACCGCGTGTCGGACACTGCTGTGACAATGATCGACCCGAACATCCGGCCGTCATTTATCACCGACGAGGCGACATACCGCGCCCGTTTGACTGCAATGTTTGCCAAGGCTGACATTATCAAAACATCCGACGAAGATCTTGAATGGATCACTGGCGGCACGGATGCGGCGCAGTTGTTTGAAGGCACCAATGTGCAAGTCATCTTGCTGACCAAAGGGTCCGAAGGCGTCACCGTTCTGACCCGTAACGGGTCTGCGGACGTTGCTGCCGTGAAGGCAGAAGTCGTCGATACCGTGGGCGCAGGCGATACGTTCAGCGCGGGCTTCATGGCTGATCTTGATAAGGCCGGATTGCTGACCAAGGCGACGCTGGGCAACGCCAGCATGGACGACCTGACCCAAGCCGCCGCGTTTGGTGCCAAGGTCGCGTCGATCACCGTATCGCGTGCGGGCGCAAACCCGCCTTGGGCGTCCGAGCTTTGAAGGCACTGGTCCAACGGGTCACGCGCGCGAGTGTGACCGTGGACGGCACTGTCATCGGCCAGATCGACGCTGGTTTTCTGGTGCTGGTCTGCGCAATGAAAGGCGACACCCCTGCAAACTCCGCCAAGTTGGCCGCAAAGATTTCCAAGCTGCGCGTGTTTAAGGATGACGCGGGCAAGATGAACCTGTCCTTGAAGGACACAGGTGGGTCCGCCCTCATCGTGTCGCAATTCACGCTGGCGGGTGATACATCCAGCGGCAACAGGCCCGGATTTTCGGCAGCCGCTCCACCCGACGAAGGGCGCGCATTATATCAACAGTTTATCGCGGATATGACCGGCCTTGATATCCCCGTCGCTACCGGCGAATTCGGCGCGGATATGGCTGTGGAATTGGTCAATGACGGGCCTGTCACGCTTTGGATGGAGGTCTAGGCCCGCAAGCGGTTGATCGTTGTGCCGATGCCAAAGAGTGCAGCTGCAACGCAGACAATCGTCGGCCCCACTGGCGTATCGAAAATAAGCGCAATGCGCAGTCCCCCCAATGCCGCAATCGCGCCGAGGCATGCAGCAAGGCCCGCCATTTGTTCGGGCGTGCGGGCGAACCCACGGGCCGCAGCAGCGGGGATAATCAGCAGTGCAGTGATCAACAATGCACCCACGACCTTAATCGCGACGGCGACAACGGCGGCTAAAAGTAATGTCAGGACCAGCTGCTCACGACGCGCGCTGATGCCCGATGCGCTGGCTAGATCGGGGTTCAGCGTGGCGGTCAGTAGGGCCGACCAATGGAAATATAAAACCCCCATGACCACAGCCGCACCGCCCCAGATCACCGCCAAGTCCATGCGGGTTACAGTCAGTACGTCGCCGAACAAATAGGCATCCAGATCAATACGTTGACCAGGGATCAGCGTGACCGACACCAGCCCCAAGGCCAATGCCCCGTGGGATAGTACCCCAAGCAATGTGTCCATGGGCTGATCCTTGTTCGTCAGCGCATAGATGAGCACGGCCATGAGCAACGCCACAAACAACACGCCTGCAAAAACCGACCAACCGAACATCAAGGCCATCGCGACCCCAAGGATCGCGGCATGTGCCGTCGCGTCCCCGAAATAGGCCATGCGCCGCCAAACGACGAAACAGCCTAAAACGCCAGTGGCCAGCGCCACGCCAAGGGCCGCAAGCCCTGCACGGATCATAAAATCGTCGAGCATTATTCTGCGCCCTCGTGGTCGTGGTGATGATGATGGTGGTCGTGTTCGTGGCGATAGAGCGCCAAGGCGCCCCCTGTTCCAGTCCCGAATAATTCGCGGTATGCGGGGGCGGCGGATACGACATCAGGTGTGCCCTCGCAGCAGACGTGCCCATTGAGGCAAATGACGCGGTCAGATGCGCTCATCACCACGTGAAGCTCGTGGCTGACCATGAGGATTGCACACCCGAGGTCGCGGCGCACGGCCTCGATTTGTTGATAGAACCGCGCCGATCCGGGTTGATCGAGCCCTTGGGTTGCCTCGTCCAGCATCAGCACATCAGGTTTGCCCAATAGCGCGCGCGCCAGCAGCACACGCTGGAATTGCCCGCCCGACAGGTCAGACATCTGGCGGTTCGCAACCTCTGGCACGCCAGCAGTTTGTAGCGCATCATTAGCCGCGCCGTGGCCCACCCGTTTGGGCAGGTCCAAGAAACGGCGCACTGTCATGGGCATTGTCGGGTCGATATGCAGCTTTTGTGGCACATAGCCGATACGCAGCCCGTCCTTGTGCGTAACAGTCCCCTCTTGCGGGGTCAGCGCGCCGACAAGAACGCGCAACAGCGTGGATTTGCCGGACCCATTGGGCCCGACAATTGTGACGATTTCGCCTGCTGTCAGGGCAAGCCCAACGTTTTGCAGAATCGTGTTGCGGCCATGGCGCAGGGTGATGCCTGTGGCGCGGATCAGCTCGGTTGGCATGACGGGCATAGTCCTTCGGCCTCGATGACGGTTTGTTCGATTTGAAAGCCGGATTGCGTGGCCGATGCGCCAAATGCGCCCGATTGTGCCTGTGCTTCGGCGACGGTGCCACAGCTGCGACAGATCATGAAAGCGGGGTTGTGGGTGGCGGCCGGATGGGCGCAAGCGATGAAGGCATTGAGCCGCTCAATCCGGTGTGCAAACCCTTGATCTACAAGGAAACCTAGCGCGCGGTAGGCCACGGGTGGTTTCGACCCCAACCCTTCGGCGTCAAGCCGTGCCAGCACATCATAGGCCCCCATGGCCGCGTGGTTTTCCAACAAAACTTGCAATGTCCGCAGGCGCACGGGCGTCATTTGCACACCGCGTTCGGCACAAATCTCTTGGGCCGACGCGACGGCTGACGACACGCAATCGGCGTGATTATGCTTTTCGAATCCAACGGGGTCAGAAGACATCTTGCGCTTTCTGTTATGTTATAACATACACATTGTATCGAACACATGATCAAAGGACAAGATCACATGCGTTATCCTCTCATTATAGCTGCGAGCCTTGCCGCCTCCCCTGCCTTTGCCGCGCCGACCGTTTTGACCGACATCGCCCCCATCCACGGAATGGTTGCGGCTGTGATGGGTGACTTGGGGACACCTGATTTGCTATTGCCACCCGGTGCTGACCCGCATGATTACGCGCTACGCCCATCGGATGCGCGCACATTGTCAGACGCCAGCCTGATCATCTGGGTCGGCGAAGGCCTGACGCCTTGGTTGGCGGAGCCTGTGCAAACATTGGCCAAAGACGCCGTGACACTAGAGCTGTTGGACACCGAAGGCTGGCCGAAGCGTGAGCTGCATCATGAAGATGAAGCCGATCATGATGAGCATGGTGAAGGAGGCCATGACGATCACGAGGATCATGACGATCACGCGGGCCATGATGACCACGGTGAAGACGATCATGATGATCACGAAGGCCATGACGATCACGACGACCATGATGAACATGACGCGCATGCGGGCCATGACCACGGCGATTTTGATCCGCACGGCTGGATCGAACCGGCTGTCGTGTCGGTCTGGGTTGGGCATATCGCCGAAGCTCTGTCCGAGGCAGATCCAGATAACGCTGCGACTTATGCGGCCAATGCGGCGGCTTATCAGGCAGAGCTTGCGGATGTCCGCGCCAGCCTTGCCGCGCAGTTGGAGCCTGTTGCAGGGAAGGCGCTGATTTGGCCACATGATGCCTACGGCTACCTGCAGGATGCCTTTGGTTTGAACGGCGTTGGCACAATCAGTGACGCAGCCGCCCGCACCCCTGGCCCCGCGCATATCGCCGCATTGCGGGACATTCCCGACGTGGCATGCGTGTTGTCGGACCCAGAGGTCGACGCGCGCTGGACCACTTTGGTCATTGAAGGCACCGGCGCCAAGACCGTGCGGATCGACCCGATTGGCGCTGAAATTGCGCTGGGGCCGGATCATTACGTCGATACCATGCAGGCGATTGCCGATGGGATCGCGGAGTGTCTTAGCACTGAATAAAAAATGCCCGCGCCCTGTTCACGCAGGGCGCGGGACATCTACACGAGAAAATCAAAAATCGGTCGGTGCGCCGCCCTCAGACTTACGCCGCGCGACGAAATCAGCCAATTCATCGCGGATGCCATCGTCAATCGGTGGGGCCTCGAACGTGTTGATGATTTCCTTGAACTTCACATGGGCACGCTCGGCGGTCCACACAGCGCCTGCCGCATCCCAAGCCTCAAAATTCCGCCAGTCGGAAATCATCGGCGAATAGAACGCTTTTTCATAGCGGTCTTGGGTGTGCTGGATACCAAAGAAGTGCCCGTTTGGTCCGACCTCTTTGATCGCATCAATCGCGATGTCGTCGGGCGTCGTGCCTGTGACGTCTGGTTCCATATAGCGTTGGATCATCTGGAGCGTTTCGCAATCCATGATGAATTTCTCGGGGCAAGCGATTAGTCCCCCTTCAAGCCAGCCCGCTGCGTGATAGACCATATTGGTGCCAGATTGGACCGCGGACCAAAGCGAGTTTGACGTTTCCCACATCGCCTGCCCGTCCGGCACGTTGGCCGCGCAAACGCCCGATGCGCGCATTGGCAATCCATAGTATCGCGCCATTTGCCCCGTCATCTGCGTGGCCCGCATGTATTCAGGTGTGCCAAACGCAGGCGCGCCCGATTTCATATCAACGTTACTGGTGAATGTACCAATCGCCACTGGCGTGCCGGGGCGGACGTATTGGAACAGGGCCAATGCAGATAACCCTTCGGCAATTGAAAGGGTCACAGCGCCCGACATCGTCACCGGCGCCATCGCCCCAGCCAGTGTGAAAGGCGTCACAACAACCGCTTGCCCGCGCCGGACAAGCCGCAAGCACCCGTCGATCATTGGCACATCGTGTTTAAGCGGCGAGGTCGAGTTGATGTTGGTATACATATGCGGTTTGGCTTCGAATTCGTCTTCGGTCTGGCCTGCCGCAATGCGGACCATTTGCATCACATCCTCGACCCGTTCCTTTCCCAATGAATAGGCATGCATCGCCTTATCCGTCAGGGTCAACTTGTCATAAAGCACGTCCAGATGCCTAACAGAGGCATGAATATCGCAAGGTTCCACCGGATAGCCGCCCGCGAAATGGATGCAGTTGAAATATTGCGTCAGCTTCAGCAGATTGGCGCATTGGTCGCGTGTGCCAGATACCTTTTTGCCGATTTCCATGTCGAAATAATTGGGCGGGGACGACACATTGCCGAACAGCATATGCTTGCCGCCCACAGGGATTGCGCGGTCGGGATTGCGGGGGGTGATCGTGAATTCGGACGGTGCATGACCGATCATTTCCATGACCCAATCGCGGCCCATCCGCACATTTGTGCCGTTCACGGTGCAGCCCGCCTTTTTGAAAATCGCGAGCGCCTCTTCGTTCAGGAACTCGATCCCGATGTCCTCTAGGATGGTCATAGCACCGTTGTGGATCGCTTCGACCCCTTCTGGCGAGAGAGGCTCTGTCGGGCGGTCGATATTGACGGGGATGCGCCACGGCATTTGGTCCAGAACGGCTGTGCCTCTGCGGCTTGCATTTCCTGCGCGTCCGCCGCCCCGTTTGCGTGCTCTATCTGCCATGATCGCCTCCATCTGGTTCATGACCAGACTGGCAGGCACAGACCCGTTTGGCCGCGCTTTCGCGACATGATCTGTCGTTTTTGTCAGACGCCCGCGTTTTGGGCCGCGACCCAAGCGGGCAAACCACCGATGGTATCGAGCACAATATCGGCCTTTGGTGTCAGTTCTTCGCGAGGTGCAGGCCCCGTCAGAACCCCGACACAGCGCATGCCCGCTGCCCGACCTGCGTCCAGATCATGGGTGCTATCGCCGACCATGATGCAGTTGGCCGCATCCAATCCAGTTGCCGCGCAAAACCCATGTAACTGCCCCGGTGCAGGTTTGCCCCCAAAGCCACTATCGAACCCCGCGATGAAGGCGAACATATCAACCACATGCGCCAGATTGGCGCGCGCCGGAATTTCGGAATCGTTGGTCGCCACCCCCAAAACCAACCCCATATCTGTGAGCTTCTCCAACACGGGGCGCAGCGGCACCGGCTCGACCTGCGTCACATGGGCAGATGCGGATTTCATCTGGTCGATCATATCTTCTTTGGTGCGATGCGGCAGCAATGTCAGCATTGCGTCGACCACAACGGTGACAGGTTCGGCAATGACAATACTGCCAGGTACGAAGGCGCCATTGTCCAAGTCATAGCCCAACAGATCGGCCAACTCCGCCATGCGGGTCGGATCAGACCCCGTTTCAGCGATGATCAGACGGCGCGTCAGTGCCCCCCAAGTCGCGTTAAAATCGAATAATGTGCCATCTTTGTCAAAAATTATGCCCTTAATTTTCATGTCCAATGCACCGCTTCTGCCCCAGGCAGCGCGTAACGCGCCATCAAAGGCTGGTCGTATTTGAGGTCGTGCGCATCACAAAACGACACAACCCACGCGTCGTCCATCGTTAGAAATTCCAGCACAGAGGCCTGAAATGCGGGGTCTGTGGCCTGCGCGCGCAGATCATCCTCTGATCCGCCTGTCGAGCCTAAGAACAAGGGACAAAGCTCTTCATTGCCGACCAGCCAGCCAAGGGCTTTTAGGGCAAGCAACTGGGCATTTTCCGGTGACATTGGCGATCCTTTGGTCGGCGGCAACTGTTTCTTAACTTTTGCCGCCCAAGTTGGAGGGGTCAGCGTGGTGAAACCACATAGAAGGATCTTAGATATGACCGGTCGCATTTTGATTGTCGATACAGTTCCCACAAACAGGATCGTGTTGAAGGTGAAAATGTTGGCGGCGCAATTTAATGTGGACGCATGCGGATCGCGTGCGGAGGCAGAAAGCCTTATTCAACGGGCAAAGCCCGATTTGATCCTGATCAACCCGTCCGATCCGGTCGAAGACCGGCACAGTTTTTGTCGCGAGCTGAAGGAAAACCCCGACACTGCGGCAGTTGCGATCATTTCAATTGGAATTGCAGACACCACGCGGGCACGGTTTGCGGCACTTGATGCGGGAGCCGACGACGTGTTGCCGCGCCCGATCAATGATGCCTTACTTTTGGCGCGTATCCGCTCGCTTCTCCGTGTGCGCCATGCCCGCCAAGAGCTGTTACTGCGGGACGGCACGAGCCGCGCGCTCGGCTTTGAAGAGGCCCGCGGCAATTTTGATGCCACCGCGCATATCGCGCTTTTGACCCGCGACGGCATGGACAGCGCACCACTGGCCACAAAACTGAACGCCGAACTGGCTGTGCCAGTGTCTTGCCTGGAAACGGAAACAGTTTTGGCGGATACGGTGTCGCCGGTGCCTGATCTGTTTGTGATCGACGGCACGGGCGATCACGATAGTGGCCGATCCTTCTTCAGTTTGATTTCTGACCTGAGATCCCGTGCAGAAACACGATTGTCAAAGCTCTTTGTCATTCTTCCCCCAAATGAACCCGATATGGCCGCACTGGTTCTGGATCTGGGTGCGGATGATGCTGCCAGTCTGAATATTTCCGACGGGGAAATTGTGCTGCGGGCCAAGGCGCTCGTACGGCAAAAGATTCTGCTGGATAAGCTGCGCAATTCTGTGCGTGACGGGCTGCATGCCGCTGTGACGGACCCCCTAACGGGGCTATATAACCGGCGTTACGTCGAACCACATCTGGTGCGCATGGCCGAACAAGCCCGCCTGTCGCAAAGCGAATTTGCCGTGATGATGCTGGATATCGATCATTTCAAATCAATCAACGACCGCTATGGCCATGCCGCTGGGGATAAAGTGCTGATCGAAATTGCAAACCGATTGCGGGACAATTTGCGTGCGATCGACCTTGTGGCGCGCATGGGTGGCGAGGAATTCATGGTCGCTATGCCCGGCACCAACGAAAGCCAAGGACATGTCGCAGCAGATCGCCTGCGTCGCCTGATTTCAGACGCGCCATTTGTGCTCGGCGCGGACATGCCGCAGATCGCGGTGACCATGTCGGTGGGGGTCGCGGTCGGTGGGTTGACGCACCTTGACCCAGTGCAAATCGACAAAATGTGCCATCAAGCCGATCGCGTGCTTTACGCCGCAAAATCTGCTGGACGTGACACAGTTGCCCTGAGCAAACAGCCAGCGGCCTAAGGTTTGCGGCGTTCCAAACGGTCCGCGACTTCAGCACGTTCTTCGGCTGTCATTGCGGCAAGTTGAGCGACGAAAGCCGCTTGCGCATTCGCCTGCACATTACGCGACCGTTGCTGCAGGCTTTCCATGATTTCAGATACGCGGGCGACATCGAACGGCTCTGCCCGCAATGCCTCTGCCAAGACTTGCATTTTCTGACGCTGATTTTGGCGGGGCGCAAGGCGCGGCCCATCGCGGCGAAGTCTCTCGCCGATTGCGCGGCGATCGTCGTGGTCGAGCACACGAGCAATTCCGCCGAAATCAAACATGATCCGCTGAGGCGCTGCATCAGCGTGGCGCATTTTATAAGCGAAACCACCAACCGCGCCAATCATTGCGATATTTAATGCAAGTGACCCAACAAGAACGCCGCGCATCAGGCGGTTTGGTTTTTGTGACGTGTTATCCATCGGCAAAGCCTTCTGCAAAATAGTCGGTGCCATCACCGAGCAGGTCAATCGATACAGGCGTCCCTATCAAATCTTCCGTCCATGTCGATACGGATGTTGGAGGTGCAAAGCCAACCCAAATACCGGCCACGCCCGCAACTGCCAAACCGCCAACTGATGGCCAGCCACCGATCAGATCAAGCATTGCCGCCCAAAGTGTTGGCGCTGGCACTGGTCGCGGCTGCATCTGCGCGGCATCCGCAAGAACACGCGCCAGCAAGTCATCAGACACCGTCGGCGCCTGTGCACGGCTTTCGGCGAATAGTGTTTCAATCATATCTGGTTCAGATTTCATCTTCATATCCTAACTCAGCTTTGCGCCCTTGCAAAATTTGCGTCAAGGCTCGCTTGCCTCGCGCCGTCAAACTTTCGACAGATCGTAGGCTGATCTGCATGATCTGACCGATTTCGGGGTTCGACAAACCTTCGAGATGGCGCAAAGAAACGGCTTGGGCCTGTCGTTCTGGCAATTCGGACAATGCATCCGACAAGGCCGTCATACGTGCATTTTCCTGCAATTGAGTAACCACACTGTTTGTGGGATCTATGGGTTCGGCCACCTGATCGAGCGGTACATTGCGCCGTTTGCGCAATCTGTCGGTGCATAAGTTCGCTGTGACGCGGTATAGCCATGTCGACACTTTGGCCTCGCCCAAACGCCAGTCGGGCGCGACTTTCCAAAGACGCATCAGCGCCTCTTGTGCCACATCTTCTGCCTCTGCTTGATCGTTCAACATGCGGGTGGCTTGACCCAACACATGCGGCAACAATCGCCCTGTCAAAACGGCAGCCGCATCCATATCGCCGCCCGCATATGCAGACAGCAAATCGGCGTCCGACGTTGCGGCGTTCTGTCCCGTTGGGGTGGTCATAGGCAAAGATCGTATTCACGTCCGTCCATCACATCAATGGGCAAGGTGCGCACGCCTTGCCCGAGGTTTCATTAGTCGCGTTGGCCTTTGTCGTCTTTGCCGCCGCGACGACCGCCGCGCTTTTCTGCGGCTGCGTCAAATTCCTCTTTGGAAATTTCGCCATCTTCGTCGGTATCAAAACGCGAAATCATACGTTCCGCGTCTGGGACACGCTGCCGCAATTCATCCGCCTGCAATTCGCCATCCTCGTTTTCGTCCATACGTTCGATCATTTTGGCGATGCGCTTTTCTTTTGCGCCTTCACGAGCAGCGGCCAGTTCGGCGGCAGACAGGCCACCATTGCCATCGGTGTCCATTGCGGCGAAACGTGCGGCACCTGCGGCTTCGATTTCGGCTACGGTCAATGTGCCGCTTTGGTCGGTATCCAATGTCGCGAAATCAAAGGTTTGGCGATCGTGCCCCCGCCCTGCGGCGGATGCATCTAGTCCGGTCAAAACCAAACCTGCGGCGATAGCGGCGATCAATACTGTAGATTGCATTGTGTCATTCCTTTTTAGATGTGGCGCATTGTCTGCGCCGTTGACCCCCTTAGAACGCGGCCCCACCGCGTTTCCGTCGCAGTTTCTCAAAAATAATTGCATCCCTTGCGGCATGGAGCCGCAATTTGTGCGCGATGGCTTTCCAAAACACTGCAAAATAGGCATGCATATCAGGTCGATCACAGAAAGCCGCACAGATGTCTGATACTTCACGAGATGACCGCCCGACCAAGCCCGCGATTTGGCGAGGTCTCCAGTGCCGTTGCCCCAACTGCGGCGAAGGATCGCTGTTCGACGGCTATCTCAAAATTGCAGATGAATGCCCCGCCTGCGCAGAAGAGCTGTCGCACCACCGCGCCGATGATGGCCCTGCGTATTTGACGATCTTGATCGTCGGCCATGTGCTTGCATTATTGATCCATTTCATCTGGAGCAAATTTCAACCTGAACCGATGGTCATGGCAACCGTTCTGACGGTCCTTTGCGTGGCACTGTCGCTGTTCTTGTTGCCCCGCATGAAGGGCATGGTGGTGGCAATTCAATGGGCGAATAGGATGCATGGCTTTGACAAAACCCGCTGAGGTTCCGATCCGCGATGCGGCTACGATCATCGTGTTACGCGATGCGGGGACGCGCCCATCTGTTCTGATGGGACAACGCGGAAAATCGGCCGTTTTCATGCCTGGCAAGTTTGTGTTTCCAGGCGGGGCCGTAGACCCTAACGATGCGGATGTGCCGCAACGCGCGATATCTGATTGTTGTGCTGGCCGCCTGTCGGACCGCTCTACCCTGTCCCCATCTGCCGTTTCAGCGGCTGCGATCCGCGAGCTTTGGGAAGAAACCGGTCAAATTCTCGGGGCCCCTGCCCCGTGGCCCGATCCTCCACGGGGCTGGCGCGGTTTCGCGGACAACGGTGTTATTCCGAATGCCGCCGCCCTGACATTTTGGTTTCGCGCGATCACCCCATCAGGAAGCCCCCGCCGATTTGATGCGCGTTTCCTGCTTGCCGATGCGGCGGATTTGATCACTGATCCTGATGATTTTTCGGCCGCCGAAGACGAGCTGTCACATTTGCAATGGGTCCCATTGTCAGACGCGCGCCAGTTTAATTTACCGTTCATCACCCAAGTTGTGCTCGCTGAATTGATTGCAGCGTTGCCTAACATTGGCCCGCCAAAAACCGTTCCATTTTTTGAAAACAATGACGAGCAGCATTTGGTTCACCGGCTGAACGGCGCGCCGCTGCTTTAGGTCACAAGCACCAAGACGATCACGCTGATCGCGAGGATAATCATCCCTTGCCATTCACGTTTGCCGATTTTTTCGCCAAAAACCCAAGCACCAATCATGATGGAAAACAGCAATTCCACCTACCCCAGTGCATTGACATAGGCAACGGTTTGTAAAGTAAACGCTGTGAACCAGCATAGCGACCCGATCATGGATGTGACGCCGACCATGGCCCCGACGCGCCACGCGCGCATCACCCGCATGATTTCGCCGCGCTCGCGCCACAGCAACCAAATAGTCATGACACCGGTTTGGAACAGGGTCACAAATGCAAGCGTGATCAAGGCGCGCAATAGCACATCGCCGTCGGGCAAGGACAACGATGCACCGCGATACCCATTCCCCGAAAACCCAAACATCAACCCCGCCATCACACCAAGACCAGTGCCTTTGTTCATGATCCGTTTAAGGATTGGACCGTTGGCCTCTGGCGGGTCGGTCAGCAATAAGACCCCCACCAAACCGAGCACAATTGCGACCACGGCAGCCGTCGACACCGCATCCCCTAATATCACAAAACCGATCACCGCACTTAAAAGCACTTCGGTCCTCTTAAACGTCGCACCAATTGCAAAGTTGCGATGCGCGAAAAGTGCAACCATACAAAACGTACCGACGATCTGGGTCATCCCGCCCAGAATGGCATAGCTGAAGAACGTCGCCGGAAGCGTTGGCACAGATTGGTCAGAGGTTTGGACGTAGGCGCGCAAACGTGGCACCTGCGGTCGACAAATGCGTGATCTTCAATTGCTTTTGCAACATGAAACGCAACGACTGTGACAATGCCGCAGCCAGCGTAATAGGAATCCATAGCTCGATCATTTTCTGTCACTCTTTGTCCAGATCGGATGGGCAACAGGGTCTTTGGCCCGCCACGCATATGTCCGCCAGACTTCGCCGTAAGACTGGAATGCGTATCCGCCATTGCGTCTTAGGTAGTGCGCCCTGTTCTGGGCGTAAAGCCGCGGCAGTTGATACCACGGCACCCTTGGATGCATATGGTGCACGACATGCAGGTGATTGTTCAAAAAGAGAAACCCAAACACGCCGCCCTGTTCGATAATCGCGGTGCGGTGGGACGCGCGGTCAGCGGCCTGATGTTCCAAAAACGTGCGCAATTTCAACAATGACATCCCGATATAAGTAGCAAATGCATAGGACCATAGTGACATTGGGCTGATCCAAACGAGGCCGATGACAATAGCTACGGCAGGCAGGTGCCACGCCCATTGACGGATGGTATCTGTGGTCCGGTTTCGTACTTCGCTGCGCCAAAACGCCAACGTGCCGATGAGCGGCCCAAGGATCAATCGCCCCGCTAAGGTATTGTTGATCCCCAATATAACTTGGGTCGCGCGCGACAGTTCTTGCCAAACGGCGGGGTCAAAATAATTGGTTTCAGGGTCCTCGTAGGGATCCGTCAAATTGGGGTCATAGTGATGGGCCAAATGCGTATCGCGAAATCGCGCATAGGGGATAACGATGATCAAGGACACCCACCCAAGTGCTGCGTTTTTACAAGCAGTCTGAAACGGATGCCCATGCAACAGCTCGTGCTGCACTGATGATTGCAACGCGATCACGACCCCGATCAAAGGGATCGCAACCCACAATACCTCGACAAACAGCAGCCCGACCCACAGCGTGTAGACGCCAATGGCAAACGCGAAGGTCTGCCATTCAAACGTCTTTTGCATCGGCGCTTTCCTTCAGACTTTGGGGTCGGGGTTTTCGGTGTGCCCATCGACAGCAATAACCTGCCCCGACACCAGCCGCGACAAATCTGTGCCAAGGAATACGGCCATGTTTGCAATGTCGCGCGCTTCAACAAAACTGCGCATGGATGTGCCCGATGCATAGCCGTCGTAGACCGCGTCGCGGGTCATGCCTTTGGCCGTGGCTTCGCGGTTTAGCACGCCTTCCATGCGCGCGCCTTCGACAGCGCCTGGGCAAATCGCGTTGGCGCGGATGCCGTGGGGCCCAAGCTCCATCGCAGTGGTTTTCATCAATCCAATGATTGCCCATTTCGCCGCCGCATAGGGCGCGCGGTTCGGATAGCCGTAGATCCCCGCTGTCGATGACGTGTAAATGATTGCGCCGCGCCCTGCCGTTTTCATCAACGGGGCCGCGTATTTCGTCGCCAAAAACGCGCCTTCAAGATTCACCGACACGCAAGCGCGCCAGTCATCCAATTGCACATTTTCGATCTGGGCCGTGGGTCCTGCAATTCCTGCATTGGCGCATAGAACGTCCAATCCACCGCCATCCTTGATCATTTCGAACAAAGCGGCCACGCCCGTTTCATCCGCAGCATCCACCTGATGGCCATGCCAATCGGCAGGGATATCAGCCAGCGCATCGGCATTCAAATCCGTCACCCAGACCTCGAACCCAGCGGCGGCATAGGCATCGCCCATGGCGCGCCCAATGCCGGACCCACCCGCGGTTATCAACACGCGCTTCATCTTACGCCGACAGCTTTGCCCACGCCTTCTGGCACTGGAAGTTTCGCGTGGGCTTCGGTGATGCGTGCCAGATTTGCAGCGATTTGGGGCGCTGGATCGGACGCGCGGCGCGTTTCCAAACTGACGTGGATTTGCATATGTTCACCTGTCGCCAGCAGCTTGTCGCCCGCGAACATCCGGTGGAACAGCTGCATTTTCTTACCCGCACCCGCAAGGATTTGCGTGTCGATATGGATGCGCACACCGGCATGGACCTCATCAAGGTGGCGGATATGGGTTTCGGCGGTGAAATAACTGCCGCCGCTTGCGATATAATCCGCATCACATCCTATCATCGCCATCATCTTGTCCGTCGCATCGCCAAAGGCCTGCAAATAGCGGGCCTCGTTCATGTGACCATTATAGTCGGTCCAATCGAGCGGCACGGCACGGCGAACAGTTTCCACGGGTTGTGACAGATCATTTGGCAGCACGGCAGGCGCATCAAGACGTGCATCTTGTGCGTTCAGCAACGCACCAGCGCCAAAGTCCTGCGCCTTCAACCCCCGCAAGATCGTCACAAGGTTATTGTCGCGCGTGCGTTCCAATTCGCGGATTGTCATGTGTCCAGATTGATCGTCCGACTGGCCAGCGATCTGGTCGATCAGATCATCGGTCAGGTCGGGAACGTCCATTAACTTGGTCCAAGGCCACGACAAACACGGCCCGAATTGTTCGATAAAGTGGCGCATCCCCGCCTCTCCGCCGGCAATGCGATAGGTTTCAAACAGGCCCATTTGCGCCCAGCGCAAGCCAAAGCCATAACGGATCGCATTGTCGATTTCTTCGGTCGTCGCGATGCCATCTTTGATCAGCCAAAGAGCTTCGCGCCACACAGCTTCGAGGAAACGATCCGCGATATGTGCATCAATTTCGGCGCGTACATGCAGGGGATACATGCCAATTTCGGTCAGGATCGTCTTTGCGCGGTCCACCATGTCCGGTGTGTTCTGGTCGGTGGGGACCAACTCGATCAAAGGCAGCAAGTAGACAGGGTTAAACGGGTGGGTCACCACAATCTGTTCGGGCCGCGTCGCACAGCCCTGCAATTCGGACGGCTTAAAGCCCGATGTCGAAGAGCCGATGATCGCATCATACGGGCAATGTTCTTGCAGCGTTTGATAGACTTTGCGTTTCAGGTCCAACCGCTCTGGCACGCTTTCTTGGATCCACGTCACTCCGGCGACGGCATCTGACATCGTGTCATGAAACGTCAGCGCGCCTTCTGCTGGCAAATCTACATCCGATAAGCCGGGCAAGGACCGGCGCGCGTTTTCGAGAACTTCCGCAATCTTGCGTTCTGCCTCGGGGTCAGGGTCGAACACGCGCACGTCCCATCCCATCAATAAGAAACGCGCAGCCCAGCCACCACCAATGACCCCGCCGCCGATTATGGCTGCCGATTGTCCCATTCTCTTCCCCCCAAAGAAATGTTTTATGCGTCAGATGCGGCGTCACCGCCTTGCGACGGATTGTTGAATTCATCTTCCGGCACGGGGGCACGGATCACATTGGGATCACAGGCCATCATCGGGCTGCCAGCGTCCTTAATGATCCAGCCACCACGGGCTTGGCATTGCTCAAATGACATCGACGACCCTAGCACCAAACGTTCTTGCATCGATGCGCTACCGCCCGAGGCGCCCGCGCTCATCATTGCTGCTTCGTCACAACCGGCCAAGGCCAATACACATCCAAAAACGATTCGCTTCATTGCGGCACCTCCATCAATTTGGACAGATCATACCCGTTGAAATCCAAAACTTCACGTGCTGCGTTCAACCGATCTTGCGGAATCTGCGGATCGCGGTTCAAAATCCACCCTGATTTACCGTTTGGCGCACCGACGACCGCCGTCCGGTACCCTTCATCGACCCAAAGCACCCAGTAATCCGACGCGCCAAACGGCACGGACGGAAAGCTGACCTTCAGCCGCGCAGGCCCCACGATTTCGGCTTTGCCTTTAATCCGGCTTTTGACAGTGCCATCAGGGTTCCGACAGATATTGAGCACCGAAATATCGCCATCTTCGCGCATGCCATAGGTCGCGGTCACGCCCACACAGCCGCGCTCGAACAAAACCGGATAGCGGGCGACTTCATACCATGTGCCCAGATAGCGTGTCGGATCGAACACGGCCTTGGATGCAATCGGCACGTCTAGATCGCGGTAAACTTCGCCAAATCCGCCCAGCTTTTCGCCCTCAAACGGGGTGGCACAGGCTGCGAGAAATGCGAGCGCCCATAGCGCCCTCATGACGTCACCGGCGCGCGTTTTGTGAGGCCAAGCTTGGCGCGGACTTCTGCGGGTCCAATCACCTTCGCCCCCATATTTTCAATAATTCCGGCCGCACGTTCCACCAGCTGCGCATTTGTCGCCAACACACCGCGATCAAGCATCAGATTATCCTCCAAACCGACCCGCACGTTGCCGCCTGCCAACACTGACGCAGCAACATACGGCATTTGAGAACGACCTAGCCCAAAGGCACTGAACGTCCAATCATCAGGCACATTATTGACCATCGCCATAAACGTATTGAGGTCATCGGGCGCGCCCCAAGGCACCCCCATGCACAATTGCACAAGCGCGGGGCTATCCAACACGCCATCCTTAACCAATTGTTTTGCATACCAAAGGTGACCGGTATCAAACGCTTCAATCTCTGGCTTCACGTCCAATTCGGTCATCATGCGGCCCATGGCCACCAACATGCCAGGCGTATTGGTCATGACGTAATCGGCTTCGGCGAAATTCATCGTACCGCAATCTAGCGTGCAAATCTCGGGCAGGCATTCGGCCACATGGGCCACACGTTCGGTCGCCCCCACCATGTCGGTGCCTGCGACTGTCGGAAACGGTGCTTCGACCCCGCCAAACACGATGTCGCCGCCCATGCCTGCGGTCAGGTTCAACACCACATCGACCTCTGCATCACGAATGCGGTCCGTCACTTCGCGGTAAAGCGCCAAGTCACGGCTCGGCACGCCGGTTTCAGGGTCGCGCACGTGGCAATGCACAATCGCAGCCCCCGCCTTGGCGGCATCAATTGCGCTATCAGCGATCTGCTTGGGTGAACGCGGCACATGTGGACTGCGATCTTGGGTGCTGCCTGATCCGGTAACAGCGGCGGTGATAAACACCTCTCGGTTCATTTCTAAAGGCATGTCTCACTCCCAAAAACTGCTTTGACGACGTTGTGCGATTCCCCAAGCTGACGCAAGCCAACAATGGTTTTTTCGAGCTTAAGAACGTCTGCCGATTGCGTAGATCAATAAGGCATCGGATGCGCGCGGTGGATCGCGTCAATATCCGCCATTACCTCTGCCGAAAGCGTCAAATCACGGCCTTTCAACATATGCGCCAACTGTTCAGCTGTGGTTGTGCCAAAAATCGCCGATACGGGGAACGGACGCGTCCCTTGCCACGCCATCGCCATGTGCACCGGATCCAAACCATGTTTGGTGGCAACGTCCAAATAGGCCTGCACCGTTGGCAACGTCCGCGGGCCCATGCGCCCACCCAGATCAGCGCCAATCGACATGCGGCTGCCCGCAGGCACAGCACCACCTTGGTATTTGCCCGTCAACAAGCCCGCGGCCAGTGGAGAGAAGGACAAAAGCGTTACGTCTTCATTCACCGCCATTTCGGCCATATCGGTGTCATACAGACGGCACATCAGCGAATATTCGTTTTGCACGGACGCCATGCGCGGCAGACCCGCAGCCTCTGCACAGTCCATCCACTTGGTCATGCCCCATGCGCTTTCATTCGACATGCCGATGCTGCGAATTTTCCCTGCCTTTACTGCGGCATCCAACGCGCCGAGCACATCCATCATGTGATCCAATGTTTGCTGACGGTTTTGGTTCGACGGATCATATGTCCAGTTCTGGCGGAACATATAGGAGCCGCGCACAGGCCAATGCATCTGATACAGATCGATCACATCCGTCTGCAAACGGGCCAGCGAGTTATCAATCGCCTCTGCAATCACCGCGCCGTCATAGCCTTTGCCATCCCGCACCCAGCCCGGGTTATTGCCTGACACTTTTGTCGCAATGACCAGCTCGTCACGGCGGCCGGTGGATTTCAGCCATTCCCCAATCACATGCTCCGAATTGCCAACCGTTTCTTTGGCAATCGGATTGACCGGATACATTTCGGCCGTGTCGATAAAGTTGATCCCCGCATCCAGCGCCATATCAATCTGGCGATGCGCATCGGCCTGTGGTGTTTGATTGCTATAGGTCATCGTGCCCAAGCACCAATCGGACACCATGATTTCAGTGCGGCCTAGCGGGATCATTTTCATTGCGGTCTACCTTTTGTCATCTGTTGTTAGGCAAGCTAACGCATGATCTTCTAGGGACAAGACGCAAAAACCCTTGCATGGAAACCAATGCAGTGATGCGGTCGGGCGCCTTTAAGGGGAATGCCGCGAAAGGCCTTTAGAACGAATAGATCGCCGCAATCCGCGTGGTCGAGGTATCAGCACCAAAACCATCCACGAAATCGCGGATCACCTCGCCGCGCAGCTCTATCGTATCGGACACCGGCATTTGCACGCCAAGCCCAAGGTTATAGCCGCTGTAATTGTCTGCGCTTGTGCTAAACCGCGTGCTGCCAAGGCTGGCCATCGCCGAAAAGCTACCAAGATCATAGGACCCAATCGCACGCACCCGCAATGTGTCGTAGTCACCGCCAAGCGTTGCAGCCGCGCCGTACTCAATCTCTGCCCCGATGGCCATTTGACCCAAATCAAAGGAGCCGCCGGCCATCAGTGATGCCACAGTTTGATCGCTTTGCGCGGTGTTGGTGCCGTAATCCACGGAAACCCCGATATAGGCGTCTTGGGCCGTTGCCGTGCCTGCCAACAGGATCAACGCCAGTGTAAAAGCTGTCTTTTGCATGTTTATGCCTCTTGTTTTTGTTTGCTCTGCCTTTGGGATACCTCTGCATAGGTCGTTTTTCTAGCCCATTGCATCACGACATCTGGCAACCGGCGGAAACCCCCGCTAAAACACTTGCAAACAAGCAAGGAAGCGCACGCAATGGCCCGTCATCTGATCACATCAGCGATCCCCTATATCAACGGGATCAAGCATCTTGGGAACCTTGTGGGCAGCCAGCTTCCTGCTGATCTTTATGCGCGGTATTTGCGCCAGCGCGGGCATGAAGTTTTGTTCCTTTGCGCCACGGACGAACACGGCACCCCTGCGGAATTGGCGGCGGCCAAGGCGGGTAAACCTGTTGCTGATTATTGCGCCGAAATGCATGATGTGCAGGCGACGATTGCGGCTGGGTTCAAACTGTCATTCGATCATTTTGGCCGTTCTTCCAGCCCGCAGAACCACGCGCTGACCCAAGCCTTTGCTGGGCGGTTGGCCGATCAAGGCCTGATCCGCGAAGTGACCGAAGAACAGGTTTATTCCAACGCCGATGGCCGGTTCCTGCCGGATCGTTATATCGAAGGCACCTGCCCCAATTGCGGGTTCGACAGCGCGCGCGGCGACCAATGTGACAATTGCACGAAACAGCTCGACCCGACTGATTTGATCGATGCGCGGTCTACAATTTCGGGGTCCACCGATCTGGAAGTCCGCGAAACCAAGCATCTTTACCTGCGCCAATCCGCTGTGAAGGACCAGATCGCCGCATGGATCGATACCAAGTCCGATTGGCCGATCTTGACCACGTCCATTGCCAAGAAATGGCTGACAGACGGCGACGGCTTGCAAGACCGCGGCATCACGCGCGATCTGGCATGGGGCGTGCCCGTGAAAAACGGCGATGCCGAATGGCCCGGTATGGAAGGCAAAGTGTTCTACGTCTGGTTCGATGCCCCTATTGAATACATCGCTTGCGCCCAAGAATGGGTCGACGCGGGCAAGGGCACGGATTGGGAAAGCTGGTGGCGCACAGACAAAGGTGCTGATGACGTGACCTACACTCAGTTCATGGGTAAGGATAACGTGCCATTCCACACCCTGTCGTTCCCTGCAACGATCATGGGCATGAATGACGACTGGAAACTTGTCGATTATATCAAATCTTTCAACTACTTGAACTATGACGGCGGCCAGTTCAGCACGTCGCGCGGGCGCGGTGTATTCATGGATCAGGCCTTGGAAATTCTGCCTGCGGATTACTGGCGCTGGTGGCTATTGTCCCATGCGCCGGAAAGCTCCGACGCCGAATTCACGTGGGAAAACTTCCAGACGGATGTGAATAAAGACCTCGCCGATGTGCTTGGCAACTTTGTTAGCCGGATCACTAAGTTTTGCCGGTCCAAGTTTTCCGAAGCCGTGCCAGAAGGCTCCGCCTACGGCCCTGCCGAGGAACAGTTGATCGCCGATTTATCCGCCAAACTGGCCGATTACCAAACCCATATGGATACGATGGAAGTCCGAAAATCTGCGGCAGACTTGCGCGCGATTTGGGTGTTGGGCAATGAATACCTGCAATCCGTGGCACCGTGGGCCACATTCAAAACCGACCCCGATCAGGCGGCGATGCAGGTCCGCATGGGTCTGAACCTGTGCCGCTTGTATGGTGTGCTGTCCGCGCCTTTCATCCCAGATGCAAGTGCCGATATTCTGGCCGCGATGAACGCATCAGACGCAGAGTGGCCAGACGATATTGCGACGGCGGTGTCCGCCCTGCCAATCGGCCACGCGTTTACTGTTCCAGAAATTACGTTCCGCAAAATCACCGATGATGAGCGGACCGAATGGGCAGAACGATTTGCAGGAACCCGCGATTAAACATCGACACTTGGTAATTCGGCGAACCCTGCTAAGGTTATTGGAACGTCTCCTCAACCTTGCGAGTATCCGATGAAAAAGTTTTTGACCGTCATTTCTGTTGCCACCCTTACCATTGGGGGCGCCGCGCAGGCTGCGACTTGCGGTAATGACTCGGGTGGGTTTAATCAGTAGAAATAACAATTCGCATCAGAAGCGGCGGCAAATGGCGTTGGACAACGTGGTCTGCAGGCCTTGGCTGGTACAAGCTACGCGACCCGCACGATCAAAGCCGATCGCAATCAAAAGTCTTTCAAATATTCTCTCGAAGACTTC
Organism: uncultured Roseobacteraceae bacterium; assembly: GCA_964022435.1. Lineage (GTDB taxonomy): Bacteria > Pseudomonadota > Alphaproteobacteria > Rhodobacterales > Rhodobacteraceae > Yoonia. Next base: position 40,743 of record CAXIAL010000002.1, on the reverse strand, counting down.
ATGCGCATTCGTGGTGCCGACACAATTGTCGCCCAAGGTAAGCGTCGCATTGCAGGCAATCCTGCGTTTTACGCGTCGCTGGAGGCGGCTTATGGCGTCCCTGCAGCAGTGATCGTAGCGATCCATGGGATGGAAACCGGTTTCGGGAATTTCATGGGCGACGCCAATGTCTTGTCCGCGATTTCGACCCTTGCCTACGACTGTCGCCGGAGCGATTTTTTCAGCGGTCATGCGATGGCTGCGCTGCAACTGGTTGATCGCGGCAGCCTATCAGCAAATACCGTCGGTGCGATGCATGGCGAAGTTGGCCTCACGCAATTCTTGCCGGGCAATGTGATGCGCTACGGCGTTGATGGTGATGGCAATGGAACCGTTGATCTGACCCAACTGACTGACAGTCTTGCCTCCACGGCGAATTTCTTGCGCCAAAAAGGCTGGCGTCCGGGTGCTGGGTATCAGCAAGGGCAGCCGAACTTCGCCGTGATCCAAGAATGGAACGCCGCTGGCGTCTACCAAAAAGCCATCGCAATTATGGCAGGCAAAATCGAAGGTTAATCAGGCCAGTTTGTTTTTGACAGCCGCAAGCGCGGCGTCAGAGGCTTTGGCCAACAGCCCGCTGTCCGTCGCGCAAGCCACAAAGGTAAACCCTTCGTTCAGCAGCTGAGCTGCGAAATCCGGGTCCATAACAAGCGTGCCAACGGGCACCCCCTTGGCGATTAACGCCTGTGCGGCAGGTTTGATAAGCGCCCAGACGTCTGGGTGCATTGGTTTACCGACATGTCCAATATCCGCAGCGATGTCAGCGGGGCCGAAAAACACGCCTGACACGCCATCAACAGTGCCAATCTCCACTGCACGTTCAATCGCCGCAGCGGATTCGAGTTGCAAAATAACTGTTGTTTCTTCCGAAACGCGCGCGACATAGTCCGTGATCCGCCCAAACTTCGTTGCCCGAGACGACCCCGAGAACCCGCGATTGCCAAGGGGCGGGTACCGTGTTGCAGCGACGGCTTTTTCGGCCTCTTCAACTGTCTGGATCATCGGGAACAATAGGCCCGGCACACCAAGATCCATCAACCGCTTTACGACAACTGTGTCGTTCCATTCGGCACGCACAATGGCTGTCGTGTCTGTGGCTGCGAACGCCTGCAATTGCCCCAATACGCTGAAATAGTCGTTGGGCGCGTGTTCCATATCAATCAATGCCCAGTCATAGCCGGCGTTGGCCGTGACCTCTGCGACAAAGGGACTGGATAGCGAAATCCACAAACCAACCTGTTTGTCGCCTGCGGCGATTGCGTGGGTGAATGGATTGCGCGCTAATTCCATCAGATGATCGCCTTTTCAATGATCGGTTTGTTCAGACCAATACGTTCAAAGTTAAACGGCGACATATCAAGCGTTTTATACGCGCCATGCACCAACAATTCCGCAGCGCCACGCCCCATCGCAGGCGATTGTTGCAGCCCGTGACCAGAGAACCCGTTGAGGAAGAAGAAGTTTTCAACCGTCGTATGCGGCCCCATGATCGCGTTGTGATCAAAGGTGTTATAGGCGTAATGCCCGCCCCATTCATGGGTGACCTTGATCGCCTCGAACTGCGGAATGCGGGTGGCGAGGATTGGCCAGACGTGGTCCTCCCAGATGTTATGATCCATCGCGAAATCATCGAAATCGACGGCTGGATCAATGTCCGAATGCGCGCCACATTGATAAGTTCCGCCGCCGTTTTCACGGACGTGCACTCCCGACGGGTCAATCGTTAGTGGCAGGTCACGGTCCAACGGCTCTGCGGCAGAGAAGATCCAAGAATAGCGTTTGCGCGGCTCGACCGGAATGGTTAGGCCAGCCATCTTGGCAGTTTCCACAGCGCGCGGGCCGGATGCGTTCAAAATCTGCCCACACGCGATGACCTCGCCGGATTTCAACGTCACGGATTCCACCCGCGTGCCCGCCGCGTTTTTGGTCATACCAACGACTTCGTTGCTTACATATTCCACGCCGCGTTCGCGGGCCGATTTGCGCCACCAATCAAACACAGCGGTCGCGTCCCACAGGCCCTCGTCGATCAGGTTGATGGACCCCAGCACGATGTCGTCGACGTTATAGAACGGATAGGCTTCCTTAATCTGTTCGGGCGTCATCAGCTGCGTGGCAGCACCTGCCGCGATCTGCGTTTTTTGGTTTGCGCGCAGGACACCCGCAAAGTCCTCGTTATCGGCCAGATACATGTAACCAAAGCTGCGAATATCGAGGTTCGGCACACGGTCATCATTGCCCATATAGCGCGGCAGGTTTTTCACGAAATCCGCAGCGAATTGAGAAATGCGCACGTTCAGCTCCGCCGAAAACTGCTGCCGCATGCAGGAATTGGTGTGCATGGTTGATGAAAATTCGTAGGTCGGGTCTTTTTCCACGACCAGAACAGAACCGTTGAAATCCTTGTCGTCTGACAAGAACCACGCCGCGGACGATCCCATGATCGCGCCGCCGACGATGATCACGTCATAGCTGTTTTTGCTTGGGGCTTGGCTCATAGGTCTTCTCCTTTTGCGATCACCGCTTGTACGGCGGCGATGTCATCGGCACCAAGGCCGTAATGATTGGCGGCCGTTTCAGCCGAGATATACCCGCGCAGCAGGTCGCGTTTGACGGCCTCAACAGACCGGTCCGCAGGGTCGCCGTAACCAGCGCCACCCGGGAAGGCCATCATGACTTTGCGCCCGTGGGCCACGAACTGTTTTCCCTTGCCGTTCATGGCTGTGCCGTCGTCTTGGACGATGGTCGTGGGTGCACCCGCGCCTCCACCGCGACGGCCAAGCGCAGGGTGATCAACACGGTCAAACATGGCTTGAATGTCGAATTCATGGCCTTCACGCGCGCCGACTTCCATGAACTGACCAAGCCCGCCGCGCTGCGCACCTGCACCACCAGAATCGGGGCGCAATTCCTTGCGCCAGATGATCACGGGGCCTGCGTGTTCGGTCGCTTCCACCGGCATGGTCATCACGCCAGATGGAAACGCCGTCGCGTTCAACCCGTCATGGGCAGGGCGTGCGCCAGACCCGCCAGAGTTAAACGTCAACACCTCTGACCGCCGCGCATCTGCGGGGGCCGGTGCATCGGTGCGGGGGCGCATGGAGACTTGGAAGTTACACAAACAAGCGGCCCCTTCAGCAGGCACCAAGCCCGGCACGATTTTGTCGAATGCGTTGAACACCGCGTCAGGGACAAAGTGTCCGACGATATGGCGCAAGGCCACGGGCGCGGGATGCACGGCGTTGACGATGGAATTGACGGGGGCTTCGATCTCAAACGGCGCCAACGAGGCCGCATTGTTCGGGATTTCCGGCGCAATCGCGACCTTCAGCGCGTAGCAGGCATAGGCCTTGGCATAGACCAATGGGCAGTTAATGCCCTTTTTATCCAAGCCGGACGAGCCTGTGAAATCGGATACGATGCGGTCGCCTTTGACGGATACATTGACCTTTAACGTGATCGGCGTTGCAAACCCGTCCATCGTAATCTCGCCATCGGCAGAGGATTGCGGCAAGGCGGCGATACGCTCAATCGTGGCGCGGCGGGAGTTTTCAAGAATGAATTCCGCGATGCCATTCAGATCGGCAAGATCAAATTCTTCCATCATCTCGATCAGGCGGCGGTGGCCAATTTCGTTACAGGTCGCCAGCGCATAGATATCCCCGATCAGCTGATCAGGTTCGCGCACATTGCCGCGCACAATCCGCACGAGGGTCTGATCGACCGTTCCACGATCCGCAAATTTCATGATCGGGATATATAGCCCCTCTTCATAAACGCTCGCAGCATCCGCACCAAAGCCACGCCCGCCGATGTCGACGATATGGGCGGTGCAGGCGAAAAATCCGACGTGCTGGCCGTTGTGGAACGACGGGGTGACCATGGTGATGTCGTGCAGGTGGCCCGTGCCTTCCCAAGGGTCGTTGGTGATATAGACGTCACCTTCGTGGATATTCTCGCGACCAATGCGCCGGATGAAATGGGCGACAGCATCGGCCATGGCGTTGACGTGGCCGGGGGTGCCGGTCACGGCTTGGGCCAGCATCTGACCTTGCAGGTCATAGACACCAGCGGACAGGTCACCTGCTTCGCGGACGGAGGTGGAAAACGCCGTGCGCACAAGGGCTTGGGCCTGTTCTTCGACCACGGAAATCAGGCGATTCCACATAACCTGATAGGCAACATTGGAATGGGTCATGATGTTGTCCTCACATCGATACAGCCATCGGGCTGGCGGGTGGCAGTGCGGCTGGATGGGACGATGATCGTCGTTTCGTCTTCGGTGATGATCGCGGGGCCTTGGGCGCTGGTTCCTGCCCGCATGTCGTCACGCAGGATGATGTTGGCATCGGTGAATTCAGCCAATGCGGGGTCGAACAAGGGGCGGCTGCCGACAGGTGTTGCCGTATCTGTTCCGGCACCTTCAGCGACACGTGCGACAGTTTCCGGCGGCGTCGTCGCGTTGACCGACCAAACGGTGATTTCGATATCCATGCCCTCGACCGCGCGGCCGAACAGTTTGACATAATCCTCGATAAACCGCGCCTCGAAGGTGGCGACGTCTGGGTTCATCGCTTGCTCTTCAGTCAAGGTAATCGGGATTTCCCAGCCTTGGCCAGAATAGCGCATGTAGACCTTGAACTCTGACAAGATCGGGCTGTCAGCGTCGCAATTGCGCACGAAGCCTGTGGCCTCGGACTGCAAATCTGCGAGCAACGATTTGATTTTATCGCCGTCGAAACCGGCCAGCGTCATATAGACAGACCTGTTCGCCTCGAACGAAAACGGCGCGCGCAAGAACCCGATGGCAGACCCGACGCCCGCCCCTTGTGGGACCAGCAAGCGGTCAACGCCGAGCTTTTCGCACAGGCGCCCAGCGTGCAGCGGGGCCGCGCCGCCAAAAGCAATCATTGTGTATTCGGACAGGTCTTCTCCGTTCTCAACAGCATGGACCCGCGCAGCGTTGGCCATGTTTTCATCGACAACTTCGGCAAGACCAAAGGCAGAGGTCGCCGCATCCATTTCAAGCGTATCGCCCAGCACATCCGTCAGCGCCTTGGCCGATGATGCGGTGTCCAAGGTCATCGATCCGCCTGCGAAATTGGCGGGGTCGAGTTTACCCAAAACCAGATCGGCGTCGGTCACCGCGGGCTTTGCCCCGCCGCGCCCGTAACAGGCCGGACCAGGTTCGGACCCAGCACTTTCTGGCCCCACACGGATTTGGCGCATGGCGTCCACATGGGCCAGTGACCCGCCGCCAGCCCCGATTTCAACCATGTCGATCACAGGGATCGAAATGGGCATGCCCGACCCTTTTTTGAAACGGTAAGTGCGGGCAACCTCGAACACGCGGGATGTTTTCGGCGTCTGGTTTTTGATCAGGCAAATCTTGGCCGTGGTGCCGCCCATGTCGAACGACAGCACCTTGTCCAATCCATAACGCGCAGCGATATTGGCCGCGAAAACAGCACCACCAGCGGGACCGGATTCGACCAACCGCACGGGGAACTCCGCCGCGTTTTCGATGGAAATGATACCGCCGCCAGAGTGCATCAGGAAGATATTGCAATCGACACCTTCGTCACGCAAACGGCCCTCTAGCCGGCCCAAATACGATTTCATCAGTGGTTTGATATAGGCGTTGGCCACCACGGTGTTGAACCGTTCGTATTCGCGCATTTGCGGGGACACTTCGGACGACAGCGACACCATGGCGTCGGGCATCATGTCGGCCAGCACCTCGGCCACGAGACGTTCATGCGCGTCATTCAAATAGGAATGGATCAAGCCAACCGCGATGCTTTCATAACCAGCCGCCACGATGTCCGCGACCACTGGTTCAATATCTGCGCGGGTCAGCGGCAACAGCTCATTGCCGCTGGCGTCCATCCGGCCCGGCACGGTGTAGCGCATTTGGCGCGGCAAAAGCGGCTCTGGCAGGGTTAGATTCAGGTCATATTGTTCGAAACGCGACTCCGTGCGCATCTCGATAACATCACGAAACCCTTCGGTCGTAATGAGCGCGGTTTTGGCACCGCGCCGTTCGATCAGCGCATTTGTAGCCAAGGTCGTGCCATGAATGATCTGCGTGATTGCGGCGGGTGCGATGCCCGCCTTAGCGCAAACCTGATGCATCCCGTCAATAATCGCGTTTTCGGGCGCAATATAAGTTGTCAGAACCTTGGTTGAAAAACTGGCCTCACCGAGTTCCAATACGACATCCGTAAAGGTGCCGCCAATATCAACGCCAAGTCGCGCGGATTGCTTTGTCATATGACCTGATCCCAATTCCTCTTTCACCGCAGGGTAAGGGGATCATGGCATCATCACAAATTATTTATAACTATCAATCCGATAAGAAATTCTTATCCTTGACGCGCGATTGAAAACGTCTTGATCGCATTCACCGCCATGTCCAGTTCTTCAATTTCAGAGAGAAATACGATGCGGAAATGGTCTTCGGTTGGGTAGTTGAACGCCGTGCCAGGAACAATCATAACCTTGTGCTCTTGCAAAAGCCCCATTGCGAAATCTTCATCGTTGCCGATGTCCAATGCTTTGGGATCGAATTTCGGAAACAGGTAAAACGCGCCTTTGGGCATCGTGCAGGACATGCCCGGAATGCTGTTAACCACGCGGTGCGCCAAGGCGCGTTGTTCATAAAGCCGTCCACCGGGTGCCAACAGATCGGCCATGCCATCAGGTTGCGTCAACGCGGCTTCGACCGCGAACATGGCAGGCACATTGGGACAAAGGCGCAGGGACGCCAGCATGATCAATCCCGTAATATAATCGGCGGCACCGTCCAGATCCCCGCTCAACGTCATCCAGCCACAGCGGAAACCAGCGGCAAACGAGTTTTTGGAAATGCCGTCAAACGACATGCACAAAACGCGACTGTCGAGGTCTTGGATAATCTTGGCCATTGGGATGAAAACAGCATCATCGAACACAATCCGGCTGTAGATTTCATCCGAAAACACCACGAGGTTATTTTCGGCGGCGAATGTCGCGATCTCTTTTAACCGGTCTTCGCTATAGACGGCGCCAGTCGGGTTGTTGGGGTTGATCAGCACGACGGCCTTGGTGTTTGGCGTCAATTTGGCGCGCATGTCATCCACGGAAGGGAACCAGTCTTCTGCTTCGTCGCACAGGTAATGCACGGCCTTGCCGCCGGCCAACCGCACAGCAGCGGTCCATAGCGGATAATCAGGTGCGGGGATCAAAACCTCGTCACCGTTATTGAGCAGGGCCTGACACGCCATAACAATCAGTTCGGACACGCCATTGCCCATGAAAATATTGTCGGCCTTGATGTTTTCGACACCCCGCGCGGTCAAGTTGTCAACAATCGCGGTGCGCGCGGACAGCAAGCCCTTGCTCGTGGTGTAACCCTGAGCGTCGCGCAGGTGAGCAGCGACGCTTTCATGCAGGCTTTCAGGGGCGTGAAAGTTAAATGGTGCGGGGTTGCCAATGTGGAGTTTCAACACCTTTTCACCGGCGGCTTCAATTTTTTCGGCGGCGGCCAAGACTTTCCCACGGAGCTCGTACCGGACACCGGCAAGTTTATCGGACATAGGAATTGTGGTCTTGGTCGGGTTTGTCATTGTGACGTCATCACTCTTTTAGTTGGATTAAAGGCCGCGTTGTTTTGCGTATTGCTCGAACGCCCTGCCCCGTTGCTCGAAATTCTTAAACTGATCATAGCTTGATGCCGCTGGAGACAACAGCACAGTATCACCAGATTGCAGCGCAAGATCAGCAACTGCTGCCTCTAACGTATCTGCAAAGACAATAGCCGCGTGGCTATGGCCACCCGCATCACGCATGGCTGCGAACGCAAGGTTGAGCCGCTGGCCCACCTCGCCCACCAATGTGACGCTGGCGATATCCGCTGACCAAAGCCTGGTGATCAGCGCGTCGTAATCAACGCCGCGGTCCGCCCCACCCACAATAAGGTGCAGGCGGTCATGTGCAAAACGATCAAGCGCAGCCATCGTAGATTCAGGGGTGGTGGAAATGCTGTCGTCGACGAATGTGACTGTTTCCCCAACATCCAAAACCTGCTGTCGATGATTTAGCGCCTCGAACCCAGAGAGCCGCGCCAATGCAGTGTCCACATCAATGCCGAAATGCTGCGCCACTGTCAGCGCAGCGCAGGCGTTTTCCATCATGTGACTGCCCAGTCGGTTCAGCAAGGCTGTGCCGTCATAGGTGACGCCATCCACGTGGAACTGTCCATCGGCGAAATGAATAGCATCAGGCGCGTTAAACCATGCGATGTCGGCCTGCGTGGTCACCAAATCGGACCCCCGTAGCGCGGCGTTGACCGCGCACCATGCAGTCTGATCGTTGTTGATCAGGCGCAGTTTGTCGGCCTGATAGTTTTTAACACCATGATGCCAATCGAGATGATCCGCATATAGGTTCAGCATGATAGCAACCTTTGGAAAATCCACGATGTCCGAGGTTTGATAGCTCGACAATTCGATCACAAACCGCGTGTCCGCGTTTTCCAGTGGCAGATAGTCAATCAACGGGCGACCAATATTGCCCGCGAGCACGACGTCGTTTTCGCCATCGGCCAACATGTCGCGGAGCATGGTCGAGGTCGAGCTTTTGCCCTTGGTGCCTGTCACACCGATGCTGTTGTTTAGGTTCAACATGCCCAGCGCGATGCTTGTCGATGTGGCAGTGCGGCAGCCGTCACGTTTTGCGAATGCGACCAGTTCGTCACGGTAGATTGATACGCCGGGCGAACGCGCCACAAGTGTCACCGCCTCCAATGCATCTGCTAGCCCTGCATCGTCCAACACGGTCAGGTTTAGGGTCGGATAGTCGTCGCGCAGGTCGGATTGGGACAGGCCGCCACCATCGGCATAGATCAGACAAGTCCCGCCCCATGACACCCGCGTTAAGAAGCGGAACAGCGCAGTTGATTCAACGCCAAGCCCCCAGACCAAAATGGTATTGGGCAGGTTAACCATTGATCATCTTCTCGAGAATTTCGCTGACTTCATCAGGCACAAAATGCGTCCCGCGCGGGGTGAACATATCTTTGGCGGCGGTTTCCATCGTGGCAGGGAATGCCCCGTCCATCCGCTTGCCGATTTCCGCAACGACAGCCAGCTGCGCTGTCTTTTCATCGGATAGCAGTTTTTGGAACGCGTAATGGACCTCTTCGACCTCACCGACACATTCCAGTGGTTTGCGGGTGCCGGGCGCGCCGACCATGCCCAGATAATCAGGCATCGCGTCCATGTCTGCCAGCGCGTTAAAGCCCAGCGTTTGTTCCAGATAGTCGACAGGCAAGAAACACGCGAAGATCAGAAACACAAAGCGGCATTTTTCGCATTCGCCGCACCATTTTACGTGGTCGCGGCCACGGATTTTGAACGCGCGGTTACAGCTGGTGAACACGGGATGGTATTGATCTAAACCGGCGAACGCCTTGGCAATCGCAATTTCGCTTAGCGCGCGCAGGGCGGAAAAATAGCTGATGCTTGGCGTGATGGACCCATGTACGACGTCGCGGAACAGTGTTTCGAACTCAATCGATTTGCTCCACTGGTGGTTCACGGTGAAGTCATCCGTGGCAATAGTATTGCCGACGTTGGCCGAACGTTCATTGGAAAACGCGACGCCCACATTTTGGCCGATGATGGCTTGGATGATTGATATGCAACTATTGATCGCGGTCACGGGGATGTGGCCGTTCAGCCCACCGGCCTCGTTTTTGGCGAATAAGGTTTCGGAAATTTTGCGCGTCACGGACACCGAAGACACGCCCGCTGTTTCGGCCATTTCATCAACCACCGCATGGTGACCCACGTGGAAACCGATAACGCCGCCGAGTTTTTTCATCGCTTCGAGTGTGACCACGGAATCCTTGCCGCCGCCAATTGGCACAAGGTAGCCATTGATTTGGTCGTGCAAGTCAACCGGCGCGAAGCCTTTGGCCGTTGCGGTGAATTGTGGCGCGTCGGTATGATCCAGCCCGTTGACCAAAATAAATTCGGACAGGCCAATGGTATAAACAGCGTTTAGCAATGCGGATTCTGTCGCGGTCAGATCATAGATGGCGTGATCAAACAGCTTGCCGAAATCCAGTTTGTAGTAGCTGACGCCAGCTACCAGATGCGTCAGCCGCACGGCGCGTTGCAGGCACGTCATCTGCGCATCTGACACCCCATCAAATGGCGCAAATTGCAGTGTTTCTGTGAATGCCGTGCCATCGCTGCCACGGTAGTGAAGTTCGACTGTCCCAGTCGCCGGCGTGATGGTCGGCGTGACAAGTGTAAAAGCGTTTGAAACCATGGGTTACCTAATCCAATTTTTGGACCGCGATGGCAACTGCCAACACAGACTTGGTCACGGAATGGCCGATTTTTGCGGATATGCCATCAACCGTCTCGGTGGTAAACGTGTTGGTGACGCCGTCGACAGCAATTTGACCATCGCAAAGCGCTTGAGCGATGGCGTCCCCAACCGTCGGGTCAAAGACCGCATTCAGGTCTTGTTGCAGCGCGGGATCGAGCAGCGTGGCGGCGGCGGCAAACCCAACGGCACCCCAATTCGATACGCCCGCCAAGACGACATGATCCACCTTGATCGTGCAATGGATCGCTGCATCGATAGGGCCAAGTTCCGCCACAGCGGATGCTGGCATCACGCCCATACCAATTTCATTCACACCATCTGCAATGGTGATCGTCGGAATGGCTGCTTTTCCCGCAAACAACTCATGCAACGGCGCGGTGGTCGCAGATATATCAACCCCGCGCATATTATGGGGAGCCCCATCGGCGGCAGGTCCGGCGCGTTCAACTGCAATGATATGCGATGGGGCATTTATGCCTTGATCCCATGCGGAACGGAGCTGTGAGATGTCATCCAAGGTCGACAGGATACGGACATTAAACTGCGCATGCAAAACATCTCGGGCACATTGCACCGCCGCCGCGCAGTTCTGATCGGTGATCAGCGTCACCTGCCAGCCCGCCAACTGAAGGAAATGCGCCAGTTGCGCGGCCCCAATCGGCCCATCGGTTTCGGGATGTCCATCCGCCTGATTGCCGATAAAGAAACCCGTCACAATGACGATATGCGTGCCTTTGGCCGCTGTCAGGCTTCGGACCGCTGCACGCAAGTGGCCTTGCGTGTGAACAGCCAATTGGTCTGCACCGCGTTTTGCATGTTGCAGGATCAGTGCCTGCACGGCCGCAAACGGATCAGTTGCGGATGGTGCTGCGCGATCTGTCATTGATGACGGCCTTTCATTGGGACCGCCGATGCGTGGTCACCATTCACTTGCCACCGAATCTATCCACAACCCAAAGCCATGTCGAGCGATTAGCCAAACTTGACAACGGGCCGCCTCGCCCGCATCAAAATTGACATCGCAAGGAGCTACATATGTTCCAAGACTTCTTTCGCGCCAATGATTTCACAGAGTTTTGGACGGTCTTTAATGCCAGAGTTGGCGCGATTGGGATCCTGCTAATTATCACCCAACTGATTTACCTGACCATTCAGCTGAACCGCGCGCGCGGGCAAGTGAAAATGCTACAGAACAGCGAAACCACCAAGATTTTCTTTGAGATCATGGACCGCTGGCAAACTGTTTATGAAGCACGCAATCGGATTCTGGCAAAACCCGCCGTTACCTTGGACGATTTGGTCAAGAAATACGGCGACGACCCATCAGAGCTTTTGGCAAGCAAAGACTGGCTTCAAAACTATCGCCCTGTTTTAAATTTTTTCGAATTCCTTGGGGTGATTTTGTCAAACGACGTCTTTGATCAGAAATCCATCACGGCTCATATGTTCACGCTTGTGACTGTTGATGCATTTTCGGCAGAAGGCGATGTAGACGAACAAACCCTGATCGCGTCCGGCACGATCTATGCCCATTTGCGGCCCTATCTGGACTATTTGCGCAGCCACACCCAATACCGCGCTGACATCTACGAATTCTACGATGCTGTTTTGCTGCAAAAATATGCAGCGCATATCATCGAAAAGCGATCCGCGACCAAGGCTGGTTAAAGACCAGGTAGCAGAATTACCCCGCATTTGTTCGCTTTTAGGTTGCGAAGCCCAGAGACCACCTTTACGAAAGGTCTGGCTAAATAACTTATTTCAAAGACTAAAAAAGAGTTTCCAGTGAACGTCACTTTACTTTGCAGTCCATCGCAATGAGAGCATTGACGGCTTCTGTGATGGTATTGGGCCTTTTCGTCGGGGGGTATCTGTTGTTCGGGGCCAATCTGTTGGCGCCAAATACCGAACCACGTGAGGTTCAGCAAAACGTGTTCAAGCAGGCATTGGTCTTGAACAACCCTGAGATTGACAGCGCTTTCATCCATTTGGTGTTTCCATCCGGCGAGGCGCAAAATCCTTATGCCGAAGGGCTGGCCCATTATGTCGAACATTTGGCTTGGCTCAGCGCAATGAAAGGCCCCGATCAAACCCGCGCGTTAAAGGCCCATTCCAATGCTTGGACGAATTTATACGCCACCGGCTATTGGCAGCAGGCCAACCCTGACACAATCACGCAGACTGTCGGCTCGCTCGCCCGCATTGCGGCCCCAATTTCATTGGCCGACACATTCGCCAAGCAAGAGCGCGACATTGTCGCACGCGAATACGATGTCCGCGTCACAGAACGCCCGTTACAGGGCGTCGCGCGTGAAGTAAGCGACCTGTTGTTTGCCGGCATGCCTCGCGGGCGGTCCGTTATTGGGCGGCCAGACACGATCCCTGACTTTGACTTAGCGCAGGCCCATTTGCTGCATGCGCAAACGCATCTCTTGGCACAGGCCACGTTGTTCGCGTTTGGCAATATTGACGCGGCAAAGCTGCAAACCGCAATCGCCGCAATAGATGCACCGTCCCAGACTACGGCACCGCTGCCAGTTGTTGCGATTATTGGTGACGATATGGCACCGCTGCATGACACCGCCGATGTTGCCAGCCCCACTGCCGTGCAGGATACGTTGATCTGGCGGACTTTGACCCCGATGCCCGCTTGCGGCACCGCATTGCGTTGCGGCCTGATTCTGGAAATCGCCCAAGACATTTTGGATTCGACCCTACCAGAGGGGCTTGCTGGGGCATTGCGCTTCGACAACTTTGTCGCGAGCCAGTTTTGGGTGACCCTGCGGTTGGCTGGGCGCGCGCATGTCGAATTCGACTTTGTCGCCAATCCGGACAGCGGCGTGGCGTTGGATGATTTACAAGCCGCATTTGAAACCACGTTTCGGAAAACCGCGTTGAACGGTGTGTCAGACGCCTCTTTCGACCGGATACACAGCCGCCTCATGTCTGACATTGATGCTGTTACCGATGTTTCAAACTATAATAAGAACAGTGTTTTGTCGGCACTCCAGACAGGGGATCCTATGACCACCCTTTCCGAAGAACGCCGCACCCTGAAAACGATCACACGTCAGGACGTCAATGCGCTGTTGCACAATCTTTCCACCCCTTATCGTCACGTCGTCCGCCGTGTCACGCCAGAAAGGTAACACACGCCATGCTTCGTCAGTTGGTCAGCATCGCCCTCCTCGTCCTCCTTGCATCCTGCAAAGAAGACCCTGCCAATCGTAAAGTCGTGGACGCCGTGTCCCCTGCAGGTCATGCCTTTACCTTCATGCCGATTATCTTGGCCGATGAATTGGGCATTTGACGGCTCGCGCAACCCAGCGACCCCTTATGTCGCGGCGGAAACGCTGCTTAGCGGCGGCACCAAGGATTTGCGCCCACAAGACGTGTTGGAATTGTTCGAAGACAAAAACTCCTATGGTCATTTGTCTGTGCGGCCTGACCATGCCATCGGTGAAGTAGAGTTTCCCAAAGAATATGTGGACGAGGTTGTCGACATAGTTGTCGAAATGCTGGTGCGGCCACAGGTTACCCCCGAATGGCTCGCTCGCGTCAAAGACGGCATGCGCGCCAATATGGAGCAGGCCCGCACCCAATCGTCCAATGCAATGTGGAGCGCGGCAATTTTGGCGATTTTGGGCGATCAGCCGCTTCGCAGCTATTTGAATCTGCCTGATCTCGATCAAATCGACGCTGTCACACGCGAAGACGTTTTGACATGGCACAAAGAAACGCTGGCCCAAGCGAACCTGACAATTGCCGTCACGGGCGCGATTTCACAGGCCGACGCGGGTGATGTGATTGACCGCATTTTGGCGCAATTGCCCAAGGGCGATGCCACGCAACTGAACCCGGCACCGGCAAATTTCTCTCCGCGTTCGATCCTCGTGCACCGCCCTGAGGCGCAGAAAACCTCGCTTGCGATTATCGGCCAACTGCCCTCAACGGCTGAAGGCGGCGACCTGATTGATTTGCTTGCCTTAGAGGTTTTTGGTCAAGCCGGATCAGGCCCCCTGTTCGATGCAGTACGCACCGAATTGCGCGCAAGCTATGGGCTGCAAGCAGGGTTTTCAAACTATGACCGCGCCACGCGATTTATGTTCATCACAGGCGAGGTTGAAACCACCCAGTTAACAGCGGCCAAGGATGTGGCGATTGCGGCCTATAGGGAGTTTCGCACTAACCCAAACTTCGACGCCTTGCCAAACATCCAACAAGCAACGGCCGACGGCACAACCAAGAACGTACGTTCTGTGAATGTCGTGGCGCGCACATTGCTGGAACTTGCCCTTGACGGACAAGATACAGCATTGGCCCCTAACTTGGGTGACGCCATTGCCGCATTCAGTCCCGAAGACATCGCCGCGCGATTGCGCAATTCATTCCCAGCGGCAGAAGATTTGATGGTATTCGCGGTGTCGCCCGATGCAAATGCGCTTGAGGGCGCTTGCGTGATCACACAAATCGAGCAAGCCCTAACCTGCCCCTAGCGTTTATGGAATGCCGCAGTGACCGCGTCGCGGTCGTAATATAGCGACAACCAATCACGCAGTGGAATGGGGCCGTGCGCGTTCAGATCACGTTCGTAGCTGTCCAAAATGGCATCAAGGATACCCGTTTTAGTCCACCTCAGATGCAGGTATTTCCACGACAACTGACCACGCGCATCACTAAGGCGGGCGTTTTCCATGTGCAAAAGATAAAACGCCGCCGCAATCCCCGTGCGATCTGCACCTGATTTGCAATGGATCAGAAACGGTTTCTCGATGGCCTCAAAATGATCTAGCAAGGCCAAATACTCTTCTTTGGGCGCTGCATTACGCGCGCTTAGCGCGATACTGGTCAAAGCAATCCCATGGGCGGCACAGGCTTCTTTTTCGAATAGGAAGTGGCTTAGATTGGCAGAGCCGCGCAATGTCAAAATCGACTTGATACCGCGTTTCGCATAGTCGGCAATTCGTTCGGGGTTCGGTTGATTGGCCCGCCACGCACCCGTAGCAAATTCCCGTTCGTTTGCCCAAGGATGTCGGAGCATATGGTGATCGTGATACCAGAAATGAGCTTCGCCCAAGGCACGGTCCGCCTCATCTTTGAACGCGGGCCCGAATGTCGCGTTGTAAGACCGAAAAATATCCTTGATGGCTTGCAAAAATCTACGCACGGATGGGCTTTCATTCGGAAGGGGCGAGTGTTTGATGCCTTTCATTACGCGGCAGCAAGGCATATTGCCAACCCAAACTGCGCCGCAAAGCTTGCTGATGACAAGTTCCATGGTGCGCGCTAGTGTTTGGCACAATTAAAGAAGCCCGCAAAACATGCCGATAAAAATCAGAATTTGGTTAGGAATTACGTGGCTTTTTGCGCCGCTGATTGAGCTGTTGGTGAAGGTTTGGCACAGCAAAAGCGGGGCCGACCCATCCCGATATTCCGAACGCATGGGACACACGGCAGCAAAGCGGCCTATTGGGGTTAAGCTCGTCTGGATACATGCGGCAAGTTTAGGCGAACTGGGCCAATGCCGCGCCCTGTTCGCACGTCTGTCCAAACTATCAAACACCCGTATTCTTATCACGACCTTCAGCGACAGCGGCGCTGATTGGGTGGCACAAGAAATGCCCGATGCGGTCCACCAATTCTTACCATTGGACATGCCCCGCGCAGTCAGCGGATTTCTTGATCATTGGTCGCCCGATAGCGCCATTTTCGTAGAGGGGGATCTGTGGCCGAGGCTCTTGCTGGCTATAAATGCGCGCGAAATTCCTATGACGTTAATCAACGCCCGCCCTTCATCTTCACGCCGCAAATCACCTAACTTGCATCAGTTCGTCTTGTCCCTTTTCGATGCGATCACATGCAAATCCACGGCGGTGCGCGATGATCTAATCGGGATCGGATTGACCGCACATTCGGTGCATTACTTTGGGGATTTGCGGGCAGAAGCCACCGCCCTACCAGTGGATAATGACATTGCCAAAAATCTGATGTCAGACATCGGCGCGCGCCCAGTTTGGATTGCCGCATCCACCCACGCTGCCGACGAGGCAGCCGTTGTGACCGCCTGTCATATCATCCGCAAGACGCAGCCTGATGCCTTGCTAATTTGGGCGCCCCGCCATCCACGTCGTGCGACTGACATCCGGCGTATCGCCACAGATTTGACGGTATCACAACGCAGTAGCTCCGACCCAATCACCGCCGAAACGGCGATCTATTTGGCGGATACTTTAGGCGAATTGGGAACGCTATTTTCATGCGCTGACATCGTATTTTTGGGCGGATCATTTGGTGACGAAGGCGGCCATAACCCGTTCGAACCTGCTCAGTTCGGGTGCAAGGTTTTGACGGGTCCGCGCCACAGAAATCACGACGAGGGTTTCGCCACACTGATGCAAAACGGCGCCGCCTTTACGGTCAACGATGGGATGGCATTGGGTGCAAAGGTCACGTCCCTTTTGGCGTCGCCCAAGCCCCGCAACGCACAGATAACACCATCAATCGGAGCGGCACAAAAGACCGCTGAATTAATCATCGCGACGTTGAAAGCCTAACCCTTAAAACGGGCGGTCAGGTCAGTCGCATCATAGTCCTCGGCAATCCATTCACGCAGAGATTTGCTGCCTTCGACGGCTGCGAAATCATCCAGCATCATGTCCAGAATGCCGGAGGCTGACCAGCGTATATGCAAATAGCGCAGCGACAAATGTTTGCGTGCCTGTGCCAACGGCATGCCGCATTTGTCGACCAGATAGAACGTGCTGATTAATCCAGTGCGATCCGCGCCGGACCGGCAATGAATCAACAAACCGCGCTCAGCCCTGTCGAAAATGCCAAAAATCTCAAGCAGTGCCGCCTGATCCGGGGCCTTGCTGGCCGATAATTTGTTGATTGTGTGCAGGTTCATACCTGCCGCATCACATGCCTCTTGGGTCAGTGCAAAAAATGGCTTTTTGCTTTCGCCGCGCAAATTTAGAACCGATTTTACACCCAACTTTTGATAGGTCTTTAGACGTTTCATATCCGGTTGGTTGGAACGGTAAACACCCGGTGCAACCTGTGCGAAATTATGCCATTTCAAACGCAACACATGATGGTCGCGCCAATAAAACCAGCGCATCGCGCTTGCGCGGCCCGTGGCCGTTTTGAGATCAGTTGATGTGGCTGCAGTTTTCTGCACAAGCAATTTTCTCATGAATCCCAACACAGTCCGTACACCCATTGCTCGTTTCATGTCTATTACGGCATCATGCGATCCGAGGAAACCCGTTTCAACCTTGTGCGTTGGCACACCATTCCATAGAACGTGTAGACTATGATCCAGAACCCCAAGGCCGTCATTATTAACGACACCTCCACCCGCTATCATCACGGGTGCGCGCGCGTCATGCGGCTGCTTTGCGATGGATTGACCGCGGCTGGGCTGGACATTGTCGCGCGGTCCCCTGCGCGACACGACTGGGCCAATGATCCTGCATTCTTGGCCGCGCTTTCAACTGCTGATGTGATTGTCATCAATGGCGAAGGCACATTGCATCATGGCAAACCCGCCGGCGAAACACTTTTAAAAATCGTGGACCATCCTAACCGCAAGAACACGCCTGTTGCCTTGGTCAATGCGCTTTATCAAGACAATCCTGCGCACTGGAACGCATGGTTAGAAAAATGCGATCTTTTGTCCGCGCGTGACAGCAAAAGTGCCGAGGCCCTGACCCTTGCGAGCGGCAAGCCCGCGCGCTGGTTGCCCGATTTGTCCCTATCGGCGCTTGCCCCGCCAAGCAACGCACCACGATCTGGCGTTATTGTCGGGGACAGCGTCAAATTCCCTGTGCGTAAAGCTCTTGCGCAAGCAGCAACCCAAATCCCCATGGCGCGCTTTGTTCCGACCAAAACGCTGCGTGGGCGCATTTGGAATTGGTCATTGGCGCGCGGCATGCTGTATCGCCTGTACAATGGCGTATTTGCGGGCCGACGCCCTCCTTTCGTGATGCCCGCCAACGAGGCTGCTTATCTGGCTGAACTTGCGACAGCGGACTTGCATCTAACTGGCCGATTTCATGCGGTTTGTTTGTCGATGCTAACGGAAACGCCATTTTTGGCAGTGACATCAAATGCGTCCAAGATTGAACGATTACTGATCGACGCGGGGCTCGGCACGTCGCGCATGCGCTCATTAGCACAGTTGAAACCGCCGCCTGCCTCTGCGCCATTCACTACGGACGAACTAATTGCAATTGCTGAGTTTCGACAGCGCACGAGGGATGCATCCAAACAACTTTTCTCTGATATTGCGGCCTTGGCCAAAGGAGCGAGCTCTTGATCCGGTTTCTGCTCGCAAGACTGCTTGGAGATGAAGCTGCGTTGAAGAGGTATTCCAAAACTTCCGCTGAGGTTACTTCGGCGTTGGCCGGAAAAACCGTTGCCATCGTCGGAAACGCTAGGGCACTAGGGCAGACCCAACAAGGCGCCACGATCGAAGCCGCAGACCTTATTATTAGGATCAATGGCGCACCAATTCCGGACCCCTCCTCTCATGGTGCGCGCACAGATTGGATAGCCCTTTCGACGCCGATACCATCAAAAATTGTGACGCAACGCGCACCTCAGTTGTGTCTATGGATGACAAGAAAACGACGCCGTATTCCTTGGCATCTTGCGCGTTTCGGTAAATTGCATGTCTATCCAGCTGAGGCGTCGCGCGCCATCGCATCACAACTTGGGCATCGCCCAACCACGGGTCTAATGGTTATTGATCTGGTGCGTCACTCAGAGGCGTTAGAAATCCACCTGCATGGCTTTGACTTTTTCGCGTCGCAATCGCTGTCAGGCAGTCGCACAGCGGCTCAAGTCCCCCATGATTTTGGGTCGGAAAAAGCCTATGTTGAAGCGCTCCTTGCGGCTGATCCGCGCGTGACATTGCACCCGATGATCTAACCTTTGACGACGCGATCCAATGCGACGAGCTGCGCAAGCAGTGCTTGCAACTGATCTGTCGGCACCATGTTGGGTCCATCTGATGGTGCGTTGTCAGGGTCCTCGTGCGTTTCGATGAACACCGAAGATACGCCCACAGCCACGGCAGCACGTGCCAGTGTTGGTACAAATTCACGCTGCCCGCCGCTGGTGGTGCCTTGTCCGCCTGGCTGCTGAACAGAGTGCGTCGCGTCGAACATTACAGGGTATCCGGTTTGTGCCATGATCGGTAAGCCGCGGAAATCGCTGACCAAAGTGTTATATCCAAAGCTGGTGCCGCGGTCGCATAAGATGATGCGCTCGTTGCCGGTGCTTGCGATTTTGTTGGCGACATGGGTCATGTCCCAAGGTGCAAGGAACTGCCCCTTTTTAACATTGATCGCCGCACCCGTTTTTCCAGCGGCCAGCAACAGATCGGTTTGTCGGCAAAGGAACGCAGGAATTTGCAGAATGTCTACGGCGTCCGCCGCACGGGCGCATTGGGCCGCATCGTGCACATCGGTAAGCGTCGGACAGTCAAAGGCCGCGCCAACATCTTGCAGGATGCGCAGACCTTCGTCGATGCCGATACCGCGCGCAGTCCCAACAGAGGACCGGTTCGCCTTGTCATAGGACGACTTGTAGATGAAATTCAGGCCGACAGCGGCGCAAGCTTTTGCAATCGCTTCGGCTGTTTTCATCGCGTGATCGGCGTTTTCAATCTGGCACGGCCCTGCGATCAGGGTGAATGGCAGGTCATTGGCGATGGAAAGATCGCGGATTTTCACTTGGGTCGTCATGCAAGCACCTTTTCAATACGGGCGACATCAACGGGGTTGTTGAGTTCCCAAAATACACGGCCTTTGCCGTCGACTTCGACACAGCGCACAGGCAGGCCAAGTTCCAAGAACCGGAGTTGTTCCAACCCTTCGAGGGTCTCCAATGGCATCGGCGTAGCGGCGGCATAATCGGCCAGAGCTGCACGACGGTAGGCGTAGACCCCAACATGATGATAAACTGGGATTGGCTGATTTGGGTCGGGGCCTTCGGGGGGAAGATAGGGAATGACCTCTTTAGAAAAATAAAGGCCGTTCATATCCGCACCGAAAACGGCAGTGGTGCCACCAACCTTACCAGCAGCACGATCGTCGCGAAAGTTCTGCAGGGTTTCCGCGTCGCAGCGCAGCACAGGGGTCGCGACCATGTCGACGGGGTTGGCTTCCATAGCGGCGATCAAATCGGCGACAAACCACGCGGGCGTCAGCGGCGCATCACCTTGTAGGTTCACGATAATATCCGCGTCGATGCCCGCAACCTCGACCGCTTGCGCACAGCGTTCGGTGCCGTTGCGGCAGGCCGGATCGGTCATGATCACCTGCCCGCCAAACCCGCGCACGCAATCGGCGATCCGGTCATCATCGGTCGCGACATAAACATCGGCGGCGTCCAGAACTGCGACCGCAGCGTCCCAGCTCCGTTCGATCAAGGTTTTCGACACGCCCGACCCGTCGCGCAGTTCCACAAGCGGTTTGCCGGGGTAGCGTTGCGACGCATAGCGCGCTGGGATGATGATAGCAGCTGACATTATTTCGCTCCTAGGCGCAGGCAATCGTGGATGTGGATCAGGCCCGATAATTCACCGTCTTGGGCGATGACAAGCGACGTGATTTTGCGGGCCTGCATTTTTTCTAACGCGGTGCTGACAAAGGTATCAGGCGCAATGGTAAAGGGGGTGTAATTTGCGACTTCACCTGCGGTTTTATCCCAGACGTCTGGTCCCTGCCTGCGCAAATCGCCATCCGTAATAATACCGGTCAGGCGATTGTCGGCATCACGCACCAGCGCCACACCTAGCCCCTTTTCTGAAATCTTGATCATCGTATCATGCATCGATGTTCCAGCAGCCACCATTGGTAAATCGGCACCACTATGGGCAATCTCACTCACAACCTTCAGACGTGCGCCAAGGCTGCCGCCAGGATGGAACCGTCCGAAATCGTCGTCCGTCGTGCCCAAAAGCCGTGACAGGCTAACCGTCAATGCGTCGCCGATTACCATCATAACAGTCGTGGATGTGGTGGGCGCACGGCCAATGGCACAGACTTCGGTCACGGGTTCGTAGATGATTTTATGGGTCGCGAAACTGGCGAGCGCACTGCCCGCTTGGGACGTGATTGCCACGAATGGCAATCCCCGCGACCGGCAGTAATGGATCACATCCGAAAGCTCTGGCGTTTCGCCGGAATTGGACAGGGCCAGCACGATGTCGCCATCCACAAGGTTGCCCATGTCGCCATGGGACGCCTCTGTTGCATGCACGAAATAGGCGGGTTTGCCGATGGATGCGAGGGTGGCGGAAATCTTGCGACCTACATGACCTGATTTACCGATGCCCGTGACCACAACGCGCCCCGCTTCGCGGTGCATCAACGCCGCAACTTCAGTAATCTGATCAGCGACTTGCGGGCCAGTTTTCTGCAAGGCGGCCGCTTCGTCTTCAAACACTCGCAAAATTTGGGATTGCAATGCATCGGCCATGGGGCGTTCCTTTTCGGTTGCCTCCGCAAATCCCATATTTTGGGCTTGCGCGCAATCGTGATGTGGGACTAGCGCGTCGGTGCGACAGCGGTGGCTTTGATGATCGCAAAAATCTTTGCGCCTACGGTTAAGTTCATGTCGCGCGCGCTGGCTTGCGTGATCCGCGCCAAAAGCGGGGTTTGACCGGCAGATAGCGACACAGAAACACCGTCCTTGCTTGCATCAATCGCAGTGACCGTCACCGGCAAAACATTGCGGGCAGAGATTTGGCTGGGCACAGCCCCCGCCAAGATGATGTCATGGGCGGGAATGCGAAAACGGATGGCATCACCAATGGTGCCGACATGTCCGGACAGGTTGATCCGGCCGCCATCAAAACTGACTTCGGTCAGTTGATCCTCCATATCATGGCCTACGACCTTGGCCATAATAACCGCGCCCACATCGCGTGCACCCAGCATCGCAACAGAGGCATGATCGGCTAAAACCGCGCCCAAGGGTCCGTGTTTTACCACGCATCCATCGGCCAAGATCACCAGATGATTGGCCAGCTGCGTCACTTCTTCCATCGCATGGCTGACATAGACCATCGGCATGTTCAGATTGTCGCGCAGGCGGATCAGATAAGGCAGCACTTCTTGTTTCCGGCGCGCATCAAGCGCGGCAAGCGGCTCGTCTAGCAGCAGCATGTCTGGGTTGCTCATCAGTGCCCGACCCAAAGCCACCCGCTGTTTTTCGCCGCCCGACAAGCCGGCTGGCTTGCGCGCCAAAAGACCCTCTAGCCCGAGCAAATCAATGACCTTTTCGTGGTCATGCCGACCACCAAATGTCAGGTTTTTCGACACGGACAAATGCGGGAACAGTCGGGCGTCTTGGAAGACGTAGCCGAGCTTGCGGCCTTGCACGGGCACCGACTGCGTGCTGTCGAATAATACGCGGTCATCGAGCGCAATGGACCCAGAATCGGGTCGCATCAGCCCTGCTATCGCATTGATCACGCTTGTTTTCCCAGACCCCGAAGGGCCAAAAATCGCAGTCACCCCGCGCGGCGCATCGAACTGCACATTCAAGGTAAAATCACCCAAACGTTTTTGCACATCAACGCGGATCATCGCGCCACCATCCGACGTGCCAGCCATTCCGACAGGATCAATGCACCCATAGCCAGTGCGATGGAAATGCAGACCAGCCAGACAACTGCGCCCTCTTGGCCGGGCACTTGCAAGGCCGCGTAAATTGCAGATGGAATCGTTTCGGTCTGTCCCGGAATTGCCGCGACAAAGGTGATCGTCGCCCCAAATTCGCCCAGCGCCTTGGCGAACCCAAGCACCGCGCCCGCGATCATCGCGGGGCCGATCAGCGGTAACGTGACTTGGGCAAAAACCCGCAAATTCGATGCGCCCAATGTCCGCGCAGCATCCTCTAGCCCCACGTCGACCGCCTCGAACCCTAACCGGATTGCGCGGACCATCAGCGGGAACCCCATGATCCCCGCCGCCAGCGCCGCCCCTGTCCAGCGGAATGCCAATGTGATGCCGAACCAATCATATAGCACCGCGCCCAGCGCCCCTTGGCGGCCAAACACGACGAGCAACAAATAACCCGTGACGACCGGTGGCAATACCAACGGCAAATGCACCAATCCGTTTAACAGTCCATGCCCCCAGAACCGTTTGCGTGCGAGGATATAGGCCACGAAAACGGCCAATGGCAGCGCGCAGAGCGTCGCCAATGTCGCGACCTGAAGAGATAATATGACTGGCGTCCAGATCATGGCGCGATGAAGCCCGCGGTGGAAAATGCGGCTTGGCCGGCCTGCCCCCGCAATGTATCCCAAAACACAGCGGCGTCTGGGTCGTCAGAGACTAATCCACCCCTGTAGCGGATCGGTGGGTGATCGGCGGGGTCAAGGCGCGCCACGATACGGACAGCATCGGTGATGAGCGCATCAGTGGCATAGGTGATCCCAAACGCCGCCTCGCCCCGCGCCACCAACGTCAAGGCAGCGCGCACATTGTCCAGCTCGACCACATTAGGCGCGACTGCAACCCATAGGTCCAAGTTTTCCAGCGCCGCCCGTCCGTAAATCCCAGCGGGAACGGCTTGGGTAAAGCCCATCGCAAGCTTACCGTTGCCAAGCGCGTTGGGCAGGTCATCCAGCGCAACATCAGGCGCATCTGCGGGGCCGATCACGACCAAGCTGTTGGACGCAAAATCGGCCACATCGGTCACCGCCTTTGCGTCAATCAAATCCTGCATCCACGCGTCATTGGCCAACAACACCACATCCGCAGGCGCGCCTTGTTTGATCTGACGTGCAAGCGCTCCGCTACCTCCATAAGACACGACAATATCGCCTGCAATCTGGTCGAGCGGCCCTTTCAAACTCGCGGCGGCGAAGACCACGATCGGGTCGGCCACAACGGGAGCCGCGAACAGCGCGCAAAAGGACAGGATCAATTTCATGCGCCGACTATCCGCGCCACAGCGTCCATGTTCAAGACCGCAATCGCGCTGCCAGCTGCG
Organism: uncultured Roseobacteraceae bacterium; assembly: GCA_964022435.1. GTDB lineage: Bacteria > Pseudomonadota > Alphaproteobacteria > Rhodobacterales > Rhodobacteraceae > Yoonia. Next base: position 16,308 of record CAXIAL010000002.1, on the reverse strand, counting down.
CAACGCGGATGCGCAGGTCGGGATTGATCGGCCCACCACGCGGGGTATCAGCCAATGTTGTGATCCAATGCGGTTCAGGCAAACGCGTGCGCTGCGGGTCTGTCCATGTCAGGCCCCGCAATATCGCCTGCCCCTCGTCAGGCAATGCATCGGGGATATCGCAACCTTTCAATGTCGCCCAAACACCCGTCCAAGCACGTCCCACCGACCAAGGGTTATAACCCCCGCCACCGGTCACAAGATAACGCGGCGAAAGGGGGCGCAGGGCCGCGACGACCGACCACAAGGCGCGATTAGACATGGCCAGACGGGCTTGGGGGTCTTCGGTCACGGCATCGGCCCCGCATTGCAGCACAATCGCGTCGGGGCGGAATGCGGCCACAGTGGGTAGAATAAATTCGTTCAACGCCAATGCCATATCATCATCATGGCAGTCACGCGGCATCGGCAGGTTGAACATATTGCCCGCCCCCTCATCCATGATCGCCCCCATCCGCGGCCAGCGGTTTTCCTCATGCGTGGAAATGAGCAGCGTGTCGGGATCATTCGAAAAGCCCGCTTCCACGCCATCTGGATGATGGGCGTCGATGTCCACATAGGCGACACGCGCAGCCCCGTTCCGACGCAGCGACTGGATCGCCAAAACAGGATCGTTGAGATAGCAAAACCCGTTGGCGCGGTCAGGCATTGCATGATGTGTTCCGCATCCCGGCGCATAGATCACGCCGCCGTCGCGCAACAGCTCGCCCGCTAGCAACGCGGCCCCAGCGGATGTGGCCGGACGACGATACATTTCAGCAAAGATCGGGTTGGAATGGGTGCCTAGGGCGTGGCGGGTGAGGGTCTGATCGCTGACAGCTTGATCCGCCTCTGCCGCATAAAGCGCGTCGATATACTCACTTGTATGAAACCCAACCAAAGCCGCAGGCTTCGCCATCGGGCTGTTGATGTATTGCTCACGCGGCAACCAGCCCAGCGCGCGGGTCAAATCCAACACGGTCGACACCCGCGGCACGCGCAACGGGTGCCAATCACCATAGTGCGAGTGCCGATAAATTTCGGACCCGATCATACGAGGGCTGGCATCTGCGGCGTGGGTGTGGAACCTATAGGTCATCGCCATGTTGTATCCCGATCAAAGCCGATTGCCATGACCAAGACGCCGAAAAAACCAGTGCCGTTGAAGCTGCGATCCGCGGGGAAGACCGACGTGCGGGCGCAATTTGCGGCCCTTTGCTATCGCTACAAAAACGACAAGCTGCAGGTTTGCATTGTGACCACGCGCAATACGGGTCGCTGGATTTTGCCCCGTGGCTGGCCTACGCACAAGAAAACCGCCTATGACGGTGCCGCAATCGAAGCGTTCGAAGAGGCAGGCGTGACAGGCCAAGTTTTTCCCAATGCCGTCGGCACCTATGTCTACGACAAGCCCATCGACGACGGCGTGGCCCCTGTTTTGGTCGTAGTTTATGCGATCCATGCGACTGATGTGGCCAAGAAGTGGCCGGAAAAAGCGGAGCGCAAACGCAAATGGGTGAGCTTGAAAAAAGCAGCGGCAAAGCTTGATGAACCGGGTCTTAAGCAGATCGTCGCCACTTTTGATCCTGCGCGTTTGGATATTGCACCGCCCGCGCAATGACATATCTTTAGCCAATGATACGTTTCACCCTCTCTTGCGATAATGGCCACCACTTTGAAAGCTGGTTTGCGTCCAATGACGCCTGCGACAAATTGATGTCGGCGGGCATGGTGGAATGCACCGCATGCGGATCCAAGCACATTAAAAAAACGCTCATGGCCCCGTCCGTTGCCAAAAAAGGTGCGATCACGGCACCTGAGACCCAGACTGCAATGGAAAAGATGCGGACCGAGGTTGAGAGGTCGTCAGAATATGTAGGCGAAAAATTTGCCACCCAAGCCCGAGATATGCATGATGGAATTATTCCCAACAAACCCATCTATGGCGAGGCAAACCCAAAGGAAGCGCGACAACTACTAGAAGACGGCGTGCCCGTTGTTCCTCTGCCATTTATGCCGTCAAAAAAGGTGAATTAAATGACAACTTTGATTACTGGCGCAAACCGTGGCATTGGCGCGGCCCTTTTCGACAAATTCGCAGCCTCTGGCGAAAACACGATTGGCACATCGCGCCAAGACGACAGCCATTTGACGCTGGATGTCACCAACCCCGCATCTTTCGCAGACCTTCATGCCGCAATGGACGGCGCGCCGATTGATACGTTGATTTGCAACGCAGGCGTGATGTTCGACAAATTCTGGAGCCTAGAGAACGACTACACCCCTGATCTTTGGGCCAAAACAATGGCCGCCAATGTGACCGGCGTTTTCTTTACGATCGACGCGCTGCTGCCATTGATCCGCAAGGCCAACGCAGGGCGGATCGCGATCATTTCGTCGCAGATGGGGTCTAACACACAATCCAGCGGCGGGTCCTACGCATATCGCGCATCTAAGGCCGCTGTGCTAAATTTGGGCCGCAATCTTGCCAACGATCTTGCGCCCGAAGGAATCGCCGTGGGCATCTACCACCCAGGTTGGGTGCAGACCGATATGGGCGGCGCAGAGGCATCAATCACCGTAGATCAATCAGTTTCGGGCCTGTTCGAGCGGATTACAGCGCTTTCGATGACGACAACGGGCTGTTTCGAGACATACGAAGGCCATGCGCTGCCCTTGTGATCTTGCCCTTGCGTGCGCTTCCCAGTAGGAAGCGCGCGTATCTTAAGATAAGGCTGCATTATGCCAACTCTCGTAATGAAATTCGGCGGCACATCCGTCGCCAACCTTGACCGGATTGCCCGCGCATCCAAGCGTGTCGCGTTGGAAGTGTCCAAAGGCTATGACGTCATCGTCATCGTGTCCGCCATGTCGGGCAAAACCAACGAAATGGTGGGCTGGGTTAATGAAACCTCCCCGCTGTATGACGCCCGTGAATATGATGCGGTCGTATCATCTGGTGAAAACGTGACGGCAGGTCTGATGGCTTTGCGATTGCAGGAAATGGATATCCCCGCGCGTAGCTGGCAAGGCTGGCAAGTGCCTGTGAAAACCACATCTGCCCACTCATCTGCGCGGATCGAGGAAATCCCAACCGACAACATCAACGCCAAGTTTGGTGAAGGTATGCGCGTCGCCGTGGTCGCGGGTTTCCAAGGTGTATCACCAGAGGGTCGCATCACCACGCTGGGTCGTGGCGGGTCTGATACGACCGCCGTGGCATTCGCCGCTGCATTCGACGCAGAGCGTTGCGATATCTATACAGACGTCGACGGCGTCTATACCACCGACCCGCGCATCACCGATAAGGCGCGCAAGCTCGACAAAATCTCGTTCGAGGAGATGCTGGAACTGGCATCGCTTGGTGCCAAGGTTTTGCAAACACGGTCGGTCGAATTGGCCATGCGCTTTAAGGTACGCCTGCGCGTGCTATCATCATTTGAAGAACCATCCGACACAGCCGGAACGCTTGTCTGCGATGAGGAGGAAATCATGGAATCCAATGTAGTGGCCGGTGTGGCCTATTCCCGCGACGAAGCGAAAATGACGCTCATCTCTGTGGCCGACCGCCCTGGTATCGCCGCCGCGATCTTTGGGCCATTGGCCGAAGCTGGCGTAAACGTCGATATGATCGTGCAGAACATTTCAGAAGACGGGCGCACAGACATGACGTTCTCTTGCCCCGTTGATCAGGTGGCTCGCGCGCAAAAAGCGATGGACGACGCCAAGACCGCCGGCAACATCAATTTCCACGACCTCGTCAGCGACACGGATGTGGCAAAGGTTTCCATCGTCGGCATCGGCATGCGTAGCCACGCGGGTGTGGCTGCCAAAATGTTCGAAACCCTGCGCGAAGAAGGCGTGAACATTAAGGTCATTTCCACATCTGAAATCAAAGTTTCTGTGCTGATCGACCGCAAATACATGGAGCTCGCCGTGCAAGCCCTGCACGACGCGTTTGATCTGGACAAAGCGACGTAAATCAACGCTCTGTCAAAACGATGAACGCCTCCGTATGGTCACCCCATATGGAGGCTTTTTATGTTTAAATATCTTACACATGCTGCAATTTTGACGATTGGGTCCGCGCTGCCGTCTTATGCCCAAGACACCCTGCCCGATCACGCCGACAACCTGTTTTTGCGCACTGTCGCGCATGAAATGGGCCATGCGGTCATCCGAGAATTTGACTTTCCAGTGCTAACAAGCGAGGAACTGATGGCCGATGATTTCGCCACTGTTTTCCTTGCCATGCACATGCCCGACCGCGCCGTTGCGATCACCGACGCCTTTGTCAGGTTCGAATTTAACGACAACGACCAAGAAGGGTTCTTTTCCGAATATCTTGACGGTGAACGCCGCGCGGGGCGGGCCACTTGCCTGCTTTATGGTATGGACCCTGACCAGTTTGGCGGCATTGCGGAATTCATGAGCCTTAACGGCGATGACGCAAGCAATTGCGCCGAAACCGCCCCTGAAATTGCCCGCAGCTGGCGGCGCGTTTTGGCCCCGTTGATGATGCCCGAAAACGCACGCGTGACCGAAGTCGCCACGGGTTTCGATCCCGACAGCCAATTCGCGAGTAGCTTGCAGGCCTCTGGCACCATCGCGGACGCGGTTGCGATGCTGTCCAAATTCGACTGGCATTCGCAGGTCCGGCTAAACGTCGTGCAATGTGATGGCAGTGCTGGCTGGGCTAGAAACGGTCGCCGGATTACGGTGTGCGACGCTTACATCCAACGATTTATCGACAGCCAATAAAGGGCCAACAATATGACACTTCCAACAACAATGTCCGGCATCGCACTGACCGGATACGGGGGCTTGGATTGCCTTGTCTGGTCAGATGATCTGCCCGTCCCAACGATTGGACCTGATGACGTGCTGACCCGTGTCGCTGCCGCGGGTGTGAACAACACTGACATCAACACGCGCACCGGTTGGTATGCGAAGTCTGTCACTGACGGCACGTCTGAAGATGCCAAATTGAGCGATGATGAAGATGGCACCTGGAATGGCGAGGCGTTGACATTCCCCCACATCCAAGGGGCTGATTGTTGCGGTGAAATCGTGGCCGTGGGCGCAAATGTCGATGCTGCGCGCATTGGCGAACGCGTGCTGACCCGCACCATGCAAAACCATACCCAAGCTGATGGCAGCAACCGCGTAATCACCCAAGGGTCTGAAACACGCGGCGCATTTGCACAATTTATGGCTGCACGATCCTGTGACGCTGTCGCTGTGAACAGCACTTGGACTGATGTGGAACTGGCATCTATCCCCTGCGCCTACACCACCGCCGAAGGCATGTTGGTGCGTGCGGGCCTTAGTGCAGAAAACGTATTGATTACGGGGGCGTCTGGGGGCGTTGGATCAGCAGCTATCCAATTGGCCAAACGGCGCGGTGCAACGGTTTGGGCTGTGACCCAAGCCGACAAGGCGGCAGCCCTGCGCGACATTGGCGCCGATCATACGCTCGACCGCGATGCGGATTTACCAGAAAACCATTTCGACGTTGTGCTTGATCTGGTCGCAGGCCCGCGCTGGCCCGACCTGTTGGATGCGCTGAAACCCACGGGTCGCTATGTTGCGTCGGGCGCAATTGCGGGGCCGATGGTGACGCTTGATGTGCGCACGCTTTATCTCAAGGATCTTTCGCTTTTGGGCTCAACAGCACAGCCGGATCACATCCTGCCCGATGTTGTAGGTTACATCGAACGGGGCGAAATTGCACCGCTGGTGTCGGCAACCTATCCATTACGAGACATTCACGCTGCCCAAACTGCGTTTATGGGCAAAACCATGGTGGGCAAAATCGTCCTTCAGGTTGCATAGACAGGGTTCCCCTACCCCGTACGGGCCACTATGTAGAGATCAAGGGGGGCGTGATGCCTGAACGGATCGAAACAGAAAGCCGCAAACTGCTCGGACGCCTACGTAAGGCGCTCGCAGCCAGTGGTGAAGGCCAAGACCGGCTCGACAGCGTTGTAAATGTCATCGCGACATCCATGCGCACCGAGGTGTGCTCTATCTATCTGTTCCGCGATGAAGATACCCTAGAGCTTTGCGCCACCGAAGGTTTGGAAAAAGATGCGGTGCACCAAACCCGTTTGAAGCTGGGCGAAGGTCTGGTCGGGCGTACAGCGCGCAGCAAACGCGTGATCAATACCGCCAACGCCCCAAGCGCCAAGGGTTTTCGCTACATGCCCGAAACCGGTGAAGAACGGTATTCATCGTTCTGCGGCGTGCCGGTACAGCGCTTGGGTGATGCATTGGGCGTGCTGGTCGTGCAATCCAAAGATGCGCGCGAGTTTTCCACCGACGAGGTTTACGCGCTCGAAGTTGTGGCCATGGTATTGGCAGAAATGACCGAGCTTGGCGCCTTTGTCGGCGAAGGTGCGGCCCTATCGGCCCGCCACACCCAGCCGGTTTTGTTCCGTGGATCCATCGCCCAAGAGGGCGCGTCAGAGGGGCAGGTTTATCTGCATGAACCCCGCGTCGTTGTGACCAATCCGATTTCAGATGATCCGGACGTGGAATTGCAGCGGCTGCGCGACGCCGTTGAAACTCTGCGCGTCAGCCTTGATGATTTGCTGTCTGAAAATGCCAACAAGGATGTCGAACAGAAAAAGGTGTTCGAATCCTACCGCATGTTCGCCAACTCACGGTCGTGGCTTGCACGCATGGAAGCCGACGTCGAAAACGGGCTTTCGGCAGAGGCCGCGGTGGAGAAAGAGCAATCGCTGTTCCGCACCCGTTTGGGCCAATCCAAAGACGCCTATATGCGCGAACGGATGTCCGATCTGGATGATTTGTCAAACCGACTATTGCGCATTCTGACGGGCCAAGGCGCGGATGTCGCCGATATGCCCGACAATCCGATCCTTGTGGCCCGCAACATTGGACCGGGCGAATTGCTGGAATACGGCAAAACGCTAAAGGGTATCGTGCTAGAGGATGGCTCTGTCGGTAGTCACGCCACTATCGTGGCTCGCGCATGGGCCATTCCGCTGGTCATCAACGCCAAGGGGATCACCCGCGAGGCATTAAACGGCGACAGCATTTTGGTCGACGGCGAACAAGGCATCGCGCATCTGCGCCCTGACGAAACTGTGCAGGCCGCGTTCCGCGACAAAATCGCGATGCAGACGCGTGCGCAGGAACGCTATGGCTCTATCCGCGACCTGCCTGCGACGACGAAGGACGGCGCGACTGTTTCGCTGCAAATGAATGCCGGTTTGATGGCCGACCTACCATCGCTTGACGGATCTGGAGCCGAAGGCGTGGGCCTGTTCCGCACCGAGTTGCAATTCCTCGTGCGCAATCAAATGCCCCGCCGCGCAGAGCTGTCGGCGCTTTATTCCCGCGTCTTAGCCGCGTCCAAGGGCAAACCCGTCGCCTTCCGTACGCTCGACATCGGGTCCGATAAGGTCTTGCTTTATATGAAGCCCAACGACGAGCCGAACCCAGCCATGGGTTGGCGCGCGATCCGCGTTGGCTTGGACAAACCAGGCATCTTGCGGATGCAGCTACAAGCGTTGATCCGCGCCGCCAATGGTGGCCCGCTGTCGGTCATGTTCCCTTTCATCGCGCAATACGGCGAGTTCCAATCCGCCAAGGCCGAGATGGACAAGGCCATGGCCCGCGAGCGCAAATTGGGCAACCCGTTGCCGTCTGATCTAAAGGTCGGGGCGATGTTGGAAACCCCATCGCTCGCCTATGCGCCCGATGCGTTCTTCAAAGAGGTCGATTTCATTTCTGTCGGCGGGAACGATCTCAAGCAGTTCTTCTTTGCCGCCGACCGCGAAAACGAACGCGTGCGCCAGCGCTATGACACGCTGAACCCCGCGTTTCTGGGTTTCCTCAAATCGGTCGTGGACCGCTGTGCCGCCTTTGACACACCGCTATCTTTTTGTGGCGAAGATGCGGGGCGTCCTGTCGAAGCCTTGGTATTTGCGGCCATTGGGTTCAAGACATTGTCGATGCGCCCCGCCTCTGTTGGGCCGGTCAAACATCTGTTGCGCCGCGTCGATCTGAACGAGGTCCGCGACATCATTGATACCTCAATCGCAGACGGTGACGCATCCGTGCGCCGCGCCGTGGCCGATTGGCTTGTCTATCAGGTCTAGGCCCGTTTCACTGGCACATCGCGGGCGGCCAGCACGCGGTGGAATTCATCCAAAACCCACTTCTCCCCGTGGTCCCGCGCCAGTTTGCGCAACCCGAAATGCACATGGGCCATTTGAACGTAATAGTCGGTGAAGGCGTAATTGGTCCCTGCCCCTGCGGCTGCGCCCAAGATCGGCACGGCTTGGGACGCGAGTTTTTGCGACAGCACTGTGGCGAACCGTGGCGCGACTTTGCCCAGAAGCCCATGCACTGCAGCCCCCGTCAGCCCGAGCCGCGCGCCAAAAAATGAAGTGTCGATCCCATCGTCATCCGCCCCCGGACCGCCTGCGCCAAACACGGCCAGACATTCCATGCGGGCTTCTTGGGACAGTGGGTCTTCGCCATATTCCGCAGCTACACCTTGGACCGCGCGAAAAATTACTGTGGTCGCGACAGGCAACTCCATCAGTGCCGTGGGCAAACCGCCCAGCCCACCAAGCGCACCCGAAATCGCACCCATAGCACGGTGCACATTGTCAGAACCGCCGTAGGTGCCACGACTGCGGCTGGCAGTGTCATAGCTCGCCTCTAGCGCACGTCTTGCGGCAACATCAATCTGGTCACGCGCACCCTTGGGTAACATTTTCAGCCCGTCTTCGACTTGGCCGCCAACGAAGTTTATCGCCTTCATCAACACACCGCTGGCGCGTTTTTGCCGGATTGCAATATCAGCAATTGCGGCACGTAGGTCATCATCAAGGGCGTCGGAATGGATCAAATCTTGGGTCATGTGTGAAACATGGGGGCGGGTGGCGCGATTTTCAATCCGTCCAAGCCGTTACATCGCCGATAACGCCATCCCAAGCCCCTTCGCGCAGAGCAATCCCCAAAACACGTTCGGGGTTGGTGGGCGGCGGCATGATCACGTTGTCGAGCAATGTGAACCCAAATTTCTTGTAATATGGCTCATCTCCCACAAGCATCACACGGTCCCAGCCGCGTTTCTTCGCGGTGCTTAGCGCGTGAAAGATCAACAACCGCGCAAGCCCTTCACCCTGCCGTGTTGGATGCACGGCTACGGGACCAAGCAGGGCCACTTCAGCGTCACCCACCCGCACAGGCCAATGGCGGATCGCGCCGGCCAAAATTCCAAGCCCATCACGCGCCGTCAGGCACAGCGGGCCAATCGGGTCGACCCCATCGCGCAAACGGTAAGACGACAACGCCGACCGGCCCGGGGCAAAGCACAGATCGTACAGCGCCTCGACCTCCCACCAGTCGTCGGGGCCTTCAGTGGCCAAAGTGATTGCTTCTGTTTGCACCCCTGCCCCTCTGGTCAAAGCGTTTTCGCGAAGCTACCTAGAAAGCAGCGCAACGAAAAGGTGTGATGCGATGTTTTACGAACCTAAAAACGGCCACGGGTTGCCGCATAATCCATTCAACGCAATTGTCACGCCCCGCCCCATTGGCTGGATCGCGACGCGCGGGGCGGATGGGTCCGATAACCTTGCGCCCTATTCGTTTTTCAACGCTGTCGCCTATGTGCCGCCGCAGGTGATGTTTTCATCGACTTCCGCCAAGCCGGACCGTGGCGACACCAAGGACAGCGTTGCCCATATCCGCGAAACAGGTGTGTTTTCGGTCAATATTGTCAGCTTTGCCTTGCGCGACGCGATGAATGTGACATCGGCGATGTGGCCCAAGGAGGCGGATGAATTTGCCCAAGCAGAGTTGGACAAGGCCGAATGCAGCACAATCAATTGCCCGCGCGTGGCGGCAAGTCCTGCATCACTAGAATGCAGGATGACGCAAATTGTGCCGTTGGAAGGCCCCAATAACTTTGCCGTATTCGGCGAGGTTATGGGTGTTCACATGCGCGACGAGTGTCTCGTGGACGGCATGTTCGACGTCACCACCTTCAGCCCACTGTCACGCCTTGGCTACCGCGACTACGCCGTCGTGCGCGAGACCATGACATTGAAAAGGCCGGACGACAGCTAAGTCATCCGGCCTTTCGTTTTCGCAATATATGGTGGTCTAGTGACCGCCAAGGATTCCCGTTTTCACACCGTAATCCACAGCGATCTCATAATCGGGATCATCATCGCTATCGACCACAAGGTGCCCTGCTTTTGACAGCAATTCATGGCATTCGCGGGTCAGATGGCGCAGTTGGATACGCTTACCTGCGTCCTCGTATTTTCCTGCAACAGCCTCGATTGCTTGCAAGGCGGATTGGTCAACAACGCGGCTGCCTTCAAAGTCGATGATGACCAACGATGGATCGTCGTTCACATGGAACAGCTCTGCGAAACCTTCGGCAGAGCCAAAGAACAGTGGGCCATTGACCTGATAAACCTTGGCACCTTCGGGTGTTTCATGCGTGGTCGCATAGATGCGTTTGGCGTTGTTCCATGAATATGCCAGCGCCGACACGATCACACCGACGACCACTGCGGTCGCAAGATCAGTCATGACAGTTACAACGGTCACCAAGATAATCACGAAGGCATCGGTCAATGGAACCTTGCGCAGGATGGTCAGCGAGTTCCACGCAAATGTGCCGATCACAACCATGAACATTACGCCCACCAGTGCGGCCAATGGAATCTGTTCAATCAGACCGGACGCGAACAAGATGAAGCACAACAAGAACAGTGCCGCCGCAATGCCAGCGATGCGCGTGCGCCCGCCGGATTTCACGTTGATCATCGATTGCCCGATCATCGCACAGCCGCCCATACCACCGAACACGCCGGTCACTGTGTTGGCTACGCCTTGCGCCACACATTCTTGGGACGCGCCACCGCGTTTGTTGGTCATTTCACCGACCAAGTTCAGCGTCAGCAAGCTTTCAATCAGGCCAATCGCTGCAAGGATCAGCGCATATGGCAGGATGATCCAAAGCGTTTCCATGTTGAATGGCACCGCTGGAATATGGAACGGTGGTAACCCGCCTTGGATCGACGCAAGATCGCCAACACGCGGCACATCAAGACCGAAAATGATCACAATCGCAGCCACAATGCCGATACCCGCAAGCGGTGCTGGGATCACATTTGTGATCCGCGGCATCATCCAGATGATCCCCATGGTCACAGCCACGAGGCCAAGCATCATTGCCATAGGTGCGCCAGACAGCCATTGGCCGCCTTCCATACCATGTGCGCCGACAACGGCAGACCCTGGCACCTGGAATTGGCTCATTTGGGCCAAGAAAATCACGATCGCGAGACCGTTCACAAAACCAAGCATCACAGGATGTGGCACAAGACGGATGAACTTGCCCCAGCGCATGATGCCCACGAAAATCTGGATCAGGCCCATCAGGACAACAGTGGCAAACAGGTATTCAACGCCGTGCTGCGCCACAAGTGACACCATCACAACCGCCAAAGCACCTGTGGCACCTGAAATCATGCCCGGACGACCGCCAATCAGCGCAGTGATCAGGCCGACGATGAAGGCCGCATAAAGCCCCACGAGCGGGTTAACACCAGCAACAAAGGCAAAGGCCACAGCCTCTGGCACCAAGGCCAATGCGACTGTCAGACCTGACAAAATTTCGATCCGCACACGTGTGGGAGTCAGTGGGGCAGCGGGGTCGCGCAGCGCGAGACTATCTGCAAATCGTGCTAAAAGGGCCTGCGCCATTTTCATGTGTCCTGATGTTGAATTCAAACTTTGCCCGCCCCTACCAAGCATGCACGCAATTGTCACCCCTGCTGCGCAAACCCGTTGCGCGCGTGCGGGACTTGCATCACATTGAAACCAATGACGGCAATTGTGGCCGCGGATCACACCTGCGAGGACAACATGACGACATATCTTGGTATCTTCGGCGGATCGGGGCTTTATGACCTTCCAGGATTACAAAATCCTGAATGGGTCAGTGTTGATAGCCCGTGGGGCGCGCCATCGGATCAGATTTTGACAGGCACGATTAGCGGCTTGCCCGTGGCGTTCCTGCCTCGGCACGGTCGCGGGCATGTCTATAGCCCGTCAACCATCCCATATCGCGCCAATATTGACGCGCTCAAACGACTTGGCGTGACCGATGTGGTTAGCATTTCAGCCTGTGGGTCGTTCCGCGAAGCCCTCGCGCCGGGTGATTTCGTGATCGTGGACCAGTTCATTGACCGCACATTTGCCCGCGAAAAATCATTCTTTGGCACCGGCTGCGTGGCCCATGTAAGCGTGGCGCATCCCGTGTGCCCTGCCCTGTCGGCGGCCTGCCTTCACGCTGGTCAAAAGGCGGGCGTGACCATGCACAATGGCGGCACCTATCTGGCGATGGAAGGTCCACAGTTTTCATCGCAAGCCGAAAGCCATATGTACCGCGCATGGGGCTGCGATGTGATCGGCATGACGAATATGCCCGAGGCCAAGCTCGCCCGCGAAGCAGAGCTGCATCACGCATCCGTCGCCATGATCACCGATTATGATAGCTGGCATCCTGACCACGGGGCCGTGGATGTGTCAGACGTGATCAAAACGCTGCAAGGCAATGGCACAAAGGCGCGCGATCTGGTCATGGCGTTATGTGCGGGGCTTGGGGCGCAGACTTCGGCTTGCACTGACGGCTGTGCTGCGGCATTGACCCACGCAATCATGACCGCCCCCGACAAACGGGACCCTGACCTGATCGCAAAACTCGACGCCGTTGCTGGCCGCGTCCTTTGAAAGCCAACGATATGAAAACCGTCCAAGACTATATCCGCACTATTCCTGACTTTCCGCATGAAGGGATCATGTTCCGCGATGTGACCACCTTGTTTTCCGACCCACGCGGGTTTCGGATTGCGATTGACCAGATGCTGGCGCCCTATGCCGGCGTGGAGTTCGACAAAGTTGTCGGGCTAGAGGCGCGCGGATTTATCCTTGGCGGTGCGATTGCCCATCAGTTGGGCAAAGGGTTCATCCCGATCCGCAAGAAAGGTAAGTTGCCGGGCAAGACCATAGAGCAGGCCTATACGCTGGAATACGGCGAGGCCGTGATGGAAGTGCATGAAGACGCGTTACAGGCCAGTGAAAAAGTGCTGTTGGTCGATGATCTACTGGCCACAGGTGGCACAGCAGAGGCTGGGATCAAGCTGGTCGAGCGCATGGGTGCATCTGTGATTGCGTCCGCATTTATTATTGATCTGCCGGATTTGGGTGGTCGCAAGAAGCTGGAAAAAATGGGCATGGATGTGCATGTCTTGTGCGATTTCGACGGGGAATAACCCCGCCGACAGGCTGGGGGCCAGCCCCCAGACCCCCGAGGTATTTTTGGCCAGAAGAAGTTAGGGTACCACTGCGCCGGGGTTCATGATCCCATCCGGATCAAGGGCATCTTTGATTGCGCGCATCATGGCCAGTTTTGCCGGATCAGCGTAGCGGGTGAGGTCATCAACCTTCAGACGCCCGATGCCATGTTCCGCACTAACCGATCCGCCGAGCGAATGGGCCAAGTCATGCACGATCTCTTTGACACGGTCCCGATCATCGACATGATCCGCCCGTGTTTTGCCGGCAAGCGGGAACACGTTATAGTGCAGATTGCCGTCACCAAGGTGACCAAAGCAATTGATCCGGAAGTCCCCTTGCTTTTCGAGCGCGCCCCCTGCCTTCACGATGAACTCGGGGATTAAGCTAAGCGGCACTGAAATGTCATGGCTGCTGATCGAGCCGATCCGCCGGTTGGCCTCTGGGATGCTTTCCCTGATCTGCCACAAGGCCTGTCGCTGGGTTTCTGATTGGGCGATTACCCCGTCGGATACCAGATCCGCTGCAAATGCGGCTTCGAACAATGCTTCGAGTGCGGCATCAGGCGACACAGCCGCAGAGTAGCCAACATCGATCAGCACCGACCAGTCTGGCACCGTATCGAATGGCTGTTGGATGTCCGGTCCGACGTCGGCGAGGAAATCAAACCCTTGGCGGTGGATCAGTTCGAACGCACTCAGCCCATCGCCCAAAATCTCGCCCGCCAGCGCCAATAGATCAAGCGCAGCGGTTGGTGATGCGACCGCCACCATGGCCGTGCCCTGCGCCACTGGACGTGGAACAAGACGCAACGCGGCAGCCGTAATAATCCCAAGCGACCCCTCTGCCCCGATCATCAAATCGCGCAGATCGTAACCTGTGTTGTCCTTGCGCAAACGGCTCAACCCGTTCCAGATTGATCCGTCTGGGCGCACGACCTCCAGCCCCAAACATTGCGCGCGCGCATTCCCATAGCGCAGTACATTGACCCCGCCCGCATTGGTCGACAAAAGCCCGCCAATCCGCGCCGATCCTTCGGAAGCCAGCGACAGGGCGAACATGCGCCCTGCGTCCTCAGCCGCCTTTTGTACATCGGCCAGAATGACCCCCGCATCACAAACCAACACGTTTTCAGTGGGATAGACATCATGAATGCGGGTCATGCGGTCCAGCGACAAAACGACTGGCGCTGGCCCATCGGGCATGACCTGCCCACCGACAAGTCCCGTCCCGCCACTATATGGCACCACGCCAATACGCTCAGCGGCGCAGGCTTTGACGACCTCCGAAACCTCACCCGTATTGCTCGGGGCGACCACCAGTCCTTGCCCCGTCCAACGCCCACGCGGTTCGGTAACATAGGGGGTCGGATCCTTGAACGCCGCCGCAGGCAACATCGCGCGCAGCTGCGCTTTAAAGGCAGGGGTGACTGGGTTTAGCATGGCAATCTCCGGTTGGGACAGATCACCATATGGACCAATTCATCCGCCAGTCCAAGTCGGCCCTGCTGGATCAGACGTAGCAACAACATGGAACATCGACGCCTCGCCGGTCATCGCAGGGGACACGCGATGCGGCATGCCAGCGGGGATGGACATTGTATCGCCGGGGTTCAGCACGGCTTTATACGCGCCATCCGGATCGTCAATCTCGACCGCCCAATGGCCGCGCATCGGCATCAATACGGCAGGCACGTCATGGGTCTGCATATTGGCCTTCGCTGATTTACGGGTGATCATCGAGACCTCAAACCCGGGTTTATCGGGCAGCAAGCCATCCTCGCCAATGACCAAGACGGGCGCAAGATCCGACATCGCAACCATATCGTGATAACGCGCCACATGACGCGGCACGACATCGCGGGCCAGAGGTTCTGGATATCCTGCCAATTCTTCCGCAGTCAGCACCGGCATCGGCACCACACCATCAGGCAAGGACTGCCCCTGCTTGGTATCGTAAAGCTGCCCGTTTTGCCCAAGGACCAAGCCGTGATCAGCCGCATCTTCAATCACCTGCGGCGCCCATATCACGCCGCCACCGGCATCATCGCCGCCAAGCACGGCCATGATCATTCCGTAATCCGTGCCGATATTCTCGAACCCGCGGAAAATGCCGGTGGGGATGTTAATGATGTCACCCTCTTCCAACACGACCTCGCCCGCATCGCCATAACGACCCCAGAAAAACCTCCAGCGGCCTGACAGCACGAAAAATACCTCTGCGGTGCGGTGGGAATGCAGGCTGTTGCGGCATTTGGGTGGCTGTCCTGCAGCGCCGATATTGAACCCATGCGGAATGCCAATATGCACATGCTGATCCGGGCTCTCGGACACACCACCACCGATGATGGTAAAGTTCTCCTTTTGATCCGACCCCGGCGTATGGGCATCAATGAACGCCGTTTTGCACGGCATCAATTCGCCATAACGCACAATGCGCGCTTCCATTTCAGCAGGTGTCATCGTCTCTCCTTTGGGAACTGGCCCCGTCTCGCATTTTCCTAAATACTCAAAATCGACCTAGGCTGACTGCATCAAAATCTGCTTCCAAATCGCAACCTCATCAAAAAGCGCGAATTCACGACGCAGACCCCACGGTCCGAACTCCGCATGAGACATGCCGAACACATGCACGGGCACACCCGTCGGCGCGCCAAAGCTGCCCCAACCGTCGTGCGAGCCATCAAGGCTCCAACGGATTGACGCGCGCGGCGATAACATATCGGCGTCCATGCCAATTTGGTGGTGGATTTTGAACGTGGCATTGGGGAATGACGAGCGCAGGCCGACCCAAAACTCCAAACATCTCTCGCGACCAATACTGGTTTTTGCGCCCGCATATTCGCCAATGACAGCGCGGTCGAAATCTTTGTTAATCGCGTCGAAATCTTTGTCCATAATGCGCTGCACGATGCTTGCATATTTCGCGCCCCAT
>CAXIAL010000001.1:0-197567 GCA_964022435.1 uncultured Roseobacteraceae bacterium | reverse complement strand
TCCCTCGCGGTCGTGTGAAAAAGGGTGACGTGCGTAAAGCCGTCGTCGTTCGCACCGCCAAAGAAGTACGTCGTGATGACGGCACAGCAATCCGTTTTGATAAAAACGCTGCTGTGATCCTCAACAACAACAACGAGCCAGTGGGTACACGTATCTTTGGGCCAGTTGTTCGTGAGTTGCGCGCGAAAAACTTCATGAAAATTATCTCACTTGCTCCGGAGGTGCTGTAACTATGGCTGCTAAACTCCGTAAAGGTGACAATGTCGTTGTGATTTCAGGCAAAGACAAAGGCGTTACTGGCGAGATCAAATCTATTGATCCAAAGTCCGGTAAAGCAATTGTTGATGGCGTCAAAATGGCAGTTCGTCACGTTAAGCAATCCCAAGCGACACAGGGTGGCCGCACGCCAAAAGCGATGCCGATCGACCTGTCCAACTTGGCGATCGTTGATGCAAATGGCAAAGCGACACGCGTTGGCTTCCGTATGGATGGCGACAACAAGGTGCGCTTCGCAAAGACAACAGGGGATGCAATCTAATGCTTGATGATGCAAAATACACACCCCGTCTGAAGGCTGAATATGTTTCCACCATTCGCGCTGCGATGAAGGAAGAATTCGGCTACAAAAATGACATGCAGATCCCGCGTTTGGACAAGATCGTCTTGAACATCGGTTGTGGCGCTGAAGCTGTCCGTGACAGCAAGAAAGCCAAATCCGCTCAACAAGACCTGACAACAATCGCTGGTCAGAAGGCCATGACGACGACCGCTAAGAAATCCATCGCTGGTTTCCGCGTTCGTGAAGACATGCCTCTTGGTGCGAAGGTTACCCTTCGTGGCGAAAAGATGTATGAATTCCTTGATCGTCTGATCACAGTTGCAATGCCACGTATCCGCGATTTCCGCGGCGTATCCGGCAAATCCTTTGACGGTCGCGGCAACTATGCCACTGGCCTTAAAGAGCACCTGGTGTTCCCCGAGATCAACTTCGATAAAATCGATGAGAACTGGGGCATGGACATCGTCATCTGCACCACCGCGAAAACCGACGCTGAAGCAAAAGCATTGTTGAAGAACTTCAACATGCCTTTCAACAGCTAAGCGGTAGGGAGAAAATTAGATATGGCTAAGAAATCCATGATCGCACGCGAAGTTAAGCGTGAGAAGCTGGTCAAGCAGTATGCTGAAAAGCGTGCCGCCTTGAAAGCAATCATCAACGACAAAGAGAAGCCTGTAGAAGAGCGTTTCAAAGCAACAATGCAACTTGCAAAATTGCCACGTAATTCTTCTGCTGTGCGTCTGCACAACCGTTGCCAACTCACCGGGCGTCCACACGCTTATTACCGTAAACTGAAAATCAGCCGGATTGCATTGCGGGACCTTGGTTCCAATGGCGAAATTCCTGGTATGGTTAAGTCCAGCTGGTAAGGAGCAGATATTATGAACGATCCTATCGGTGATATGCTGACACGCATTCGTAACTCTCAGATGCGCGGCAAATCCACAGTCTCTACACCAGCTTCCAAGCTGCGTGCATGGGTTTTGGACGTGCTTGCAGACGAAGGTTACATCCGCGGTTACGAAGCAACGACTGGCAAAGACGGCCACCCTGCTTTGGAAATCAGCTTGAAGTATTACGAAGGCACTCCTGTCATTCGCGAAGTGAAGCGGGTTTCTAAACCTGGTCGTCGCGTTTACATGGGTCCAAATGACATTCCAGTCGTCCGTCAGGGCCTGGGTGTGTCGATTGTCTCCACCTCTAAGGGTGTGATGTCGGATGCAAACGCACGGGCGGCCAACATTGGCGGCGAAGTGCTCTGCACTGTATTCTAAGGAGCCAATGAATGTCTCGTATTGGTAAAAAACCAGTTGAACTGGCTGCAGGCGTTTCCGCGACTGTGTCAGGTCAAACAATTGAAGTGAAAGGCCCTAAAGGGACCCGTAGCTTTAAAGCAACTGACGACGTGACCATCACAGTCGATGGTCAGTCCGTTTCCGTAGAGCCACGCGGCAAATCTAAGCGCGCGCGCCAGCAATGGGGTATGACCCGCACAATGGTTGCCAACTTGGCAACTGGCGTGACCGAAGGTTTCAAGAAAGAACTTGAAATCAACGGTGTTGGTTACCGTGCACAGATGCAGGGCAACACCCTGAAGCTCGCACTTGGTTATTCACATGACGTTAACTTCGAAGTTCCAGAAGGCGTGACTGTAACCGCAGCCAAGCCAACTGAAATTACTGTAGAAGGTATCGACCAGCAGCTTGTAGGTCAGGTCGCGGCAAACATCCGCGCTTGGCGTAAGCCAGAGCCATATAAAGGCAAAGGCATCAAGTACAAGGACGAGTACATCTTCCGCAAAGAAGGGAAGAAGAAGTAATGGCAAACAGCAAACGCACATTGTTCCTCAAGCGCCGCATGCGCGTCCGGAACAAGCTCCGCAAGGTAACAGCGAACCACGGGCGTCCACGTCTGTCCGTTCACCGTTCCAACAAAAACATCAGCGTCCAGCTGATCGACGATGTAAACGGCGTGACACTTGCGTCCGCGTCTACACTCGAAAAATCCTTGGGCGTGGTCGGCAAGAACAACATCGAAGCCGCAACCAAAGTGGGCACTGCAATTGCAGAGCGCGCAAAGGCTGCTGGTGTAGAGCAGGCGTTCTTCGACCGTGGTGGTTTCTTGTTCCACGGCAAGGTGAAGGCAGTTGCCACCGCCGCGCGTGAAGCAGGTCTGAAGATCTAAACGACTTGAAGGCGGCTCCATTCAGTTGGGGCCGCCTCGATGATCAAGGGCCAATCTGGTCACTGTGATCGAGAAAATTCGGCGCATATGCGCCACTGATATAAAGGACGCCACACATGGCAGAACGTGAAAACAATCGCGGCGGCAATCGCCGCAACCGTGAAGAAGCAGCGCCAGAGTTTGCAGACCGCTTGGTCGCAATCAACCGCGTATCCAAAACTGTAAAAGGCGGTAAGCGCTTTGGTTTTGCAGCCCTCGTCGTTGTTGGCGACCAAAAAGGCCGCGTCGGCTTTGGCAAAGGTAAAGCGAAGGAAGTTCCTGAAGCGATCCGTAAAGCCACAGAGCAAGCAAAGCGTCAGATGATCCGCGTTGCGCTTAAAGACGGCCGCACATTGCACCACGACATCGAAGGTCGTCACGGTGCTGGTAAAGTTGTGATGCGTACTGCCCCAGTTGGTACTGGTATCATCGCCGGTGGTCCAATGCGTGCGGTATTCGAGATGCTCGGTGTGCAGGACGTTGTGTCCAAGTCCATCGGTTCTCAGAACCCATACAACATGATCCGCGCAACAATGAATGGCCTGTCCAAAGAGCAGTCGCCACGCAATGTTGCCCAGCGTCGTGGCAAGAAAGTTGCTGACATTCTTCGTCGTGAAGATGCGCCAGCAGCAGAAGCTGCCCCAGAAGCTGCAGAAGCGTAAGGAATAGATACAATGGCTAAAACAATTGTCGTTAAGCAGGTTGGTTCGCCAATCCGTCGCCCCGCAGACCAGCGCGCAACGCTGATCGGTCTGGGTCTGAACAAAATGAACCGTACCAAAGAACTGGAAGACACACCTTCCGTGCGCGGCATGGTTAACAAGATTTCGCACATGGTCGAAATCATCGAAGAAAAAGGCTAACTGACGCGGGCTTCGGTCCAACTTAGACTGCTACAAACGCCTCGCAGGAAACTGCGGGGCGTTTTGCGTGGAAGGGGTGCCGTGTCCGCTTTGAGCCCAAAGTGAATGATTGTGCGGTCGCAGAAATCCACCTAAAATTGACGTATGGCTCATGATATCCAAACACGCGATGCGTCCGCCGGTGACGCTGAAACTTTACTGTCGCTTTATGATTTTCTGTCATCTGACAATGAAAGATGCCCCTTAGAACTCGCGAAGACGAATATCTCTAAGATTTGTAAGATTGATGGCAGTGCTGTGCTTTTGGGCGAGATAGACGGCGAGGCTTTGACGACATGCACGCTCATCGTAGTTCCAAATTTATCAAGGGGTGGAAGGCCCTATGCGGTCATTGAAAATGTGGTTACGCATCCGGAGCACCGAGGCAAAGGGCTTGGCAAGGCTATACTCGACGCGGCGTGTGAACGGGCGTGGCGCAGTGCATGTTACAAGGTCATGCTCAGTACGGGATCAACACGGCCTGCCATCTTGTCCTTCTATGAAAGTGCGGGCTTCGAACAATCGAGAACCGGTTTCCAAAAGCGACAACTGCCGAAGCGCCAGGATGAATCTAACTGAGCCGAACGGCAACTTCGTCCGAATAGCCGCCCTTCTTTCGCCGATAATTAGCAGCCACCTTCTATTCTTGGGGACGCCCCATCTCCGCTCTTGCCCAAAACCCAATCCCCGTCTATATGCCACTAGTCCGCGCGATGTTCGTGCCGACTCAGTATTGAAACGCCGCGTTTGACCGCTCCCGTCGCTGGGGGTCAGTTCCGGCAAAAGGAGAAGCGACATGAAACTGAATCAACTTTCCGACAATCCAGGTGCAACCAAAGGCAAAAAGCGCGTAGGTCGCGGCCCAGGTTCCGGCATGGGTAAAATGGGTGGCCGTGGTATCAAGGGTCAAAAGTCCCGTTCCGGTGTTGCCATTAAAGGTTTTGAAGGCGGTCAAATGCCTTTGTACCAACGTCTGCCAAAGCGTGGCTTTAACAAGCCGAACCGCAAGACATTCGCTGTGATCAACCTCGGCCTGATCCAGAAATTCATCGACGCTGGCAAAATCGACGTGAAATCCGACATCACCGAAGAGGCACTGGTTGCTTCCGGCGCATTGCGTCGTGTGAAAGACGGCGTTCGCGTTCTTGCAAAGGGTGAATTCACATCCAAAGCGAACATCGTTGTAACTGGCGCATCCGCCGGCGCAGTCGAAGCTGTGGAAAAAGCTGGCGGTAAAGTGACCGTCACAGCCACGCCAAAAGCTGCGGCAGCCGAGTAACGCCTTGTGGGCGGCCATTGCGTCGCCTACATTTCGTAACATAGCATTCCCAAACGCCGCCACGGGGAAACCTGTTGGCGGTCTTTTTTTGATAAAGAGAGCAACATGGCATCCGCAGCAGAACAAATGGCATCCAACATGAGCTGGAGCGCGTTCGGCAAAGCAACTGAATTGCGCCAACGCATCCTGTTCACACTTGGCCTATTGGTCGTTTACCGTTTGGGCACATATATCCCTGTGCCCGGCATTGATGGCACCGCATTGCGGTCATTCATGGATGAAGCGGCAGCGGGCATTGGCGGCATTCTGTCCATGTTCACTGGCGGCGCGTTGTCCCGCATGGGCATCTTTGCCCTTGGCATCATGCCTTATATTTCTGCGTCCATTATCGTGCAGCTTCTTAGCGCGATGTGGGAACCCCTTAAGAACCTTAAGAAAGAGGGTGAGCAAGGCCGTCGCAAGATCAACCAATACACCCGTTACGGCACAGTTATTCTGGCGACAGCGCAGGCTTATGGCCTTGCACGTAGTCTTGAGGCTGGCGATTTGGCGTCTAACCCAGGCCTTTATTTCCAAGCGGCTTGTGTAATCACCATCGTTGGCGGCACCATGTTCCTGATGTGGTTGGGCGAGCAGATCACTGCACGCGGCATCGGCAACGGTATTTCCCTGATCATCTTCGTCGGCATCATCGCCGAGGTTCCTGCGGCTGCTGCACAGTTCTTGTCCCAAGGCCGGTCCGGCGCGATTTCCCCTGCGGTCATCGTCGGTGTGATCCTGATGGTGATCGCGATCCTGACATTCGTTGTGTTCATGGAGCGGTCCCTGCGTAAGATCCACATTCAATACCCACGCCAACAGCGTGGCATGAAGGTATATGACGGCTCTACCAGCCACCTGCCGATCAAAGTGAACCCAGCCGGTGTTATCCCAGCGATCTTTGCATCCGCGCTGCTGCTGCTCCCAACAACGATCAGCACATTCTCGGGCGGTCAAACAGGTCCGGTGATGTCCACGATCTTGGCCTACTTCGGCCCTGGTCAGCCGTTGTACCTGTTGTTCTTCGCGGCGATGATCATTTTCTTCACCTATTTCTACACACGTGAAGTTGCGTTCAAGACGGATGAAGTTGCAGACAACCTGAAAAACCAGAACGGTTTTGTGCCCGGCATTCGCCCTGGCAAAAAGACCGCTGAATACCTTGATTACGTTGTGACACGTATTCTGGTGCTCGGTTCCGGTTACCTCGCGCTTGTGGCGTTGTTGCCAGAAATCATTCGTAGCCAGTTCGCCATTCCTTTTTACTTTGGCGGGACGTCGGTTTTGATTATTGTGTCAGTGGGGATGGATACGATTCAACAAATTCAATCCCATCTGCTGGCCCATCAATATGAAGGCCTGATTGAAAAATCGCAGCTGCGTGGCAAAGGTCGCGGCGCGAAACGTAAAGGGCCAATTCGCAAATGAATATTATCCTTCTTGGACCACCGGGTGCGGGCAAAGGCACGCAGGCGCAAAAGCTGGTCGACAGCCGCAACATGGTGCAACTCAGCACCGGCGATATGCTGCGTGAAGCCAAAACATCTGGCACCGAGATGGGTAAGATGGTTGCCGCCGTCATGGACCGCGGCGACCTTGTGACCGACGAGATTGTTATCGGCCTGATCCGCGAAAAGCTGGAAGCGGGCGACGACCACGGCGGGTTCATTTTCGACGGTTTCCCACGCACGTTGGCACAGGCTGATGCATTGGCGCAGCTGTTGTCGGATGTGGGGCAGTCGCTGGATTGCGCGATTGAGCTTCAGGTGAACGACGAAATTCTGGTCGAACGTATTCTTGGCCGCGCTGCAGATGCTGTTGCTGCCGGTGGCACAGCCCGTGCTGACGACAACGAAGACAGCTTGAAAATCCGTCTGATGGCCTATTACAAACAGACGTCACCGCTGATCGGCTACTATTACGCCAAGGGCGATTTGAAGTCCGTGGATGGCTTGGCCAGTATGGACGACGTGGCTGCCAGTATTGAAGCGGCACTTGACTAAGAATTGAAGGCCGCGACTGAATTGCGTCGCGGCCATTTCACCCCCTTGACCATAGGCGCTTAGGCTCCTAAAAACCCCCATTCCCATTGGGAATCATTTTGCGGTTAACGGGTCGCCCCCGAAGATTGCAGAGCACCTCGATATGACGCGGCCCGACGATTGATCGTTCGGGCCTCCGTTGTGAAAAAAGGGTCCGGCGTTACGGACCCGCAACGAAAAGGAAATACCACCTTGGCACGTATTGCTGGCGTGAACATCCCAACTGGGAAACGTGTTCTGATCGCCCTCACATATATCGCTGGTATCGGTTCCGCTAAAGCAGAAGAAATCTGTGAAGCTATCGGTATCGACCGCGCACGTCGCGTAAACGACCTGTCTGACGCTGAAGTTCTGAAGGTACGTGAATACATCGACGAGCATCTCACCGTTGAAGGCGACCTGCGTCGCGAAGTTCAGATGAACGTTAAGCGCCTGATGGACCTTGGTTGCTACCGTGGCCTGCGCCACCGTCGTAACCTGCCAGTTCGTGGTCAGCGTACTTCAACAAACGCACGTACTCGCAAAGGCCCTGCAAAGGCCATTGCTGGTAAGAAGAAATAAGGGAGGGCTGATATCATGGCACGCGATACTAAACGCACCAAGAAGAAGGTCTCTAAGAACATCGCCGCTGGCGTTGCTCACGTGAACTCTTCTTTCAACAACACAAAAATCCTGATTTCCGACGTACAGGGCAACGCGATCGCATGGTCGTCTGCTGGTACAATGGGCTTTAAAGGCTCACGGAAATCCACACCTTATGCGGCTCAGATGGCTGCAGAAGATGCGGGCAAGAAAGCACAAGACCACGGTGTTAAGACACTGGAAGTTGAAGTGCAGGGCCCAGGGTCCGGTCGTGAGTCCGCATTGCGCGCGCTTGCTGCTGCTGGTTTCAACATCACATCTATCCGTGACGTGACACCAATGGCCCACAACGGCTGCCGCCCACCAAAGCGTCGCCGCGTCTAAGCGATTACGAAACGTGTTGGGGTTGTGCTATTTCGCACGGCCCCAATCCGTCATTTTGAAACCTCGGGCGTTTGCCCCTTGGACATGAAGGGCAGACTAGTATGGAGGGACACATGATCCACAAGAACTGGGCTGAATTAATTAAGCCAACACAGCTAGACGTTAAGCCGGGCAATGACCCAGCACGCCAAGCAACTGTCGTCGCGGAACCACTGGAACGCGGTTTTGGTCTGACACTCGGTAACGCGCTGCGCCGCGTTTTGATGAGCTCCCTGCAGGGCGCTGCAATCACTGCCGTTCAGATCGACAACGTTCTGCACGAGTTTTCATCCGTGTCTGGTGTGCGTGAAGACGTCACCGACATCGTGCTGAACCTCAAAGGCGTCGCGATCCGCATGGAAGTCGAAGGTCCAAAGCGTTTGTCCGTTCAGGCCAAAGGCCCTGGCGTTGTGACAGCTGCTGACATTTCGGAAACTGCTGGCATCGAAATCCTCAACAAAGATCACGTGATCTGTCACCTCGACGATGGCGCTGATCTGTACATGGAACTGACCGTGAATACCGGTAAGGGCTATGTTTCCGCGGATAAGAACAAGCCAGAAGACGCGCCAATCGGCATGATCTCTATCGACGCGATCTATTCGCCGGTGAAGAAAGTGTCTTATGACGTGCAGCCGACCCGTGAAGGTCAGGTTCTGGACTATGACAAGCTGACCATGAAGGTCGAAACAGACGGTTCTATCACGCCAGATGACGCGGTCGCATTTGCGGCACGCATCTTGCAGGACCAGTTGTCGATCTTCGTCAACTTTGACGAGCCTGAATCAGCAACTGCTGGCGCTGACGATGACGGACTGGAATTCAACCCGCTGCTTCTGAAGAAAGTAGACGAGTTGGAACTGTCCGTGCGTTCCGCCAACTGCCTGAAAAACGACAACATCGTTTACATCGGCGATCTGATCCAGAAAACCGAAGCAGAAATGCTGCGCACACCAAACTTCGGCCGCAAGTCTTTGAACGAGATCAAAGAAGTGCTGTCCGGTATGGGTCTGCACCTCGGCATGGACGTCGAGGATTGGCCACCAGACAACATCGAAGATCTGGCGAAGAAATTCGAAGACCAGTTCTAAGATTTCAGGGTGGGCCTTCGGGCCCATCCGCACAAATGCCAACATATAGCTGGGAACATCCTGGACAATAACGTCCCACTAACGGAGCAGGCGTCATCGCAGCGCAGGCCCATCATAAAACAAAATGGAGACTATCAAATGCGTCACGCACGTGGTTACCGCCGCCTGAACCGTACACATGAACACCGCAAAGCGCTGTTCGCGAACATGGCTGGCTCGCTCATCGAACATGAGCAGATCAAAACAACATTGCCTAAGGCAAAAGAACTCAAGCGCGTCATCGAAAAGCTCGTGACACTTGGCAAGCGCGGCGATTTGCACGCACGCCGTCAGGCCCGCGCTCAGTTGAAGCAGGACATGCACTGCGCGAAACTCTTTGAAATCCTCGGCCCACGTTACGCCGAGCGTCAGGGTGGTTACGTCCGCGTTCTGAAAGCTGGCTTCCGTTACGGCGACATGGCGCCAATGGCGATCATCGAATTCGTAGACCGCGACGTCGACGCAAAAGGCGCCGCTGACAAGGCACGTCTGGAAGAGTTCGTAGACGCCGACGAAGCATAAGCTTTAGACTTATCACAGATTTGAAAGGGCCTCGCTTTTGCGGGGCCTTTTTGCCTTTTGGGCCTGTCTTGACTACCCTTGTACAATTTTCACTTGAAAGGTCAAAATGATACAGGTGCGCCAACCAATTTCTTTTATCGCGACCGCTGATCCGAAATGTGCCCACGAATTTTATGGGTCCGTTCTAGATTTGGTGTTAATGGAAAAATCCCCTTTCGCGTTGGTCTATTCTGACGGCGGGGTCATGCTACGTGTGCAAATCGTGGAGTATCATCACCCCGCACCGCATACGGTGCATGGGTGGCAAGTGGCCAATATCGAAAATGAAATGGAACAATTGATGAAACGCGGTATTTCGTTCCTGACATTTGAACACCTTCCTCAGACTTCATTGGGGGTCTGGGAAACGCCAGACGGCAACAAGGTTGCTTGGTTTCAAGATCCAAGCGGCAACCTTCTTTCGCTGACGGAGTTTTCCGTGCTGGCCTAAGCCGCAAATCGGGATGGGTATTCGGGCGACCATGGCTTCCCAATTTGCATGGGGCAATTTACTGTCTTCCTATGGCTGACTTATTTTCCTCCGAAACATCTACTTCACCTGTTGGCCCGCGCCCGCTCGCTGACCGCCTGCGCCCACAAATCTTGTCGGAGGTGATCGGCCAAGAACAAGTACTTGGTCCCGACGCGCCGCTGGGTGTCATGCTAGCCTCTGGGTCATTGTCATCACTCATTTTCTGGGGCCCGCCGGGGGTGGGTAAAACGACCATCGCTCGTTTGCTGGCAAATGAATCCGACCTGCATTTTGTCCAGATCAGCGCAATCTTTACGGGTGTGCCGGACCTGCGCAAAGTGTTCGAGGCCGCCAAAATGCGCCGTCAAAACGGCAAGGGTACGCTGCTATTCGTCGACGAAATTCACCGTTTTAACAAGGCGCAGCAGGACGGCTTTCTGCCATACATGGAAGACGGCACCATACTGTTGGTTGGGGCCACAACCGAAAACCCCAGCTTCGAGCTGAACGCAGCGGTCCTGTCCCGTTCCCAAGTCCTGATCCTCACACGCCTTGATCTGGCCGACCTTGAACGCCTCGCTCAACGGGCAGAGCAGGAATTGGGCAAGCCGTTGCCGCTGGATGGTCCTGCCCGCGAGGCGTTGTTGGAAATGGCCGATGGTGATGGGCGCGCGCTACTTAATTTGATCGAACAGATCGCCGCGTGGAAGGTCGACGGCAAGATTGATCGCGATGGGTTGTCAAAGCGTCTGATGAAGCGTGCCGCCAAATACGACAAGTCTGGCGAAGAGCATTACAACCTGATCAGCGCCCTACATAAATCCGTGCGCGGGTCCGACCCCGATGCGGCGCTGTATTGGTTTGCCCGCATGTTGGAAGGTGGCGAAGACCCACGTTTCCTTGCCCGTCGCATTACCCGCATGGCTGTTGAAGACATCGGTCTGGCCGACCCGCAGGCGCAGTCTGTTTGCCTGCGGTCATGGGAAACCTACGAACGGTTAGGGTCGCCAGAGGGCGAATTGGCTTTGTCGCAGGCCGTGGTCTATCTCGCCCTCGCGCCGAAATCGAACGCCAACTATGTGGCCTATAAGGCGGCGGTGAATGCGGCCAAGCAGACGGGGTCAGAACCTCCGCCGACCCACATCCTCAACGCACCGACGACGTTGATGAAGGAGCAAGGGTTCGGGGCTGGCTATGCCTATGACCACGATGCAGAGGATGGGTTTTCGGGGCAGAATTATTTCCCCGAAACGATGAAGCGCCCTGTCTATTACATGCCCGTTGATCGCGGGTTCGAGCGGGATCTGAAAAAGCGGGTCGAGTTCTTCGCCGGATTGCGCGCCAAACGGGGCAAGAATTGACAAGCGGTCCACATTGGGCCAAGGCAAGCACATGATAACACCTGTGATCTCTGTTGCGATTGGCGGCGCATTTGGCGCTGTGGCGCGTTACCTCGTTGGATTGGCCGTGGCTTTTCCCTTAGGCACACTAACCGTCAATGTGTTGGGCTCACTGGCGATTGGGATCGTTTGGGCAGGCTTTGCGGCGCGGGGATTGCAAGGTTGGCTGCCGCTTGTGCTGACTGGCTTTCTGGGTGGCTTCACCACTTTCAGCGCGTTCAGTTTGGACACGATGCGATTGATTGATGACGGGCGCATGGGCGCCGCGTTTATTTATGTTGCGGCCTCTGTGCTGCTATCGCTGGGGGCCTGCGCGTTGGGGCTTTGGCTGACGAAAGGATTACCGGCATGAGCCGCGTTGAAAATCGGATTATAGGCCCTGATGATGGCGACCAGCGTCTTGACCGCTACATGCGCCGTCACTTCCCGCATTTGACCCAAGGTCGCATCGAAAAGATGTGTCGCAAGGGCGAAATCCGCGTGGATGGTGGCCGTGTGAAAACGGCGACCCGTCTTGAGGTCGGACAGAAAATCCGCATCCCGCCGCTGCCGACAGAGGAAGAGGCCGCGATTGCTGCTTCCTTGATGAAGTCTGGGGTGACGAAAGCCGATGCTAAATTGATCCAGTCATGTGTGATCTACAAAGACGACCACATCATCGCGATCAACAAGCCGGCTGGTTTGGCCACCCAAGGCGGCACGAAAACCACCCGTCATGTCGACGGCATGGCAGAGGCGTTGATGTTTGGCTACGAGGATAAACCCCGTCTTGTGCACCGTTTGGACAAGGACACGTCCGGTGTTTTGCTGCTCGCGCGGACCCGCATGATGGCCAAGCAATTGACCGAGAATTTGAAGCACCGCGATACCCGTAAAATTTACTGGGCTGCGATTGCTGGCGTGCCGCATCCACGTGCGGCGACGATCAAATATGGTCTGCTGAAATCTGGTGGCCACGGTAAAGGCGGCGAGAACGAAAAGATGCGCTGCATCCACCCCAATGATGTGGGCAGCACCGAGGGCGCCAAACGTGCGACCACCGATTATGCGGTGATGGATACGCTGGGCAGTCGCGCGTCTTGGTGCGCGCTGGTCCCGATCACGGGCCGCACCCATCAGCTGCGCGCGCATATGGCAGAAATCGGTCACCCGATTGTCGGCGACGGCAAATACGGCGGTTCTGCGCAGGAAAACGCAGGCGACGGTTGGGGCGCAGGCATGGGCGAAGAGATTGGCCGCAAGATGCATTTGCACGCGCGGTCCTTGCAGATCGAACACCCTGTCACGGGCGCGATGCTGCATCTGACTGCCGATCTGCCCGATCATATGCAAGCCACATGGGACTACGTCGGTTGGGTCGTCGGCCACGCGCCGGTTGATCCGTTTAACATGCCCGATGCCTGATCTGCGTCTTGTCATCTTCGACGTCGACGGCACGCTGATCGACAGTCAGACAGAGATTATGGCCGCGATGAAGGTGGCCTTTGCATCGGAAAACCTACCGATGTTGGACCGCGCAACAGTGCTGTCGATTGTCGGGCTGTCATTGGCCGAAGCCTTTGCCGTGCTGTGTCCGCAAAGCGATCTCGCCCAACAAACCCGTTTGGTGCAAGCCTATAAGGATGCGTTTGTCGAACTGCGCAGCACATATGGCAAAGACCAATCGCCGATGTTCGCCGGTGCAATGGACATGCTGCAAACGCTGCATGCCCAAGACCACACGCTGCTTGCTGTCGCGACGGGTAAATCCAAGCGAGGTCTGGATAAGATGATCGAACGCCACGGGCTAGAGGGGCTGTTTGTCAGCCAGCAGGTGGCGGATTTTCATCCGAGCAAACCGCACCCCGCAATGGTGTTAGCAGCACTCGCCGATACAGGTGTGGATGCGTCCCGCGCCGTGATGCTAGGCGATACGACATACGACATGGACATGGGCCGCGCGGCTGGCGTGGGCACGATTGGTGTTAGCTGGGGCTATCACGATGCCGCGAACTTGAACGCCGATATTGTGATTGATGACTTCGCGGCATTGCCTGCCGCAATCGACAAACTGACAGGACGATAGACGATGAGCATTCTCAAACAGAAACGGTTTTGGAAACAGGCAGCGGTTGTGGCAAACGACGGCGGCTTTGGCGTGGAACTTGACGGGCGGCGCGTGAACACGCCGAACAAAACGCCGCTAATCGTACCAACGAAATCCATGGCCGAGGCGATCGCCGCCGAATGGGACGCCCAAGATGAAACCATTGATCCGCTGACAATGCCGGTCACGCGCAGCGCGAATTCCGCGCTTGATAAAGTGATCCCTCAACAGGCAGAGGTCGTCGCAATGTTGGCGGAATACGGTGGCACGGATTTGCTATGTTACCGTGCGGCAGGCCCTCAAGAGTTGATCGAAATTCAACGGAAAGCCTGGGACCCGATGCTGGATTGGGCGGCAGGTGAATATGGGGCACGGTTGAACGTGGGCGAGGGGGTTATGCATTTGGCACAAGATCCTGCATTACTCGCTAATCTACATGCAGAGGTTGCATCGTTCGATCACTTTGCCTTGGCCGGCGTGCATGACCTTGTCAGCATCTCTGGTTCATTGATTCTTGCGCTGGGGGTGACCCGAGGGGCCGTGTCCGTCAATGATGCATGGCTCAAGAGCCGCGTCGACGAGCATTGGCAGGTGTCGCAATGGGGCGAAGACGACGAAGCGACGGCTCATGAAACGTTGAAAAAAATGGCGTTCGAGCATGCTGCACGCTTTTATCAGCTAAGTTTGACCTAACGTCATATTTCAAAAAACAGACGAAATGTTCAATTTCTAGCATTGTATGACGATTCGCCGGCGTATTCCCGAAGCATAGCCTTGACCTTTGGTGGCGACTCCGCTCAGTATCTTTGGATTGACCGGGAAACCGATCAACACACTTAGATGCCCATTGGGCAATAATACTTCATCGGCAATGTTCGGTGAAAACTCAGGAAGAGGTAAAAATGAAAAAATCAGTATTTCTCGGCGCACTGACTGTCGCTGGTCTGGCTGCTGGTGTTGCATCCGCTGCGACGCTTGATGATGTCAAAGCACGCGGTTCTTTGAACTGTGGTGTAACCACCGGTCTTGTCGGCTTTGCTGCACCTGACGCGAACGGCGTTTGGGAAGGCTTCGACGTTGGCGTATGCCGCGCGGTTGCTGCTGCAATCTTTGGCGACCCAACAGCTGTTGAGTTCGTTCCAACAACTGGCAAAACACGCTTCACAGCGCTTGCTTCTGGCGAAATCGACCTGCTGGCACGTAACACAACATGGACAATGTCCCGTGACGTTGACCTCGCGTTCGAATTTGTTGGCGTAAACTACTATGACGGCCAAGGCTTCATGGTTCCAAAAGACCTCGGCGTTTCTTCCGCTAAGGATCTGGACGGCGCGACTGTATGTATCCAAACTGGTACAACAACAGAGCTGAACTTGGCTGACTTCTTCCGCACAAACGGCATCTCTTACGAGCCAGTGCCGATTGAAACAAACGCAGAAGCACAGCAGCAGTACCTTGCTGGCGCATGTGACGTTTACACAACTGACGCATCCGGTCTGGCTGCGACACGTGCAACTTTCGAAGCACCAGGCGATCACGTTCTGCTGCCAGAAATCATCTCCAAAGAGCCACTCGGCCCACTGGTTCGCCACGGCGACAACGAATGGGGCGACATTGCGCGTTGGACTTTGAACGCACTGATCACAGCTGAAGAGCTGGGCATCACATCTGCAAACATCGCAGAACTGTCCGCAGCTGCGACAAACAACCCAGAAGTTAACCGCATCTTGGGCACCGAAAGTAACTTGGGTGAGCAGCTGGGTCTGTCCGCAGACTGGGCGAAAAACGCGATTGCTGCTGGTGGTAACTACGGCGAGCTGTTCGAAAAGAACATCGGCGAAAGCACACCAATCGGTCTGGCACGTGGCTTGAACGCTATGTGGACTGAAGGCGGCCTGATCTACTCACCTCCTTTCCGTTAAGTTCTGGTGTAAGATTTAAGGGCGCGGTGAAAGCCGCGCCCTTTTTTGAATAAAGTACAGCACAAGATGACCGCTTTGCGGATCTAAAAATAATGCTGACCAAACGGGGAAATACTATGACGTCGATTACAGACCCACCCAAGGGGTCATTTCGCCTGTCCATGCTCATCAACGATACGCGGTACCGCTCGATTACGTTTCAGGCGATTGCTTTTATCGTGCTTGCGCTGTCGCTGGGCTTTCTGATCAACAACCTATTTTCGAACCTCGCTGATCGCGGTCTGAACATTGATTTCAGCTTCCTCGGCGTGCCATCTGGTTACGACATCAACCAGCGTCTTATCGAATATACCAGTCAGTCGACCAATTTACGTGCCGCATTTGTCGGTATTTTGAATACCTTACTTGTGGCGTTCTTGGCGTGTGTGACTGCAACAATCTTTGGCGTTCTGGCCGGTGTTCTGCGTCTGTCGAACAACTGGATCGTCAGTAAATTGATGGCGTTTTATGTCGAAATTTTCCGGAACATTCCGGTTCTGATTTGGATCATCATCATCTTTACGATCATGACCGCTGTCTTGCCTGGTCCGCGGGAATTCCGCGGCGATGATGCGACGTCCAGTATGCTGTTTGGCATTTCTGCGTTTACCAACCGTGGCGTTTACATCCCGATGCCGTTCTTTGAACGTGGCTTCGGTGGTGCGACTGATGGTTTGTTGGTCATTGCAGCGCTGGTCGGTTCGTTCTTTGTTGCACGTTCCGTGACGGCCCGCGCGACCCGGATTCAAGAAGCAACCGGTATCCGCCCCGCGACACTGTGGACCAACCTTGCGGTTTGGTTCGGCCCGCTGATCGTGATGTTCGTTGTGTTGGGTCTGTCTTTCGAGATCCCTGAACTCAAAGGTTTCAACTTCGCTGGCGGTATCAAGGTTGGTGGTCCATTGATCGCCATCTGGTTTGCCCTGTCGATCTATACTGGCGCCTTTATCGCGGAAAACGTCCGCGCAGGTATTCAGGCCGTATCCAAAGGCCAAACAGAGGCTGCTGGCGCCTTGGGTATTCGCCCCGGTCGCATTATGAGCCTTGTGGTTTTGCCTCAAGCGATGCGCGTGATTATTCCGCCGCTGATTTCGCAATATCTGAACATCACCAAAAACTCGTCATTGGCGATTCTGGTGGGCTATGCCGATGTCACTGCGACATTGGGCGGCATCACATTGAACCAAACTGGCCGCGCGATCGAATGTATCCTGCTGCTGATGCTGTTCTATCTTGTGATTTCGTTGCTAATTTCGTCGGTGGTCAACGCTTACAACAACGCAATCAAACTGAAGGAGCGCTAAGCGATGTCTGATACTCATTCTTCAATCGCCTTTGTGCGCACCTCTGATGTGCCACCGGCACCACCGCCACCAAGTGCGGCGGGGCCAGCAAAATGGCTAAAAGACAATCTGTTCGCGACGCCCGCGAACAGTGTTCTGACAATCGTGGCGCTGTTGGTCGTTTACATGATCCTCAGTGGTATCCTGCCTTGGATTTTCAACGGTATCTGGGAGGCGCCAAGCCTCGCGGCCTGCCGCGAAGTCCTGAATGGTGAAACAGGGGGTTGCTTTGCTGTTTTGACGGAACGTTGGAACCAGCTGTTGTTTGGTTTCCAGTACCCTTCTGATCTGTATTGGCGTCCTAGCCTTGCATTCGGTTTGCTGTTCGTCGCTGCAGCGCCTGTGCTGTTCTTTGACCTGCCGCGCAAATTGCTGATCTTCACAGGCATCTATCCATTCCTCGCCTTCTGGCTGTTGTGGGGTGGGTCTGTTTGGGTGCCGATTTTGGCACTGGCAGGTGTGGTTGCCGGTTATGTGTTCTACGCACAATTTGTGACCCGCAGCTTTGCGCTGGCATTCTTTGGCGGGATCGTAGCTGCGGCCATCGTTTGGCAAATCGGCGGAATGATCATTCCGAACGGGGAAGTTGCTGAAGGCGCGATGCGCTCTGTTCCAAGCCGTTACATGGGGGGCTTTATGCTCAACATGATGCTGGGTGTGACCTGTGTGTCCTTGTCTCTGCCTTTGGGTATCGCCTTGGCGCTGGGCCGTCAGTCCAGCATGCCGCTGATCAAATATGTCTGCGTGATCTTCATCGAGTTCATTCGTGGCGTGCCGTTGATCACACTGCTGTTCGTCGCGAACGTGATGTTGGGTTACTTCTTCCCTCCAGGGACTGGGGTCGATCTATTCATTCGTGTTGTCATCATGATCACGCTCTTTTCGGCAGCTTATATCGCCGAAGTGATCCGTGGTGGTTTGGCTGCTTTGCCAAAAGGACAATATGAAGCGGGCGACAGCCTTGGACTGGACTACACCCAATCCATGCGTCTGATCATCTTGCCGCAAGCGCTGAAAATTTCCATCCCGGGTATCGTGAATATCGCAGTGGGTTTGTTCAAAGATACCACTCTGGTGTCGGTCATTTCGATGTTCGATATCGTCGGTATGATCCGTGGCCCCATTCTGGCGTCCACTGAATGGAACGGCGTCTACTGGGAACTGTTCAGCTTTGCTGCCTTGCTGTTCTTTGTCGTCTGCTACGGCATTTCACAATACTCACAATGGTTGGAGCGTAGGCTCGCGACCGACCACCGCTAAGAAGGGGCTATTCACATGACTGAAGCCGCAAAAATGCAAGTATCCGACGAAGTTGCGATTACCATCGACAACATGAACAAATGGTATGGCACATTCCACGTGCTGCGCGACATTAACCTGACAGTGCAACGTGGAGAGCGTATCGTGATCTGCGGCCCATCTGGGTCCGGTAAATCCACGCTGATCCGCTGCATCAACGCATTGGAGGAGCACCAGAAGGGTCAGATTATCGTCGATGGCACCGAATTGTCGTCAGACCTGAAAGACATCGACAAAATCCGGTCAGAGGTTGGCATGTGCTTTCAGCACTTCAACCTGTTCCCGCATTTGACCATTTTGGAAAACTGCACGTTGGCGCCGATCTGGGTCCGTAAAACGCCCAAGAAAGAAGCCGAAGAAATCGCGATGCATTTCCTTGAAAAGGTGAAGATTCCAGAGCAGGCGGATAAATACCCTGGCCAGTTGTCTGGTGGTCAACAGCAGCGTGTGGCGATTGCGCGCTCGCTTTGTATGAAACCACGCATCATGCTGTTCGATGAACCAACCTCTGCGCTGGATCCGGAAATGATCAAAGAGGTGCTCGACACAATGATCGAGCTGGCCGAAGAAGGTATGACCATGCTTTGCGTAACCCACGAGATGGGCTTTGCCCGTCAGGTTGCGAACCGCGTTATCTTTATGGACCAAGGCCAAATCGTGGAACAGAACGAGCCAGAAGAGTTCTTCCTTAATCCGCAATCAGAACGCACACAGTTGTTCCTGAGCCAGATTTTGGGTCACTAAGAAAATTGAAATTGAGATAAAAAGGCCGCGCCGTAATGGTGCGGCCTTTTTCGTTGGTTCTTGGCAAATCCAATGTCTGGGGGCAGACTGGTCCCATGACACAGCAAATCTACAACCTCGCTGA
Organism: uncultured Roseobacteraceae bacterium; assembly: GCA_964022435.1. Taxonomy (GTDB): domain Bacteria; phylum Pseudomonadota; class Alphaproteobacteria; order Rhodobacterales; family Rhodobacteraceae; genus Yoonia. The sequence continues at coordinate 178,398 of CAXIAL010000001.1, read as the reverse complement.
TCCTGACTTCTTGATCGACCCGACACCTATGCTGGCGCGGATGCGTGCGGACGGGCCTATCGTCCGGATCAAATTGCCTATCGTTGGCAAGATTTGGGTAACGACGACCCATGCTGCGACCACAAAAGTTGCCAAGGGCAAAGATACTTTCTTTCTGACTGGTCATGGGGCTGGGCTGAAGAAAAAGGGCAACGCGTCCTTGCCGTGGTGGGCACCTGCCAGCCTGCGTGCGATGGCTGACAATATGTTGGGAAAAGACGATCCCGAACATCGCCGATTGCGCAAACTTGTTGACCAAGCTTTTGCTCGTCGCGGTATCCGGGATATGCGGCCGAACATCGCTCGCATCGCGGCGACCAGCGTGGCGGGCTTGGGGGAGGGCACGACCAACATCGTCCCTGATTTCTGTCGTGCGTTCCCGCTCGAGGTCATCGCGGAACTTCTTGGCGTGGCCGACGATGACCGCGATTCTTTTGCGCGTATGGGGAAGGCTTTGGGTGATTTGGGTGGGTTCCTGTCAATCATCCGGCTTCTGTGGGTTGTCAAACAGTTCCAAAAACTCGTGCGCCGCATCGTGGCCGATATGCGGGCCAACCCGCAACCGGGCCTGATCACCGATCTTATCGCGGCAGAGGAGCAGGGCGACCAGCTGTCCGAGGATGAATTGGTATCCATGGTATTCCTATTAATGTTTGCAGGGTTCGAGACTACGACGAACCTGCTGGCAGGGGCCATTGTCGCCTTGGACAACCACCCCGATCGAAAGGCGTGGCTCTTGGCTGATTTCGACAACCGGATCGAGACCGCGACAGAAGAATTGTGCCGCTTCGTCACTTCGGTGACGGCCACCAAGCCACGGATCGCAGCGCGGGACGTCGACATCGACGGGGCGATTATTGCGAAGGGTGAAAAGGTCATGGCATTGCCCGTCGCAGCGAACTTTGATCCTGCGGTGTTTGAAGCTCCAGAGCAGCTCCGGCTCGACCGGTTTCCCAATCCGCACTTGGCGTTTTCAACAGGCGCCCATTTTTGCTTGGGGATGCAATTGGTGCGGGTCGAATTGCAGGAGGGGTTACGGGCACTTTATGCCGCCCACCCGCAATTTTCAGTCAACAATGTCGTATTCGCCACACGGCCCGGTCACCGCGCGGTAACAACGCTCGACGTTGATCTGGGCTAGTCCGCCTCGCGCCCTGCAGCGCCGATCAAGTCACGCGGCACAACGAAATCGACAACTGTCCCAGTTCCAATCGCGATGGGTCCGGCGAAATCGATAACCGTCGTCGCACATGTTGGATAGTCGTCGAACCGGCGATGATCAGGGGCTTTGACTGTCAGCGCACGCGCCAACATGCCGATGCCTGGGTTGTGGGCGATGACAGCGATGCAGGTCTCTGTGCGACGCTGTGCAAGGTCCAGAACCGTGTCAGGGGCCGCGTGGTAAAGCGCAGGCAAGTAGTCAATGCCGGGGTTATGCTCGAGGCAAGGGAGGATCAGGTCAGCGGTCTCGACCGTGCGTTTGGCATCGGACACGAGCACGCGATCTGGCGCGTAGCCTTTGGTTTGTAACCAAGTCCCAATCGCCCGCGCCGCGTCGCGTCCGCGCTTGTTCAATACGCGGTCATGGTCGTCGCCGAATGGATCGTCCCAGCTGGATTTTGCATGGCGGATTAAGATCAAACGCATCAGCGAAATGCCTCCATATGGAATGCGGCTTGCGCATCCAATCTGCGATCTGCGCCCACAGGACAGGCGCGGCGGGCTTGGCACCCTTGGGTTAAGCATGGCACACTACGTTCGGTGTTCAAGTGTGATTTGCAGGCGGCCACATCATAACCGTCGTTGAACGCGCCCACGGGGCAGGCGGGTCTACAGCGCGCATCACATGTCAAACATGGCTGCACGGCAGACATGGTTTCACGTTTTTCGGGCAACCAAACAGCGCCTCGATAAGACGCGAACAAACCAGCGATGTCATGCACCAAAAAACCTATAGGCGACGCCCATGCCCGACCTGTGCGCAACGCCCAAGTGTGAAACGGCAAAAACGGCGCGCCGCCAAACGGGTAGTAGGCTACACCGCCAGCGGTCTTTGCAATTTCGTCAATCACGCGTTGTGACCAACGATCCATCGGGTCCGATTGGCCGTCTTGGTATTCGCTACTGTCTGTGAAAGTCGCCCAGAATGCGGGTTCATCGGGGCCAAGCAACACGAGCGTGCCGCCGTCATGTGTTAGCCCGTCATCAGGCGTGACAGCGCAGTGCCCCATTTCCATCAGGCCCGTGCCGGATAGGGGCAGCTCGCTCAACCCTTGGGTTCGCGGATCAGTGACCCCGCGCCGTGGTCTGTGAACAGTTCGAGCAAGCAAGCATTCTGTGCGCGACCGTCGAGAATAACCACCGCACGCACGCCTTTGTCGATGGCGTCGAGCGCGGTTTCGGTTTTCGGGATCATGCCGCCCGCGATGGTGCCGTCTGCGATCAAATCGTCGATTTGCGCAGGCGACATTTCGGTCAACACCGTGCCGGACTTGTCCTTAACCCCCGCGACGTCGGTCAGTAGAAGCAAGCGGTCTGCTTGCAACGCACCTGCGATCACGCCCGCCGCGGTGTCACCGTTGATGTTAAACGTCTCGCCGTTCCGGCCCATGCCCAAGGGCGCGATCACGGGGATCGTCTTGGCCGCATGCAGGTCGCGCAGGATTGTCACGTCAATCTCGGCAGGTTGCCCAACAAGGCCAAGCGCAGGGTTCGCTTGGTCGCAGACAATCATATTAGCGTCCTTGCCCGACAGGCCCACGGCCTTGCCACCTTCGTCGCCGATGGCTTGCACGATGCGATTGTTGACCTTACCCGATAGCACCATTTCAACGACGTCCATGGTCGCCTGATCGGTCACACGTTTGCCGTTCACAAACTCGGACTGGATATCAAGCTTGTCCAACATTTCGTTGATCATCGGCCCGCCGCCATGCACGACGACAGGGTTCAAGCCGACCTGCTGCATCAACACGACATCGCGCGCAAAGCTATACATCGCCTCGTCGCTGCCCATCGCGTGGCCGCCCAATTTGATGACAACTGTGGCCCCCGCATAGCGCTGCAAATAGGGCAAGGCTTGGGACAGCGTCGCGGCTGTGGCGATCCAATCTTGGTTCATGTCAGGCGTCCTTTTCTTCATGAAATGCCTGCGATGATTGCGCGAAGCGTTTCGATGCCGTCTCCTTTTTCCGAACTGGTCAAGATCAGTTCGGGGTAAGCAGCAGGGTGTCTGGCCATTGCGGCCCGTGTTTTATCAAGCGATTTATCAAGCGCGTCGCCGCGCAGTTTGTCGACCTTGGTCATGACCACTTGGAACGTCACAGCGGACCGATCCAAAAGCGACATGATTTCTTCGTCCACGGCTTTAGCCCCGTGGCGCGCGTCGATCAACACGAACACGCGGCGCAGCGTCTGGCGACCCGACAAATACTGTTTCAGCAACCGCTGCCATTTTTCGACGACAGCCAACGGCGCATTGGCAAAACCGTAGCCCGGCAAATCGACGATATAGAAATCCGCAGCGGTGAAAAAGTTGATCTCTTGCGTCCGGCCCGGTGTGTTGGATGCACGCGCCAACCCCTTGCGGCCTGTCAGCGCGTTGATCAGGGACGATTTGCCTACGTTTGACCGACCGGCAAAGCAGACTTCGAGCCGGTCCGCCTCTGGCAGGCCGTCCATGGCAACCACACCTTTGACGAATTCGGTTTCGCCTGCGAACATCAAGCGGCCTTTTTCAAGGGCGTCTGCGTCGGGTGTTGGTGCTTCGTTAAACTGGATTTGCATGTCAATTTACCTTTGATGTGTCGCCAAGGCGGATGGTGCCGCCTTGGATGACTTCGGCGTAAACACCAAAATCCTGATGATTCCAACTGTCGCGCAGTACCGCCAATGTGTCGACGTCGCGCTGACCCGTGACCGTATTGGCCGCCGTGTGATTGCAGCGTTCCACATGGGCGCAGATGCGTAGCACAGTGTCGCCAATGGTGACGGTCTGCCCGATCCAGTCGCGCTCAGTCCAAGCGTTCAGCCCATCGAGCCAGATATTCCCGCGCCAGCGTTCCAACGTAAACGGCGTGTCGATCAGATCGGTAACCGCCTTATGGCTCGCCATATTCATGATTGAGATAGACGGATAATCCGTGTCGGTGATCCCTTGGGAAGGGACATGCACGATGCCACTAGGCTGGCGTTTTTCGGGCGGGCAAAGCGGGGTGACCCACGCGATAAACCGCGCCACGTCATCTGAGTTATCGGGTCGAAATGTGATCTCGCCCAAGTCTTGATGCGTCAGTGTGATCGTCGCGGATGCCTCGTCCAACTGCGCAGAGATCCCCGCCAGCGTGGGCGTCAAATTCCCGATCATGAAATTTCGGCACATCACCCACACAGGGTTGGCCGGATCAAATTTCGTATCGTGATGCGTAACGGCCCAATGCCTGTCCCATGGAATGGTCTGCCCCGCGATCAGCGGGACAGAGGCCAGTGCCTCGCGGCCATGGCTTTTGATCGGATACCGCCACAGGGATGCGACGGACCCCATCTACTTGCCCTTTGGCGGTTTGCTGTCATTCGCAGCCTTTGGCGTCCGCTTGAAACCTTCGCGGATGTTGCCAAACACGTCTGGTTTGTGCCCGTGGCTGGACATGATCAGATACTGCTGAATGAAGGTGATCGTATTGTTCGCGATCCAGTACAGCACAAGGCCGCTGGCGAATGACCCCAGCATGAACATGAACACCCATGGCATCCACGCAAAGATCATTTTCTGCGTTGGGTCCGTTGGTGTGACGTTCAATTTCTGCTGCAACCACATGGAAATACCCAAGATGATTGGCAACACGCCGAGGCTGAAGATCGCGAAGATGCTGCCGACTTCTGGCACGCCCCATGGGAGCAGACCGAAGAGGTTCAGGATCGAGGACGGGTCTGGCGCGCTAAGGTCTTTGATCCATGCGATCCATTCTGCGTGACGCAGTTCGATCGTCACAAAGATCACTTTATACAGCGAGAAGAAAATCGGGATCTGCAGGAAGATTGGCAGACAGCCGGACGCAGGGTTCACTTTATTGTCTTTATAAAGCTTCATCATGCCTTGCTGCATGGCCTGTTTGTCGTCGCCTGTGCGTTCCTTCAGCTTCTCCATTTCCGGCTGCAATTCTTTCATGCGGGCCATGGAGACGTGGGATTTATACGCAAGCGGCAGCACGATCGCCTTCAGGATCACAGTCAGCGCGATGATCGACCAACCCATGTTCCCGATGTAGAGGTTGAGCGTGTGCAGCAGCCAGAAAATCGGCTTGGTCAGGAAGAAGAACCAGCCCCAGTCGATGCTGTCCAAGAAGCCTGAAACGCCTTCGTTGTTTTCATAGTTGCGGATCGCTTCCCATTCTTTGGCACCTGCAAACAGACGCGTCGTGACGGTCACGGAATTGCCCGCGTCGACAGAGCTAACCGGCATCACGGCTTCGGCTTGGAACAGGTTGCGGGATGCAAAATATTTGCTGACAGACCGGAATGGTGTCGCCTGATCAGGGATCAGTGTGGTCATCCAATAGTGGTCAGTATAGCCGATCCAACCGTTGCCGCCGACCTCGATCCGTTCGGCCTGTGTGCCGTCAGATGGGGAGATGTCGTAGTCTTCGATTTTGGAATATTTGGTTTCTTCCAACTCGCCATCCGACATGCGCACCAAACCTTCGTGCAGGATGAAGAAGTTTTTCAGATATGTCGGTTCGCCGTGACGGCGCAGTAACCCATATGGGCGGGCGGACACAGTCGCACCTGTGGTGTTCTCTAGGCTTTGGGCGAAGCTGAACATATATTCGTCGTCAACGCTCACCTCGTTGCGGAAGATCAGGCCAGCGCCGTTGTCCCAGACCAGCGTCACAGGTGTGTCAGGTGTCAGCGTGTCGCCGGATTCAACAGACCATAGCGTATCCGGACCTGGCACCGCATCGGCACCAAGGCCGTTTGCGCCAGCCCAGCCAAATGATGCGAAATAGGCGTCGACTTCACCGACAGGGCGCATCAGGCGCACGGTTTCGGCACCCTCGTCCAATGTCTCGCGGTATTCAGTCAACGAAAGGTCATCAATACGACCACCCAGCAGGGACAATGTGCCTGACAACTGCGGTGTTTCAATGGCGATACGAGGGGCTTCTGCGGCGGGCACGTCCGTCGGTGTGGTAATCGCGTCAACAACAGTTGATTCAGCGGCTGGCAATGTGCCATCGGCCTGCAGCGCGGCTGTTTCCGCCTCTGGTAAGACGGTGGGCTCTTCTGGCGGGAAAAGCCAGAACCATACAAGGATCACAAGAAAGCTTAGCGCTGTAGCCAAGACGAGGTTCTTATTCTGGTCGTCCATCTGAAACTGCCTATTTTCGCTGGTAAAATATCCCGCTTGTTCAACCCCTGCAGGGGCCAAAGGTCAAGGGATATTCACGGTTTTTGGGCCAAACCACGTGGATTGTGACCGCTAAGGGAACTGATATCAGGATTCGCGGGTCAGACCGGCGAAATCAAACAATTTTGGGTCCAATAAGTGTGATGGCCGCGCATTCATCAACGCGCGGAACATAACTTGTCTGCGGCCCGGACTATTTGCTTCCCAACCATCAAGGATTTGTTTGACTTGCTGACGCTGCAACCCGTCTTGCGACCCGCAAAGATCGCAAGGAATGATCGGGTAATTCATCGCTGTGCTGAATTTCTCGCAATCCACTTTGGCCACATGGGCGAGGGGGCGATAAACGAAGAGATCGCCTTCGTCGTTCAGCAGTTTGGGCGGCATCGACGCCAAACGCCCGCCATGAAACAGGTTCATGAAAAACGTTTCTAGAATGTCGTCACGGTGGTGGCCCAGCACAACGGCGGAACACCCTTCTTCACGCGCGATCCGGTAAAGATTGCCGCGGCGCAGACGTGAACACAGCGCACAGAACGTGCGGCCCGCCGGAACCTTATCCATCACAATGGAATAGGTGTCCTCGTATTCAATCCGGTGCGGGACTTCCATTTTCTTGAGGAATTCTGGCAGCACAGTCGCTGGAAAATTCGGCTGCCCTTGGTCAAGGTTGCAGGCCAGAATATCGACGGGCAGCAGCCCACGCCATTTCAATTCATACAGCACGGCGAGCAGCGTATAGCTGTCCTTGCCGCCGGACAGGCAAACCAACCACCGCGCATCGCGTTCGATCATACCGTATTGTTCAATCGCCTCGCGGGTATTGCGCACAATGCGTTTGCGAAGTTTCTTAAACTCGGTCGTCGAAGGCGCGCCGTGGAAAAGCGGGTGAATATCATCAAGATCATCTAGCATGGCGCCGATATGCCAGATGTGCGCGGGTCTGCCTAGTGGGCACTGCGTCGACATCGGTGATGTGATCATTTCGTTCGAGAAAAATGGCTAGCCTGCGCAGCCATTTGGGGTCAGGCGGGCAACTGCGTTGTCGCCAAATGGCGCAGTAATTGTTTCATCCGCGGTGGAAAGCGTGACGGTAGCCCCAGCGATTTCTGCGTTTGATATCGTGATTTCACGCTGTCCGATGGTGTCGTCCAAATCGGTTGTGAATGCGATTGGGGTGGTTAGGGTCGCGATGTCCAAGCGCAACATGGTGTCGCCATCGGTCAGTTCCGAATAGCCTGTGACGTTTTGCGCGCCTGATACCAACACAAACGGCTGAAATACCTCGACACCCGCGCCAGCTGCGGTGACATCAAACACCAAACCAGCATCTGACCCTGATAGATCAATCGTCATTTGAACGGGTCCGGTAACGCAGCTGTCATTGGCCGCAATCGTGAACCTGTCGGTCGGCGCGCCCTCGGCAAAGGTGACGGTGATATCGGCGAAGGCTGGGTTCGCTGAAAGGAGGGCGATGAGGGCGGGAATACGCATGGGGCACCTGTGATTGTGGCATCAAACAGGTAGGGCAGGTTGCGTCGCAGTCAATCTGGAACGTTGTCGATCCCTGATCCACCCCATTGGTGGCAACGTCCAATGCGCCGTGCGGCCAGCCAACCGCCCTTGATCCCGCCGTGTTTGGCGAGTGCTTCCATGGCATAGGCCGAACATGTGGGTTGATAGCGGCAGCCGTGGCCGACCCAAGGCGAGCCGATGGTGCGATATGCGCGGATGGGCAGGGACAGGATGTAAGCAAGCGGGCTCATGCGTGCACCTTTTTCAAGGCGCGGCGCAGGTCGGCCATCAGGTCATCAAAGGGGATCGAACCCGTGGTGCCATTGCGGCCAACAAGTACATAATCCCAGCCGTCACGGCCCAGCGTGGGCAAAGTCATACGGGCAATTTCGCGCAAGCGGCGCTTGGCGCGGTTACGGGCGACAGCGTTGCCGACTTTCTTGGAACATGTGAATCCGACGCGGATACCGGTTGCTTCGCCTTCTGCGCGCTTACGGGCTTGGAGGTGAACGCCGGTGGTGCCCTGACGCCGTGCCTTGGCCGCGCGCAGGAAATCAGCGCGTTTCGTCAAAACAGTGAGCGTTGGACAAACGGAAACCGCCGGCGGACCGTCCAAGGGACCAGCGAGATCGCTAACCTTGGGTTCCACCGGCGGTTTCAAATCAATTAACCGTAACTGACGCTTACGCGCTCAGCTTTGCGCGGCCTTTGGCGCGGCGGTTGTTCAAAATCTTACGGCCAGCTTTGGTAGCCATACGTGCGCGGAAACCGTGACGGTTCTTACGAACGCGGTTAGAAGGTTGGAACGTGCGCTTCATAGCGGTGTCCTTTGGTTGGGGCCAAATCCATCAAATAGATTCGAAGCCGGTCTACAATTCAGAACCGTGCAATAGAGCGGGCGGGCGGGCCTGTCAACGCGCAAGGCGCGGTGAAACTGCAACAATTCGCATAATCTGCGTCATCTCAAATGTTACAGTTATCACGGTTTCCCTAGCAAAGCCTGTCATATCCATCAACCGCGCGTGAGCGGCCTATGACATTTGCACAAATCGGTCCATTTAGAATGGAACAACACAATGTGTCCCAATTGAAAGCGACCCGCGTCCATGTCCCAACCGAATCCCCTTATCCGGCGCTTGCCCTTGATCATAATCGCTGTGGTCGCGGTCTTGGGCTTTGTTTTCTTGCGCGATAACCTGACGTTTGACGCATTGGCCGAAAACCGCGAAGCACTGATTGCATTTCGCGATGCCAATTATCTGCTGACTGCGTTGTCGTTCATTGCCATCTATATCGTGATTGTCGGATTTTCCCTGCCTGGGGCCACGATTGCCACGCTGACAGGTGGGTTTCTCTTCGCGACCTTCCCTGGTGCCCTGTTCAACGTAATCGGGGCGACCGTCGGGGCCGCCGCGATTTTCCTCGCGGCCCGTTGGGGATTCGGCGAAAAGCTGGGTGCCAAGCTTGAAGGGTCCGACGGCATCGTCAAAAAGATCAAAGACGGCATCGACGAGAATCAGTGGTCCATGTTGTTTCTGATCCGCCTTGTGCCTGCTGTGCCGTTTTTCATGGCGAACTTGATTCCCAGTTTCCTAGAGGTGCCTTTGCGCCGCTTTGTCGTTTCGACATTTTTCGGCATCATGCCGGGCACGGTAGTGTTCACATCCGTCGGCGCTGGGCTGGGCGAGGTATTTGCCCGCGGTGAAAGCCCCGATCTCGGGATTATCTTTGAGCCCGCGATTCTGTTCCCTATTCTTGGCCTGTCGGTTCTGGCCGCCCTGCCGATCGTCATTAAGGCCGTGCGCGGCAAGAAAGGTCTGTAATCATGAACCGTATCAAAACTGATCTATGTGTCATTGGCGGCGGATCTGGCGGGTTGTCTGTTGCTGCGGGTGCCGTGCAAATGGGCGCCAAGGTTGTCTTGCTCGAAGGTCATAAAATGGGCGGCGATTGCCTGAACTATGGCTGCGTGCCGTCCAAGGCGCTGATCGCGTCTGCCAAACAAGCCCACGCAATGACCCATGGCGCAAAATATGGTGTGGCAGATGAAACCCCTATTGTGGACTACGCCGCAGCCAAGGATCATGTTGCAGATGTCATCGCCGCCATCGCGCCGTTAGATAGTGTGGAACGGTTCGAAGGGCTGGGCGTTCAGGTCATCGAAGAATTCGGCACATTCATTTCGCCCACCGAAGTGCAAGCAGGCGACACTATTATCGAGGCCCGCCGTTTTGTCGTATCCACAGGGTCCGGCCCGTTTGTGCCGCCCATCGACGGGTTGGACAGCGTTAAGCATTACACCAATGAAGACATCTTTGATCTTCGCGAACGCCCTGACCATCTGATCGTCATTGGTGGCGGCCCTATCGGCATGGAAATGGCGCAGGCCCATGTGCGGCTTGGGTCCAAGGTCACCGTGATCGAAGGTGCGAAGGCGTTCGGCAACGACGACCCAGAGCTGGCCGCAATTGTTTTGGACAACCTCAAATCCGAAGGAATCGAAATCGTTGAAGGCGCGCAAGCGAACAAAATTTCAGGCAATGGTAAGAAAATAACTGTGCATACGCCCAAGGGGGATTTCACTGGCTCGCATTTGCTGATGGCCGTGGGCCGTAAGGTAAATATCGACAAGCTTGACCTTGAAAAAGGAGGCGTGGAATTCGACCGACGCGGGCTGAAGGTGGGCGATGATCTGCGCAGTGTCAGCAACAAAAAAGTCTACGCCGCTGGTGATGTCGCAGGTGGCCTACAGTTCACCCATGTTGCGGGCTATCACGCAGGCGTTTTGATCCGTTCGTTGTTGTTCGGGCTGCCAAGCAAGCAGAAGACCACGCATATCCCGTGGGCGACCTACACCGACCCAGAACTGTCCCAAGTCGGTTTGACCGAGGCGCAAGCGCGGGACAAGCATGGTGATAAGCTCGAAGTCGTCCGCTTTGATTTCCACCACAACGACCGCCTGATCGCAGAACGCAAAAACAAGGGGTTGATCAAGGTTATGGTTGTTAAGGGGCGCCCTGTTGGCGCGTCCATCGTCGGCCCAATGGCGGGCGAATTGATCGGCATGTGGGCGATGGCGATTGCAAATAACATGAAAATGTCGGCAATTGCGAATACCGTGCTACCTTATCCCACAGTGATGGAAATCAACAAACGCGCGGCGGGCGCATATTTCAGTCCACGCCTGTTTGAAAGTGATAAGGTTAAGGCGGTTGTGCGGTTCGTGCAGCGATGGTTGCCATAAGTAAAAGGTAGAGACGGGCAGATGCTCAACACACTTTCGGGTCGATTTTTGATCCTCACAGTTGTTTTCGTGATGCTGGCCGAAGTTTTGATCTTCGTGCCATCCGTTGCTCGTTTTCGCGAGGACTACTTGCTGCAGCGGTTGGAGCGCGCCCAGATTGCGTCATTAGCGTTAGAGGCTGACGACATGATCACTCCTGCTTTGGAAACCGAACTGCTGCGTAATGCCGAAGTCTATAACGTCGTGTTGCGCCGTGACGAAGTGCGTCAGCTTGTGTTGTCGTCGCCGTTACCTCAGCCGATTGATGCGACCTACGACATGCGTGGTGTGTCTGCGGTGACGTTGATCGTGGAAGCCATGCGCGTGCTGGTTAACCCCCAAGAACGTATCGTGCGGGTCATTGGGAACCCCGTGCGCGATGGTGGTCTGCTGATCGAGGTGACAATGGAGGAAATGCCATTGCGGACCGCGATGCTAGGTTACGGGATCAATGTTTTGATGCTGTCTGCGGTGATTTCGATCATCACGGCACTATTGCTGTTTGGTGCTGTGCAGTACCTGCTGGTCCGCCCGATTAAGGGTGTCGTGGACCACATGCAAAGCTACGCCAAAGCTCCCGAAGACGCGCGGCGTATTATCAGCCCATCCGCTGGCGTGTCTGAATTGCGCGATGCCGAAGAAGCGTTGCAGATGATGCAAATGGAATTGACCGGTGCGCTCAAGCAAAAGGACCGCTTGGCGCAACTAGGCGGGGCCGTGGCCAAGGTCAGCCATGATCTGCGCAATATCCTGACCTCTGCGCAGCTGTTTACAGACCGGATCGAAGGCTCTGATGATCCATTGGTCAAACGGCTGGCACCGAAACTGGTAGGCTCGATCAGCCGGGCTGTGAACCTTTGCGAAACGACGCTGGCATTCGGTCGCGTGGATGAGCCGGCTCCCTCGCTCACACGCGTGAACCTGTCCAATATTGTCAGCGATGTGATCGACAGCGAGCGGCTAGCGGCGGGCGACCACGATCTTTCATTTTCTGAAGACATTCCTGCGGGCATGACCATACGCGCAGATGGGGAACAGCTGTTCCGTGCGGTGTTCAACCTTGTGCGCAACGCGCGCCAAGCGATTATGGCGACACATAAAGCTGGCGAAATCAGCGTTGAAGGCTACGAGGACGACAGTGCGTGGTGGATTAAAGTTACGGACACTGGCCCCGGCCTGCCACCTAAGGCCCAAGAGCATCTTTTCCAGCCGTTCCAAGGTGGCGTGCGCAAAGGTGGGTCCGGCCTTGGCCTTGTGATCGCCGCTGATCTTGTGCGCGGACACGGTGGTCGATTGGAGCTTTCTGAAACTGGGCCGGATGGCACATCATTTGTGATCCAGCTTCCCAAGGCCGATCTCGCATTAGTTGATGCAGCTGCGTAAATAAAGTGCGTTTGGCCCTTGCATCGTCCGCGGACCCCAGCTAAATCCCACCACAAGCGGATTGGTAGCTCAGTTGGATAGAGTACTTGACTACGAATCAAGGGGTCGGGGGTTCGAATCCTCCCCAGTCCGCCAACTACATCACATACACACGTTCACTTTGCGTTAGTCGCAGTAGTTTTGCTTGTCGTTCCAACATTTTTTGCTGGATTGATTTGCCCGTGGCTGCGCGAAGTGATCAGTCGGGGTTCATCGCCAAAAGTGACTGATCTAGGGGGCTTCGTCGTGTAGCAAAGCTCTCAAATACAGTTTTGACGCCATAGCAGAAACAGCTTCAAGTTAATCCTTAGCCAAGGCTCTCGCGGTTGACCGCCAAATTTCGACGAGGTCCTGTTGGGCCGCAATGATGGACTCGCTGTCACCCTTTTTCGCAGCAAACTATATCGCACGAAGGGCTTCTCGAAATGGTGCGGCGCCAAAGACTGCTGCGCTCCCTGCTACTTTATGTGTTCGCGTTGCGATCTCGGATAGATCGCTGGCCTCTTGAGTCACCAACCAATCGATCAACTCCTCGGCTTCTTGCGCGAACCGGGACTTCAGTTTCCCAAATGTCTCTGGGTCCAGCCCATCGCGCGTCTCGGCAAAATGGGCTTCATTGATCATCTTTGCGTCATCGGTATCTTCTTTCGATTTGGCGATGCTTTTGATCACCGCCCTAAGGGCGTCGCGCGACAAAGGTTTGGTCAGGATTTCATTCATCCCGTCAGCCAAGAATTCCTTTTGTTCGTCGATCATGGCATTCGCGGTCAACGCAACGATTGGAGTGTTCGCTGACAGCCCGCCGCCGTCGCGAATAGTGCCTGTGGCGGTGCGGCCGTCCACGATGGGCATACTGATGTCCATGAGGATGAGGTCGAAATTTTACGCCTCTGCCGCGCTGACGCCCTTGGCGCCGTCATGAGCTTCGGTCACCGTGTGCCCGTCTGACTGCAGCATTTCGCGCGCGACAATACGATTGATTTCGTTGTCCTCAACCAGCAGGACGTTCAGCGGGGCAATGGGTTGATCGGTGCTCCCTTCGTCCTCTAGCGTGGCCGGTGCATCAGTTGCCTCCGTCGAAAGCGAAACCCAGAACGTACTGCCTTTTCCGACGGTGCTGTCGACACCAATCTCACCGCCCAAGGCGTTTACAAACCGTTTGGCAATGCTGAGACCCAAACCAGTTCCGCCGACTTTGCGGTCGTAGGCAGTGTTGCCCGTCACAAAATCGTCAAAGACATGCTCGGTTAAATCTTCGGGCATGCCGGGGCCAGTATCCATGATTTTGACCATCAGCTTCGTATCATTTTTTGTGCCGAGGTTTTCTATTGTGACATCGACCTTCCCTTGCGAAGTGAATTTCACAGCATTGCCGATCAGGTTCATCATAACGTGTTGTAGGCGATCATGGTCTGACAAGATCCAGTGCGTTGGTTTACCGTGCCAGGCCCAAGACAAGGCTGTTCCATTCTTGGCAGCCGCGCCGCTTTGATTGTCGATGATATCCTGCAAAAGATCAGAAATATTGACTGGCTCGGACCGCGTGCTGAGCACGCCCGCCTTTGCCGTCAGCGAACCCTATTTGTTCGATGGTTTGGAATTCGGTTTTGATGCACGGTCTGTCCGCTTTGCAACGTCAATCTATGCCGCCCAAGAATCTCGTTATCGCGAAACTGGTATCCTTACTGCAGTCAGCGAGTCTCACATCGATCAGGCGCCCTATTTCATCTACTCGTCCGTTTGGGGCGGTGGTGCTGATTGGGCAGTGATGTCGTTCAATGGTGATCGGCTGGACAGCAAACGCACCATCACGACAAAAGCCGCTTTTGCATGGGACGCATTGTTTGGCACAGACTACACCCGCAAGTTGGTCGCGAAAGTCGAGCCGCTTGGTGATCGGGAACGCGGCTGGCCGGAAGGCATATATGAGGCCGACGGAACAACAAGTACATCGGTCACAGCAAACACCAATGCGGTTGTTCTGGCTTCACTCGCATTTCGCGCTCACGGCCCGCTTATTCGTGCGGGCCAATGATCCGCGCGATTTGCATCGCCATAGTTTTCGCTACAGCAGGCACACAGGGTGCGGCCACACCATGCGTGTCGCCAACATTCGATGTGCCATTTCCGGATGCAACTGATGTGACGTCACGGGTGATCGATTTGCCGTCATCAGCATTTCCGGCATTCTGGCAAGAGGGTCTGCTTGACGGCTACGCCTATCAGGTTTTCGCTAATGCGACAGGGCGGCTTCGCGGGGGCGCGCGCGACCAGCCATGGGTTATTGAGGTAACCTGCGATGTTTCTTCGGAGACATGCGAGTTCACGCAGAAAGGAAACCCACCCAAACAAGCAACAGCTGTTGCTGAACGGATTGGCAAGTGTTTGGTGCCAACACTTGCGATTGATGATGCCTTGCCCGTGCCCCCGGAAAAAGCCCCCCAGCCAAGTGACAGTGGTCTTGAACTTTCATTGGATCGCTCTGTGGAAGAAGAACCGATGCCTTGCGGTCTTGCCATGACCGATGAGTTGACCGACGTCGCCACGCTGCAACGGCTCTTGGTTCTCTTGGGCGAAGATCCCGGACCCGTTGACGGCTTTCTTGGCGCTCGCTCATTTGCGGCGATGGAGGCCTATGTCAGTAATCCGGGGTGGGAAACACCGATTTCGGACCTTATCAGCGAACTCTCGGAGCGGCACTGCGCTGGATTGAGGTAAGCAATCAAAAGCCGTTTCTAATGGGTTTACGGCAACGCTGAAATTGACCGCCCGAGAAACAGAAGGGTCCGTCCTGTTCACATCGTGGCGGTGGACAAGCCTGTCATGCGTTGGGCGGTGAAAACGCAAAACGCCGCCCCCAATAGGAGCGGCGTTTCGTTTGAAAAACGGTGGGTTGGCTTAGAAGCCAAGACCAGCGTATTTGTTCTTAAACTTGGACACACGACCGCCAGCATCCATAAGACGCGTGCCGCCACCAGTCCATGCAGGGTGCACAGATGGGTCAACGTCCAGCGCCATTACGTCGCCTTCTTTGCCCCAAGTAGAGCGCATTTTCACAATCGTACCGTCGGTCATTTTGACGTCGATGTTGTGATAATCTGGGTGAATATCTTTTTTCATGACAGGACCCCTTACGCCTTCGGCGCTTTGTAGTTGGAAACTTCAGCGATACGCGCGGACTTACCACGGCGATCACGCAGGTAATACAGCTTGGCGCGACGAACGCGGCCACGACGTACAACAGTGATGCTGTCGATGTTGGTGGAGTGCAGCGGGAAAACGCGCTCTACGCCTTCACCAAAGGAAATCTTGCGAACTGTGAACGAACCAGCGATGCCTTTGCCGTTTTTACGCGCAATGCAAACACCTTCGTAGTTCTGCACACGGCTACGTGTGCCTTCGGTTACTTTGTAACCAACGCGGATGGTGTCACCCGCTTTAAAGTCTGGGATTTCATTCCCAAGCGCAGCAATTTGCTCCGCTTCGATTTGTGCGATCAGGTTCATCTGATGGCTCCTAAATATAGCACGGGTTATCCCGCGACGTGTTAGCGTGATTGCAGAGCTCTGTGTCGTTATCGGGTCCGCATGCGCGCCCGCCAGAGAATACCGTCATCATTCTTTTTTGTGGTCATCCGGCCTTCTGGTGCGTGAGGCCCCAACGAAGGGGTCGGCAAATTCCAGTGGTTCCATAAACCAACATCCCGAATCCATATGGAAACAAGATAGGCAGCGTATAAGCTGATGAATGTCACCAAGCAAGACCTACGATTAGCCTTATAGGCTATATTTTCTTAGCCTCATCTTCAAATCGGCAGAACTGTTCGTATTGAAGGTTCACGTCAGCATTCGAAATTGTCATGACGCCAATATTTGGTGCTTCTTCGCTTGGATGGAAAGATTCCCAATCCCATTCGGGGCGCGGGGCAGGTGCCTGATACAAGACAGAGCGCATGGTCGAAAACGGGATGTTTCTCACAGTCCCAGAAATTGGGCGGTGAACATGTCCGATGAATAGGTATTCACACAGTCAAAATTCGAAATCAGGTCAAGAAACTGATCACCATTGATCAACTTATCCGCATCCTGCGTTGGCAAACCAAGGGCGATTGGCGGATGATGCATGAAAATAAACACGGGTAGGCCGCTAGATTGTTTCAGCTGAGATTCTAACCAAGCAAGCCGAGTTTCACACAGTTCGCCCGCGTCTGAACCCAATTTATGTGTATCCATACATAGGATTAGTCCCTCTGGCGTCGTGACGGAATATTGCACGAATTCATCCATGCAAGTGGAAGGCAGCGGCAGAAATTCCTTGAGCAATTGGCGATTGTCGTGATTGCCCATCATTGGGAGTATTGGCACACTCAAAGATTCTAGCCTGCCCGACAGGGCATTGTAGTCTGCTGCAGTTCCCCGGTTGACTAGATCACCAGACACGACGCAAAAATCAGCGTCGGAGTGGAGCTGGTTGACATGATCGATGGCATTTCCCAATCGCTTCCGTGGGTTATGTCCTAGAATTTCAATTTGGTGCGCAAAATGTAGGTCCGTCATCCAAATTGCCTTCAGCACGATGGTTTTCCTCTTTGCAGTTTCAAGTTGAATTACTTTTGTCGCCTCAGATGCGCGTCCCAAAGATCAGGCCTGCGGCCTTTGGTGATTTCTTCGGACGTTTTCCGCCGCCATTGTTCAATGTGTTTATGATTGCCTGACCGAAGAACATCTGGAATTTCGCGGCCCTGCCATTCGGCTGGCTTGGTGTATTGTGGGTGTTCTAATAGGCCGTTTGAGAAGCTTTCTTCGATTGTTGATTCCGCGTTGCCCAAGACGCCTGGCAGCAAACGTACAGTTGCATCAATCAGTGCCTGCGCTGCCAATTCGCCGCCCGTCATCACGAAATCTCCAAGCGACACCTCTTGGATGCCATAGTGTTCGAGCACCCGTTCATCGACACCTTCAAACCGGCCACACAACAAGGTGACCCCGTTGGTGTTGGCCGCCAGCCCGCGCATCATTGCCTGATCCATCGGTTTGCCGCGTGGTGACAGATAGAGAATCGGCATCACGCCCTTGGCCCCAGCCCGCGCGTCATCAATCGCGGCCTCTAGCACGTCGGCACGTAACACCATGCCAGCGCCGCCACCTGCGGGGGTGTCATCGACGTTCTTATGCTTTCCAATTCCGTAATCGCGCAGATTGTAGGTCTGCAACTGCCAGACCCCATCTTTGAGTGCCTTGCCCATCAGGCTTTCGCCCAGCACACCAGGGAAAGCCTCCGGAAACAACGTGATAATCTGCGCTGTCCAAGCACCGGCCAAATCGGGTTGATCGGTCATCAACTCGCGTGGTTTGAACGTGGGCCGGATCGACTTGCGGCCCATGGCCTTGGATTTGGATGTATCAGTCATTGTTTGGGGTTAGCCTGAATTGGGCAGGCTGTGTAGGGCCAGAATTTCATTTTTACGTGCGACAAGTGCTTCGCGGTCGAGGCCGCTTTGGTTCACATCGCGGATTTCATCAATCAAGGCTTGGGGCGGGCTGACGTTCAAGTGTTGTGCGGGCGCAAGGGCTGCGACCACGTCAGCGGGCAGTGGGAACAGGTTGATCAGCGGGGTAGCTGGGCCAAAGGTGGACCCATGCGTGTCCTCTAACGCGCAACGCAACACTGGCGTGTCGCCCAGCGCATGTTGCGTGGCCTGCAGAATTGGATCGAAATCTGCAGCCCGATCAAATGTCGCGGCAAAGGCGTCAAAGTCTAACCGCAAATCAGACCCGCGCAAATTCTGCCAGTAACTGCTGCGCAACCAGCCGAGTTTTTCGCGCGTGCTGAAATAGAACGTCAAGGCGCGCTCGGTGCCGAACACCTCTTGAATGGCGTGTTTGATGCTCGCCATCAAAACAGGGCACGCGCTGTAGTCCGCGTGACCCGACCGGCCGGGGATCAATCCTGCAAGGTCCTCTGCACTCAAGAGCAAGTGTCGTTTTTTGCCGATGTCGAGGGTCTGCAAGAATGTGGTCAACCGATATTGAAATTCCTCCAAGCTCAGCGGGTCATTCATCACCGAATGCAATGTCGCACAGCGGGTAACGTCCCCGATGCGTCCTGGTAGAACAAGCGCCATATGGGACCAAAGGTGTTTGCCATTGTTGTGCAAAAACGACTGCACTGCAGATGTGCCCGTTTTGTGAAATCCAGCGTGAACGACGATTTGCTGCACGGTCACTTTGCTTTCCAACCGCCAAGGTTTGCGGCTTCGGCCAATTCGTTTTTCTGATTTGCAATAACACGGTCAGGCAAGTTGGATCGGTTCAAGGTCAGGAACTTTGTCCAAAGCTCTTCATCGGGCCCTTTGTTGCCAATACCAACGGGGGTCAGTCCTGCACGCACGTTATCGGGCACAGACATTTGGTCGACCAGCACAGCGCCTGGCCCCATTGGGTGCCGGATTGCATCTTCGAAAGGGACGAACAGCACAGGCACGGGGGCGATCCCTTCGGCGGCTTGGGTCACCACCGCCATCAGGTTCGAAGCCGACCGAAATGCAGCTGCGTAGGATTTGTAATCCAATGTCATACGGTGTCCGCGCAAATGGTGGCGATAGCAGCTAAATAGCCAGTCATCCGCGTCACGCGTGGTGAAGATCAGTTTGACCTGCGCATCTGGAAATTTTGTCGCCAAATACCCCGTGACATATGTCATCAAGATTTGCGTGGCTTCATAGTCTTGCACCTGTGGTGATCCGGGCAATTGACCTGCCAGACCTTCGCATGAAATCAACAAATCTCTGTCGTCCCGCACAGGAAACTCATCAAATACATCGTCAAGCAGGCCAACCATATCGACAAGATCCAGTGGGCTATGGGTGCGGGAAAACAGTGATGCAAGACGCACGACAGGTTTCCTGTGCCGGAACATCCGCAAATCGAAATATGGTTCTAAGGCCTCGCGGTTAACCCACAAGAAATGCTGGATCGAGCTGGTGCCCGTTTTATGAAAACCGGGGTGCAATAGGATCTGCCGCATGTCCGCCCCCGTCATCACCATGGTTGCGTTGTTATAGTGTTATCGGGGTTCGGCGAACTGGGCCAGATTAAATATCTTGCTAGCGTGCTTCTGGTGGGTCAACAACGATCCGGCCCGCTGTCAGGTCGACAGTTGGCACAATGGCGTGGGTGAATGACAACAGCATAGTGTCTGATTGCCCAGCCAGCTGGATTTCAAGCACATCGCCGGCGCCGTGGTTTTCCACGGACTTTACAGTGCCAAGCGTTTCATTACCGGTATCCACAACGGTCAGCCCAACCAAATCGGCATAATAGAATTCGTCATCAGGCAAGTTCGGCAGCTGATCACGCGGCGCATACAGGGCTGTGTTGCGCAATGCGTCGGCGTCTTCTTTGGTGTCGATCCCAACGATGCGCGCAGTGAATCCGCCCTTGACCTGACCGGTCAGCACAAGCTGTGGAAACACTTTGCCGTCTTCGGTCGTCAGCGGCGTGTAATCGGCGATGGCGGCTGGGTCGGCACAATAGGATTTCAGACGCACCTCGCCCAAAACACCAAACGCACCACCAAGAGTGCCGACGATAATGCGATCAGTCATATGCTTGCTCCTTGGTGAAACGCCATGTTTGCGTTTTACAAAACAGCAGATTGCGTGGGCACAGTGATGCGCCCACGCAAGGGATGCTTATTCAGCAGCCGCTTCTTCTGCTGGCGCTTCCTCAGCAGGAGCTTCAGCTGGCGCATTTGCAGCTTCTTCAGCAGCCGCTTTTTTCGCAGCTTTTTCTTCAGCACGTGCCTGTGCAGCTTTGCCAGGTGTACCCTTTTTCAGGTTTGCACGGTCTTTCTTTGGCAGAACGCCAGCAGCTTCGAGCATACGGGATACGCGGTCTGTTGGCTGTGCGCCTTTGGACATCCAGTAAGCAACGCGCTCCATGTCCATTTTTACGCGGTCTTCGCTGTCTTTTGGAAGCATTGGCGCATATGTGCCGAGCTTTTCGATGAAGCGGCCGTCGCGTGGCATACGGCTGTCAGCAGCAACGATTGCATAGTGAGGGCGCTTTTTGGAACCGCCGCGGGCGAGACGAATTTTCATAGCCATGAGATGTGTTTCCTTGTTCTCTTCGTAGGATGGGTTTCAACCCATCATGATTGATGTTGTTTGTGGTGTTGTATTACTTCCTGAATGATGAAGTTCAGGAATTTCTTGGCAAAATCAGGGTCGAGATCGGCTCTGTTTGCAAGGTCGGTCAACCGTGCGATCTGGTCCGCTTCGCGGGATGGATCAGACGGTGGTAGGTCATGTTCGGCTTTCAAAACGCCGACAGCTTGGGTGTGCTTGAACCGCTCGCCCAACGTATAAACGAGGATCGCGTCAAGCCGGTCAATGCTGCTGCGGTGGCTTGCCAAAATCTCGGCGGCGCGGGTAACGTCATCAGTCATAGGTGAACTCCCTTTGGCACAGGATGGCGGTAAACAAGCGTCGTATCTGTTGGGCCTTTGGCAGCCACGTCCAGTTTCGCGCCCAGCTTTTCGGCGAGGCGGATTGACCGTGCGTTGTCGTGCCCGACGTAGCTCACTGCAGATTGCCAACCCAGCACATCATAGGCGTGCGTGACTGCGGCAAATGCAGCTTCGGTCGCAATGCCTGTGCCTTCATGTGAAAACATCATCCAGCCGATTTCGGTTTCTGGCCAGTCAGGGGGTGTCCACGGGCCGACAAACCCGATGCAATCGTTGTCGCCGCGCAATGTCACGGCCCACATGCCATAGCCGAAAATCTGCCAATGGCCGAGCTCTGCCGCAAATGCGCGCCATGTCTTGCCAAGATCGTTGTGGCTGTCGAACGCAGTTGCGCGATCGGACATCATAAAGTCGTGGAATGCCATCCAATCACCGGGTTCCGGTGCGCGCATTACAAGGCGCGGGGTTTGCAATGTCATGCTCATGCGGCCACCTGCGCGATTGCATCCGCGTGATCATGGGCCAAATGCCGAAACACCGTCGCCGCTTCATCGCCGTGCATATAATCACGTTCAGCAACAGCACCCAAGCGCGTGGCCAGCGCCATCGACCGCGTGTTCGTTTTCGCAATCAGCGACACCAACGGCCCAAGCCCAAGTGTTTCACCAGCCCAATGGCGCACGGCAATCGCGGCCTCGAACGCAAAACCCTGGCCTTCGCCATTGTCAAACATGTGATAGGCCAGTTCCGGTTCCGGCCAACCCACGTGGTTCAACAAACCACAGCGCCCAACGGGCGTATCGGTGGCCGTATCCACGACGGTAAAGAACCCGTATCCGCGCATATGCCAATGGCCGATGCCGGAAATGAAACCACCCCATGCCTTGCCCGCATCATCATTCCCACCCAAGGACGCCATGCGCGGCGAATTCACAATGAAATCGCTATAGGGAGCCAGATCGCTCTCTATCGGGCCGCGCAATGTCAGCCGCTTGGTGGTTAATGTTGGGGCAGGGGTCATCATTTTTTCTTGCCGAACCCTGACAAACCTGGTGGTAGACCCATGCCGCCGCCAAGACCGGGCAGACCGCCGGGCATTTTGCCTTGCAGGGCTTTCGCAGCTTCTTGCATCGCGGCGGGATCGTTCATGTCGGGCATGGCTTCGCCTTTGCCCATCATCTGTTTCATGGCTTGCTTGAGCATGCCGCCTTTGCCCATTTTGCCCATCTTTTTCATCATGTCGCCCATCTGACGCTGCTGTTTAACCAGCTTGTTCAGTTCGGACACTTCAAGACCGGCCCCTTTGGCGATCCGCTTTTTGCGGGATGCGGCCAGCAGGTCAGGGTTGGCGCGCTCTTTCTTGGTCATGGAATTGATCAGCGCGATTTGACGGTGCAGGATTTTGTCATCCATGCCAGCCGCGTCCATCTGCTTTTGCATTTTGCCCATGCCCGGCATCATGCCCATCATCCCTTCCATGCCGCCCATTTTGAGCATCTGCTCGAGCTGCATTTTCAGGTCGTTCATATTGAACCGGCCCTTTTGGAACCGCTTCATCATGCGTTCGGCTTGTTCGGCTTCGATGGTTTCTTGGGCTTTTTCAACAAGCGCAACAATGTCGCCCATGCCAAGGATACGGCCCGCGATACGTTCTGGTTCGAACGTTTCAATCGCGTCCATCTTTTCGCCAAGACCAACAAAGCGGATCGGCTTGCCCGTGATCGCACGCATGGACAGCGCCGCACCACCGCGCCCGTCACCATCCATCCGTGTCAGGACAACGCCGCTGACGCCGATTTTGTTGTCGAATTCTTGGGCGACGTTCACCGCGTCTTGACCGGTCAGACCGTCAACAACCAACAGTGTTTCGCGGGGGTTCGTCACATCGCGCACTTCGGCGGCTTGCGCGATCAGTTCGGCGTCAATGTGCAAACGACCAGCGGTATCGAGCATATAGACATCAAAGCCTCCAAGCGAGGCTTGGGTCTTTGCACGTTTCGCGATTTGAACCGGTGTTTCGCCTTTGACGATCGGCAGGGTTTCCACGCCAATCTGTGCGCCCAAAATCGCCAGCTGTTCCATCGCGGCGGGGCGGTTGGTGTCCAAGGACGCCATCAAAACGCGTTTGCCTTCGCGTTCTTTCAAACGCTTTGCCAGCTTCGCGGTGGTTGTCGTTTTACCGGACCCTTGCAAACCGACCATCAGGATCGGCGCAGGCGGGCTGTCGATTTTCAATGCACCCGGATCTTCGGCACCGGTCAGCACATGCTTCAGCTCGTCATGCACGATCTTAACGACCTGCTGACCCGGCTGAATAGATTTGGTGACCGCTTGGCCGGTGGCTTTCTTTTCGACCGCTTTGATGAAGTCACGCGCGACGGGCAGGGACACATCGGCTTCGAGAAGGGCCACACGGACCTCGCGCAGCGCAGTTTTGACGTCATCCTCGGACAGCGCACCTTGTTTAGTGAGCTTGTCAAACACGCCGCCTAAGCGTTCGGATAGATTCTCAAACATCGGCCAAGGCCCTCAATCGTTTCAGTTGACCCATTATATAGGGACGAACCGTATAAAGCAGTAGCGCCCCCATGGGCGCAACGCGCTGATGGAGGGCGATCCCTATCAAATAGGAACCGGAAAGCTGATGCTATCCGGAGATACGGCTTATTTACGCCTGCATATGGTCAGAGTCAACTGTTCAGAGCCCGCGGGTTGTGCCGCGCGCAATCTGCGCTATTCTGCGGGTAAGTCGCGCAAAATTGAATGCATTGTTAATTAGTGCACAGGATCGATCATGGACAACTGGGATGAAATTCGCACCGCCTATCAGGTTGCGCGCAATGGCACTGTATCAGGCGCGGCAGAGGCCTTGGGCGTGCATCACGCCACCGTCATTCGTCATATTGATGCGCTCGAAGAGCGGATGGGTGTGAAGCTGTTCCAACGTCACGCCCGTGGATACACGGCGACAGAGGCGGGTCTTGATCTATTGCAAGTCGCCCAAGCCACTGACGATCAATTCACTCAGCTTGCAGGCCGGATCAAGGGGCAGGGCGAGGGCGTGTCAGGTGATCTGGTTGTGACATCGCTAAGTGCGCAAGCGAAAATCCTGACGCCAGCAATTGTCAGCTTTCAGCGTGAATATCCGGACGTCCGCGTCCGCTATTTAACCGGCGACCGGCTGTTCCGGCTTGAATATGGCGAGGCCCATGTGGCCATTCGCGCAGGGGTCAAACCTGACCAACCCGACAATGTCGTGCAACCGTTTTTCTGGATGGGTGTAGAGCTGGCCGTATCCGACGCCTATATCGCGCAATATGGTGCGCCCAAGGACGAGGCCGATTTGGTCAACCATCGTTTCGTCGCGAGCGATGATACCAACAGTCGCGCGCCATTTGAAAAATGGCTGCGGTCGATTGTGCCCGATAAGTGCATTTCTTATCGCACCACGGATTATCGCAATATGACAGAAGCGGTGATCGCCGGCGCCGGTATCGGATTTGCCCCTGATTTCGAGGTGAAAAAGCGTGACGATTTGCACCCCGTTATGCCAAGCCGCGATGAATGGCGTGCGCCTATGTGGTTGGTGACCCATGTCGACCTGCATCGCACGGCAAAAGTGCAGGCCTTCCTTGCCCATCTCAAGGCTTATGCCAAAGACCACGCTTTATGAACGCTGCTGCCCGATCTGGCCATCTGGCAATGCTGCTGTTCTCGGTCCTCGTAGCGGGCGCATTTGCATTGGGATCATTGGCTGCCAACGACATTTCGCCAGTTGCCTATAACGCGATCCGTATGTGGATCGCTGTTGCGATCATCGGCGCGGTGGTCGTGCTGCGGGGCGGTGTGCCGCGATCCGCATGGGGTGCGCCATGGCGGTATTTGGTGCTGGCCGTCGTTTTCACATTCTACTTTGTGCTGATGCTCGAAGGGCTGAAAACCGCGCCACCTGTCAGCATCGCGGCCGTGTTCACCCTGACCCCGATACTGTCTGCGGGCTTTGGTTGGTTTCTGCTGTCTCAAGGAATCACGGGTCGGATCGCCTTTGCACTGACCATCGGGGCCTTCGGCGCACTCTGGGTAATTTTCCGCGCCGACCTGAATGCCCTGCTGCAATTTGATGTGGGTCGTGGAGAGCTGATCTATTTCGTCGGCTGCGTCAGTCACGCACTCTATACACCCCTCGTGCGCGTTCTGAACCGCGGCGAAAGCGCGTTGATCTTTACTTTCGGTACCTTGATCGCCTCGGCGGTGTTGCTGACATTGATCGGACTACCAACAATGATCGCGACACCGTGGCTGGCGCTGCCACCCGACGTCTGGATCGCGATTATCTATACAGGGATATTCGCCAGTGCGGCGACCTTCACATTGCTACAATTTGCAACCATGCGGCTGCCGTCATCCAAGGTGATGGCCTACACCTATTTGACACCTGTCTGGGTGATTGTCTGGGGTGTAGCGCTGGGCGGTTCGATGCCGCCGCTTGGGATTGGGGTCGGTGTTGGGCTCACCGTGGTGGCTTTGCTGCTCTTGCTGCGCGAAGCTTAATCCAGCTCTTTCGCCAAAAACGCCTCGAACGCATCCAGATCAATCGCGTCCATCTGGCCAAAGCCTTGCATCCAAACGGACGCACCGCGCAGGGCATCAGGTTCCAGCTTACACCACTTCACGCGCCCGCGCTTTTCTTGGGACACAAGGCCAGCCGCGGTGAGAACGCCAAGATGCTTGGAAATCGCGGCCAGCGACATCTCGAACGGTTCGGCCACATCGGTCACAGCCATATCGTCCTCTAACAACATCGCCAAAATCGCGCGGCGCGTGGGATCGGCAAGGGCCGCGAATGTGTTATCAAGTTGATCTGCCATAAGGCGATTAAGCGTAGCCGCGCACAAACGTCAACCATTTGGTTGAATGTCGTAGCGCACCACAATCGCCGCCAATTCCCGAATTCTCGCCTCGTATTTTTCAAAATACTCAAATAAAACAACAGTATACGCGGGCGTTCGGATCGCTTGACTCCTTACCCCCTGCATCCTAAACCCTGCGCAACACTCTGACGGGACGAAAACCTATGTCTGACCCGCATTTGGCCGACGATCGCAAACAGCGCCTTCAAGCGCTCGAAGCGAAATTGGCTGAAAAGCAGGCACCGGCGCAGGTCAAAGACCATTCAGAGGAGCACTATAGTCAGGCACAGCTTGCATGGCGTATGGTGATAGAGCTTGTAGCCGGTCTTGGGGTCGGTTTTGGCATCGGATACGGACTGGATAGCCTTTTTGGCACCATGCCGATTTTCTTGGTGCTGTTTATCTTCTTTGGCTTCGCGGCTGGTGTGAACACCATGATGCGGTCGGCAAAGGAAGTGCAGAGAAAACAGTTGGCAGCAGCCAACAAAGATGAGGATGACCCACGTGGCAACTGATACACAATCCGAAGGCGGTCTTGTTTTTCACCCGCTAGATCAGTTTATCGTAAAGCCGCTTTTCGGCGACGGTCCGGTTAACTGGTACACACCAACAAACGTAACGCTTTGGATGGGCCTCGCGGTTCTTGCCATTGTTCTGTTGTTTGTTGTCGGGTCCCGCGGTCGCGGAATCATCCCAACACGTATGCAGTCCATCGGGGAGCTGATCTACGGCTTTATCTATAAGATGGTCGAGGATGTGACCGGCAAAGACGGCGTGAAATACTTCCCATACATCATGACGCTTTTCGTGTTCATCTTGTTTGCAAACTACTTGGCGCTTTTGCCAATGTCTTATTCCGCAACCTCCATGATCGCTGTGACGGCTGTGCTTGGTTTTGGTGTGTTCATCTGTGTGACAATCCTTGGTTTCGTGCTCAACGGCACAAAGTTCCTCGGCCTGTTCTGGATGTCCGACGCGCCAGCAATCTTGCGCCCGATCATCGCTGTGATCGAGGTTATCTCTTACTTCGTGCGCCCTGTGTCCCACTCCATTCGTTTGGCGGGTAACATCATGGCTGGCCACGCAGTTATCAAAGTTTTCGCAGGCTTCGCTGCCCTGACGTTGGTGTCCCCAGTGGCAATCCTCGGCATCACAGCGATCTACGGTCTCGAGGTCCTCGTGGCCGGGATCCAAGCCTACGTTTTCACCATTCTGACTTGTGTGTACCTCAAAGATGCGCTGCATCCTGGGCACTAAGGTTTGATATCTAACGACTACTACTCAACTTCCCATTCGTAAGGAGAATACACATGGAAGGCGAACTCGCACACATTGGCGCCGGTCTGGCAGCAATCGGTTCTGGCGCAGCAGCTATCGGTGTTGGTACCGTTGCTGGTAACTACCTCGCAGGCGCACTGCGTAACCCATCCGCTGCTGCATCGCAGACAGCAACACTGTTCATCGGCCTGGCATTCGCCGAAGCTTTGGGGATCTTCGCGTTCCTCGTATCGCTTCTGCTGATGTTCGCTGTTTAAGAACAAACACGAAAATCCTTACGTCTGGCTGGGCGTATAACACGTCCAGCCAGTAACTTTACAAGGTGATCGGGGGCCATCATGGCAACGCAAACTACTGAAACAGTCGCGGGCGCATGTGTCGACGCTGGGGGTTCTGCCCTTGGTATGCCACAGCTTTGCGCGGACTGGATGGGCAACCAAGTCGCTTGGCTTGTTGTCTCACTGATCGTGATCTACCTGATCCTCAGCCGCATTGCGCTGCCCCGTATTGGTGCAGTTCTGGCAGAGCGTTCTGGGACAATCACAAACGACATTGCTGCCGCTGAAGAGCTGAAGCAAAAAGCCGTTGAAGCCGAGGCCGCTTACGAGCAAGCCCTTGCTGATGCGCGCGCTCAGGCTGCTGCCATCGTTGCAGACGCCAAAGCAGAAATTCAGGCTGATCTGGATGCCGAGCTTGCAAAAGCCGACAAGCAGATTGCCGCCAAAGCAGCCGAAAGCGAAGCAGCGATTGCTGAAATTCGTGACGGTGCTGTCAAATCTGTCACGGCAGTTGCCAAAGACACCGCAAAAGAGCTGGTTGCAGCCTTGGGTGGGTCCGCGGATGCCAAGACAATCACCGCGGCTGTGACCGCACGGATGAAAGGATAAGCATCATGAAAAATCTTATGACTGCCGCCCTGTTGTCCGTCGCTGCATCGCCAGCCTTCGCCGCAAGCGGCCCATTTGTATCGCTTAAGAACACCGACTTTGTTGTTCTGATCGCGTTCCTGATCTTTGTAGGCATTTTGTTGTATTTCAAAGTGCCTTCTGCGATCGGCAAAATGCTTGATGGTCGCTCTGAAGCGATTAAATCCGAATTGGATGAAGCCAAGGCGCTGCGCGAAGAAGCACAATCCTTGCTGGCCTCTTACGAGCGCAAGCAAAAAGACGTGCAAGAGCAAGCAGACCGCATTGTTGCATCCGCCAAGGAAGAGGCCGCAAACGCCGCGACCGCTGCCAAGGCTGACATCGCATCATCCATCACACGCCGTCTGGCCGCTGCCCAAGAGCAGATCGCCAGCGCAGAAGCCGGTGCCGTGAAAGCGGTGAAGGATCAGGCTGTTGTGGTTGCCATCGGTGCTGCGCAGGACGTGATCGCCAAGCAGATGGATGCCAAAGCCGCATCCGGTTTGATTGACGAAGCGATTGCCGCTGTCGGCGACAAGCTACACTAAATTATCGACCATTTGGTCACGGAAAAGCCCATCGCAAGCGCGGTGGGCTTTTTGCGTGTCAGGGGCGTTCGTTTTCGTGATCTAAACGTTTGCGCGCAAAGGCTTCGTTACGATCGGCCCTTTGCTGATCAAGCAACGAAAATTCTACAAATGTCAGATGTGCCTCGACGGCGGTGCGCGCAGCGCGCGGGTCTCTGGCTTGTAGGGCCGTGTTTATGGCGCGATGCTGGTCTAGCAGATTGTCCCGCGTGGTGCGCTGTTTGAACATGATAGAGCGGTTGTAGAACACGCCTTCACGCAGCAAGTCATACATCGACCGCATCATATGCAGCATGACGATATTATGGCTGGCCTCGATGATAGCCAGATGGAAATCCGCGTCGAGCCGCGCGTCGTCTTCTGCACTGCGTTTTATATCGGTGGCGTCCATTTTTTGGAAAATGGTATCGATCACGGCGAGATCCGTATCGGTGCCAAGGCGGGCCGCGCGTTCGGCAGCCAACCCCTCCATATCACGGCGAAAGCTGATGTAGTCGAAAACGGCTTCGTTGTGGCTGGCAAATAGCTTGACCAAGGCGGGCGAAAACGCACTGCCAAGCACGTCGGCGACGAAGACACCGGCGCCTGCCTTGGTCGCAAGCAAACCGCGATCTTGCAAGTCTGCCAGCGCATCGCGCAGGGATGGGCGGGATACCCCTAAACGCTCGCTTAGCTCGCGCTCTGACGGCAACCGTTGACCCGGGCGCAATATGCCGCGCAGGATCAAGCCTTCGATTTGGCGGGTGACCTCGACGGAAAGTTTAGCTTGCTGCACGGGTTCGAATGGCATGGCGGATCTCTCCTTGAATTGGTCAGATTGTATGACCCCAAGTGTTCCGCAGCAATGAAAAAGGGCGACCCCGCTGGCCGCCCTTTCAAATCTATCCAATTTTGGTGGCTTAATTTGGCGTGATGATGATTTC
This sequence comes from uncultured Roseobacteraceae bacterium, assembly GCA_964022435.1. GTDB lineage: Bacteria > Pseudomonadota > Alphaproteobacteria > Rhodobacterales > Rhodobacteraceae > Yoonia. The sequence continues at coordinate 148,661 of CAXIAL010000001.1, read as the reverse complement.
TACACGGCGGTTAGCCTGACGACCTGCCGCAGTTTGGTTCGTGGCCACGGGCTGGTCTTCGCCTGCGCCCGTCGCGCGAATACGCGGTGCAGGAACACCCGCGTTGATCAGAACCGAGGTCACTGCCTGCGCGCGGCGTTGGGACAGATCAAAGTTGAACGACGCATCGCCCACGCTGTCTGTGTGGCCCACAACATTTACAGTTGTGTCGGGATAGCGGTTGATGGAGCTTGCAAGCGTGGTCAAATCAGCACGCGATGCCCCCGATACAGATGTAGAATTTGTCGCAAACAAGATGTCTTGGGGCAGTGTCACTACAAGGTTCGTGCCGTTGTTGACGATGCCGACATTGCCGCCCATCTGCGCGCGCAGCTCTTCTTCTTGGCGATCAAGGACGTTGCCAACACCGCCACCGACGAGCGCACCCAAGGCCGCACCTTTGATTGCGTTCTCGCGCCGCTCTGCCGCGCTGTCGCCAGAAATGATGCCCGCAAGAACACCAATGCCTGCGCCGATTGCAGCGCCATTGCGCGACTGTAGGTTTCCATTGGGGCCATCGGTGGTGCAGGCAGAGGTCAAAACAAGCGCAGTCGTCGCGATTACGAGAGGGATTTTCATCATAGTCATATCTTCAGCTTCCATTTGCGTGGCCGCCCAATTGCAGGCGGGAAAGGATGCCCAACATATGGGCTAAATGGGATTGCTATCCAATAACGTAGAAAAAAATCGGGGATTTCCGCCTATTTTTGTGCGGAAATGCGTCCGTCGGCGCGTGCGGATTCCCACGCTAACAATGCCCGTTTAACCGGTATCCCCCAGTGATATCCACCCAACGCGCCGGATTTTCGCAAGGCACGATGGCACGGGATTAACAGGCCCACGGGGTTCCGTCCGACAGCAGTGCCAACGGCACGCACGGCCTTAGGGCGGCCAATGGACTGTGCGATCTCGGAATACGTTGTGACATGCCCAGAGGGTATCCGCAGCAATGCTTCCCAGACCTGAAGCTGAAAAGGCGCGCCGATCATATGTAACGCCGTGTCCCCAGACAGACCAAGTGCAGCTTGTGTCCAGTCGGCAACGGCGTCCGGATTTTCGACATAGGTTGCTTTCGGCCACCGGTGCGTCAGATCGGACATTGCGACGTCCGGCCCGAACTCTGCACTGAAGCCGAGCCCGCAAATGCCGCGGTCCGTGCCCATGGATAGTACGGGACCAAAGGCGCTGTCGAACCAGCCGTAATTTATCGTTAGGCCTTCGCCAGCGCGGGCGAATTCACCGGGGCTCATGGCTTCCCATTTCACAAAAAGATCATGCAACCTTCCCGATCCTGACAGGCCAATTTCGGCAGCAGTATCCAGCATGGTGAAACGGTCCCGTAGCAACGTCTTGGCATGATCTAAGGCAAGATATTGCTGATAGCGCTTTGGTGAAATGCCGACCCATTGGGTAAATAGCCGCTGAAAATGGGCGGGACTCATGTTCATTTGTGCGGCCAGAGCGTCGAGCGTGAGGGGCTGGTCCGCTGCAGCATCAATATAACCGATGGCGCGGCGCATCACGTCGAAATGATATGTGTTCTGATGGTTCATAGGATCAGATTAGGGCATTCGGGCCGTTGTCGGCGACCCGAAAATTGCGCATAGTTCACGCCATGGCAAAACAACTTGATTATCATACGATCCGCGAGATTTTTGAACGCTTCCATGAAGCCGAAGCAGAGCCCAAAGGCGAGCTGGAACATGTGAATGTTTACACGCTTTGCGTTGCGGTCGCCTTGTCGGCGCAGGCCACGGATGCGGGCGTTAACAAGGCAACGCGGGGACTGTTTGCCGTCGCTGATACCCCGCAGAAAATGTTGGATCTCGGACTAGAAGGTGTAACGGAACATATCAAAACAATCGGGTTGTTCCGTCAGAAAGCGAAGAACGTCATAAAGATGTCGCAGATTTTGGTCGATGAATTTGACGGTGTCGTGCCCAATTCAAGGGCGGCCTTGCAGTCACTTCCAGGCGTGGGCCGAAAAACAGCGAATGTGGTGCTTAACATGTGGTGGGGCCAACCGGCCCAAGCGGTCGATACGCATATTTTTCGGGTCGGTAACCGCAGTGGCATTGCCGTTGGCAAAGATGTTGATGCAGTCGAGCGCGCCGTCGAGGATCACATCCCAGCCGACTTTCAATTGCATGCACATCATTGGTTAATTTTGCATGGGCGGTATACATGCGTCGCGAGAAAACCGAAATGCGCGGCTTGTTTGATCCGCGATCTATGTATGTTTGAGGACAAAAACCTATGAAGAAGTTCCAAGTCGTCGGTATCGGCAATGCAATGGTAGATATTTTGGCGCGTGCCGATGATGCGTTCCTCGCGCAAGCAGGTATCGAAAAAGGTATCATGCAGCTGATCGATATGGAGCGTGCCGTTGCGCTTTACGACCAAATCGGGCCAGCAAAAGAAGTATCCGGTGGATCAGCTGCGAATACAATTGCGGGTATCGCGCATTTGGGCGGTCGCACGGCCTATGTCGGCAAGGTTAAAGACGACCAACTCGGTGCCATCTTTGCCCATGATTTGCGCGCGCAAGGCGCAGTCTACGAAACAAGCTTTGCCCCTAAAGACGCGGTTGATGAAACCGGTCGCTGTACGATTCTTGTGACACCAGATGGTGAACGCTCGATGAACACATATTTGGGCGTGACAGAGTTTCTGTCGCCAGATGACATTGATGAAGTTCAAATGGCAGAAGCCGACTGGATCTATCTTGAAGGGTATCGCTTTGATGGGCCCGACAGCCACGCTGCGTTTTCGAAAGCGATCACCGCATGTAAGACCGCTGGCGGGCGGGTATCACTGACATTGTCCGACCCGTTCTGCGTGAGCCGTCACCGCGATGCGTTCCGTGAAATGATCCAAGCCGATGTTGACCTGCTTTTCTGTAACCGTGCAGAAATGCTGTCGATGTATGAAACCGAAGATTTCGATGCGGCTTTGGCTCAGGCTGCTGCAGAGGTCGCAATCGTGGCCTGCACAGATGCTGAAAATGGGGCGCATATTTTGGCGGGCGGCGATCGCTGGCATGCTGTGGCTGAGAACGTAACCATTGTGGATGCCACTGGTGCAGGCGATCTTTTCGCAGGAGCGTTTTTGTGGGCGTTGAATGAGGGCTACAGCCTGGCTGATTGCGGCCGCATCGGAAATATCGCGGCGGCTGAAATTATCAGCCATATCGGTGCGCGCCCAGAGGCGGATTTGACTGCGCTCATCGCGCAAGCCGGACTAACCCCAGCGTCTTAAGCGCAGCCAGAAAGAATGGTATGGCCCAATTGGCCATGCCCCCAGCGGACCTACTTATGCTCGGAAACAGGGCGGGGTGCGCCGCCCGTCCTTAGTCGCTCGGCGCAAGGGACTGGGCGGCGTCTTTTTCGTCAGTGGTCATCAGCATGCGTGCCTGTTCCACGTTCTTAAGAAACGCGTACTAGGTAAATATTGCGTAAACGCGGTATTTTCTAAATTCAAATATATTGGGGGTTGGGCCGTAGTCCGAAGGGGCTAGCCGCTATTGTCCCAATTTCGCGTGCACTTGTTTCAAGTCGATTTCACCGATCGGCATCTTGTTCGACGGATCATGGAAATCATATTGAAACAGCTGGAAATCCTTTTTGTAGATTTCCCACATCAGATGCATCGACAAATCATCGAAGTAGTCTTCGACAGGGTGCAATCGTTTGGGTCCGTGGCCTTCGCTTTCATTGAAGCGTGGAATCGCATTGATGTCGACTTTGCTCGGCGTTTCGATTTCATCAAGCACGCTTTGCATGCCATCGTTGAACTTTTCAGTCCAAAAGATGTTGTCATAGCGACCGCCATTCACAATGAATGTCGAAATATGGCCGGACATTGCTGACCAATGGATGTCTGGTTCCATGGGGCGGCGCCAGCGAATGGTGTCGCGCGCGAATAACAAAAAGCGGCGGAATGATTTGATCTGGTCAAATTCAAACCCAGTTTCGGGATCGCCGACCTCGATGCCGTATTTCTGGATTAACAGAGGTACTAAGTTACCACGATACCGGCGGCCATTGCGCTGAATGCCGCATTCATGTCAGTAGATGATGAAACCGCGCGGCACATCGCGAACACACCGCACCTATTTGTTGATTAAAGGCCGATAAACATGCGCTTTGACTATGATGACCAGAATATTTTCGCCAAAATCTTGCGCGGCGAAATCCCCAATTCAACCGTTTTTGAAAATGACCATGCGCTTGCGTTCAAAGATATTGCGCCGCAGGCGAAGGTGCATGTTTTGGTGATCCCCAAAGGGGCTTATGTTAGCATTGACGATTTTGCGGCAAATGCATCGGCGGCAGAGCAAGCCGGATTTTTCGCGGCAGTCGCGGCGGTTTGCGAGAATGGTGTCGATGAAGGGTTTCGCGCGATTGCCAATACCCGCACCCATGGCGTGCAAGAGGTTCCGCACTTCCATATGCATATCGTTGGCGGTCAGCCGTTGGGACCGATGTTGACAAAGTAAGAGGCCTGCGGCGCGAGTATTTTGAAAAATGCGAGGCGGGGTTAATTTTCCGTTAATGCCAAGAAGACGTCTTCGAGGTCTGATTGTTCCGTTGTGATGTCTTTGATTTCAATCTGCGCTTTGCGGATCAAATCAAGGACGGCATCGGCGCTTGTCACACTGGATTGATATGTGAAGGCCAGCTTTCCGTCGTCGCGTTTTGCGCCCGTGATTGTTGGCGGTAGCGCCGGTAGATCGCTGTCGCGGGCGGGGCTGATCACTAGTGTTTTGTGGTCCAGTCGTCCTAGCAAGTTTGCCGTGCTATCGCGCACGATTAATTTGCCGTGGTTGATGATGCCGATGTCGTCGCAGATCGCCTCTGCCTCTTCCAGGTAATGGGTTGTGAGGATGATTGTCACACCTTGGGCATTGAGCGCGCGCACGTTGTCCCACAGCATATTCCGGAGCGAGATGTCGACCCCAGCTGTTGGTTCATCAAGCACGAGTATTTGCGGCGAATGGACCAGTGCCTTGCCCAGCAACAGCCTGCGTCGCATGCCCCCAGACAGGGACCGCGCGTAGGCGTTGGCTTTATCCGACAGCCCGATCAGGTCGAGGATTTCAGCCGTCTTGCGTTGAGACTTTGGCACGCCGTAAAGCCCCGCCTGCACGTCGAGCGATCCTGCTGGCGTGAAGAACGGATCAAGGTGCGGTTCTTGCGGCATAATTCCGATAGAGGCGCGGGATTGGCGTGGGTTTTCGTCTTGGTCGAAGCCCCAGATTTTTACCGAGCCTTCAGTTTTGGTGACTAAACCTGCGAGGATGTTGATCAGCGTTGATTTACCCGCCCCGTTCGGCCCGAGCAGCCCAAAAATCGCGCCGCGTGGGATGTTCAGGTCGATACCGTGCAGCGCGGTTTTGGCGTGGGACTTACCTGTGGCGGCATATGTCTTTTTCAGACCCGCAATTTCGATGGCATTGGGTGTCATGAGCGGCTTTCCTCGCGGGTGGGCGTTGTGTTATGGGATATGTAAAGCGGGCGGACCCCCGCCACAACCAGACAGGACTTACTATGACCACACCAGCCCCAGAAACCCGTATCGTCAACGAATATCGCGTGGCCTGTGATGGTGGTGAAGGCGGGCATCCGCGTGTTTGGCTGCAGATCCCTGACACGCATGGCTGGGTCGAATGCCCCTATTGCGATGCTAAGATCGTGCACAAAGATTTTGAAGGCAAAGTCTGATGACCAAACGTATCGCGATTTCCAGCGACCACGCCGACATTCCAATGCGTCAGGCGATTGCCGCGCATATCGCAGCCAAAGGTTTTGAGGTCGTCGATATCGGCCCCGCGACTAATGAAAGCACGGATTATCCCAAACACGGGCAAGCGGCGGCGCAATTGGTAGCGTCCGGTGATTGCGATCTGGGCGTCATCGTTTGCGGCACGGGCCAAGGCATCATGATGGCTGCCAATAAGGTTGCGGGCATTCGCTGTGGCGTGTGTTCCGATACGTTTTCCGCCCGCATGATCCGTCAGCATAACAATGCGAACATGTTGTCCATGGGGGCACGTGTGATTGGCCTCGGGCTTGCGCTTGATATCGTCGACGCGTTTTTATCCGCCGAATTTGAGGGCGGCCGCCATGCTACCCGCGTGGATATGATCGAAGGCTAGGGTATTCGCTGGCGACCTTTGGGCGGCTGTGGCAAACTGCGGCAGACCACACCAAAGGAGCCCGCAATGACCCAGAAATTCGGCAAAGGATGCCACCTGCATCTGATTGATGGCTCTGCTTTCATTTTTCGCGCCTATCACGCGCTGCCACCGCTGACGCGCAAGTCTGATGGCTTGCCTGTCGGTGCGGTCAGCGGCTTTGTGAACATGCTGCAACGTTATATTGAAACGAATTCCGGCCCCGATGCCGCGACCCATGTTGCCGTGATTTTCGACAAGGGCAGCCATACGTTCCGCAACGACATGTATGATCAATACAAAGCGAACCGCGAGGCCATGCCAGAGGATTTGCGCCCGCAAATGCCCCTGACCCGCGAGGCGACCCGCGCGTTCAACATCGCATGCGAAGAGATTGAGGGGTTCGAGGCCGATGACATCATCGCCACCCTTGCCCATCAAGGCCGCGATGCCGGTGGCCGTGTCACGATTCTGTCGTCGGATAAGGACCTGATGCAGCTTGTCGGGGATGGCGTCGAAATGCTCGACCCGATGAAGAACAAACGCATTGACCGTGACGGTGTGGTCGAGAAATTTGGTGTCCAACCAGAACGCGTTGTTGATGTGCAAGCGCTTGCCGGTGATAGCGTGGACAACGTGCCCGGTGCGCCGGGAATCGGGATCAAAACCGCCGCGTTGTTGATCAACGAATATGGTGATCTTGAAAGCTTGTTGGACCGCGCCGAGGAAATCAAACAGCCCAAGCGTCGTCAGACATTGATTGACAATCGTGCGCAGATCGAGCTGTCAAAACGGCTCGTGCAGCTGGATTGCGATATGGACCTGCCTTTTGATCTGGACAGTATGGAAATCAAGGATGCGGTGCCTGACGATCTGCTTGGGTTCTTGGCCAAGATGGAATTCCGCACGATTGTGAAACGCGTAGCCGACCGTTTTGGCGCAGCAGCCCCAGTGATCGAAGATGCGCGCCCTATGCCAGAGGCGGCGGAGGCCGTGCCGTTCGATGCGGATGCTTATGAAAAGGTCAGCGATGCGGCGGCGTTGCAGGTCTGGATCGACCGGATTTATGCGCGCGGCTATGTGGCGGTGGATACCGAAACTACGGCGCTGAATGAAATGCGCGCTGAGCTGGTTGGCATATCGCTCTGCGTCGAGGCGGGGCAGGCGTGTTACATTCCGTTGACGCATAAGGCCGCGGCCCAAGACGACCTGTTCGGGTCCGATGCCCGTGCTGAAGGGCAGATGGATTTTGATGAATGTCTTGCGATGTTGAAACCCGTGTTCGCGGATGAGGCGATCATCAAAATCGGGCAAAATATGAAATATGATGCCAAGATTTTCGCGCGCAATGGCGTGACCGTTGCACCCATCGACGACACGATGTTGATGTCCTATGCGATGAACGGCGGCTTGCACAATCATGGCATGGACCTGTTGTCCGAACGCTATCTGAACCATACGCCGATCCCGATTAAGCCGCTGCTTGGCACTGGCAAATCGGCGATCACATTCGACCGCGTGCCGATTGATGACGCCGTGAAATACGCCGCAGAGGATGCGGATATCACGCTGCGCCTTTGGCAGATGTTTAAACCGTTGCTGCACACCAAAAAGGTGACGACGGTGTATGAAACGCTGGAACGTCCGCTGGTGCCTGTGCTCGCGCAGATGGAAATGCACGGCGTGAAGGTGGACCGCGATACGCTAAGCCGGATGTCCAACGGGTTTGCCCAGAAAATGGCGGGGCTAGAGGATGAAATCCAAGAGCTGGCGGGACGCAAATTTAACGTCGCATCGCCAAAGCAGCTGGGCGAGATCATGTTCGATGAGTTGGGTCTGGAAATGCCCGATGGTAAGAAACCAGCGAAGGGCAAAACGGGGGCGTATTCCACAGGTGTGGACGTTCTTGAAGACCTTGCAACGATCCATGATTTGCCGCGCCGCATTCTGGATTGGCGGCAGTTGGCGAAGCTGAAATCGACCTACACCGACGCGCTGCAGGATCATATCAATGCTGAAACAGGCCGCGTGCATACGTCCTATTCTATCGCGGGTGCGAACACGGGGCGCTTGGCCTCAACCGATCCGAACTTGCAAAACATTCCGGTGCGGTCCGAGGAAGGGCGGCGTATTCGCGAGGCCTTTGTCGCCGATGAGGGTAAGGTTTTGGTCAGCCTTGACTATAGCCAGATCGAGCTGCGGATTCTGGCCCATGTCGCGGGGATTGATGCGCTGAAACAGGCGTTTAAAGACGGCGTGGATATCCACTCGCAGACGGCGTCGGAAATGTTCGATGTGCCGTTGGATGAAATGACGCCGGATATCCGGTCACAAGCAAAGGCGATCAACTTTGGTGTGATCTACGGGATTTCTGGGTTCGGGTTGGCGCGTAATCTGCGCATTCCTCGCAAAGAGGCGCAGGGGTTTATCGACCGCTATTTCGAACGTTTCCCAGGCATTCGGGCCTATATGGATCAGACGGTGCAGTTCGCCAAAGACCATAGTTATGTCGAGACCTTGTTTGGACGCCGGATCAATACGCCAGAGATTAACGCCAATGGGCCGCAAGCGGGCTTTGCCAAACGTGCCGCGATCAATGCGCCAATCCAAGGGACGGCGGCCGATGTAATTCGTCGTGCAATGATCCGTATGCCCGACGCGATTGCGGATATTCCGGCCAAGATGCTGTTGCAGGTCCACGATGAATTGATTTTTGAAGTCAATGCAGAGGCGGCCGATGATCTGATCGCGGCGGCGCGTGATGTGATGGAAAACGCATCTGATCCGGCGGTGAAGCTGGATGTGAAACTGGCCGTGGATGCGGGACAAGGGGCGAGCTGGGCAGAGGCCCATTAGGGCGATGGGTTAAAACTCATCCTACGACATGGCGCCAAAGGGCAGGGGGAGGCACCCGCCCTTTGGCGTTTTGCGTTTAGTTGACGGCTTTTTCCTCGATCAGGTTCGCGTCCGTGCTGCCGGCAGAGGCGATTTTGATCTGGCGGGGCTTAAGTGCCTCGGGCACTTCGCGTGTTAAATCAATATGCAGCATCCCATTTTCATGGATCGCACCGGTCACGCGGACATGATCGGCAAGATGGAACTGACGCTCAAATGCGCGGGTGGCAATGCCGCGATGCAGGTATGTTTTTTCAACCTCATCTGCCTTGTGCGCAGTGACGTGCAGGTCGCGATCTTTGACCTCGATGGCCAGATCGTTTTCGCCGAAACCAGCGACCGCGATGGAAATGCGCCATGCATCGTCTGCGGTCTTTTCGATGTTGTAAGGGGGGTAGCTCGTGTTCGTGGTCTCTTTGGCCAAGGCCCGATCCATGAGATCAGCGATTTGGTCAAAGCCAACAGTGGCACGGTAAAGTGGGGTCAGGTCGAATGTACGCATGGTCTATCCTTTATCAAGCGATACCAAATTGTGCCTTCCATGATGGACAGGCAGGGTGGTGTATGGACCCGCGTTTCGGCGTCCATGATATTTATTTGGGAATTGTATTTCGCAATTCAAGGGATGGGGTGTGGTACGGCGTGGGACTGTCTGGCGGGGTATTTGCCAACCTAAGTCACTTAGGGACGCACGAATTTGGCGCCGCCTTCGCTGCGTTGCCCATTCACAATGATTTGCCGCGGTCCGCCCGCGCTGATGTTTTCAAATGCCATCAACAATGTTGCGAGCGGTTGCTGCAACGATGTGCCGATTGAAATGGGTTCGCCGTTCACTTCTGCCATGGCAGAGACGACTGAAACGATTTCAATCTGACCATTCTCCAAACGGAAAACAGGTGCGCCTGATGATCCAAAATTGATATCGCAGGTCATCAACAAAACACCGTTTTGTCGTCGAAGTACGCTGCAGATTTCTTGGAGGCTTGGGGCGTTTGCACGGTCTTTGCCATATGACACCACACCGATTTGATCGCCTGCGCGTGGTCTGCTGGCAATGGGAAACGGTTTGATGCGGCCATCCCTGATGGGTTGGTCCAGCTCCAGAATTGCAATGTCGCTTGCAACCTCGGATGTATCGGCGCTGGGGCCGCTATGTTGATAGTCAGGGTGAGCCAACAGGCGTCTGACGCCGCGGCTTGCCTCTGATCGGCCGTCGCGTAAACCGGCCTCGAAGGTGAAGCGGTCTGCAGCGATCACGGACCCATCGGTGTCATAGACGCAGTGGGCCGCAGTTAAGATCAATTGGTCTTGGATGAGGGCGGCGGTGCAAAATCCTTTGCCGGAAATGTCCAATCTGCCGACGGCTTCCCAGCCTTTGCTGTCATTTCGGGTTTGCAAGGTGACAAGCCCCGTGTCTTGGGCCTGTGCTGGCAAGCTTGCGCAAATTGCAATGATGATCGCTAGGAACCGCATGGTGACCTCTGATGTGTTTGCGCGGTTATCATCCGCACTTACGGCCACAATAAGGCATTATCGCAAGATTGGCACCTGTGGATTGGTGTTGGCGTTCTTGTCCAGTCCAGCGGGGCGCGGCCCACCTGTGGCCCAGTCGAGCAATTCGACCGTATGGACAATCGGCGTATCCGTGGCTGATCCGATTTGCATCATGCAACCAATGTTGCCAGCGGCAATGATGTCAGGTTGCAAGGCTTCGAGCGTTTGAACTTTGCGGGTGCGCAGCTGGCCGGAAATTTCTGGTTGCATCAGGTTATAGGTTCCCGCCGATCCACAGCATAGATGGCTGTCGGCTGGTTCTAATACGGTGAATCCCGCCTTTTTCAACAGCGTCTTAGGATGCGTTTTGATTTGCTGGCCATGCTGCAACGAGCAGGCCGCATGATAGGCGACCTTTTGCGTCTTGTGCGCGCTACCGGGCATATCGAGTTTAATTAAAACTTCGGATACGTCCATCGCGATGGCTGACACGCGGGTGGCATCGGTTGCGAGGTCAGTATTGCGGAACATGTGACCGTAGTCCTTGACCGTTGTGCCGCAGCCAGAGGTATTGATCACAATCGCATCAAGACCCGCGTCCATTTCAGCGATCCACGCGCGAATATTCTTTGCCGCGGTGGCATGGCTTTCGGATTCTTTGCCCATGTGGTGGGTGAGCGCACCGCAGCATCCTTGACCCTTTGGGATCACCACCTCTGCGCCCAGCCGCGTCAAAAGGCGAATGGTTGCGTCATTGATGTCTGTGTTTAACGCGCGCTGGGCACAACCTGTCATAAGGGCGACGCGCATCTTCTTTTGTTGTGAAGGGAACGTCTGCGGGTCGTCATTGCGCGACACGGGTGGGATGACTTTGGGGGCCATTGCAATCATTGCGCGCAGGCGTGGATCAGGGATGAGGCGCGCAAAGGGGCGCGCAATCTTTGCCCCCAGTAAGGCAAGCCGGAACCGTTTAGGGTAGGGCAGGACGCGGGCCAAAATCCAACGCAATGCCCGATCTGACATGGGGCGCTTATAGGTTTGTTCTATATAGGCCCGTGCATGATCGATCAGATGCATATAATGTACGCCCGACGGGCAAGTTGTCATGCAGGCGAGGCATGACAAACAGCGGTCGATATGCATAACCGTTTTGGGGTCAGGCACGCGCTCGTTCTCAAGCATGTCTTTGATCTGATAAATCCGGCCTCTGGGGCTGTCCAATTCATCGCCGAGAATTTGATAAGTCGGACAGGTGGCCGTGCAGAACCCGCAATGTACGCAAGCGCGCAAGATATCATTGGACCGTTTGGTTGCTGGGTCGGTCAGCTGTTCTGGTGTGAATGTGGTTTGCATCAGCCCATAATCCCCGTGTTCAAAATGCCGCGTGGATCAAACTTGGCCCGCAGACCTTTGGCAATTGTGGCCAAGGGTGCAGGTTCGGGATGGAAGGTCGTTCCAATACCGCGGACCAAGGTGGCGTGTCCGACGGTGCTGCCTATCGCGCCGCGCACATCGGTGCCTGCGGGGCATAAGGCCCAAACCAATCCGCCGCCCCAGTCATATTGCACGGCCTGTGCCCCGATGTTTGCCGCAACCTGTGCCGCCTCCGATGGTTTCACTGAAATGCGCCACACATCGCCTGTTTTGTCTGCAAAAGCGGTGACATCACGAATAGCAGCCCAATCCGCTTCAATCGGCCGCGCGACTCCATATGGGGTCAAGACTTTGGTCAAGGCATCTGCGCGGTAGGCTACAGAAGCTTCGAATCCTTCGAGCCGGAATTGGGTCAATGCGCGGGCAGGGTCATGGGCGACACCTGTCACCTCAAACGGGGACCCAAGCGCATCTGACATTGCCTTAATCGCAGTTGCGTCATCTAGTCCCTCAAGCGCAAGCGTGATCTCTACATCGACGGAAGGCAGCACCTTAAACGCCACCTCTGTCAATACGCCAAGCGTCCCATGGGCGCCGGCCATCAACTTGACCAAGTCATAGCCGGTCACGTTTTTCATCACGCGGCCGCCATTCTTTACGATATTGCCTGCGCCATCGACAAACCGCACACCCAACAGAAAATCGCGACATGCCCCAACCGAAATCCGCCGTGGCCCGGAAATATTCGCGGCCACAACACCGCCAATCGTTGGCGTGCCATCTGTGCCCATCAGGGCGCGATGATCCATTGGTTCGAACGCCAGTCTTTGGTTCTGCGCCGCCAAGACGGATTCGATTTCATGCACTGGCGTCCCCGCTTGCGCGACCAACGTCAGAGCGCCCGGCGCGTGCAATGTTATGCCCGAAAGACCAGCGGTCGATAGGGCCTGCCCTTCGACATTGCCAATGGCGCGGGTTCCGCCGCCAACAATGCGTAGCGGCCCCGCTGCGGCAGCAATCATTTCGCTCAATTCAACTTCAGTTTTCGGTGTCATGCTGTCTTCTTCTGGCCAAAAATACCTTGGGGGTTTGGGGGCCGCACCCCCATGGGGGTGTCAAACCCCATCACGCAACGCGGCGTGGTGCAGATGCATCGAGCGGAAATACCTTGGCCGCATTCAACAGCCACTTGGGATCAAACACGTCTTTCACCGCCATTTGCGCTTCTAAATCTTGCGGGGCGAATTGCACGTGCATCAGGTCGCGTTTCTCGATCCCGACACCATGTTCGCCGGTCAAACAGCCACCAACTTCGACACATAGTTTTAGGATCTCAGCACCAAAGGCTTCGCAGCGTTCAAGATCGCCTTCCTTGTTGGCATCAAACAAAATCAGGGGGTGCATATTGCCGTCACCTGCGTGGAACACATTGCCGACATCCAACCCAAATTCTTTGGACATCTCGCTGATCCGCCGCAAAACAAAGGGCAATTCCGACACAGGAATAGTCCCGTCTAGGCACATATAATCATTGATCTGCCCCATCGCGCCAAAGGCGGATTTACGGCCAAGCCAAATGCGGCCTGCTTCATCGGCATCGCGGGCTTGGCGCAATGCGACAGGGTTATGCTTGGACGCAATTTCCATGATTAATGCCAATTGCGCGTCAATTTCTGCGTCTGATCCTTCGACTTCGACGATCAATAACGCCTCGCACATGGGGTATCCTGCATGCGCGAAATTTTCGGTTGCTTCGATACAGGGGCGGTCCATAAATTCGATGGCGACGGGCAAAACGCCCGCTTGAATAATGTCCGTTACAACTTGGCCTGCGACCTCTGAGCTGTCGTAGCCCATTAGCACAGGGCGCGCGCCTTCTGGCTTCGGCAAAATGCGCAATGTAGCCTCTGTCACAACGCCAAGCTGGCCTTCGGACCCGCAAATCACGCCGAGCAAATCCAACCCGCCCGCGTCCAGATGCCCGCCGCCGATTTCGACAATGGTACCGTCCATCATAACCATCGTGACGCCCATCAGATTGTTCGTCGTCACACCGTATTTCAGGCAATGTGCCCCGCCGGAATTCATTGCGATATTGCCCGCAATGGCACAGGCTAGCTGGCTTGAAGGGTCTGGCGCGTAGAAGAACCCGTCTTGTTCGACAGCGCCCGTTACCGACAGATTGGTGCGCCCTGTTTGCACGCGAATATAGCGATCTGGATAATTCGTCTCGATCACGGCGTTCATCTTGGCCACACCAAGGATTACGCAATCGGCCGTGGGCAAGGCGCCCCCCGCCAAAGATGTGCCCGACCCGCGTGGCACCACAGGCACATCCATGTCATGGCAAATTTTCAAGACGGCCGCGACCTCATCCGTGTTCGCGGGTAATACCGCGCACATTGGCGGACAGCGGTAGGCGGTCAAGCCGTCACATTCATATGCACGCGTTTGCGCAATGTCAGAAATGACGGCATCCGCGGGCAAAACAGCGCGCAGACGCGCAACAATTTCGTCCTTGCGGTCAATCACAATGGCATTTGGCGCTGGCATTTGCATATCGACTCTCCAATACTGGAATATTGGTAAATAAATATAACCAATTTTTGCGGATAGCAAGTTTTTCTAACAGGGGTTAGCTTGGGGGCATGAATATGCTTGATCTCGCAACGCTGTTGCAACCGCTAGATATCGCCGCGACTGTTTTTGTCGTCCTGAGTTGGTTCGTTCTGGGGTATTTGATCGAGCACCCGCCTAAATCTCGCCCCTCTGTCACGGTGCTGGTGTCGGACCGGCGCAGAGATTGGATGCGTGTATTTGTCACCCGCGAGCCGCGTATTTTCGACAGCCAAATCCTCGCAAGCCTGCGTCAAGGCACGTCCTTTTTTGCGTCGACCTGTATCTTTGCCATTGGGGGGGTGTTGGCCTTGGCCAAGAACACAGACCCGCTGGTTGGCGTGGCCCAAGAAATCACAGCGACCACGACGCCGGTTTTGCTGATCGAGTTGAAGCTGGCCTTTGTCGCGTTGTTTCTGACTGTCGCGTTTTTGAAATTTGTCTGGGCCAACCGCGTGTTTGGATATTGCGCCGTGTTAATGTCCGCCGTGCCAAACGACGCCAACGACCCGCAGGCTTTGCCGTTGGCCGCGCAGGCTGCAGAGCTGAACATTCGCGCAGCGATGAACTTTAACCGTGGGTTGCGGGCGATGTATTTTGCCTTGGGTGCGCTGGCATGGCTGTTAGGGCCAATTCCATTGATCCTTGCAGCGGCCGTTGTGATTTGGGTCGTTTGGTCACGGGAATTTGCGTCCGTGCCCCGTGATATCTTGCTGGGAAAACTGCCGCACTCGTCCTAGTAGGACCTGCGGCCTTCACGCATCCATGCGAAGACTGTAAGCAATCCAGCCAAGATCAAAAACGCCCAAGCGGGCAGCAGTGGCGATGTGCTAATATCCGTGGTCTGAAACGCCCCGCGTGGCGTGATTCCGATCCAACCACGACCTGCGGCTGGTCTGCCTTCTCGCACGGTCCGGACTGAAATCGGGCCATCTTCCATCCGTAAGATCCCGCCGCGGGTGGCCTCAACAAAGGGGCCCATCAGGTCGCCTGTTGCGATAGTCTTTTCAAATTCGCGTGGCGCAGCCGGACCAAGCGCGATCACCGATGTTTTGTCTGCTTCTGCCAAGCGATACAGGCCAACGTCTGGCGCGTCCCATGTCGTTTCAAAGCGTCCCGGACGGGTCTGGTCCAGTGGCAGGACTGTTTCGCTGCCATCTGGATGCGTGATCGTCACGTCGCCCACATCATCCGAAAGGCTGCGACGAATAATGCGCATGGTTTGACCATTGGGCTGCGCGACCAACGCCTCTTCTTCGAGATCGGGTTCCTTCATCATCCAATGGGCCAAACGGCGCAGCAATTCGAGCTGCGGTCCTCCCCCTTCGAATCCGCGATCCCAGAACCATGATTGGTCCGACGCAATCAATGCGACGCGTCCTTCACCAACACGGTCGAGGGTCAACAATGGTCTGTCATCCAGACCCGACATGACCGTATTGGCCGTGGGTGGCACGATCACATCTACCAAACGGAACCAGCGGCCCCAGCCAGGGGATCCATCATCGGTTTTGGGTGCAAATGCATCCAAGCCTTCGGTCACAGGATGGCGTTGGCCGATGTCTGTAATCTTGGGCTTGTAGCCATGTTCGAAAACACGCGCCGTTGGCGCACCGGGTAAGATTTCGCCAAGCGCCGATCGATAGATGCTTTCAGCGCCGCCGTATTCGGGGCCCGAGGATACCAAAACAGCGCCACCGTTGGTCACATAGTCACGGATGCTGTCGAAATATTGCGGTGGCAAAATGCCACGACGGCGGTAACGGTCAAAAATGATCAAATCAAAGTCGTTGATTTTCTCGAGAAATAACTCGCGGGTCGGAAAGGCGATCAATGACAACTCATCAACCGGCACGCCGTCTTGTTTTTCTGGCGGGCGCAGGATGGTAAAGTGGACAAGGTCAACACCAGCATCGGATTTTAACAGGTTGCGCCAAGTCCGTTCGCCAGGATGTGGTTCCCCTGACACGAGCAAAACACGTAACCTGTCGCGCACACCATTGATCTGCACGACGGCGGCATTGTTGCGATCCGTCAGCTCGCCATCGGCAAAAGGCGTTGCGAATTGCACAACATTCATGCCGCCATGCGGCAGGTCGAGCGGCAGTTGAATGTCTTGCCCAGTGGGCACTTCGATGCGCAGCGGCGGCGCGCCGTCAATGGCCATGGAAAGCGACACCATTGCGTCGGGCGCTGGGGCCGCACCTTGGTCATCGATGCGCAGGGTTAGCGTGACAGTTTCCCCCAGAATGGCAAATGCGGGCGCGTTGGACACGCTTAACCGGCGATCCCAATCAGTGTCACGACCAGACAGGATCGTGTGCAGTGGCGTGGGCAAATCGGGTGCGCGATCTAGGTCGTGAACACGCCCATCGGTCAGCGCGACAATACCAGCGATCCTGCCTCGCGGTTCTTCGGATAAGGCTTTGGATAGCGAGGTCATCAGCCGCGTACCAGCATCGTCCTGATCATCGGAAACAGGCACCACCCGCAATTCGGTATTTTCGAGCTTGGCAATTTGATCTTGAAGGTCAGACAGGGCTGCCTGTGTTTGGTCTGCACGGTCAGACAGCCCGTGGCTCGCGGTTTCATCGACCATGGCTATGACAATATCAGACAGCGGTGCGCGATCTTCGCGCAGGATAGATGGGTTCGCGATCGCACCCAAAATGGCCAGCCCCGCCAAAGCGCGTAGCCACCATCCAGCAAGCCTGCGCCAGATGGCCAAACCAATCATTGCCGCCGCCAGTGCAGAGAACAGCAATAGCAAGTTGAAAGGGATTAGCGGATCAAGGATCAGGGAACTGGCCATGGTTATTGCCCCAATCGATCAAGCAATGCGGGCACGTGGACTTGGTCAGATTTATAGTTTCCGGTCAACACATGCATAATCAAATTCACCCCAAACCGGAGGGCGAATTCACGTTGCCGTTCGCCGGCTTGTCCCCGCCCGACGGGATATAAGAAACTACCAGTTGGTGACATTGCCCAAGCGCGCGCCCAGTCATTGCCGCCGATCACCACGGGCGTGACGCCGTCGTTGAGATTACGAAATGGCATACCTTCTGCTTGTTCTGCGCTGATCGGAGCGGCTTCGACCCAGATGTCGCGGCTGGCATAGCGGCCGGGGAAGTCTTGGAGCAGATAGAACGTGCGTGTCAGCACGTGGTCGCTTGGGATGGTTTCAAGTGCTGGAATGTCGAGACTACGGGCAATGGCCTGTAGCTTGCGGCCTTCTGAGCTGCCTGATCCGAAACGTGCTGTGTCGGCGTCGCGGGTGTCGAATAGGATCATGCCACCGCTGCGCAAATAACGGTTTATTTTGTTATATGCGGTGCGGCTTGGCAGGGCTTGATCGGCCGTCACCGGCCAATAAAGAAACGGAAAAAATGCCAATTCATCGCGTTCCAAATCAATTGCCATCGGGGAGTTCGGCTCGATCGATGTGCGCGCAGACAGCGTTCTGGACAGGCCGTGCAGTCCGGCTGCGGCTTGGGCATCGGTGTCCGCGTCACCCGTTAGAACATGGCCCAAAACCACGGCTGTGGTAGCAGCAATTGCCGCGTCGTCTGTTTGCGCCTGCGCATCCGGCGCGAAGGTAAACACCAGCATGATTGCCGCCGCAATGTCAGCACGCGGCCCGTGAAGGCGCCCGCCGACCAAAAGCGACGCTATGATATCGCAGATCAAAAGCCCAAGTGCAGCGGCCAGCAACCACCCTTTCAGGACGGTTTCGCGTGTGACTGACAGTCCTGTGACTGGGACGTTCGCGGGCCAACCGGCGACGGCAAGCGTTGCGTCGGGGCTTATCACATTCACGGCGACCTGTTGATCATCTGATTGATATAGGCCGGGGGGCAGGGCGCGATTTGCCACGTTGTCTGCGATCAACGCGCCATCAACACCAGCCAAGGTACTGCCATCATTGAGCCTGCCAAAACCGTCTAGCACTTGGCTTGCTTGCCACGTTGTGCCTGCCAAGATTGTCGCATCACCTGCTGCTGGGCGTGTCGAGACCGCCAAACGCTCGAGCATTTGAACGAACAATCCTGAAAGCGGAAGCGATGACCATTCCGCGTTTGCAGTGACATGAAACAAGACCACAGATCCCGCACCCATGGTCTTGCGCGTCACCAGCGGTGTTCCATCGGTTAATTCAGCGATCACACGCGCCGCCAACGTTGGGTCGGGTTGCGCCATGACCTGTGAAGTGACCGCGACATCCGTCGGGACGGGCAAGCCGAAAAATGGTGATGTGTCTTTGAAACCGGCGAGAGTCTTGGGCTCGCCCCAACTCATCGCGCCGCCAACGTTGCGCCCGCCGGATCGCAGACGGACCGGCAGCAGTGGATCCTCGGCAACGCGACCCGTATCTGATGCGGCCAGAACCGGCCCAGCAAAACGCAGCAAAAGCCCGCCGTTTTCAACCCAGTCGACAAGCGAGGCAGTTTCCGGTTCTGCCAACGTGCCGACATCTGCAAGAACAACAACATCGGGATTGGCCAAGAGAACATCATTTATCGTGCCATCAATAAGATCGGCTGTTGGCGCGAGAGCTTCGCGCAAAAAGTGTAGTGGCGACAGCAAATTTAGGCCTTCACGTTCGTCGCGCCCCGCGATCAGCGCGACCTCGCGTCGTTTTAAAGTATCGTCCGTAAGGCTGACCGCCCCTGCTGATCGTTGTCCTGCAATTTCGAACCGCGTGACGCGGTTGCGCAGTTCGGGTGGTAAGACCATTGCGGCGGTTGCCGTGTCATCGCCGGCATTGAAATCGAGGGTTACGGATTGCAGGTCCCGTTCGATGCCCGCTGGGTCAAACCCAATCGCCAGCACAGTCACGGCGTTGTCTGCGCCGATGGGTGTGCGTGTCGCAGTTAAATTGATCGCGCCCTCGCTGTAGGTCGCGGGCCGCAGACCGTATGTCGTGCGAGGCGACTGAAACACGCGGACAGCGCCACGGTTTTCGAAAGCGGATAAAGCTGCAGCGCGCCCGTCCCACTCAATCCCATCGGACATCCAAACCGTATCGAAATCGGCAGTTTGTGCGTCGATCCAAGCGGTGACATTGCTTGGTTGCCACGGAAGTGGTTGAAATTTGGCAAGACGATTTTGCCATTCACTTGCAGCACCAAACATCGCTTGAGAACCTTCGAGGTCACTGAGTGTCACAATGCTGACAGGGCGATCACTGCGCGCGGCCTCGGCAAGAATGTTGTCGATGCGGTTCATGCGGGCCGTCCAGTTGGGCGCCCCCGCCCAAGATCCATCAAGCGCAATCAAAAGATTGCCTGTCCCAGCATTCCGCTCAGTCGGGTTCAGCACGGGCCTAGCGAACCCGATAATGAGCGCGGAAACAGCAGCAAGGCGTAAAAGCAGTAACCACCAAGGCGTGCGATCCGTTTGGTTTTCGTCGTCTTTGAGACCGAGCAGCAAAATGACCCCAGGGAAGTGTCGCTTGATCGGTGCGGGCGGCACGGCACGGAGGATGATCCACAATATAGGAAGCACCAACAGGCCAAGTAACAGCCAAGGCGCGCTGAAGGCGATGGGACCAAGGGACCACATATCAGGCGGAGCCCTTTGAGTTTGACCGCTGGGGCGCTGCCCCAGACCCCGAGGTATTTAGGGCCAGAAGAAGGGTCATGTGTGGGTCTCCATGGATTGGTAAAACCAGAGGAGCGCCGTGGTCGCAGGCATGTCTGTGTGATGCGTGTGGAATTGCCAACCGGTTTGTCGGGCGAGTGATTTCAGCGCGACTTTACGTTGGGCCAATTTGTCGAGGTAGCGCGATTTCAGTCCGTCGGCGGAGAGTGTTTCATGGGTAATCGCGCCGCCCATTGAGTGGAATTCTGTGCGGCCTGCGAAAGGGAATGCTTCTTCTTGCGGGTCGAGGACTTGCAAGAGCGATCCTTTGATCCCGCGATCGGCAGCTTGGGTCAGGGCCGTTTGTGTTGTGCTAATGTCGCCGAGGAAGTCGCTGATGAAGATTGCGCGCCCATGGGGGAGCAGGCCGGTGGTGTCGGGGGTGCCGAATTCGGTGACGTTTTCTTCGCAGAGGATTTCGGCCATTTGTCGAATTTGGCCTGTGCTGCGTTTCGGGGGCAGGCGCGTACCGGTGAGCCCGACCCGTTCGCCGCCACGTGCCAGTAGGATGGCTGTGGCAAGCCCAAGGGTGCGGGCGCGGTCTGATTTAGTCGGCAGGTTGGCACCGGATGAGAAGCCCATTGCGGCGGCTGTGTCGACCCAAAGCATGACGGATTGCGCGATTTGCCATTCTTTATCTGCGACAAAATTGCTGTCGGCACGGG
Organism: uncultured Roseobacteraceae bacterium; assembly: GCA_964022435.1. GTDB lineage: Bacteria > Pseudomonadota > Alphaproteobacteria > Rhodobacterales > Rhodobacteraceae > Yoonia. The sequence continues at coordinate 127,760 of CAXIAL010000001.1, read as the reverse complement.
CTGATCTGCGCCAGTCGATGCTGCGTGCCTCGTCCCCTGTGGTTGCGGGCCGGTATTGCCAGAATGTGTCGCCCATGCCTGCTCGTCTGCGCCCGTGGTCGCCCAGCATCACAGTGGATGCCAGTTGGTCGGCGGCGGCCAGAAGCGCGGGCAGTGGTCCCGCGATATTTTCCGCGGCGGACCGAAGGGAGAGGGGGGCTGACATATCAGGCGGCGGCCTGTGGTTTGGTGACCGAGGCCGCAACAGAGGTGATGATGTCCGTGATGTTTTCGCCGCGCGCGCGGGCCGCGAATGACAGTGCCATCCTGTGTTCGAGGACGGGAACGGCCATGGTCATGATGTCTTCGGGCGATGGCGCCAGACGACCAGCGAGAAGGGCGGAGGCGCGCACGGTTAACATGAGTGCTTGGGCAGCGCGAGGGCCTGGACCCCAGCTGACGTTGTCGCGGATGATCGCCGGTGCATCGTTGTCGGGGCGGCACAGGCGTACGAGGTCGAGGATCATATCGACGATATTGTCGCCTACGGGCATCCGACGCAGCAATGTTTGTGCGGCGAGAAGTTCGTCGGCAGTGAAAACGGCGGTGGCTTCTTCCTCTGATGCGCCGGTGGTCGCGATCAGAATGTCGCGTTCTGTCTTGCGGTCAGGGTAGGGGACATCGATTTGCACAAGAAAGCGGTCGAGCTGTGCTTCTGGCAGCGGGTAGGTGCCTTCTTGTTCAATCGGGTTTTGCGTGGCCAAAACGTGGAACGGCGCACCAAGCGGGCGGTGTTCGCCTGCGATTGTGACCTCTTTTTCCTGCATGGCTTGCAGCAGTGCAGATTGCGTGCGCGGGGACGCACGGTTGATTTCATCGGCCATCAGGAGTTGGCAAAACACAGGCCCTTCAACAAAGCGGAAATTGCGGGTGCCATCGGCAGCAGTGTCGAGGATTTCAGAGCCAAGAATATCTGCGGGCATCAGGTCTGGCGTGAACTGGATCCGGTTGCCATTCAAGCCCATGACGGTCGAAAGCGTGTCGACCAATCGGGTTTTCCCCAATCCAGGCAGCCCGATCAAGACGGCATGTCCGCCGCAGATCAGCGAAGTCAGGGTCAGGTCGACAACACGGGGCTGCCCAATGAACCGCTTGCCGATACTGTCACGCGCCTCGGCCAGCTTGCCGCGCAGAATTTCGATATCTGCGACCAATTGATCGGGGTTTGCCATGACAATGCTCCTGTTTCGCTTATATGCTTATAACAACAGATAACGCAGGTGACCCCAATGGCAAAACCAAACAGTGGACAAAAGATCGTGACGCCCAGCGCGGAAAGCCTTGCTGCGTCGGTGCGTGCGGCGAAAAAGGGCGGTTTGCCGCCGGTGCATTTGTGGAACCCGCCGTTTTGTGGGGACTTGGACATGCGGATCGCCCGAGATGGCACGTGGTTTTATCTGGGCACCCCGATTGGTCGGTTTGAATTGGTGAAGCTGTTTTCATCGATTCTGCGCCGCGATGGGGATGATTACTTTCTGGTGACGCCCGTCGAAAAGGTGGGGATCACGGTGGATGATGCGCCCTTTGTCGCTGTTGATTTTAACCGCAAAGGTGATGATCTGGTGTTCGAGACACAGGTGGGTGATTTTGCCACTGCAGGACCGGACAATCCGATCCGTGTTGTGCGAGATAAGGTGACGGGTGAGCCTTCGCCCTATGTACTGATCCGTGCCAATCTCGAAGCGTTGATTGATCGCAAGTCATTCTACCGTTTGGTGGACATGGGCGAAGAAGAAATGGTCGATGGCGTCGCGTGGTTCGGCGTGCGCTCTGGGGGGACATTTTTCGGTATAATTCCGGCTGCGGAACTGACCTGATGCCAAAGTTTTGCGCGAACCTGACGATGATGTTCACCGAGCTGCCATTTTTGGAGCGCTTCGGCGCGGCCCGTTCAGCGGGATTTCAGGCTGTTGAGGTTTTATTTCCCTACGACGTGGCTGTGCCTGATATGGTGGACATGCTGGCGCGCAACGATTTGCCGCTTGCGCTGATCAACTGCCCGCCGCCAAATTACACTGGGGGCGAGCGCGGCTTTGCCGCTGTGCCCGGATCGCGGTTCCGTCAAGATTTCAAGCGGGCGGCGCGCTATGCCAAGGCGATGGGTGCCCAGCATCTGCATATCATGGCGGGCAATGCCGAAGGCGACGAAGCCAAGGCCACATTCATCGAGAATCTGCGCTGGGCGGCGACGGAGGCCCCCGAACAGTCCCTGACGATTGAGCCCATCAATCAAAACGACATGCCAGGGTATTTCCTGTCAGATTTCGATGTGGCGGCAGAGGTTATTGCCGCAGTAAACGCATCCAATCTGAGCCTTCAGTTCGATGCCTATCATGCGCAGAAAATCACTGGTGACGTCATGGGAGCTTGGGCAAATTTTCGGGAATTGACAGTTCACGTGCAGGTTGGGCAGACGCCCAATCGTACCGCACCAGACCAATCCGAAATCGACTATTTCGAATTTTTCACGGCATTAGACGCCGATGGCTACACAGGCTGGGTCAGCGGAGAATATTTGCCAGCGGGCCGCACCGAGCACAGCTTGGATTGGATCAAGTAAGTCCGAGAAGACAACATCATGCTGATGTCGGGGTGGCGAACAAAACTATTTGTCTACCAAACCCAAGAATGCCAGGCAAAGCATGTGACGGGGTGTTTCTCCTCTAAAACGACGCGTTAACTCTCCGTCAGAATCGAACAGCAAAAGCGTTGTAAAGCTCGCGGCGTGTTTCGTCGCAAATGCTAGGCCATCTTCAGTTGCTAGGTTCGCGATCCGATAGTGTATTCACCGTCTTCAAAGTCAGAGAGCGCTGCACGCGTTTCGCGTTGAAGCGCGTTGCAGGGGGCGCAATTGATTGCATGAACTTGTACCACGGTCGGTGTGCCTTGGCCTACAATGCTCGTGTCTTGTTCGCGCAGATCAGCGCGGACAGTTGAAACCATCCATGCCGCCAATGCAGCGACGACAACCACCCCCACAATAACATAAGGGAAGCGTGCAAGCAGAGCTCGACGTGTTGGTTAATTTTTTGCCTTGGCAGCTTGTTGTGCCTTACGTTTGTTTTTCGCCATCTTATTTCTCGGTGATTGCCTGAGTGAGGTTAATCGAAACTTGCGCGGTCCGAGTTCACAATTTCTTGTATATTGGACCGCGCAGCTTTGTGATCAAACCGATGTGCAGATGTATTTCATTTCCATGTAGTCATCCATGCCATGGCGGCTGCCTTCGCGGCCTAGACCGGATTGTTTGACGCCGCCAAATGGCGCGACTTCGGTGGAAATGATGCCCGTGTTTACGCCGACAATACCGTATTCCAACGCTTCGGCGACCTTGGTTACACGGCTTAGGTCCTTAGCGTAGAAATAGGATGCCAGTCCAAAAATCGTGTCATTGGCTTGGAAAATCACATCGTCTTCGTCTTCGAATTTGAACAATGGGGCGAAGGGGCCGAATGTTTCATCCGTGCTGACAAGCATGTCTTTCGTCGCGCCGGTCACGATTGTCGGCTCATAGAACAAGCCGCCGAGTTCATGTGGCTTACCACCGGTCAAAATGGTGCCGCCTTTGGCCAATGCGTCAGCGAGGTGGCTTTCGACCTTGGTCACTGCGGCTGGTTCGATCAGCGGGCCAAGTGTGGTCCCATCCGACAGCCCGTCGCCGATGCGCAGGTTTTCCACCGCGACCTTCAGCTTTTCAGTAAAGGCGTCATAGACGCCAGCCTGCACGTAAATCCGGTTGGCACAGACGCAGGTTTGACCGTTGTTGCGGAATTTACAGGCGATGGCGCCGACGACAGCATCGTCCAAATCGGCGTCATCGAACACGATGAACGGCGCGTTGCCGCCCAATTCCATGGAACATTTCATAACCTGATCGGCAGCTTGGCGCATCAGGATGCGGCCCACTTCGGTCGACCCTGTGAACGACAGTTTGCGCACGATCGGGTTTTCGCAGAACTCTTTGCCAATACCTGAGGCGTCAGATGATGGCACAACCGACAGCACGCCCTTCGGCAGGCCCGCTTCTTCTGCCAGCTTCGCCATGGCCAGCGCCGATAGCGGGGTCTGCGACGCAGGGCGGATTACAAAGCTACAGCCAGCGGCCAATGCAGGTGCGACCTTGCGGGCGATCATTGCGTTGGGGAAATTCCACGGCGTAATCGCGGCAGCGACACCGATGGGTTGTTTGATCACGGTGATGCGTTTGTCAGCCATATGGCCCGGAACGGTTTCGCCGTAGTTGCGTTTTGCCTCTTCGCCGAACCATTCGATGAATGACGCGCCGTATGCAATTTCGCCACGGCTTTCTGCCATCGGCTTACCTTGTTCGGCGGTCAGAATCGTGGCCAAATCCTCTTGGTTGGCCATCATCAGATCGAACCATTTGCGCAGCACATTTGCGCGTGCTTTTGCCGGCTGTGCGGCCCAGTCTTTTTGTGCATCGCGGGCGATATCGATCGCACGGGCCACATCGGCGCGATCCAGATCCGCAACGGATGCTATCACATCGCCACGCGCTGGGTTGGTCACGTCGATGGTTTTCCTAGACGTCGCCGCCACCCAATCGCCGCCGACGAAGGCGTCTTCGCAAATTAGGTCAGGACGGGTCAGCAAGGATTTCAGATCAGTGGTCGTATCAAGCATCATGGGTTCCTTTTCGGTTTGCGCTATGTGACCCTGATGGCAGGCTTGGGTAAAGAGCAAAGTTTGGGGAATAACATGGATTGGGACGACAGGTTTGCCAACGGGGCCTATATCGAAAACGCTGCCGACTATCCTGCGCGTTGGGCTGCGGAAGCGGCGGCGTTTCGGGCTGCGGTGACCTGCGAGTTGGACGTGTCTTACGGCCCGACCGCACGTCAGGTCATGGACATCTTCCACCGTGACCGCCCATCCAAAGGCATCGTTGTCTTTGTGCACGGCGGCTATTGGCGCATGTTCGACAAAAACGCGTGGTCGCATTTGGCTGCGGGGGCTGTGGCGCGGGGCTGGACCGTCGTGATGCCGTCCTATGACCTGTGCCCTGACGTGCGCATCGGCGCAATCACTGATCAAATCACGGCGGCAGTGCGATTTGCAGCAGATCGTTTAACTGGTCCGATCCGGTTGACGGGCCATTCCGCTGGCGGGCAGATCGTCGCGCAATTGGCGGGCATGGATTGGGGCGATCGGCTAGAACACGTTTTGCCGATATCACCGGTCACTGATCTGTTGCCATTGATGCAGACCCAAATGCAGGATGATTTTCAACTTACCGAAGCCGAAGCCATCGCACAAAGCCCGATCAACGCACCCGCGCCGGATGTGCCAGTGACCGTTTGGGTCGGCGCGGATGAACGGCCTGTGTTTATCGAGCAAGCCCAAGCGCTTGGCAAAGCATGGGGCTGCCCCGTCACGTTTGTGCCCGATCAGCACCATTTCAATGTGATTGATGGGTTGGCCGATGCGGATAGCCCGATTACGAAACAGCTATTTCAATAAGATCGTCCGCGTGTTTAAAATGATGCGCACGCCACCCTTCTTTGAGTGCGGCCGCGACATTTTCCTTTGTGTCGTCAATTAGGATCAGATGCTCGGGAGGCTTATTCTCGGCCATTTGAACAGCGCGATAGAAGTGTGGGTCGGGCTTGGCAAAACCCAAAGCCGCCGAATAATAGATGCCATCGCAGTAATGTCTTAGACCGAGGACGTTCATGATATAGGCCGCGCGGTCATGATCTTGATTTGTAGCCAGCAACACACGGTGCCCATCGCGCCGTTGGGTTTTAACCCAGTCTAAAACACTCTCGTTCTTTTGCGCGTCAGTAGAAAACCAAAAGTCCTGCACTTCCTTTGCGCCCGCTTCGGCCCCTATTTCATCCAAGGCTTGCTGCAAAAGCGGAAGGGCTGGTTGTCTGCCAACAACAATTTCCGACCAGTGTTTTCCGAAGAAACTATCATCTAAGTCCGTGGCCGTGAAATTAAACCGATCAGCTAGTCTTTCCGACCAGTGACCACCACCTAGTGCGCCAGCAATAAGGACACCATCAACATCCACCAAAATGGTCAAGAAAACATCCGCGCGTAGCAGGGTGGGTCCTCGAACGGGGTGGACCGTGCAAGGAATACGCCGCGCGCGATAGCGCGGGCGACGCAGACGGATGCGGCGTGGCCGAGATATAGCAGATCGTCTGTTTCAACTTCGCCTGTGCTGGCCCCGAAAAGGAGATCACCGTCGACAGGGGTGTGCGCGGGGACCAGTGCCCGCCCGATCCCGTCATGTGCGGCGGTGGCCATGCGCAGGCATTGCGCTTGGGTCAGGCGCGCGTTGGTGGCGACGATGCCGATGGTCGTGTTGCGCCGCGTGCCCTTGGTCGCGGGTCTGCCGCCAGGATAAGTGGGCGAGGGGCCAAAGCCGCCGAACTCGCCATTTTGCTCAAACGGGGCGGCCCAGAAATGCGGGCCGTCGCCAACTGTGGCCGAACCGATGGCATTCACGGCGACCACCGCGCCGACGACAATACCGCCCGGCAAGGTCATGCTCGCGGACCCAAGCCCGCCTTTCAGCGTTGCGGTTTTCGCACCAAACCCCGCGCCTGCGGTCCCAAGATCGAATGTCTCGGATGCATTGTCATAGGCTGCAGCGCCCAAATCGCGGTAGGGGTTCACATCCCAGTTTTTGTCACCGCCATTGGTCAGATCGAACAAAATCGCGCCGGGCACGATGGGTACATGCACATGACCGCCAGCCACAACGTCACCCACAACAAAACCACGCCCCTGCGCGCGTAAGGCATCGGCCACGCCGGACCCTGCATCAAGGCCAAAGCCGCTGCCGCCCGACAGCACCAGCGCGTCGACCTGTTCGACCAGCTTGTCAGGGGCCAATAGATCGGTTTCGCGGGTGCCCGGCGCGCCGCCCATCACATGCACCCCGCAAGTAAACGGCTCGGCAGCGGTCAAAACGGTGGTGCCGGTTTTGACATGTTCGTCATGGGCATTGCCCACCAAAATGCCCGGGACATCAGTGATCAGATTGCGGGTCAAACGTCGACCACGATCGGGTTGTGATAGGTCAGCCGTTTGGTCGATACCATCGCATAGGGAAACCCGCCAAATGCGTCTTCGGTGATGATGATTAGCGTGTTGGCGCCTTTCATTTTGCTCTGAATTTTGCGCACTTGCTTTGGTGGCAAGAACTCGATCAGGCGGTCATGCGCATTCTGAAATGCAACTTCGACAAAACCAGTGTCAATGAATGCGCTGGGCTGATCAAATGTGATTTGTTCGGGCGCATCGCCTTCGGCATCAAAACAGTAAGACTTTGCAGCGGCTTCGTTGTCAAAGTCGCCGGACAAAAAATGCAGCCGCAGTTTGCCATCGGGCAAAGGGCGCGGGCTGACCGGATCGGGTATGGTTTTGAAGAGATCAAAGAAACGGGATAAAATACTCATAGGTGTATCGTGCCAATGGTGGGGCCGCTTGTCAGCCCCAAAAATTCGCTTGCCAGATCGGGGCGCTGTCCGCTAGCAGGGCATGGAGCAAGTGACGATGGCGTCGTCATAAGGCATTGCGCCGCTCGGGGCCACAAACCCCTTCGTCCTGAACGCCGGGACCTTTCGGGGTCTGCAAAACAGACCCCACCTACGTGAGGTCTATTTGACATGACAACCCGATCCGAATTCTACCGTTTTCATCAAGGTGAAAAGCAGCTGCCCTTTGCGGATAGCGAATACGAGGCGCGGCTGACTGGCCTGCGCAAATTGATGGCCGATAGCGGCGTCAGCGCTGCGATTTTCACGTCGATGCATAACATCGCCTATTACTCTGGTTTTCTGTATTGCGCGTTCGGCCGTCCCTATGCGTTGGTGGTGACGCCTAACGATTGCGTGACGATTTCGGCAGGCATCGACGCTGCACAGCCTTGGCGGCGCGGCTATGGTGACAATATCACCTACACTGATTGGGTGCGCGATAATTATTGGCGCGCGATTGTGTCGGTTACAGGCGTGGGCGGTGTGATCGGCATGGAATCCGACCACTTGACCCTGATGCAAAGCCAAAAGCTGGAAGCATTCACCAAACCGTCGAAGGTCGTCGATCTGGCACAGATGACAATGCAACAGCGCATGCATAAATCCCCCGCAGAGCTGGATCTGATCCGCCATGGGGCGGGCGTGGCCGATGTTGGTGGCTTTGCAATTCGCGACGCGATTAAGGTTGGCGCGCGCGAAATTGACGTGGCCATGGCTGGCCGCAATGCGATGGAGTTGGAAATCGCGTCGCGTTTTCCCGATGCAGAATACCGCGACACGTGGGTGTGGTTTCAGTCAGGGATCAACACTGATGGGGCGCATAATCCTGTGACTTCGCGCCAGCTTGTGCGCGGTGATATCTTGTCGCTCAATACCTTTCCAATGATCAGCGGCTATTACACCGCGCTGGAACGCACGTTGTTCGTGGGCGAGGTTGACGCCGAAAGCCTGCGCATCTGGGAGGCAAATGTTGCCGCCCATGAATATGGGATGAGCCTGCTGAAACCGGGCGTGTCCTGCGCCGAGGTGACGGCCAAGATCAACACGTTCTTTGAGGAACGCGATCTGCTGCAATACCGCACCTTTGGTTACGGGCATTCATTTGGTGTTTTGTCGCACTATTATGGCCGCGAAGCGGGACTGGAATTGCGTGAAGACGTGGATACCGTACTTGAAGCTGGTATGGTGATTTCGATGGAGCCGATGCTGACCATTCCAGAAGGCCAGGCAGGTGCCGGTGGTTACCGCGAACATGACATCCTGATCATCACGTCTGACGGAAACGAGAACATCACCAAATACCCCTATGGCCCTGATTTCAACGTCGTAGGTTAGCCAACTGTGAGGGCGTTGCAACGGTGGCGCCCTCACATGTGTTCCGCAATGTGGATCATCTGGCCGTGATCGCGGCGGGTGACAAGGGTGGATTGGGGCGGATGCCCATCGACTATGTGTTCGATTTTGATGACCGCTCTGCGATTGCGAAGTTCCTGTCGCTCAATGATCTTGTCGAACCGATTGTCGAGGCGCGCGGCGTCGATGTTGCCGCCATTTTGCATCAGAAAATGGATTTCATGGTGGCCTCAGTCGCCAGCAAGAATGGTGAAGACCTAGAGGGCGCGACGCGGCGTGATTTGCGCGCGCTGGGGCGTCGCTATGCCCGTGATTTACCTGCGGAGTGGCACGGGTTGGCAGCATTGGTGCGCTGGGCCGAGGAAGACGGAGCTTGGCCGCGGATCACATCGGACCATCCGGCGTATTTCTATACGTTGCGCGCGCGCGACGGCGCGGATGCGGATTTGGTCAATATGCTATTGTCAGAGCTGTGTCCGCTGGACGTGCGCCAGCTGTTTATCTGCCATAAGACCGCGTTTTATGCTGCATATGCCACATGGCCGGATGAAAAGCGCGCCTATGTGGTGGACTTTTTGCACCGCGAATATCAAGTGGACAAAGCAGGCACGCGCGAGGCCTTGTTCGGGCATAATCCGCCGCCCGCGCCAAAACCGCGCAAACGTGATATAGTCGAAGCTGTTGGCCCATGGGGCGCGGTGCGAGGGAGATAGGTTATGGGTTTTGTACGTTTGGTTGTGTTCGGGTTTTTGGCGTTGGGCGTCATCTATCTGTCGATTTCTATCTATTCGCGGTCTGTGCGTCGCGAAAAATTGGAAAAGGCATGGGCTGCTGACAATCCAGACAGCACCGATATGGCCGCCCGCGATGCGTTTGTCGCCGAAGGGATCGCCGCCTATAATGCGTCTTACCGCCCCAAGCTGATTGGTTTGGTCTTCGTGGTGCCAACGGTGATCGTTGCATCCATTGTTTACATCACAAATACGAATTGAGGCCTGTTATGCGTCGTCTAAAAACAATCTTCCGCGTTGCTGTTTTCGCATTCTTCGGCCTGCTTTTGCATTATGTTTTGCCGCAGCATGATGTTGTGCGCATTACTTCGACAGAGATCATTCGCACCGATTTCAGCGGGTTCAACCGTATCTTTTACGCCCAAGCTGACAGTGGCACGGTCGAACAGCCGACCCGTGATTTGCGCCTGATCAACACGGATAAGAAAAAGACGTTTCTATTGGGTTTCATCCCGCGCGATACGACCGAAGTGATGGTTTATCGCAACGAAGATACCGGTTGGATCTGGCCGCCGTATTTCAAATTTGACAGCTCTGATTTGCAGGCCGAGGCCGCAAGCACGGCACGTGGCGACAGTTGGGCCGTGATGACCCATTACGGCTGGCGCGTGCGTTGGGCGTCCATCTATCCGAACGCCATTGGTATTCGGTTGGTTGATAGCCCTGATGTCCGCATCATCCCGTGGTTCAACATTTTCTTCTTTGTGTTCCTGATCGTTGCCATCGCGTTTATCCGCGCCATGTGGCTGCAATTCCGCGAACGCGCGGTTGATCCGCTATTGGACAGCGCAGAGCATCGTTACGACGAGGCAAGCGCCGGCATCGCCGCACGCGGCGGCCGCGTCCGCCGCTGGCTGGATACGTGGAAAAGCAAAGGGTAGAAGGGGCGCTGCCCCCTCGACCCTGACGGGCCGCTCCCCCGGGATATTTGACAACCAAAGAGTTATTCGCCGTAGGGGATCCAGATGTTTTTGATCTCTGTCGCGGCGGTCAGGTAATCCTTGGCGGATGGGGTGCCAGATGGCGCCCATGTCCGTTTCAGATTGCCCGCGCTTGCGCCCTCGATCAAGGTGGTGTTGGCGGTGTCGCCGAGGTTCCAGACTGCATCAACGTCGTAGTGATCGCCTAGCATTTTGCCCAAGTCTACATGATTGCCGGTAACGATGTTTACAACACCTGCAGGCACGTCACTGGTCTCTAGGATTTGAATCAAGTCAGTCGCCGCAAGCGGGAACGCGTGGCTCGGGACCAAAGTGGTCCGGTTCCCCATCGCGATGGCCGCGGCCATTGGTGTGATCATGTCCAGCAAGGGTGCGTCGCCGCATAGGATGCCGATATTCCCGACGGGCTCTTTCATTGCCAAGGCGGCACCGCGTATCGGCACGCCGTGAACCTGCCCGTCAAATTTATCGGCCCAAGCCGCATAAGTGAATAGCGCCTTGATGCTGTCTTGGACCTCTGCTGTGCCGGATTTACCTGTGAGATCCTTGATCCGCTGGCCGAATTCATCGGCGCGGGCAGAAAGGTTCTCGGCCATGTAAAACAGAATTTGCGCGCGCAGGTGGCCGGTAGATTTGGACCACTTCTTTGCTCCGTTCATCGCCTCGACGGCGTTGCGAATGTCTTTGCGGCTGCCGATTGACACGTGGCCCAAGGCGGCTCCTTTCGGCCCGAAGATCGGTTGTGAGTAGCCGCCGTCTGGGCGGGCTTGTTTGCCGCCGATATAGAGTTTCGCGGTGCGGTCCAGTGGGTCGGCGGGTTGGTCCTTGCCTGCGAATGGTGCGGCGGCGGTGCGCGGTTTAGCTTTGCCCTTGGGCTTGGTGTAACCGGCCAGCCCTTCCCAGCCACCTTCTCGGCCAAAGCCGCTTTCGCGTACGCCGCCAAAGCCAGCGGCAGCATCCATCATATTGGTCCCGTTCACCCAGACAATGCCCGCGGTCAGCTTGGGCGCGATGTCGAGCGCGAGGTTGATGTTTTCGGACCAGACTGACGCCGCCAATCCGTAGCGCGTGTTGTTTGCAATCTCGACGGCCTCGGAAGGGGTGCGGAAGGTCGTCGCGACCAACACAGGGCCGAAGATTTCAGTTTGCATCAAATGTGACGCGGGGTGCAGTCCGGTGACCAAGGTTGGTGGGTAGAAACAGCCTTCGGGCGCGGCGGTTTGAAATGTTTCACCTTCGGTGTTGTCGGCGACAAGTTTGGCGATCATGTCGCGCTGGCTCGGGTCCACAATCGCGCCGACGTCGATGCATTTGTCCAGCGGATCGCCGATGCGCAGACCGGACATGCGCGTTTTGAGTTTTGCGTAAAATGCGTCGGCGATGCCTTCTTGGACCAAAAGGCGCGAACCGGCGCAGCAGACTTGGCCTTGGTTGAACCAAATGGCATCCACGAGCCCCTCGACCGCGCTGTCAATGTCGGCATCTTCAAACACGATATAAGGGGATTTGCCGCCCAGCTCTAATGACAGTGCTTTGCCCGATCCGGCCGTCTGTTCACGGATAATGCGGCCGACCTCAGTGCTGCCGGTAAAAGCGATTTTGTCGACGTCGGAGGCAACCAAAGCAGCCCCCGTTTCGCCGTCGCCCGTGACGATGTTCACAACGCCCGCAGGCACGCCCGCCTGGTCGCAAATCTCGCAGAAAACCATCGCGGTCATGGGGGTGAATTCGGCGGGTTTCAGTACGACGGTGTTCCCCATCGCAAGCGCAGGCGCGATTTTCCAAGCCAACATAAGCAGTGGGAAATTCCACGGGATGATCTGACCACAAACGCCTAAGGGTTCACGGTCGGGCAGCTCGTCGTTCATTAGCTGCGCCATGCCTGCGTGGTAGTAGAAATGCCGGATCGCCAAAGGCACATCAATGTCGCGGGCCTCGCGGATTGGCTTGCCGTTATCAAGTGTTTCTATCACCGCCAAAAGGCGCGCGTGTTTCTGCATCAAGCGGGCAATCGCATAGAGGACACGTGCACGCGCATGGGCGTCCTTTGCCCAAGCAGATTGCGCCTTGCGGGCGGCTTTCACGGCCAATGCAACCTCATCCGCAGTGCCCTTGGTCACACCTGCAAGTTTGTCGCCAGTCGCCGGGTTGATGGTCGCGAAATCATCGCGCAGCGCGCCCCATTTGCCGTCGATATAGTGACCGGCAATGCCGCCACGATCAGCGATCCATGCCAAAGCTTCGGCTGCGCTTTCAGGAGCGGGACCATAATCCATCGTCTCAAAAATATCCTTGATGGTCATTCGCTCAACCCCAGTCTCGCATTTTTCAAAATACTCATTTGCACAGCCCTATCCAATCGCGTGACGCCAGTTGGCGGAATAACTGCCGGTGACGTGATGTTCCAACTGGCGTTCAATGTCGCCCAAGAGCGATGACGCGCCAAAGCGGAATAGATCAGGTTGCAACCAGCGATCACCCAGCTCGTCTTTGATCATTGCCAAATAGACGACGGCGTCTTTGGCCTTAGAAATCCCGCCTGCAGGTTTGTAGCCCACTTTGATGCCGGTGCGATCCTGATAGTCGCGGATCGCGCGGATCATGGTCAGGGTCACGGGCAGGGTGGCGTTGACGGGTTCTTTGCCTGTCGACGTCTTAATAAAATCAGCACCGGCCATCATGCAGATGAGGCTGGCGCGGGCGACGTTACGCAATGTGCCAAGCTCACCGGTGGCCAAAATCGCTTTGACATGCGCCGCGCCACAGGCTTCGCGCATTGCACACATCTCGTCATAAAGCGCCTGCCAATTGCCGGTCAGCACGTGACGGCGGCTAATCACGATGTCGATCTCTTGGGCGCCAGCCGCGACGCTGTCGCGGATTTCCTGTAGCCGCAGGTGGAAAGGAGACAACCCCGCAGGAAAGCCAGTTGATACCGCCGCAACCGGAATGGTGGTGCCGCGCAACGCGTCGACGGCGGTTTCAACCATGTCGTGATAGACGCAGACAGCGCCGGTGGTCAGACCTTCCATGCCGAGCTTTTCCAAGATGTCTTGGGCCACGGGCTGGCGTGCCTTGGCACATAACCGACGCACGCGGCCGGCGCTATCGTCGCCCGACAGGGTTGTTAAATCCATCAGGCCAATCGCCTTACACAGCCATGCGGCTTGATAATACTTCTTCACGCTGCGCCGTCCGGGCAGAGATGCCGCACGACGTTCAATTGCGGATGTATTGGCTTGAACAGAGGCGACCCAGTCAAGGTCAAGCGCCATGCCGTCATTGCGCGGCTCTTGCACCTGAGGTAATTGCGCCGTCGCGAATTTTTGGTCGGTGGTTTGCAATGCGGGCTCCTTGGGGTGCCAATGGTTTGGACCACTACTGTCAAATTTTGATCATTCGGTCAATGATTAGCGCGACGACAGAGGTTTGGCCAAAAGTAGCATAGGTTTGCGCAAACATTATAGAAAAGTTGGACCTCTGGATGCCAAGCCGTTAGACGAAAGTAGCGCACTGCCATTCAAAGGATTTCCGCCATGACATTCGACCGCTCTATCAAGATTGCCCCATCTATTCTGGCGGCAGATTTTGCCAATTTCGGCGCAGAGATTGCGGCAGTTGAAGCACAAGGCGCGGACTGGATTCATGTGGACGTGATGGACGGGCATTTCGTGCCCGCGATCACCTTTGGGGCGCAGACATGTAAGGCCATCCGCCCGCACGTGAAAACCGTGATGGACGTGCATTTGATGATTTCGCCAGTGGATAGTCATCTGCAAGGATTTGCCGATGCTGGCGCAGATTTTATTACCGCTCACTATGAAGCGGGCCCGCATATCCATCGCACATTACAGAATATCCGCGATTTGGGCTGTAAGGCTGGTGTAGCTTTGAATCCCGGCACGCCAGCGTCGGTGGTCGAAGAATTACTAGACATGGTTGACCTTGTTTGTGTGATGACAGTCAACCCGGGGTTCGGCGGGCAGAAATTTATCGACATGTCGCTGAAAGTCGCGGACTTGCGGGCCATGATCGGTGACCGCCCTGTGCACATTCAAATTGACGGTGGCGTGGATATAGACACGGCGCCGTTGGTGGCTGCTGCAGGTGCTGACGTTTTGGTTGCAGGCTCTGCAGTGTTCCGCGGTGGGTCCGTTGCGGACCCTGCGCCATATGGCGAAAACATTCGCAACATTCGTCAAGCTGCGCAAGACAACGCCGCAGAGTAGACTGCGCAAAAACTGCACAATCCGCGCAAAGCGTGTGCACGTAAGGCCCTTAAAGCTGTTGTTAACCAACAGTAAGAAGGGCCAAGAAAAATGACACCAATGACTGTGCGCGGTGTCCCGCGCGGATTGCAACGTGATGCGTGGTGGATGGCACCTGATGCGCAAACTGGGATCGGCAGTGGTACTGTTGTGCCCAAAACTTACCGTCTGCCCATATTGATTGCGCTCGTGGTTGTTGCTGATTTTCTTGTCATGCGGTCCGATGTCGGATTGGGTTTCGTTGCCTTGATCCTGACACTTGCGACGGCTGTGCATTGGACGTTGCGCACCACCGTTGCGCGGGTCACCGCGATTAAGGCATGGGCGCTTCTGGCGGCTTCGCTTGTGCCTGCCTTTGATTTGTTTCAATTCACTTCGTTTGTGATTGCATGGGGCGGGTTGATGGTTTTTGCAGCAATGATGTCTGGGGACCGGATTGGCGCGGCGGTACGGCGATTGCCTTTTTACGGCGTCAGTCAAACATGGCGCGATGTTTGGTCTGCGCGGGTGAATGGCCCGGACCGGAGCAGCCTGACGGACTGGATTTTACCACTTGGCGTTGGCGGCGTTTTCGCGGCACTTTTCGCTGCGGCGAACCCGCTTGTCACAACGTGGCTTGGAGGGTTCAATTTTGACCATCTTCCTAGTCCGTGGCGAGTGGTCGTTTGGGCGTTCGTCGCGATTGTGTTTTGGCCATTGCTACGGCTTAGCGTCATGGGGCTGCATAAACCCGTTGCGCGAGCGCGGGTGACCGTCAAACGCGTCGGTGTGTTGAACGCACGGTCAGTGACGCGTGCGTTGATCATGTTTAACTTGTTGTTCGCGGCCCAAACGCTAATGGATGTTGGTTTTCTTTGGGGCGGGGTGCGGCTGCCCGATGGGTTGAGCTATGCGCAATATGCCCACCGCGGTGCTTACCCTTTGATGATCACGGCGCTGCTTGCAGGCGGATTTGCATTGATTGCGCAGCCTTGGTTGGATGGTCGAGGGATGCGGGCATTGCTGCTGGCGTGGGTTGTGCAAAACCTTGTTTTGGTGATGTCATCCATCCTACGGCTCGACCTTTACATTGATGCATATGGCATGACGCATCTGCGTTTTGCTGCGGTGGTCTGGATGGTGGTTGTTGCCTTGGGGCTTGGTGTTCTGGTGATGCAGATCATTGGCCGCAAAGAAGCAATTTGGATGTTGCAACGTGCCTTTGGAATAGGGGTATTCGCGGTTTATATGAGCAGTTTGACCAATGTGGCTGGCTATGTCGCGCGGCACCAGCTGACCCATACGCCATTGGACGCGGGCTATGTGTGTCAGCTCAATGAAGGGGCCGCCGTGGCCGTCGCGCAGTTGCAGCCAGACCTGTGTGACAACCGATATACGGGCCCAACATTGTCCGTTCCAAATGATCTGCGGGAATGGGCCTTTCGCAATATGCGCCTGCGCCATAGTCTGGCAGCAACCAAAGCAGGGGCAGAGGTATGAGCCATAACATTCTAATTGCGGATGATGATGCCGGCATTCGGGATGTGTTGCGCATGGCGTGCACACAGGCTGGTTTTACCGTGTCGCTTGCGGGCGATGGTCAAGACGCACTGGAAATGGCGGTGCGCCTTCAACCAGATCTGATCGTGCTCGATATCGGAATGCCAGAAATGGACGGGCTGACTGTCTGCCGCGAACTGCGGAAAACAAGTGCGGTGCCGATCATGTTTCTGACCGCACAAAGCGACGAGATCGACAGGATCGTCGGACTGGAACTTGGCGCGGATGACTATGTGTCAAAACCGTTTTCCCCGCGTGAAGTCGTCGCCCGCATTCGAGTGATCCTGAAGCGGACAATCGGCGGTGCACAAACAACCAAGGTCTTGCGGCGCGGCATATTAAGCGTTGATTCTGATCGCCATGACTGTTGGGTTTCTGAGGCATCAGTTGTGCTGACCAATCGCGAAATGGATTTGATCGTTCAGTTGATGCAGCGGCCTGAAAATGTGATGCCGCGGCCTGCCTTGGTGGATGCCGTTTACGGCGCGAATATTCATGTCAGTAACCGTACAATGGACAGCCATTTGCGCAACTTACGGGCAAAGCTATCGGCGGCAGGGTGCCATGATGCGATTGAAACGGTGCATGGTGTTGGCATTCGGATGGGCCCATGCGCAGGCGCGTAATCGCCAAATGGCGTCCGGCTCTTGGGCTGGTGCTCGGTGGAACATTGGTTGCCGTTTTCGTGTTGCCGTTGTTGGGCGTCGGCTATTTCCGCGTCGCAGGTGGCGTGCTGGGCTGGGCTGAGACCAGCTGGATGATTGGTTGGATGGCGTTTTTTGCAGCAACCATCCTTGGGGTCTTGCTGTGGCGGCTTGTGCTGCGGCCTGTGCAAAACCTGACACGTTATGCCCAAACGGTGGCGCGGGGCGGGGACGCGATCGATCCACCTGACCATTTTGGCACGCCCGAGTTCTCTGATTTGGGCAATGCTGTGTTGCAGATGACGGAAACACTGCAAGGGCGGGCGGATGTTTTGCGGTCCTATGCGGATCACGTTACCCACGAATTGAAATCCCCTATTAGTGTGATTTCCGGCGCGGCGGAGCTGTTGACGGACTCAAACCTGTCCGCACAAGATGCGCAGCGCATTGGTTGGCCGTATCACGGACGCGTCGCAGCGGATGCAATCGCTGCTCGACGCGCAGCGCCAGTTGGCCGCAGCCCAAGACCCGATGCCGACAGGTAGCTGTTTGTTGTCAGACGCGGCCGACGGCGCAGTTGTCAAATCGGATGGGATTGTCCCGATCAACGCGGCTGCATTGAAGCTTGTAATCGGGCATCTGGTGGCGAATGCCCATGCGCATGGCGCACAGGTCGTCACGGTGGAACATCTTGGAGATGGGTTTAGCGTGACTGATGATGGGCCGGGCATTAGCGCGGGCAATCGCGATCGCATTTTTGATCCTTTTTTTACCACGCGACGCGATCAAGGGGGCACTGGCATGGGGCTGCCGATCGTGCGCCGGATGCTTGCTTCGCAAGGTGCGCAAATTGATCTCCTTGATGGTGAAGCTGCAAAATTTTTAATCAGCTTTTCGACCTAAAGCGCCGCAAATGGCATCAAGTGTTTCAAGAATTATTTGAAACTGTTCCACTGGTTCCTGCCCTAATATCGGGCTTGCGACGGGACGGCGTTGAATGCGCTTGCCCAGTCCAATGATACGACCCGCAAAAATGTGGGCACAAGAAACCAAAAGGGACACAGATTATGACAGACACATCCTATTCGGATCCGAACACCACGCCACCACTGGGCCAAGCGATCCCGCTTGGGTTCCAGCACGTTTTGGCGATGTTCGCATCCAACGTAACCCCATCCGTAATCGTCGCAGGCGCTGCTGGCCTTGCCTTCGGTAGCGGCGAGCAGATTTACCTGATCCAAATGGCCATGCTGTTTGCTGGTATCGCGACATTGTTTCAAACCATTGGCATGGGTCCGGTTGGCGCACGTTTGCCAATCATGCAGGGCACGTCCTTTGCGTTTGTTGGCGTTTTGGCCGGTATCGCCGCAACCCAAGGGTTGGGCGTCGCACTGACCGCTTGCATCATCGGTGGTGTGATCCACTTCGCGCTGGGTTCCGTCATCCAGCACCTGCGCTGGTTGTTCCCACCGCTTGTCACGGGTCTCGTGATCTTGGCAATCGGTCTGTATCTGATCCCTGTTGCGATCAAATACGCTGCTGGTGGTGCTGCTGATTTCCAGATGAACGCTGAAAGCTTCGGCTCACTTATGCACTGGTCCGTCGCTTTGACCGTGATCATCGTATCCTTGGCGTTGAAGTTCTTTACCAAAGGTCCGTTGAGCCAATCTGCGATCCTGCTCGGTCTTCTGGCTGGTTACGCTCTGGCGTATTTTCTTGGCATGGTAAACTTTGCACCCGTTGCCAAAGCCTCCTGGATCACATCCATCCAGCCATTGCCTTATGGTTTTGAATTCAGCCTTGGTGCTGTGATCGCTGTGACGCTTGTTTCTATCGTATCCGCGATTGAAACCGTAGGCGACGCATCTGCGACAACCAAAGCAGGCGCTGGCCGCGAAGCAACTGACGCCGAAATCGCTGGTGCGACCTATGCGGATGGTCTGGGTACAGCTGTTGCTGGTGTGTTCGGCGGTCTGCCAAACACTTCCTTCAGCCAAAACGTTGGTATCGTCGGCATGACGGGCATTATGTCCCGCCACGTTGTGACCATCGCCGGTATCATCATGATCGTTTGCGGCATGATGCCAAAAATCGGTGCGGTCATCGCGTCCATGCCATTGCCAGTGCTTGGTGGCGGCGTGATCGTCATGTTCGGCATGGTGGCTGCGGCTGGTCTGAACATGTTGTCTGAAATCAACATGAACCGCCGCAACATGGTGATCATCGCGGTATCGCTCGCATTTGGTCTGGGTCTGAACCTCGTGCCAACAGCTGTGCAATACCTGCCAGGTGTTGTGAAGATCCTCGCGACATCCGCAGTGGCCCCAACGGCCCTGATGGCGATCGTGTTGAACCTGATCTTGCCTGACGACATGGACTAAACCTCTATCAGTCTAGAAAACATTAGCCCCTCACGTCCTTGGCGTGGGGGGCTTTTTCTTTGGCGATAATACAGTTAGCCTAGGTATCTGATCAAAAGGGGCCATCACCATGACCGACTTTCTGCTGCTAGCATTTATCTTCCTTGTCGCTGGCGTTGTGTCCGTGCCCATCGCGTCCCGTTTTGGGCTTGGGTCCGTGCTGGGCTATTTGATTGCGGGGATCGTGATCAGCCCGATTTTGGCGTGGTTACATGTTGACGTGATTTCCATCCAGCATTTCGCGGAATTCGGTGTTGTGATGATGCTGTTCCTCGTTGGACTGGAATTGGAACCCAAAATGCTGTGGTCCATGCGCGCCAAGCTGTTGGGGCTTGGTGGTGGGCAGGTCGGGTTGACCACATTGACCGTCATGGGTGTGGGCATGTTGTTCGGCCTTGGCTGGACCGTCGCCTTGGCCGTGGGTCTTGTGTTCGCGCTGTCGTCCACAGCCATCGTTTTGCAGACCTTGAATGAAAAGGGATTGATGAAATCCGACGGCGGGCAGTCGAGCTTTTCTGTTCTGCTGTTCCAAGATATCGCGGTTATTCCGATGCTTGCGCTGGTTCCGCTGCTGGCCCTGCCAGAGCTGATCGAGGCCATGTCGCATGGTGATCATGGGGATGATCATGGTGCCAGCTTAAGCCTTGTGGCGGGTCTGGTCGGCTGGCAGGTCGCTGTGGTCACGATCGGTGCAATCGTTGCGGTGTTTGTCGTTGGTAGCTATCTGACAGGCCCGATTTTTCGGTTCATCGCAGGCGCAAACCTGCGCGAAATGTTTGTGGCCGCGGCCCTGATGATCGTGATCGGAATTGCGCTGCTGATGTCACTGGTCGGGCTGTCGCCTGCGCTGGGCACATTCCTTGCCGGTGTCGTGTTGGCCAATTCCGAATACCGTCACGAGCTGGAAAGTGACATTGATCCGTTTAAGGGGTTGTTGCTTGGCTTGTTCTTTCTGACCGTTGGTGCAGGCATCAACTTTGGCCTTTTGGGTGCGAACCTTGGCATGATTGTCGGGTTGACGCTTGGGCTGATGGCGCTGAAGGCCGCCGTGCTTTACGTGCTAGCGATTGTGTTTAAAATCGAAGGATCGGATCGCTGGTTGTTTGCGCTTGGCCTCGCCCAAGCTGGCGAGTTTGGTTTTGTTTTGCTGTCATTCACCGTCGCCAATGGGGTGATCCCGACGGCGCTAGCTGACCAACTGTTGTTGATCGTCGCTCTGTCGATGCTGCTGACGCCGGCACTGTTCATTCTGTTCGATCGCGTGATCGTGCCG
Organism: uncultured Roseobacteraceae bacterium; assembly: GCA_964022435.1. Classification (GTDB taxonomy): domain Bacteria; phylum Pseudomonadota; class Alphaproteobacteria; order Rhodobacterales; family Rhodobacteraceae; genus Yoonia. Next base: position 106,978 of record CAXIAL010000001.1, on the reverse strand, counting down.
CGTTTCATCACCACGGAAGATCGCGAAGCCGATGAAGTGCCGCAAGATGGCAAGATCATCATCGCGGGTCATGGCCGCGTCGGCGGCGTGGTTTCACGTATTTTGCAAGGCGCAGGTCATGCGCCCACTGTGATCGACTTCAGCTCTGCACAGTTAGAGATGCTCAAGAAATTCGGATATCACGCCTATTATGGCGATGCGACGCGGCCTGATCTGCTGCATGCGGCAGGGATTGCGGATGCAAAGCTCTTGGTTGTCGCGATCGATGGTAAGGAACAGATCACCGATTTGGTCAAATACGTGGGCCACCACTATCCTGATGTGCATATCATCGCGCGGGCTGTGGACCGTCCACATGTTTACGATCTGTGGTTCGCCGGATGCCGTGACATCATCCGCGAATATTACGATGGCGCGGCACGGATGGGGCGATCAGCATTCGAAGCCTTAGGTGCATCGCGTGAGCAGTCAGAAGCCGCTGTCGCCGCATTCGGTGACGCAGACCGTAAGGCCTTGATTGAACTCGCGACCCATTATGATCCGGATATTCCGCTTGGCGAAAACCAAGAGATTATGTCCAGATTCAACGAAATGCGCGAGATTTGGGAAGCTGAGCTGGAAGAAAAGATGAAGACCATCTTTGCGGAGCCTTCAAATTCAGAGTGATTTTCCGGAAAGTTCAGCGTAAATTCCTGTCGTCGATTTTTGAGGTCACAGCTATAGTCAATCAACGGCTTGGCCCCTAAAGTGCTCTTAAATGTTGCCCATTTCTTGGGCGAATACGATTGCTCTGGATCAGGATGACCCCCGTGAAGAAAATAAATATCGAAGACCTGCGGTCGCGACAGTGGTTCATGAACAAAGACAACCCCGAAATGACGGCGTTGTATCTGGAACGTTATCTGAATTACGGCCTCACGCGCGAGGAACTGCAATCAGGCAAACCGATCATTGCGATTGCGCAGACGGGCAGTGACCTGTCACCCTGCAACCGGCATCATCTTGAACTGACCAAGCGCGTACGCGACGGCATCATTGCGGCGGGTGGTACCCCGATTGAGGTGCCTGTACATCCAATCCAAGAAACCGGCAAACGCCCCACGGCGTCACTGGATCGAAACCTTGCCTATTTGTCGTTGGTTGAAACGTTGTTCGGTTATCCGCTGGACGGTGTCGTGCTGAACATCGGCTGTGACAAAACCACGCCTGCGCTTTTGATGGCTGCTGCCACCGTAAACATCCCTGCGATTGCCCTGTCCGTTGGCCCTATGTTGAACGGCTGGTGGAAAGGCGAGCGCGCTGGATCCGGCACGGTGATCTGGAAAGCCCGCGAGCAGCTTGCGGCGGGTGAAATCGATAATGACGAGTTCATGGACATCGCCGCCGCATCGGCCCCTTCGGTCGGGTATTGCAACACGATGGGCACGGCGACGACGATGAATTCGCTCGCCGAAGCATTGGGTATGCAATTGCCCGGTGCCGCCGCGATCCCTGCGCCATACCGCGAACGCGGGCAGATTTCCTATGAAACGGGCAAGCGTATTGTGGATATGGTCTGGGAAGATTTGCGTCCCTCTGATGTGATGACCCGCGAAGCCTTTGAAAACGCCATCGTGATCAACTCTGCCATCGGCGGGTCAACCAATGCGCCAATCCACCTGAACGGCATCGCGCGGCATTTGGGTGTTTCATTGACCAATGACGATTGGCAAAATGTTGGCCATGATGTGCCGTTGCTGGTGAACCTTCAACCGGCTGGTGAATACCTTGGCGAGGATTACCAGCAAGCGGGTGGTGTGCCCGCTGTGGTGGGTGAATTGATCGCCGCTGATCTTTTGCCGCATCCAAATGCGATTACTGTGAACGGCCAATCGATGGGCGACAATTGCACCGCCACACGGACCAAGGATGCGCGGGTGATTAAAACCGCCGCTGACCCACTGAAACAGCAGGCAGGGTTCATCAATCTGTCAGGCAATTTGTTTGTCAGTGCGATCATGAAAACCAGCGTGATTTCTGCCGATTTCCGCGCGCGGTATCTGTCGAACCCTGACGACATGAATGCCTTTGAAGGTCGCGCCGTGGTTTATGACGGGCCAGAGGATTTCCACCACCGTATCGATGATCCTTCTGAAAATTTGGATGCGAATTGTATTATGTTCATGCGTGGCGCGGGGCCAAAGGGTTATCCAGGCGGCGCGGAAGTGGTGAACATGCGCCCACCGTCTTACCTGATCAAACAGGGGATCGAGGCACTGCCTTGCATCGGTGATGGCCGGCAGTCTGGCACATCGGGTAGCCCATCCATTCTGAACGCCTCGCCAGAGGCGGCGGATGGCGGTGGTTTGGCCCTGTTGCAAGACGGCGACCCCGTGCGCGTCGATTTGAACACATGCACCGTCGATATGTTGGTGCCTTTAGATGAACTGGCCGATCGCGCCGCAAAATTGGTAGAGGCAGGCGGCTATGCCCACCCTGAAAGTCAGACGCCGTGGCAGCAATACTTCCGCGAGCTTGTCGGCCGTTTTGACGAGGGCATGACCCTGCGCGATGCGGATAAATACCAAGATATTTCACGTAAGTTCACGCCACGGGATAGCCACTGATGAAACTGGTTCGCTACGGGGATGCGGGTGCTGAAAAGCCCGCGATCATGGATAACGCAGGCATGTTGCGCGATATTTCGGACCATGTTGATGATATTGCGGGTGACGTATTGTCTGATGTTGGTTTGGCAAAACTCGCTGCACTTGACCTATCGGAATTGCCCATCGTCGAAGGCCGCCCGCGCATCGCGCCATGTGTCGGTGGCGTGGGGAAGTTTTTGTGCATCGGCCTGAACTATTCCGACCACGCCGCAGAGGCGGGCATGGATATACCCGCCCATCCAATTCTGTTTATGAAGGCCACATCGTCCATCGTCGGCGCCTATGATGACGTTGTGATGCCGCGTGGGTCAGTTGCGACAGACTGGGAGGTTGAGCTGGGTGTCGTGATTGGCAAGACCGCGAAATACGTGTCAGAGGCTGACGCGCTGGATCATGTTGCGGGATATTGCATCGTCAATGACGTCTCAGAACGTGACTATCAAACCAAACTGACGGGCCAATGGACCAAGGGTAAATCCTGCGACACGTTTGGCCCTATCGGACCTTGGCTTGTCACACGTGACGAAATCAGCGATCCGCAGAATTTGGATATGTCTTTGGACGTGAACGGCAAGCGGATGCAAACCGGTAACACCGATACGATGATCTTTTCCGTGGCCGAAATCATCGCGCATTTATCCACGCTGATGACCTTGCATCCTGGCGATGTGATCAGCACGGGCACCCCGCCGGGTGTGGGCATGGGGATCAAACCGGAACCGGTTTACCTGAAGGTTGGGGACACGATGGACTTGTCTATTGCGGGTCTTGGGTTTCAGCAACAGGCCGTGCGTCAAGACTACTAAGGCGCGGGGCCAAGCGAACCGCGTGCGATAAATTGCGTGTCTAGCTTTGTGCTTTGAACAGGTTTGCCGGTCACCATATCAAGTAGTGTTTTCGCCGCGGTTCGCCCCATTTCGATCTGTGGCACGCGCACGGTCGTCATGGGTGGCGTCACCACAGACGCGATGCCGATGTCGTCGAAGCCGATCACCGAAATTTCACGCGGCACGTCCAATCCAGCGTCCCGAGCGCCGACCATCGCGCCTGCGGCCAAGACATCATTGCCGCAGATAATAGCTGTCGGTTTGGCATCCAGTAAATCAACACAAGCCTGTCGCCCTGCTTCGATCCTGTAGGGGGCCTCTGTGACCGATGTCAGCTCTGCGCCTGCGTCAGAAATCGCGGCGATCATCGCGTCACGCCGTGCACGTGCACGGTCGTTATGGGCGCATTGGCCTGCAACAATCGCGATGCGTTTGTGGCCTTGAGCGATCACGCGATTGGTCGCATCATAGGCTGCCGCATAGTTATCAAATCCGACGAAAGTCTGGTCGGCGTTATCCGCAAAGCTCCAGCTTAGCACATGAGGTATGCGCCGCGCTGCGAGGTAGTCCTTGGTCTTTTGCGGCCTCTCATCCCCGATCAGCAACAACCCACTGGCGCCTTGCCCCGCGAGCAGTTTGATCTGCCGCAACTCCATGTCTGGGTCATAACCAGATGTCGCGATCAGCAAGGTGATGCCCGCCTCTGCCAACACCTCTTGGAACGCTTGAATGCCGCTGGCAAACATTGCGTTGGATAAGGCGGGAATGATCGCGCCAACAGTGTTAGTCTTGTTGGTCGCCAAAGCACGTGCGCCGAAGTTGGGGGTGTACCCGAGGTCCATGATCGCGGCGTCGATTTTGTCGCGCGCTGCCTTGCCTACCTTATCAGGGTCATTGAGCGCACGGCTGACTGTCGCGGTGGATACTCCAGCGGCAACGGCGACGTCTTGTAATGTGGGGCGGGCGGCGTTGGTCATACCCTCTGATAATGTAAGCGCTTGCTTTGCGCAATGTAAGCGCTTACATTTTTGCAAGATCACCCTAGGTTAGGATTACCCAAATGGCGCGTAATTATCTGAAAACGGCAACAAAAACCGCAATGTCTGATTCGAGCGACGTGCGTGAAACGGTTCAGACCATTTTGGCGGACATCGAGGCGGGTGGCGATCAAGCTGCGCTCGATTATGCGGCCAAGTTCGATAAATACGAAGGCAGTGTGATCCTATCGGCAGAAGAAATTGCGGCTGCTTCGGCGTTGGTGCCGGAAAAGCTAAAGGCTGATATCCAGTTTGCCCATGACAACGTGCGCCGCTTTGCCGAGCTGCAGAAATCCACCATGACCGATGTGGAAACCGAAATCGTACCGGGCCTGATTGCAGGTCAAAAGGTGATCCCCGTGCGGGCTGCGGGTTGTTATGTCCCTGGTGGGCGCTATAGCCATATCGCGTCGGCGATTATGACGGTGACAACGGCCAAGGTGGCCGGTTGCGAACATATCGTTGCCTGTTCCCCGCCGCGTCCTGATGTGGGCATCAACCCTGCAATCATTTATGCGGCGCACTTGTGCGGTGCCGATAAAATCCTTGCCATGGGCGGTGTGCAGGGCGTTGCGGCCATAACATTCGGTCTGTTTGGGTTGCCAGAGGCGGACATCCTCGTTGGCCCCGGAAATCAATTCGTGGCCGAAGCAAAACGCATCTTGTTTGGTCGCGTTGGCATCGACATGATTGCTGGCCCGACCGACAGTTTGATCCTTGCAGATGCGATGGCAGACCCGATGGTTGTGGCCGTCGATTTGGTCAGCCAAGCAGAGCATGGCTACAATTCCCCCGTATGGTTGGTGACGGATGACGAGGTGCTTGCGAACAAAGTCATGGACCTCGTGCCAGACCTAATCGCGGATCTGCCAGAGCTGAACCGCATGAACGCCGAAGCTGCGTGGCGCGACTATGCCGAGGTTATCGTCTGCGCCGACCGCGAAGAAATGGCCGCATGTTCCGACGATTACGCACCAGAGCATTTGACCGTTCAGGCCAAAGACCTTGATTGGTGGCTGGACCGTTTGCTGTGCTACGGATCGCTGTTCTTGGGCGAGGAAACCACGGTTTCTTATGGCGATAAAGCGTCTGGCACGAACCACGTTCTACCAACGTCTGGATCGGCTCGCTATACAGGTGGCCTGTCGGTGCATAAATACATGAAGGTCGTCACGTGGCAGCGCGCCACGCGCGAAGGGTCCAAACGGGTTGGCGAAGCCACCGCGCGGATTTCGCGATTGGAAGGCATGGAAGGCCACGCGCGCGCCGCAGATGTGCGTTTGGCGAAATACTTCCCCGGTGAAAATTTTGACCTGTCTGCGACCGAATGATGCGGGCGCTGGTCTATACTGGCGTCGAGACGCTTGAAATGCGCGATGTGCCAATGCCTTTGGCTGAACCGCATCAGGCATTGGTGCGGGTGAATGCGTCGGGCATTTGCGGGTCAGACATGCATGCCTATTTGGGCCATGATGAACGGCGTCCTGTGCCGCTGATCCTAGGGCACGAAGCAGCGGGCGAAGTGGTTGAAACTGGTCGCCGTGTTACGATCAACCCGTTGGTATCCTGCGGTGATTGCGATGCGTGTAAGCGGGGCCGCGATAACCTTTGCCCCGACCGGATGATCATTTCGATGCCACCAGCAGAGGGCGCATTCGCCCCCTATGTCGCCATCGCGGAGACGAATTTGGTCACCGTGCCAGAACACGTCAGCTATACCCAAGCCGCACTTGCCGAACCACTTGCCTGTGGCTGGCATGCCGTGCGCTTGGCCGAAGAGGCGGCGGATCGTCCGTTGGATCAAACCCGTTGTCTTGTCATCGGTGGTGGGGCGATTGGCGTCGGTGCGGCGTTGGCGCTGCGCGCGTTTGGGGCGGTGGACATCACCGTGGTTGAACCCAATGACACGCGCCGCGCGGTGCTGGACAGTGTCGACGGGTTCACCGCCGTAGGGCAAGGTGGATTTGACGGCCACGCCCATGTGGTCATCGATGCCGTCGGCTATGCCGCCACGCGGGCCGATGCGACGGCGTTGACCCATCCGGGCGGCGTAATCGCGCATATCGGTCTGGGCGAAAGCACTGGCGGGTTGGATATTCGACGCATGACTTTGCAGGAAATCACGTTTATCGGGACATATACCTACACGATGGCCGATTTCCGCGAAACTGCGCAGGCCATTTTCGACGGTCAGCTCGGCCCTTTGGATTGGGTTGAATCCCGCCCCTTGGACGCTGGCGCCCAAGCATTTTCGGATTTGCGTGCAGGTAAAGTGGCTGCACCCAAAGTAATTCTCATCCCGGACCACAAGGAGTAGCCATTTGTCCATATCCAAGAAAATCGTTGACGATCTTGTCGCGAACGACGTGTCATTCGTGACCACCGTGCCATGCAAACAGCTGGCTGGCGTGATTGATGAAGTCGAAAACCGCGACGAAATTTTCCACATTCCGTCCAACAAAGAAGACGAGGGCATGGGTCTTTGCGCTGGGGCGTTCATGGGCGGCAAGCGCCCTGCGATCATCATGCAAAACACCGCCATCGGGGTCACGATCAACACGCTTGCGACGTTGACACAGTATTACCGTATGCCACTGCCGATGCTGATTTCCTACCGTGGCGAGCTGCGAGAACCCGTGGCCTGTCAGGTCGAAATGGCCGTGCATACCAAGGCGCTGCTGAACCAGTTGAACATCCCGACCTATCACTTCCACAAGGAATCGGATGCGGACGAATTGGATGCGATCCTGAAATACACATTCATGTGCAACAAACCTGTCGCGATCCTGACGGACGCGTCATTCTGGGGAGGCTACGGCGACCAATGATCAGATCAGAAATCCTGCGCGATATCGCGCCAATCCTGAACCCGCATCTTGTTGTCTGTAACATCGGTCTGCCCAGCCAAGAGCTGCATATGATCGACGACAACGAACGCAATTTTTACATGCTCGGCACCATGGGCCTGTCATCGTCTATCGGTCTTGGCCTTGCCTTGGTGCAAGAAAAAACCGTGATTTCCATTGACGGCGACGGATCGGTTCTGACGAACCTTGGCACGCTGCCGACCATCGCGAACAACGTGGCCGATAACTACATCCTGTTGATCATCGACAACGGGTCTTATGGGTCCACCGGCGATCAACCGACCTATGCTGGCAAAAAGACCAAGCTGGAAGCTGTGGCGGCGGCATGTGGTTGTGAGAACGTCGTGACTTGTAAGGACGTGGATACTGGCAAGGCGTTGCAGGCTGCCATCGACAGCAAGCAGATGACTATCATCGTGTCCAAATGCGACAGCGGCAATATCAAGCTTCCCGTAATCACCAAAGACCCCGTTGTGATCCGCGACCGGTTCATGACAGCTGTGGCCAGCTAATCTCTAAAAGGGCGCCCGATGGTGGCGCCCTTTTGCTTCTGTCACGTTATTCTTTTGCGCGTTTCTTGATTTTAAAAACGAAATGCACGACAAAATGCACATGCGCGAATGGATACCCGCCGTGAAATCACTTCATATCGCCCTGTCATTGCTTCTTGGCCTCAGCCAAACGTCGACCGTTTGGGCCCAATCGGCATAAGAAACCTTGCTTTGCGAGGCGGCCAAAACCGGCCAAGTGGTGGAACTGGTCTATGCTGATGACGCCGAAAAAGGATGCGAGCCCCGCATTGTGGATGTGCATCAGGTCGGGCTGGGAAATAACGGTCAGCTATACATGCATGGCTGGCAAAGCCGCGGCTGCACCAAAGGACGCGACTACGCATCCAAGCGCATTTTCAGGTTCGACAAAATCAAATCCGTTTCGCTGACAACAGCAGAATTCAGCGAGAAATCTGAGGTGGTCAAGGCCGAGGGGTGGGATGGCTGCATCGGCGCGAACTGCTTTATCAAAGAGAACATTTGCGAATAGCGCAAAGTTCTACGCTGGCGTTCAAGCACTTTGAAAAAAGGGGGGTGATGGTGGAGCCTAGCGGGATCGAACCGCTGACCTCCTGCATGCCATGCAGGCGCTCTCCCAGCTGAGCTAAGGCCCCATCATTGGGTGCTGTCTATGCAGCTAGCGGGGCGAGATCAAGACTTAAATCTCGCCCGACTATGAGAATTCTTACTCGTCGTCGCTGGCTGGAACGTCAGCCAATTCTTCGAGGCTGACCGTGTCGTCATCGTCGTCGTCGAGCACGTCATCGCCAAGATCCGCATCTTCATCGTCGTCAGCATCATCAAGCACGAGATCGTCTTCGACTTCGTCCTCTTTGGCTTTCGCAGACTGCGCATCTTCGGCGTCAGCAACCATTGTCCGGGTCTTGGACGTATCCACAGTAACTTCGTTACCTGTGTACGGGCTGATGATCGGTGTCGCGTTCAGGTCGTAAAAGCGCTTGCCGGTTTCCGGGCAAAGGCGCTTTGTGCCCCATTCTTCCTTAGGCATAGGCTATCCCTTCAAAATCTGGTCGCGCATATGGCGCATCAAGGCCAATTGCCATAGGTAACAGGTGGTGTCAAAGGCTTTGGCACAGCTTTCAGAGTGAAACCGCGAAATGAGTGTTCATCGGCTACAGGGCAGCCCTCCAATTGACGTGAATGTGCGACGTTCGGCCCGTGCGCGCAAATTGTCGCTGCGCGTGTCGCGCTTGGATGGGAAGGTCACGTTGACGATTCCCCAGCGCAGTCCGCTGCGCGAAGGAATCGATTTCCTCGAATCGCGTGAAATCTGGCTCCGCACCCATTTGATCAGGCTTGCACCAGAGGCGGTCGTGCATGCGGGTGGCGTCGTGCCGTATCGTGGCGACGATCTTCCAGTGGAGGTAGGTTCCGTGAAACGCACAGCCTTGCGCGATGGCGTGTTGTACGTGCCAGATGAGGCGACAGCGGGATTGCGGGCCAAAGCGTTTTTGAAACTGCGTGCGCGGGACGTACTGGCCGAGGCCTCGGATCGCTATGCGGCGATGGTCGGGCGAAGCTATTCGCGGCTAAGCATTCGGGACACGCGGTCGCGCTGGGGATCTTGTTCGTCAGAGGGCGTGCTGATGTATTCGTGGCGGCTGATTATGGCCCCGCCAGAGGTGTTGGATTACGTTGCCGCCCATGAGGTCGCGCATTTGGTCGAAATGAACCATTCGGCGGCATTCTGGGCTGTGGTAGAGCGCATTTGTCCAGACTACAGTGTGCATCGTGCATGGCTGCGCAAAAACGGGGATGTTTTGCACCGTGTGAACTTCGGTGATTGACGGCTTGGCATGATGTGATCACAAAGAACCCATGATACGCCCGCGCCCCATAGACCCATCCATCGCCGCCCATGAACGGGTGTACCGCAGCCTGCGCACGCGCATTATGCATGGCGAATTGGCACCTGGAGAGGCGTTGACCCTGCGCGGCATCGGTAAGACCTATGAGGTGTCCATGACGCCCGCCCGAGAGGCCGTCCGCCGTCTGGTAGCCGAAGGGGCATTGTTCCTGTCGTCGTCAGGCCGTGTGTCCACGCCAGAACTGTCTAACGAACGGATTGAAGAGTTGGCATCGTTGCGCGCGTTATTGGAACCTGAATTAGCAAGCCGCGCATTGCCACGGGCGCATTTCGCGCTGATCGAGCGGTTAGAAAGCATCAATAACGGTGTGCGCCAGATGGTGACGCGCCATGATGCGTCCAATTACATTCGTATGAACTTGGAATTTCACCGGACGCTGTATTTACGCGCCCAAGCGCCCGCAATGTTGGCCATGACCGAAACGGTTTGGTTGCAGATGGGGCCAACGATGTGTGCCCTATACGGGCGGTTGAACCGGACAGAGCCGCCGCATCATCATCGGCTGATTTTGGCGGCGTTAAAGGCGGGGGACGAGCCAGGGTTGCGCTTGGCTGTGCGCACGGATGCAACGCAGGGGCTGCGTCTGTTGAAGGCGTAGTAGGGGCGCTGCCCCCGGCCTGCGGCCTCCCCCGAGGTATTTAGGGCCAGAAGAAACCTAGAGGTTCAACCCGTGTTTTTTGGCGAACCAAGCAAACAACGGGGCTTCCATTATGAACAATGTGATAATGGAAAATACGGCCCAGTTTGTTTGAAACAGGATCAGATTGAAGCTGATGCCGCTGCCCCAGAATAGAAGGCCCGCGACGAGCAGTGCCGCTGCGCTGATCACGAGGTCGTAGGCCATGATCAGGTTGATCGATTTTGATGTGATGCCGGGGTAGACCCAAAGATAGGTGAACGCCAAGAGGATGGCGTTCGCGATCAGTATTGTCACCTCTGGCGTCATGCGTGGATAGCACCGTTGCCACAAGCGAGTGCGGCTTCGCGCACGGCCTCGGAGTAGGTTGGGTGCGCGTGGCAGGTACGCGCGAGGTCTTCGGCAGCCGCGCCAAATTCCATCGCCACGCAGATTTCGTGGATCAGATCGCCAGCCATTGGCCCGATGATATGCGCGCCCAAGATGCGGTCGGTTTCCGCGTCCGCGATGATTTTAACAAAGCCGTCGCCCATGAAGTTCGCCTTAGCCCGCGCGTTGCCCATGAAGGAAAATTTGCCGACCTTGATCTTGCGGCCTTCTTTCTTCAGCGCGTCTTCGGTTTGGCCAACGGTGCCGACTTCGGGGTGGGTGTAGATCACGCCGGGGATCACGCCGTAGTTCACATGCGGGTGCTGACCTGCGATGCCTTCGGCGACGGCCAGACCTTCGTCTTCGGCTTTATGCGCCAACATGGGGCCGTCGATCGCGTCGCCAATAGCGTAGATGCCTGCGACATTGGTCCGGTAGTGATCGTCAGTTTTGATCTGACCACGTTCGGAGATTTCGACGCCGAGCTCTTCAAGACCTAGACCCTTGGTGAATGGTTTGCGACCAGTGGCGACCAGAACGGTGTCGGCTTGCAACGTGTGCTCGCTGTCATCCTTGCGCAGTTTATAGGTGACAGTGGCTTTGTTGTTCTTAATCTCCGTGCCCTGCACAGCTGCGCCAAGAACGAATTTCAGGCCCTGTTTTGCCAACGTTTTCTGGAATGCGCGCACAATGTCGCTGTCCATGCCAGGGGTGATCGCGTCGAGGAATTCGACGACGGTCACATCCGCGCCAAGACGGGCGTAGACGGAACCGAGTTCGAGGCCAATAACACCCGCACCGATGACAACCATGGATTTCGGTATTTTGCCGAGCTCTAACGCGCCGGTAGAAGTCACAACGGTTTTCTCGTCAACCTCGACACCCGGCAATGACGCGGGTTCGGAACCAGAGGCCACGATGATATGTTTGGCGTCATGGATGTCGTCGCCGACCTTGACCTTGCCTGCGGCAGGGATGGACCCCCAGCCCTTAAGCCAGTCGATCTTGTTCTTTTTCATCAGGAATTCGACGCCGCCGGTATTCTGGCCAATCGTGTTGTCCTTGTAGGCGAGCATCTGTTTCCAGTCGACGGACGGGGCCTTACCCTTCAGGCCCATTTCCGCGAAGTTATGTTCGGCTTCATGCAGCATTTCGGTTGCGTGCAACAGCGCCTTAGACGGGATGCAGCCGACGTTCAGGCAGGTGCCGCCCAGCGTGTCACGCCCTTCGACGATGGCGGTTTTCAGGCCCAGTTGGGCGCAACGAATGGCCGATACATAGCCGCCGGGGCCTGCACCGATGATGATGACGTCATAGCTGGACATGGGATGTCTCCTTAGAGAAGTGCGGTGATGAGAATGATGAATGTGGCCACGAACCCGACGCACCAAATGTAGGAACGCCATGGGGTCCAGCCAAAGTAATAGGCGGGGATGTAGAGGACGCGCGCGGCGAGGTAAGTCCATGCGCAAAACGTGGTGGCCGCGTTGGTTTTATCGGCAAGACTGATCACAGTGATCGCGATGCCAAACAGGATCAGTCCCTCGAAATGGTTGGACATGGCGCGGTGCAGGCGGCCTGTTCCGACGCTCATCTGTTCGATCAGCGGTTTGTCCAAACGCTGCGGGTCACGTGGCGAGAATGTTTTGCCCATACCCAGTTCCATGTTGGCTGGGGCCGCCATCAGGGTGATCTGGATGAATTGCAGAATGGCTGCGAGGGTGAGGGCTGTGAGTTCGGGTGTCATTTTACCAGTAAGCCTCTTGGTAGAACCTTCTCAAGTTGGATCGCCAATTTTTCTAACGACGCAAACGTTCTATCACCAACAACTCCTTTGAAGCTTTCGCCAGGCATTGCAAATGCTTCATTTTCTGAATCGCTATTATTTAACAGCCATTTATCGAATATTCTTTCGGACCACAGATGGGGAAGATCACTCTCACTCTTGGCATCGTTCATTTTGGCAATGATGGAATCAAATTCAAATGTTTCCAGTTTTTCATAAAACTGCACTATTCGCTCAACTGAGCGGACATGCTTTTTCCCCAGAACAGCGTTTGCGGCGTATTTGTCGAAAAGTGTCCAACCTGCTGGTTTGAAATGCCACACCACCTTGGATGCCAACGAAACGGTTACACCGCTAGTTAAGCCATCTTTATGAGCGGCTTTTGAAATTTCAACGATACGATTTGCGCGATTATTTAAACCAGTAGGCCATTCCGATCTTAGGGCATTCTGGATGAATTCGAGATATTCGCATTCTTTGCCCCTTCGTAAGCCTCGGCTCACTCTGTAGCGAGTGGCAATTTTTCGCAAATCCTGACCTTTTGGTTTTGTAGGCACCTCATCTCGAAAGCGTTGCAGGTCAATTCCATCATCCGCTATCCACCAGCGGTAATGCTCAAGAACAGCGGGTAGAACGGTTGAATCGGTTGCACCTGTTGTTGTAACCATCCCAGAAGCTCTTTACAAATCCATCAACAGCCGACGTGGATCCTCAAGCGCTTCTTTCACGCGCACGAGGAAGGTCACAGCGCCTTTGCCGTCCACAATCCGGTGGTCGTAGGACAGGGCCAGATACATCATTGGACGGATCACGACTTGACCGTTGATCGCCATTGGGCGGTCTTGGATTTTGTGCATGCCGAGGATGCCGGACTGTGGTGGATTCAGGATCGGGGACGACATCAGCGATCCGTAGACACCACCATTGGAGATGGTGAATGTGCCGCCCTGCATTTCGGCCATGGACAGTTTACCGTCGCGCGCTTTGGCGCCTTTTTCCGCAATCGCCTTTTCAATCGCAGCGAATGACATTTGGTCGGCGTCGTTGATGACGGGAACCACAAGGCCGGTTGGCGTGCCAGCGGCGATGCCCATGTTGACGAAGTTTTTGTAAACCACATCGGTGCCGTCGATTTCGGCGTTCACTTCTGGGATTTCTTTGAGCGCGTGCACGCATGCTTTGGTGAAGAAGGACATGAAGCCCAGTTTCACGCCGTGCTTTTTCAAGAACAGGTCTTTGTATTCATTGCGCAGTGCCATCACCTCGGTCATGTCGACCTCGTTATAGGTGGTGAGCATGGCGGCGGTGTTCTGGCTGTCTTTCAGACGCTTGGCGATGGTCTGGCGCAGGCGGGTCATTTTGACGCGCTCTTCGCGTGGGTCATCGGCGCCAGTGCGCGCAGGGGCAGCAGCGGCGGGGGCAGGGGCCGCGCTGATCGCTTTGAGCACGTCCTCTTTCATCACGCGGCCATCTTTGCCGGTGCCTGTCACGTCGGTCAGGTTGTTTTCTGCCATCAGCTTTTTCGCGGAAGGCGCGTCTTCGACGTCCTTGCCTGCAGGTGCTGTGGCGGCTTCGGCTTTGGGGGCTTCTGCCTTGGCTGGGGCCGCGGCTGCTGCGCCACCTTCGGAAATTTGGGCCAGCAGCGCGTCAACGCCAACTGTTTCGCCTTCGGCGGCGACGATCTCGGACAGGGTGCCAGCGATGGGGCTAGGCACTTCAACCGTGACCTTATCTGTTTCCAGCTCGCAGAGCATTTCATCGACGGCAACAGTATCGCCAGGTTGTTTGAACCATGTTGCAACCGTTGCTTCGGTCACAGATTCGCCAAGGGTTGGGACGCGGACTTCGGTGCTCATGATTTTGATCCTTCAACTGTCAGCGCATCGTTCACGAGGGCTGCTTGTTCTGCTTTGTGTTTGCTGGCCAGACCTGTTGCAGGCGAGGCGGAGGCGGCGCGGCCCGCGTAGACGGGGCGCGTGTGTTTGGCTTTGATATGGGTCAGGGCCCATTCGATGTTGGGTTCCATGAACGACCATGCGCCTTGGTTTTTGGGCTCTTCTTGGCACCAAACCATTTCGGCGTTTTTGAACCGGCCGAGTTCCTGAACCGATGACTGTGCGGGGAACGGATAGAACTGTTCGTAGCGTAGGATATAGACGTCGTTGATGCCGCGTGCGTCGCGTTCTTCGAGAAGGTCAAAGTAGACCTTGCCGGAACACATCACCACGCGCTTGATTTTATCATCGGCGACCAATTTGGTGTCGGAATTGCCGTGCTGGGCATCATCCCACAACACGCGGTGGAACGACGAACCTGTTGTGAATTCCTCTGCCTTGGACACGGCCAGTTTGTGGCGCAGTAAGGATTTTGGCGTCATCATGATCAGCGGCTTGCGGTAGCTGCGGTGCATTTGACGGCGCAGGATGTGGAAATAGTTCGCAGGCGTTGTGCAGTTGGCCACAATCCAGTTGTCGCCGCCGCACATGGTCAGGAACCGTTCCAAACGTGCGCTGGAATGCTCTGGCCCTTGGCCTTCATAGCCGTGCGGCAACAGGCAAACGAGGCCGGACATGCGCAACCATTTGCTTTCACCAGAGCTGATGAATTGGTCGAACATGATTTGCGCGCCATTGGCGAAATCGCCGAACTGGGCTTCCCACAATGTCAGTGCGTTTGGTTCAGCCAGTGAATAGCCGTATTCGAAACCAAGCACCGCGTATTCGGACAACATAGAGTCGATGACTTCATAGTTGGCTTGGCCTTCGCGGATGTGGTTGAGCGGGTAATACCGGTCTTCGTTGTCTTGGTTAATCAGCCCGGAATGACGGTGGCTGAATGTGCCGCGGGTACAATCCTGGCCGGACAGGCGCACAGGGAAACCTTCGGTCTGAAGCGATCCGAATGCGAGTGCTTCACCTGTCGCCCAGTCGAACCCTTCGCCGGTCTCAAACATTTTCGCCTTGGCATCCATTAAGCGGGTGATGGTTTTATGCAGCGGGAAGTTTTCGGGCGCAGTGGTCAGGGCCGTGCCAACATCCTTGAACGTGGCTTCATCAATCGCGGTTGCGCCGCGCTGATAATCCTCGTCCTTGCTGCCGAGATGGGACCATTTGCCGTCCAGCCAATCGGCCTTGTTCGGCTTATATGTTTTGCCAGTCTCGAATTCTTCATTCAGGTGCGCTTGGAACGCGGCCTTCATGTCTTCGATTTCGCCTTCGGGGATCAAACCGTCCTTGATCAAGCGATCAGTATAAAGCGTCAGGGACGTCTTTTGCTTTTTGATCTTTTTGTACATCACCGGGTTGGTGAACATCGGCTCGTCGCCCTCATTGTGACCAAAGCGACGGTAGCAGATGATGTCGAGAACCACGTCTTTGTGGAACTTCTGGCGGAATTCGGTGGCGACGCGGGCGGCGTGCACCACGGCCTCTGGATCATCACCGTTCACGTGGAAAATCGGGGCCTCTACCATCAACGCAATGTCGGTGGGGTAAGGGGACGAGCGGCTGAAATGCGGGGCCGTGGTGAAACCGATTTGGTTGTTCACAACGATATGCATGGTGCCGCCGGTTTTGTGCCCTTTCAGGCCGGATAGGCCGAACCCCTCGGCCACGACGCCCTGACCCGCAAAGGCCGCGTCGCCGTGCAGCAGAACACCCATGACCTTCGTGCGGTCGATGTCGTTTTTCTGGTCTTGCTTAGCGCGGACCTTGCCCAAAACAACGGGGTTTACGGCCTCGAGGTGGGACGGGTTCGCGGTGAGCGACAGGTGCACAGTATTGTCGTCAAACTGGCGGTCGGAAGACGCGCCAAGGTGGTATTTCACATCACCTGAACCATCGACATCCTCGGGTTTGAACGACCCGCCTTGGAATTCGTTGAAAATCGCGCGGTAGGGTTTTTCCATGACGTTGGCCAGCACGGACAAGCGACCACGGTGCGGCATGCCGATGATGATTTCATCCATGCCCAGTTGACCGCCGCGCTTGATGATTTGTTCCATCGCGGGGATCAATGCTTCGCCACCATCGAGGCCGAAACGCTTGGTGCCCATGTATTTCACATGCAGGAATTTTTCGAACCCTTCGGCTTTCACCAAGGAATTCAGAATCGCTTTACGGCCTTCGGTGGTGAAACTGATTTCTTTGCCCAGACCCTCAATACGCTCCTTCAACCAACCCGCTTCCTCTGGGTTGGAAATGTGCATGTATTGCAGCGCAAAAGTGCCGCAATAGGTGCGGCGCACAATCGCGATGATTTCGTTCATTGTCGCAATTTCAAGACCAAGCACATTGTCGATAAAGATTGGGCGATCCATGTCAGCGGCGGTAAAGCCGTAGGACGCTGGATCCAGCTCGGGGTGCGGTGTCTGTTCGCGCATGCCCAGCGGATCAAGATCAGCAATCAAATGGCCACGGATGCGGTAGGCACGGATGATCATCAACGCGCGCAGGCTGTCCAAGACGGCTTGGCGGACTTGCGCTTCGTCCAAGGACACGCCTTTTTCAGCGACTTTGCCTTTGATTTTTTTACCAGCGGCCTCTGGCTCTGTGGCCCATTGCCCATCAAGCGCGGCTGTCAGATCGTCGTTGGGAACAGGCGGCCAATCGGTGCGGCCCCACGACGGACCAGCAGCCTCTGCCTTGGCGTCTGCGGGGGCGTCGCCCAAGGATTTGAAAAACTCCTGCCAGCTTTCGTCAACCGCATTGGGATTTTCGGCGTAGCGGGCATAGAGTTGTTCCACATATTCCGCGTTATGCCCTTGCAGGAAAGACGAGGCGTGGAAGACGTCGTTGGGGGAATGGTCGTTCATTGTAGCACCTCTTTGCGTGCAATAAATATCGTTGCGGGCTGCATAAAGCCTTCCGTCTCGGACACCATGGATGGATCTAACTGCGCTTCCATTGTCGTCTTCAGTCTCTCAAGGTCAAATAGGCTCACCATCCCGAATCGGACATCGCGGAAGCTGACGACGATTTGGGTAAGGTTTTCGGTTTTTTGGAAGATCAATTCTTGGTAGCCTGGCGCTTTTCGTATCGCGTCTAATAGGGTCTCAGGTCCCGCAAAGACGCAATATTGCGAATTTTCGTTGATGCCAAGGAAAGCCAAGCGGACATCAGCGAATTCCATGCTGATTTGATCCGCTCCAAGACTGGAATTTCCTAGTATCGAACCAGCCATGAAGGCGGCGTTTCTAAAGGTTTCGTTGATGTTCGTTCCATCAAAATAGAAAGCAAATTTTGAGTTTAACAATGCGTCAAAAGCTGCATTTTCTGAGGCTTTCCAACCGAGCGTCGTCAGTTCAGCTCTTGTTTCCGCGATGTCCGATTGAGAACTGAGACATAGGGCAATGGCATCTTCGACCGCCAATTCAGATTCGGCTGCCAAGACGTTGGGTGACATCATGATGAGCACCATTGCGGTACCGAGCATTGCCCTGATGATAGGCCGCTCAGCAACTGACCGGCGCCCTGCCGGACGCGCTCCGACTGGAAAACGCCCCCCGGACGTTTTTTTGTCAGCCTCCGCTCCTCCCCATAGGAGGGCCCTGCGCACCCACCCAAGGTCAGCCGCTGCCCTCAGATTTGATGCAGCACCCATTGCCATCTAGCCGATCGCCTCAAGCACAGCTTCGCCCAGCGTCGCGGGGCTGTCGGCCACCACGATGCCAGCGGACTTCATCGCTTCGATTTTGGATTCCGCGTCGCCTTTGCCGCCAGCGACAATCGCGCCAGCGTGGCCCATGCGGCGGCCCGGAGGGGCCGTGCGGCCAGCGATGAAACCAGCGGTTGGCTTCCAGCGGCCCTTTTTCTTTTGGGCTGTCAGGAATTCAGCTGCTTCTTCTTCGGCGGAGCCGCCGATTTCCCCGATCATGATCATGGAATGTGTTTCGTCGTCATCGAGGAACATGTTCAAGACGTCGATATGTTCGGTGCCTTTGATCGGGTCGCCGCCGATGCCCACAGCGGTGGACTGGCCAAGGCCACTGTCGGATGTCTGTTTCACGGCTTCATATGTCAATGTGCCGGAACGGGATACAACGCCCACGGACCCACGTTTGTGGATGTGGCCAGGCATGATGCCGATTTTGCACGCGTCAGGCGTGATGATGCCCGGGCAGTTTGGCCCGATCAGACGGGATGCAGACCCTTCAAGCGCGCGTTTGACGCGCATCATGTCGAGCACAGGGATACCTTCGGTGATGCAGATGATCAGTTCCATTTCAGCGTCGATCGCTTCGAGGATGGAATCGGCTGCAAATGGCGGCGGTACGTAGATGACGGATGCGTTGGCTTCGGTCACATGCTTGGCTTCGTGCACGGAGTTGAAGATCGGCAGATCAAGGTGAACCTGACCGCCCTTGCCCGGCGTCACACCACCCACCATTTTCGTGCCATATGCGATGGCCTGTTCAGAGTGGAACGTGCCCTGCGACCCTGTAAGGCCCTGACAGATGACTTTGGTGTTTTCGTCGACGAGAATGGCCATGGGTGGCTCCCTGATTTGTCTTTGAACGGGCATCACCTGATGCGCCGCGGTCAATATGGTTTCGGCAGCAAGCGCGTTTAAACGCGTTTGCTAGATTTTAGTCTGCAGCGAGAGCGCCCCAATTGTAGGTCGCAATCGCATTTTTTGAGGCTATGGCCCGCAATCATTGGATGACTGCGACCCATTTGCGCCGTGCCTCTTAGACGGCTTAGCCTTTTACAGCTTTCACAATCTTTTCTGCGCCGTCTTTGAGGTCGTCAGCGGCGATCACGTCTACGTCGGAATTATTAATGATCGCTTTGCCTTCTTCAACATTTGTGCCCTCAAGACGGACAACCAAAGGAACCTGCAAACCCACTTCTTTCACAGCTGCGACAACACCCTCGGCGATGACGTCGCAACGCATGATGCCGCCAAAGATGTTGACCAAGATGCCTTTGACCTGCGGATCGGATGTGATGATCTTGAACGCTTCGGTCACTTTTTCTTTGGTCGCGCCGCCGCCAACGTCAAGGAAGTTGGCAGGCTCTGCGCCGTAAAGCTTGATGATGTCCATTGTGGCCATCGCCAGACCGGCGCCATTGACCATGCAGCCAATTTCGCCGTCAAGTGCGATGTAGTTCAGGTCGTATTTGGACGCCTCGAGTTCCTTGGAATCTTCTTCAGTCTCGTCGCGCAGTGCGGCGATGTCGGCGTGACGATAGATCGCGTTGCCGTCGAATGAAACCTTGGCATCCAACACCTTCAAGTCACCACTGTCAGTTACGATCAGCGGGTTGATTTCCAGCATCTCCATGTCTTTTTCGGTGAATGCCTGATAAAGCTGGCCCATCAGCTTGACGCACTGCTTAACCTGCTGGCCTTCAAGACCCAGAGCGAATGCAACGCGGCGGCCGTGATACGCTTGGAAACCCGCAGCCGGATCAACGGTGAAGTTGATGATTTTCTCTGGCGTGCTGGCAGCCACTTCTTCAATGTCCATGCCGCCTTCGGTGGAGCAAACAAAACCGATGCGGGATGTTTGACGATCCACGAGCAGGGCAAGATACAATTCTGTTTCGATGCCGGAACCGTCTTCGATGTAGATGCGGTTAACTTGCTTGCCTGCTGGGCCGGTTTGATGCGTGACCAATGTACGGCCCAACATTTTCTTGGCTTCTTCAGAGGCTTCGGTCGCGGATTTGGCAAGACGCACACCGCCAGCTTCGCCAGCGTCGGCTTCTTTGAATTTGCCCTTGCCGCGGCCACCTGCGTGGATCTGCGCCTTCACAACCCAAAGCGGGCCATCCATTTCGCCAGCGGCTGTTTTGGCGTCTTCGGCCTTGAGCACGGCGCGGCCGTCACTGACCGGAGCGCCATAAGATTTCAAAAGCGCCTTGGCTTGGTATTCGTGGATGTTCATCAAATCGTCCCTTGCGTTGCTGGGTTTGGACCCTTGAACCATAGCTCGATCAACAAAAGAACAATGTTTTATGAACGCAGGCCAAAAAAGCGACATTTGTGATCACACGTTAAAATGGTGTGATCACAAATCTGAATTGATAGCGGAAACATTTTTGCAAAAGAGATTCTTTATCGCCAAAGAAGGCCAAATAATTTCCTGTCTAGGTAGGGGTCTATAGGGAAGGAAGTGTTCCGGCATGGCCCCTATTTTTGTACGCGGCTTCGCAATGCAAAGTAGACAGCCACGCAATAGATGAGCGTGCCACCAAAGGCGACAAAAAGAACAGCTAACTCTCCGACCTTGGTGCTCGCGCCCGTCATATCGATCAACCAAAATCCCAGCACAGCACAGGGAACCGCGAGCAGAAGCGACCATAGCCCACTACGATTGTATAATTGGTCGTTCACGGATTGTTTGCCAACTGCTGCACCTTTCAAGACCCATCCATTGAAAGCGGCAAGTACGAGCAAGCCTAATGATAGGGGCAAGAACGCCGTGGCCCAAATTGCCCACATTGCGAAATTCACACCAACGGCGATCCAAAACCCGACCTGCCCTAGTTTAATTTCGGAGCTGTTCAGCGTTGATAAGAAATAGCCCACTCCGATCAGCGCGAGGGCTACGGCAAAAATTTCCGCGAATTGCGCAATTTCGAACGCCAAATCAGACCATGCCCATGTTGACCAGATGGCGGTGACGAAGCCCAGTACGACCGCATAAATTATCTTAGAAACCGCCGTTCCGGTTATCATGACCCGGCGGAGAAACACCCAACCCACACAGACATCAATCATTGCGTGCCAAGAAACAGAGGTCCAAAAGAAGCTGAATGGCACATTTTCATATGCCACAGGTACCATCGCCGCTTCGATGGACCATCCGACAAAGGCTCCGGCCAGAATTGTGCGTGGCCAACTTGTCATCATCGGTTCTAGGGCCAATAATAGCGAACCCGGCAAGCAGTAGAAAACAATTAGCTCCGCAATTTGCAGTGCCTTGTTCATTGCATCTGGTGCACCCAGAAAATGTCCGACGGGGCCTTCGTTAAAGAACAGAAATTCAGAAAACGCGAGTAGCACAAGCGCCCTTGCAAGAATTCCTATACAGATAGTCATGGCATGTTTGATCAAAATGGCTGTCCTTTGGAGGGATTTTAAATCGCGCCGATGATCCCACTTTAGTATGGAATGCGATTTCCACCATCAAAAACTAGATGTTGCATGGTGCGCGAAGGACCAAACGCAAAAGGCGCCCCCGAAGGGACGCCTTTCAAATCTATTGTCAGGTGGCTTATGCCAATGACGGATCGATTTCTTTACATGCTGCAACAAGGCCTTTGACCGCGTCGACAGATTTGTCGAACATCGCTTGCTCGTCTTTGCTCAGCTTGATTTCGACAACGCGCTCGATGCCGCCTTTGCCGATGACTGTTGGAACGCCAACGTAGAAACCATCAAGGCCGTAAGCACCGTCAACATGGGCCGCGCATGGCAGCAAACGCTTTTGGTCTTTCAGATAAGCTTCTGCCATTTCGATGCCGGATGTGGCTGGTGCGTAGAACGCGGAGCCTGTTTTCAAAAGGCCAACGATTTCAGCGCCGCCATCACGTGTACGCTGAACGATTGCGTCCAGTTTGTCTTGTGTGGTCCAGCCCATTTCAACCAGATCAGGCAATGGAATGCCCGCAACTGTAGAGTAACGTGTCAGTGGAACCATCGTGTCGCCGTGGCCGCCCAGAACGAATGCGGTCACGTCGCGCATTGAGACTTCGAATTCGTCTGCGAGGAAGTGACGGAAACGAGCGGAGTCCAGAACACCCGCCATGCCGCAAACCATGTGCTGTGGCAGGCCGGAAAATTCGCGCAACGCCCAAACCATCGCGTCAAGCGGGTTGGTGATGCAGATCACAAATGCGTTTGGCGCGTGGGCTGCGATGCCTTCGCCGACGGATTTCATGACCTTCAGGTTGATGCCCAGCAGGTCGTCGCGGGACATACCCGGCTTACGTGCAACGCCGGCTGTCACAATGCAAACGTCTGCATCTGCGATTTCGGCGTAGTCGTTGGTGCCTTTCAGCGCCACGTCGAGACCGGCAACAGGCGCAGCCTCTGCGATATCAAGCGCCTTACCACGGCCGATGTCGCCGTTTTCCGCGATGTCGAACATGACGATATCGCCAAGTTCTTTGATCGCAGCGAGGTGGGCAAGCGTGCCGCCGATTTGGCCAGCGCCGATAAGTGCAATTTTAGGTCGTGCCATAGGAGAGGCTCCTGTTTGGGTTGGATTTGGCGCATTGGGTAAGGCTTTGCGGCCCTACACGCAAGTGTGCTGCACCGCGGCATCACGAAAATCACCTGTCACCCGGCCGTAAGATTGCGCTAACGATGTAGGAACAGTGTTAAAAAAGAGCGAAATTACAAAATGGAATTTGATTACCAATTTTTCGCCTTTGGCATCCCTGCGATCATCTTTGGGGGGATTTCCAAGGGTGGATTCGGGTCAGGTGCTGCATTTGTGGCCGGTGCGATTCTGGCATTGGTGGTCCCGCCGGGGGCCGCGTTGGGCATCGTGTTGCCGCTGTTTATGCTTGTCGATGCAGCCACATTGAAACCCTATTGGGGCAAATGGCACGCTCCATCGGCCAAGGGCATGGTGATCGGTGCTATCCCCGGCGTCGCCCTTGCCGCCGCAATCTATGCCTATGTCGACGCGGATGTGTTTCGCATTTTGATCGGCGCAATCTGCCTTGCCTTCGTCGCGTTCCAAGTGTCGCAAAGCTGGGGCTGGTTGAAGATGCGCAGATTGCCATTTCGCCGTCGCTATGCGTGGACGGCGGGGGCTGTTGGCGGGTTCACCAGTTTCATCAGTCACGCAGGTGGGCCGCCGACGGCTGTATTTCTTTTGTCCCAAGGGCTTACCAAACTACAATACCAAGCGACGACCGTCATTACGTTCTGGGCGATCAATTGGATGAAGTTCGTGCCCTACTTCTTCCTCGGTATCTTTTCATGGGACACGTTTAAGGGCGCGTTACTGTTGGCCCCATTTGCCTTGCTGGGCGCGTTCATCGGGGTGCGCGCGCATCACTTGGTGCCGGAACGCGCGTTCTTTGCACTTACCTATACGCTATTGGTGCTGACAGGGTTGCGGCTGATCTGGGTGGCGCTGACCTAGGTGCCTTCATCCACGACTTCGATCACTTGGTAGGCACGGCCAGCGGCGACCAAACAGGTCAGCCCACCTGCCGCCGTGACGGTGATGGTCCATGTTCCAGTGGTGTCGGATGCAAAGGTTTCGACGACCGTGTTTCTGTTGCCGATCCCGATGGACTGCCGCCGTTCGCCGTATTTTGCGGCCAATCGTTCTACGATTTCGGCATGGGGCAGACATGCGGGACTTGCTTGCGCGTGATGTGTCGCAAGTAAAAGCGCGCCAATGCCGAGGGATAGAACATAGAATTTCTTCATGATGGCAATCCTTATGAGGGGTTTTAATCTGCCCTTAACCTGCGCCCATCATCCGCCAAATCAGTTACCCCACCGTCACGGTGGGGCGTGCATGCTGCGCTGCGGCGCATTTGTGGTTGATTGATTTGAAAATATCTGCACCTTTGGGCGCAATAAAATTACAAGGAAGAATCAAATGCATGATCGCCCGTTCCGGTCCGCCCTTTACATCCCCGGGTCCAAAGACCGCGCGTTGGATAAGGCGCGGGGGCTACCAGTCGATGTGATCCTTTTTGATCTCGAAGACGCGGTTGCACCTGATGCCAAAGCCGAAGCCCGCGACACATTGGCGACTGCATTGGGGGCAGGGGGATACGGCCCACGCCTGAAAATCGTGCGGATGAATGCGCTGGATACTGAATGGGGTGCCGATGATGCAGCAGCGATTGCGGGCATGGACTGCGACGCGGTGTTGCTTCCCAAGGTCGATGGTCCTGCGGATGTTGATGCATTGGCCGCGCTCATTCCTGACAAACCGATCTGGGCGATGATCGAAACCCCATTGGGCGTTTTAAACGCCGCCGCAATTGCCGCGCACCCGCGCATGGCGGGGTTTGTGCTCGGGACCAATGACCTTGCCAAAGATATAAACAGCCGGACGCGCGCGGCATTGATGACGGCGTTGCAAATGTCGGTGCTGGCGGCCAAAGCCCATGGGATCGTGGCGCTCGACGGCGTTTATAATGCGTTTAAGGACGACGACGGATTGGCTGTAGAGTGCGCCGAAGGTCGCGACATGGGGTTTGACGGCAAGACCCTTATCCATCCCGCGCAAGTCGCGATCTGTAACGCGGCCTTTGGCCCGTCCGAGGATGAAATCGACCTTGCCCGCCGCCAAATCGCGGCCTTTGACGGGGGCGTCGCGGTGGTCGACGGAAAGATCGTAGAGAACTTGCATATTGTCACCGCAAAGGCGACCTTGGCCAAAGCAGCGGCCATCGCCGCATTGGAGGCATAAATGTTACTACTTATTCTTGGTCTGGCGTTGTGGTCGGGCGTTCACCTATGGAAACGGATCGCACCGGATCACCGTGCTAGCTTTGGCGATAAGGGCAAGGGGATCGTGGCCATCGGGTCATTCATCGCGATTGCGCTGATGGTTGTCGGTTACCGCGGTTGGGATGGCACCGTATTTTGGGGGCGGACCCCAGCGCTGACAGGCATCAACAATCTGCTGATGGTGCTGGCGTTTTATGTGTTTGCGACCAGTGCTGCGAAAACCAAGCTGACGAAATTCATCCGGCATCCGCAACTGGCCGCCGTGAAAATCTGGGCCTTTGCGCATTTGCTTGTGAATGGTGACACCCCTAGTTTTGTCCTGTTTGGCGGGATGCTCGCATGGGCCGTGGTGCAGATGATCATGATCAACCGTGCCGATGGTCCGCGTGGTCCGTATCACGCTGTCCCGATCAAGAAAGAGATCACAGCAGTGATCGTCACGATCGTTGTCGTGGCCGTTGTGTCCGGCATTCATATTGCCCTTGGCTACAACCCGTTTGGATAATCCTATGCTTGTTTATCGTTTTATCACCAATGACGACACGTCCGATTTCTGTCACCGCGTGACAGAGGCCTTGTCCAAAGGCTGGGCGCTGCACGGGTCGCCGCAATATGCGTTTGATCAGGCCAATGGCGTCATGCGCTGCGGCCAAGCGGTCGTGAAAGAAAGTGATGCGGAATATTCCCGCGACATGAAGCTGGGCGAGGCCTAAATGTCGAAGACGAATGCAGGCCGATTTTTCGAGGATTACAGCGTTGGGGACGTGATCACCCACGCCGTTCCGCGCACGATCAAGATGGGGGAACGGGCGCTGTATCACGCGCTTTACCCCGCCCGTCACGCCCTGCATTCGTCGGACATGTTTGCCCAAAGCTGCGGGTTGCCGTTTAGCCCGCTGGACGATCTGGTCACGTTTCACACTGTTTTCGGCAAAACCGTGCCCGATGTGTCCCTGAACGCGGTTGCCAATCTTGGCTATGCCGAAGGGCGCTGGATTACACTGCTTTGGCCCGGTGACACGATCACGGCCACGTCCGAGGTGATCGGGGTCAAACAGAACTCTAATGGTAAAACTGGTATCGTTTGGGTGCGCACCACAGGGCGCAATCAGCACGGTGAAGTATTGATGGAATACGTCCGTTGGGTCATGGTCAAACGCCGTGCGCTGGGCGATGCGCCCGAGACTATCGTGCCAGAATTGGCTGGCGTCGTGGACCCCGCCGATCTGGTGATCCCTAAAGGCCTCGACTTTAGTAGCTACAATTTTGATCTGGCGGGCGAGCCGCATCGCTGGGGCGATTATGCCGTGGGCGAGGTGATCGACCATGTGGACGGTGTGACCATCGAAGAGGCCGAGCATATGCTTGCCACCCGCCTGTGGCAGAATACGGCCAAGGTGCATTTTGACGCGACCAACCGACCCGATGGCAAGCGGTTGATCTATGGCGGTCACGTAATGTCGCTGGCGCGTGCGCTGTCGTTCAACGGGTTGGCCAATGCGCAGATGATGGTCGCAATTAACGGTGGTGCACATGCGAACCCTTGTTTTGCGGGCGATACCGTGCGCGCGTGGACCGAAGTGCTGGATAAGGCCGAAACGGTCGCGCCGGGTGTCGGCGCGCTGCGTTTGCGGCTTGTCGCGACCAAAGGGGCGGCAGGTGATTTGCGCGGGGCAGAAGGGAAATACCTCCCAGATGTGCTGTTAGACCTTGATTATTGGGCGCTAATCCCCGTCTAATCGGGTCATGAAAAAAATCATTCCCCAGCGTATGACGGCCCAGATCGAAGGCGACTTTGTCGTGTTCATTATCGGGATGCGTGTGAACAAGTTTTGGAAAGTCCACAAATGGCTGCCCGCCGCAATGGCGATGCCACGGATGCTCAAGGAACTGTCGATCGCGCCATCAGAGGACACCGGATTTCTGGGCTATATTCAGGCCGGGGGCATGACTGTGCAATATGGCGCAGCTTCGATCATCTGGAGGCTTATGCCAAATCCCGCGAACACGCGTATTTGCCAGCGTGGTCGAAATTCAACAAAGCGGTCAAAAACAGCCGTGGCGATGTGGGTATTTGGCACGAGACCTATCTGGTGCGCGCGGGCGACTATGAAACGCTATACTCAGGCATGCCGGAGTTTGGGTTGGGCAAGGCAAGCACGCTGGTTCTCGCCGAAGGATCAAAAGACGCGGCGCGGTCGCGGATCACAAAGGATACGGCTTGAAATACGCTCTCCCCTTCGTGTTGACGCTGCTTGGCACCACCGCCCATGCCCAAGACGCCGAAGAATATATCCGCGACAACGTGCTGTCGATTTTCTACCACGAATTGGGCCACGCGCTGATCGATTTTCTTGACCTGCCAATTTTTGGCCAAGAGGAAGACGCTGCAGACGTTGCCTCTGTCATGTTGATCCACATGCTTTACGAGGAAGAAGCCGCACAAAATATGATTTTGGCTACGGGCGACGCATTCTTGGCCGAAGCCCAGCATGAGGCGGGCAATGTGGCGTTCTGGGGCACGCATGGGGCCAGCGAACAGCGGTTTTATAACATGATCTGCATATTCTACGGCGGCGACATCGAAGCCCGCGCCGAATTGGCCGAACTCGCCGTATTGCCAGAGGATCGCGCCGCGTGGTGCGAAACGGAATTTGAACAAGCAACGGGCAGCTGGGGCATGGTGCTCGAAGCGATGGCGGTTGAGGAACCATCCGAGACATTCGTGTTAGGCGGACGGGATGAAACGGCCTCTGTAACGCTCAATGCTATTCGCGAAGAACTGACCGCGCTGAACAATGACTTTGGATTGTCGGAACCGCTTGTCGTCAATGTCGAAAGCTGCGGCGAGGCGAATGCGTTTTACGATCCCGAATCCAAGCAGATTACCATGTGCACAGAGTTCGAAGACTACCTGCGCGAGATCTATGAAAGCGATGAAGGTTGATCGGCCAGCTAAAACAACGGCTGCACGCCAAACATAGCGAGCGGATTTTTCTGGATGCACAGCGCGGGCTGATTGAACGTCCACGGCTAACCCCACGGCGGGTGCTGGGGTATGGGATGTCGCTAGTGATCCTGGCGCTGCCTGTTGGCTTTTTTGCGCTGGGCGCGTGGATGATCCTGTTTCAATCGGAACATATGGTCATGATTATCGGCGGGATGTTCGCGCTGATCTTCGCTTATATCATCCACCCGCGTCCGGTGCAGCGTATCGCCAAAGAATTCGACCGCACCGACATGCCTGAACTGTTCCGGCTTATGGATGCGATTGCCGCCGAAATTGGCGTCAAAACGCCCGATGCCTTTGCGAGTAACTATAATTTCCATGATTATGCGACGACCTACGGACTGTTCAAACGCCGGACCTTGATCGGGGTTGGGATGCCGTTGTGGTGGATACGCAGCGATGCGGAACGGATTGCGGTGCTGGCCCAACAGATCGCGCATTTCGGTAATGGCGACCCCAAACAAGACGCGATTGTCGGGGCGGCGTTCGAAACGACGCTGCGTTGGGAGGACATCCTGACCCCTTTGCCTGACCCTGATTTTCACCCCGGTTTGGGTGATCTGATCGCGGGTGCGATCATGTTCGTGCTGCGCCTTCCGGTGCGGATCATTGGCGAAATCTTGTTGTATCTCGAATTCGGCACAAGTCAGCGCAGTGTCTATATCGCCGACGCCATGGCCGCCCGAGTGGCTGGGTCAGATGCCGTGGTATCAAGCTTGCATAAAAATGCGGTGGAACCTGTGGCTGTAGCCGCAATCAATGAACTTTACCCCTTTGACCGCGACCAAAACGCGCGCGTGTTCGATGTGATGGCGGGTGCCGTCGCGCAGATGCGGACGCGCGCCGGATGGTGCTGGAACAGCAGGCAATGGCCCAAGTCGCGCGTATCGATCAGGGCCAGGCGCCTGATGGTTACCGGATTGCATTTGTGAAAACACTGGGCGATGTTGCGCCAAAATTGATACCAGATATGTTTGATTTCAATAAGATCAGCGATGAATTGCGGATAGAGGCCGACAGGCAGGGGCGGATGTTGATGCAGCGCTATGAAATCCAGTAAATTCGTGATCACAATTATTTCAGCTGTGATCACAGCTGCGATATGTTGCCGCTAACGGCCAGAAATTCATCAAATATCAAGCTCGCTCGCGTGACTCTGCGCGCGATATGGTCCAAAAGGACACAAAGCACTGCTGACACGAGGAAACCCAATGGCTGATGTGAACCGCGGCAATCGCCCACTTTCACCGCATTTGACGATTTACCGTCCCCAACTGACCTCTATGACATCGATTTTTGTCCGACTAACAGGCAACGCCTTGCTCGTCGCGGCGCTGATGATTGTTTGGTGGTTTGTGGCTGCTGCCGCTGGGCCGGACGCCTTTGCAACCGCCGACGCATTTTTGCGTAGCTGGTTTGGCGATCTGGTGTTCTTCTTGTCAACTTGGGCCGTCTGGTATCACACGTTCGGGGGTGTTCGTCACCTGATCTGGGACATGGGTTATATGCTTGATGTCGAAAAATCCGAAACTGCTGGTTTGATCATGATCATCGCCTCTGTGCTGATGACCATCTTCACCATTGTTGTCACATAAGGGGCTGATCACATGGCATTTATGACAGATCGCAAACGCGCAATCGGCAATGGGTCCGCAAAATCCGGCACCATGCATCACTGGAACATGATGATTAGCTCTGTTGCGCTGGTCGTGTTGATCCCAATCTTCGTCTTCCAATTCGGCGCAACGCTGGGCGGCACATATGAAGAGGTCGTCGCCTATTACAGCCGTCCGGTTCCTGCCGCGATTGCAGTGCTGACGATGCTCGTCACCTTCTTCCACTTTCGCAAAGGTGTGCAGACGCTGATCGAAGACTACGTTCATGGGTTCGCCCGCAAGGCATTGATCATCACCATGATCTGCCTGTCCTACGGTGCCGCAGCGTTTGGCGTTATCGCCATCCTGCGCATCGCGCTTTAATTCCGCCGGAGAGATAACAATGGCTGCTTATGAATATGAAACCCACACCTATGACGCGATCGTAATTGGTGCTGGTGGTGCTGGTCTGCGTGCGACGCTTGGTCTGGCTGAACAGGGGCTGAAAACGGCCTGTATCACCAAAGTGTTCCCAACACGGTCCCACACTGTTGCGGCCCAAGGCGGCATTGCTGCGTCCCTTGGCAACATGGGCCCCGACAGCTGGCAGTGGCACATGTATGACACCGTCAAAGGGTCTGACTGGTTGGGTGATACGGATGCGATGGAATACCTCGCACGCGAAGCACCTAAGGCGGTTTACGAGCTTGAACATTACGGCGTGCCTTTCTCGCGCACGGAAGAAGGCAAGATTTACCAGCGTCCGTTCGGCGGTCACACCACCGAATTTGGCGAAGGTCCAGCCGTGCAGCGCACTTGTGCCGCCGCTGACCGGACTGGTCACGCGATCCTTCACACGCTTTATGGCCAGTCGCTCAAGCAGCAGGCCGAATTCTACATCGAATATTTCGCCACCGATCTGATCATGTCCGAAGATGGCCAGTGTCAGGGTGTTGTTGCGTGGAAGCTCGACGATGGCACGATGCATGTGTTCAATGCGAAAACGACTGTTCTGGCGACCGGCGGCTATGGTCGCGCTTATTTCTCTGCCACTTCTGCCCACACCTGCACAGGTGACGGCGGCGGCATGGTCGCGCGTCAGGGTTTGCCATTGCAGGACATGGAATTCGTACAATTCCACCCAACCGGCATCTACGGCGCTGGCTGCTTGATCACCGAAGGTGCGCGCGGCGAAGGTGGTTATTTGACCAACTCTGAAGGCGAGCGTTTCATGGAACGTTATGCCCCGAATTATAAAGACCTCGCACCACGCGATTACGTTTCGCGCTGCATGACGATGGAAATTCGCGAAGGGCGCGGTGTGGGCGCTGGCGGTGATCACATTCACCTGAACTTGAACCATTTGCCATCCGAGGCATTGAACCTGCGTTTGCCGGGCATTTCTGAAAGTGCCAAGATTTTCGCGGGCGTCGACGTCACCAAGGAACCGATCCCGGTCCTGCCCACTGTGCACTATAATATGGGTGGTATTCCGACGAACTATCACGGTGAAGTTCTGAACCCGACGGCCAAAGATCCGAATGCGGTTGTGCCCGGCCTGATGGCCGTGGGTGAAGCGGGCTGTGCATCTGTGCACGGTGCGAACCGTCTTGGATCTAACAGCTTGATCGACCTCGTGGTATTTGGCCGTGCCGCAGCGATCCAAGCGGGCAAGGTTGTTGACAAAAACGCGCCAAACCCAGTGCTGAACCAAGCTTCCGTGGATTATGCATTTGACCGCTTTGATGGGCTACGTTACGCGGGTGGGGATACATCGACTGCTGAACTGCGTTTGGAAATGCAAAAAACGATGCAAGCTGATGCGGCTGTATTCCGGACCGACAAAACGCTGAAAGAGGGCGTTGAGAAAATGACAGCCGTTGCCGGCAAAATGGACGGGATCAAAGTCACGGACCGTTCCATGGTCTGGAACTCTGATCTGATGGAAACGTTGGAACTGACGAACCTGATGCCAAACGCGATGGCGACAATCGTTGGGGCCGAGGCGCGTAAAGAAAGCCGTGGCGCACATGCCCACGAAGATTACGCCACGCGTGACGATGAAAACTGGCGTGTGCACACGCTGTCCAACATCGACGGTCCGAAAGTTGATCTGTCTTACCGCCCTGTTATCACCAAGGCGCTGACGACAGAAAAGCAAGGTGGGATCAGCACCAAGCGGATCGCACCGAAAGAACGGACATTCTAATGCGTTTCGTTTTTGCCTTGGCTGCAATTGGCTGTGTCAGTGCGTGTTCGCTGACCGATGCACTGTTGCAAGACACTGTCCGAGCCAAGGCGAAAACAGTCGTGAATGGATTGGTTGCCCAGCAATTTCCAGGTGTGAACGCAGCGCCTGTAACAGATTGCATCATGGACAACGCGTCCAGTTCAGAGATTTTGTCGCTAGGACAGGCTGCGGTGGTTGGCGTGACGCCAGCGACATCGCAGCTGATGACCACAATCGCGGGGCGCCCGGAAACGCTCTTGTGTATTGCGACAAATCAATCGGGGATGTTTGGACTATGATGCAGATGCGAAATTTTGGGCTTGCCGGTCTTTGCTTGGCAATTGCAGGCTGTGGCATGCTTGGCCCAAGCCTGAATGCGCAGGCTGAACAAATGGAGCTGGCGTTGCTTGATTGCAAAGCACAGTTGGGCATCCCCGGGGATACACGGACCGAGGTTCGGTTCGACGGTGGCGTCGCACAGGCACGTGTTGTGGCATTCGATCAAACCTCTGCTCAAGAAGCAGCTCAGATCAACGCATGTGCAAATAGCGCGCAAGTGTTGGATGACGGATTGGTTGTTGTGCCGCTGCAATCCAATGCGCTGCCAGCGGTTGCAGTGGATGTCGTCTCGGACGGTGGACCTTCATCCTACCGTGGGGGCCAATGTTCGGGCGGACAAACCGGCATGGTTGGTGGAACGTCCTATTGCGTTGGGAGGTATCGCTGATGCGGAGCCTGGCTTGGCTTGGTGTGGTTGGTTTGCTGGTTTCATGTGGTCCAGTTAGTCCCGAGATTGCCGCGCAACGCTGTGAAGATCGCGCGCGTGCGGCCCAAGGCCCCGAAGGTGGGGTGACCGTCGGACTGAATAGCAATACTGGCAGTTTCGCGAACGCGCGGATCGGTGTCAGTTTGGACGCCTTACGCGGAACGGACCCGCAGGCAGTGTATGAGGCTTGTGTTTTACGCATGACGGGCGAGGTGCCAATCCGTCCGCCGATGTTGCGCAACAGATAGAGATTTCGGGGCCCAATGTGCCCCAATAGGAGACGAGATATGGTTGAACTTACGCTGCCCAAAAACAGCCGCATGACAACGGGTAAGACTTGGCCCAAGCCAGAGGGTGCGACGAACCTGCGCAAGGTGCAGATTTATCGTTGGAACCCTGACGATGGTAAGAACCCCGCGCTGGACACCTATTTTGTCGATATGGACAGCTGTGGTCCGATGATTTTGGATGCGCTGATCAAGATCAAAAACGAGATTGATCCAACGCTGACATTCCGCCGGTCTTGTCGTGAAGGCATCTGTGGTTCCTGTGCGATGAACATCGACGGGATCAACACGCTGGCCTGCATTTATGGCATGGACGACGTGCAGGGCGATGTGAAAATCTATCCGTTGCCCCATATGCCTGTGGTTAAGGATTTGATCCCCGACCTGACTCATTTCTACGCTCAGCACGCCAGCATCATGCCTTGGTTGGAAACCAAATCGAACACCCCCGCCAAAGAGTGGAAGCAGTCGATCGAAGACCGTGAAAAGCTGGACGGTTTGTATGAATGCGTGATGTGCGCATGTTGTTCGACGTCTTGCCCATCGTATTGGTGGAACGGCGACAGCTACCTCGGGCCAGCGGCGTTGTTGCATGCCTATCGCTGGATCATTGATAGCCGCGACGAGGCAACTGGCGAGCGTTTGGATGATCTGGAAGATCCGTTCAAATTGTATCGTTGCCACACGATCATGAACTGCGCAAAAACTTGCCCGAAGGGTCTGAACCCAGCTAAGGCTATCGCGTCCATCAAAAAGAAGATGGTTGAACGCGTCGTTTGATTTGCGTTGACGTTTTTTGAAAAACGCCGTCCCCTAATCGGGGGCGGCGTTTTGCGTCTTGCAAGGATATTTGAGAACCAAAAAGGGGTTTGTGGGTATGATGGAACCGATTGATGCCGCTGCACGGCGGGCTGTCGCGCCAGTGATTTGCTATCCAGTGGAGACGTTGCCTATGCCTGACCTACCGCTTTATGCGGCGGCGCGAGGGCAGGCAGTTTTGGTGGATGAGGTGATGGTTGCCCCGCGCGAGGCAGCCGCGATTACAGTACCTGCGGGACATTTTCTGCGCATGGTATCAGTGGGCGGACCGCAGGTTGGTGATTTAAACTTATTCGCAGCCGACAACTTGGCAGAGCGGTTTTATTCGGGAAAAACCCGTGCGTTGCATGGCACCCATATCACCACAGGGGACCGCATGTGGTCCTGTTTTCCCTATCTGCGCCCCTTGGCGACTGTCGTCGCGGACACGCTGGGTTGGTATGTCATCGATGAATTTGGCGGGTCCGTGCATGACGTGATTGGCACCCGCTGCGATCCTTATACGGGACGTTTGTTGTCGGGGGATGATTATCACCATTGCTGCCATTCCAATCTGACCCGCGCCTTGGCGGATCACACAGGTTTGAGTTTGGCAGAGGCCGAGCCCCATGTGCATGACGTTATGAACCTGTTCATGTGCACAGGTTTCACCCGCGACACAGGCCAGTATTTCATGAAAGCCAGCCCCGTGCGTCCCGATGATTATCTCGAACTCTTTGCAGAGATTGATCTGCTTGCAGTTTTAAGCGCCTGTCCAGGTGGCGATTGCAGTGCAGAGCATTCTAGCGACGAGGCCGTGTGTTACCCGCTGTTGATGCAGGTTTATCAACCTGCCGATGGCGCATTGGCGGGATGGGTGCCGCCCCAAGTCAACGCCTATAGCCGCACTCACGGGCGTTAATCGGGAAAGGCAGCCGCAAGCGCGATTTCGACCATTTCGCCAAAGCTGCTTTCGCGGTCCTCGGATGGCAGTGCCTCATGTGTGAGCAAGTGGTCCGACACTGTTAGCACGGCCAAGGCGCGGCGTCCGTGGCGGTGGGCGAGGTTATAAAGCTCCGCCGCTTCCATCTCGACGCCCAAAATGCCGTGCCGCACCATTTGTTCGTTCAGGTCAGGGCGTTCGTCGTAGAACACATCTGCCGAATAAATGCCGCCGACATGTGTCGTAACGCCCTTGGCCACGGCCGCCGCGTGGGCTGCCGAAAGCAGACCGTAATCCGCACAAGGCGCAAAGTTGAATTCTTTGAAAATGTCGCGGGATGGGGTGGAAATATTGCTGGCGGTCATCGCCAAGATCACATCACGGATGGCCACGTGGTTTTGCATGCCGCCACAAGATCCGATACGGATCAGGGTCTGGGCGTTATAGTCCGTGATCAGCTCGTTGGCGTAGATCGACAAGGATGGCATGCCCATGCCAGACCCTTGGATCGTAACCGGATTACCGCGCCATGTGCCAGTATAGCCCAGCATCCCGCGGACTTCGTTCACCAACACGGGGTTGTCCAAAAACGTCTGTGCAGCCCATTTGGCGCGATACGGATCACCAGGCATCAGGACGGTGGGTGCGATGTCGCCAGCTTTGGCACCAATGTGAATAGTCATGCGTGGATTCCTTTTGTTGGTCGGGATAGTCTAGGCGTAAGGCCGCGAAAATTGGAGAGCTAAAATGCGCTGTTTCTGGGCGATCATAGTGGCGGCATTTGCCACGTCAGTCACGGCACAAGAAGCTGCCGAATTGTTCGTGGCGCGCGCGACCCTCACTGATTTGCAAAAACCATCTTTTCAAGAAAAGCGGGAATATTGCGGATACCTTGGCTATGATGCGACAGGCGCAATGGTTGCGACCGATCCGGTTGCGGGTGACAAGGCATCGTGTTCTGCCGCGTTTCCGCGCAACATAGCTGTAACTGCTTCCTACCATACCCACGGTGATTTCAATGTCGATTACTTCAACGAAGTGCCCAGCATTGTGGATATCGAAGGAGACGCAGAATTCTACATGAACGGCTATGTCGCGACGCCGGGCGGGCGGCTATGGTATGTGGATACAAGGGCGAAGAAGATTCATCAGGTCTGCGGGCTGTCGTGTCTTCCTCAGGCCAAAGGGTTCCGCGCTGGCAATGATGGTGACATTGCAGAAGAATACACCTTTGACGGTTTGCGCGCGAAGCTAGAGTGATGCGCTATTGCGCGGCGATATCCCGTGGATCAACCAATGTGACAATGTCGCGCATGATTTTGTTCAGCTCGAAATCCTTCGGCGTGTAGACCGCTGCGACACCCATTTGACGTAGTTTTGCGGCATCATCGTCCGGGATAATTCCACCTGCAATCACGGGAATATGCCCCAACCCAGCATCGCGCAGCCGCGTAATCACATCTTGGATCAAGGGAATATGGGAGCCTGATAAAATCGACAGGCCAATCACATGGGCATCGTCTTGGGCAGCGGCGGCGACGATCTCTTCGGGTGTAAGGCGGATGCCTTCATAGGTGATGTCCATGCCGCAATCGCGGGCGCGGGTCGCAATTTGTTCAGCGCCGTTTGAATGACCATCCAGCCCCGGTTTACCAACCAGCAGCTTGAGCCGGCGACCAAGTGCGTTGCTCACCAAGTCAACCTGCGCACGGAGATCATCCAGTCCTTCGGTACGGTTCGATGGGTGTCTGCTGACGCCGGTTGGCGCGCGGTATTGGCCAAATGTGGTGCGGATAACATCAGACCATTCACCCGTCGTGACGCCGGCACGCGCGCATTGAATTGATGCGGGCATGATGTTGGCCTCACTTTTCGCGGCGGCGGCCAGACCGGCCAGTGCATCCGCCACGTCTGTATTATCGCGGGACTGTTTCCACGCGGCCAAGCGTTCCAGTTGATCCGCCTCTGCAGCAGGGTCCGCGACCATAATTGCGTCATCTCCAGCAGTCAGCGGCGAGGGCTCACCAGCCTGCCACTTGTTCACGCCGACGACCGTTGTGGTGCCATCTTCGATGTTGGCAATGCGGGCGGCGTTGCTATCGACAAGCCGCCCTTTCATATATGCGATCGCTTTGACCGCGCCGCCCATGCTGTCGATCTGCGCTAACTCAGCTCGCGCGCCATCCTTCAGCGCGCTCACTTTTCGGTCAATGGCAGGGTTGCCATCAAATAGATCGTCGAATTCAAGCAAGTCGGTTTCATAAGCCAGAATTTGTTGCATCCGCAGTGACCACTGCTGATCCCAAGGGCGGGGCAGGCCAAGCGCTTCGTTCCATGCAGGCAGCTGCACCGCACGCGCGCGCGCGTTTTTGGACAGGGTCACGGCAAGCGTTTCAAGCAGAATGCGGTAAACATTGTTTTCGGGCTGTTGTTCTGTCAGGCCCAGCGAATTGACCTGCACGCCATAGCGGAAGCGCCGATATTTGGCGTCCTCTACCCCGTAGTGGGTCGCGCAAATTTCATCCCATAGCTCGACAAAGGCGCGCATTTTGCACAGCTCTGTGACGAACCGGATACCTGCATTCACAAAGAATGAAATCCGCCCGACCATTGCAGGGAAATCTTCGGCAGGCACTTTGCTGCGCAGATCGTCCAAAACAGCCGTGGCTGTGGCGAGGGCAAAGGCAAGCTCTTCCTCTGGCGTGGCTCCGGCCTCTTGCAGGTGATAGCTGCAGACGTTCATCGGATTCCATTTGGGCAAATGTTCGCGTGTATAGGCCGCGACATCGGTGATCATCCGCAACGATGGTTCAGGCGGGCAAATATATGTGCCGCGCGATAGATATTCCTTGATGATGTCGTTTTGAACGGTGCCTTGGAGCGCATTGATATCTGCGCTTTGTTCCTCTGCAACAGCGATATAAAGCGACAGCAACCAAGGCGCCGTTGCATTGATCGTCATAGAAGTGTTCATTTGATCAAGTGGGATATCCGCGAACAACGCGCGCATGTCCCCCAAGTGGTTTACAGGAACGCCGACCTTTCCGACCTCGCCCCGCGCCAGAACATGGTCGCTGTCATAACCAGTCTGCGTGGGTAAATCGAATGCAACCGACAGGCCAGTTTGACCCTTTGCCAAATTACCACGGTAAAGTGCGTTGGACGCAGCAGCGGTGGAGTGTCCGGCATAGGTGCGAAACAACCACGGGCGATCTTTGACTGGGACTGGCATTGGTTGGGCTTTCCGACTGTCGCGCAATTTAATTGCGAATGGATGCATCTAAAGGCAATTTTGTGGCGCTGTCAATTCGCTGCGCTGCGGCATTTGTGCAAAGCGGCATTTACCCTGCGTCCGCGGTCTGTCAGTGTGCGCGGATGACGCAAACGATCTCTATGCCTGCATGGGTTTTCGCCCTAATCCTGCTTTTCGCGGCCGTGACATTCGCGTCTCATTTTCTGTTTCCTTCCGTGCGCTGGTTCTTTCGCAAACGCGCGGAAAGGGTCATTGCAAAATTGAATAGTCGTCTGACGCGGCCGATTGAGCCATTCAAACTCGCGCGGCGTTATGACATGATTCAGCGCCTTATCTATGATCCCGAAGTGACAAAAGCAGTTGCCGATTACGCCCACGAAGAGGGCATTCCAGAAAACGTGGCATTTGAAAAAGCACGCCACTACGCCCGCGAGATTGTTCCATCATTTTCGGCAACAGCCTATTTCACCATTGGAATGCGGTTGGCGCGCTGGCTGACAAAGACACTATATCGCGTCCGTTTGGGTGTCTTCAATCGCGAAGCGTTAGAACAAATTGATCCCAATGCGACGGTGATCTTTGTCATGAACCACCGCAGCAATATGGACTATGTTCTTGTGACCCACTTGGTCAGTGGGGCTGGAACCCTGTCCTATGCTGTGGGCGAATGGGCGCGTGTTTGGCCATTGTCTTCAGTGATCAAAATGCTGGGTGCATACTTCATCCGGCGGCGGTCTCGGGGATCGCTTTATCGTCGTGTTCTGGCGCGTTATGTCCAAATGGCCACGGATGGCGGCGTAACCCAAGCGATCTTTCCCGAAGGCGGCCTAAGCCTTACAGGACAGGTGGGACAGCCGAAATTGGGACTGCTTAGCTATATCGTAGATCGACCCGTCGATGGGCGAGACGTGATTTTTGTGCCCGTTGGTTTGAACTACGATCAGACCCTTGAAGATCGGTTTTTGATCAATGCCAATAAGGCGGGTAATCGGCGTTTTCGCCCAACCGCATTTACAGTCCTGCGAAGCATTGCAGTCTATAGCTGGTGGCGGCTGAGTGGGAAATTTCGTGGCTTTGGCGTGGCGTCTGTTGGTTTTGGCGCGCCGTTAGAGTTGTCGACAATCCCTCCGTCTGATGACAGGGCAGAAATTGTTGCGACGGAACTTATGTCGCGCATCAAAAAAATTGTGCCGGTGCTTGCAGCGCCTCTGGTCGCGCGGGCGATCGCGGAGCATGGCGCGGACAATCGTTCGGCAATAGTCAGCACCATTTCAAACATGCTCGATGACTTGCGTAGCAAGTCGATGCCGCTGCCCCGCCGTGAAGTGGGCGCAATGGTGGATGACACATTGAACCGCTTTGCGTTGCGCGGGCTAATCAAAGTGTCCGATCAACACGTATCGGTCCAAGAAGGTGGCGAAGACGTCATCGCGTATTACGCGGCCTCGATCGCGCACCACTTTAACGTCTCACAATAGCATTCAGCGAATCCCGAGATGCGTGCGGGTTTCCGCAACTAAAGTGCAGCGCGTAAGGTACTCAAAAATCCGTAACGTAATATAATTACAAAAAACAATAAACTGGGGTTGTTTAGTTTCGCCATGAAATATTACTGTTGTGCTAGGCACCGATTCTGCGGTGCGGCAATTAGATGGTAAGCACGATGGAGACGGACATGGCTTTAGATCACAGTGTAACGACGCAAACACCGGACAAGCAGCTGTATGAAGTGGGCGAGATGCCACCCGTCGGCCATGTGCCAGAGCAGATGTATGCTTGGACTATCCGCCGCGCACGCCATGGCGAACCTGACAAGGCATTCGATGTGGAGGTCGTCGATGTGCCCAAGCCTGATAGCAATGAAGTGCTTGTGATGGTGATGGCCGCTGGTGTGAACTATAACGGCGTCTGGGCCGGCCTTGGCATTCCCATCAGCCCATTTGACGTACATGGCGCGGACTATCACATCGCTGGGTCCGACGCGTCGGGCATCGTTTGGGCCGTTGGGGATAAGGTCAAACGCTGGAAGGTCGGCGACGAAGTTGTCATTCACTGCAACCAAGACGATGGTGATGACGAAGAATGTAACGGTGGCGACCCGATGTTTTCCGAAACCCAGCGTATTTGGGGATACGAGACGCCGGATGGGTCGTTTGCGCAGTTCACATGTGTGCAATCGCAACAGCTGATGCCGCGTCCACAGCATCTGACGTGGGAAGAAAGCGCGTGCTATACGCTGACCCTAGCCACTGCGTATCGCATGTTGTTTGGGCACCACCCACATGAGCTGAAACCAGGTCAAAACGTTCTGGTCTGGGGTGCGTCTGGTGGATTGGGCTCCTATGCGATCCAGCTGATAAACACCGCGGGTGCCAATGCGATTGGCGTGATTTCGGGCGAAGATAAGCGTGAGTTCGTGATGTCACTTGGCGCGAAAGGCGTGATCAATCGTAAAGATTTTAACTGTTGGGGGCAGATGCCCACGGTGAATACACCGGAATATAAAGAATGGTTTTCAGAAACCCGCAAATTTGGCAAAGCAATTTGGGAAATCACGGGCAAGGGCAACAATGTCGACATGGTGTTTGAACACCCAGGTGAGGCGACATTCCCTGTGTCTACATTCGTGTGCAAACGTGGTGGCATGGTTGTGATTTGTGCGGGGACAACTGGGTATAATCTGACGTTCGACGTGCGTTACATGTGGATGCATCAAAAGCGTTTGCAGGGCAGCCATTTTGCGAACCTCAAACAGGCGTCATCGGCGAACCAATTGATGATCGAACGTAGGCTCGACCCGTGCATGTCAGAAGTGTTTTCTTGGGCGGACATTCCTGCTGCGCATACGAAAATGCGCGCGAATGAACATAAGCCGGGGAATATGGCGGTGCTTGTTCAATCCCCAAAAACAGGGATACGGACCTATGATGATGCCCTCGTCGAATCGCGTGGCGGATAGCACCGAAATCCATGGTTTTTAAGAACAGGCGCATTTTCGACGATGCGCCTGTTTCAGTTTTATAATCCAATCCTACCAACGTGTTTAGAATTTGCACGGCCCCCAGAAATGGGGGGGGTAAAGGCGTGGGTGTTTCTGGAAAATGTTAAGCGCTACCTTAGGTTGTTAACTGTTCATTAACCTAACAGATGGAGGCTCGTAATGGGAAATACGTGGATCGTCGATGTGCTCGCGGATTTGCGCCGTTTCGCCGAACAGAATGACTTGCCACTACTGGCAGTTCAGTTGGACGAAACGACACTTGTCGCACAGGCCGAAATTACGCAACTGAAAGTGGATGCACCTCTTGTGGTGCAAGGTGAATGTGCCAAAAATAGATCGATTTTTAGCCAAGCTGGAGCAAGCAGACGCTCTTGACCAAATTCAAGGTTTGATTGTTGATCTGCGCGATGCGCTCGACGTCGATCATGCTGTCTATCAATGGGTGAGCGCAGATGGAGAGCAATACGGTTTTGGCACCTATGACCCGAATTGGGTGCAACGCTATGTGGAACAGGAATATTTGCGCGTTGATCCGATCATTTTGGGCGCTTTTCAACGGTTTCACCCTGTCGATTGGAAGCGTCTTGATTGGTCTTCGCGCGCCGCCCGTGCATTCCGCAAGGACTCGATTGCGCATGGCGTTGGCAATCAAGGGTATTCCATCCCGATCCGTGGACCGAACGGACAATTCGCATTATTCACGATATCGCACTCCACCGATGATGATGACTGGGCGAAATTCACGCTTGGGCAGCAACGCGATCTGATACTTGTTGCGCATTATCTGAACCAAAAAGCGTTGAAGTTGGAAAAAGGCCGCGCACCCGAACGTGTGCGGGCCTTGTCGCCGCGCGAAACCGATGCGCTGACCTTTCTTGCTATGGGTTATAGCCGCGGGCAGGTGGCCGAGATGCTAAGCATTTCGGAACATACTTTGCGGGCATATATCGAAAGTGCGCGGTTTAAGCTTGGTGCGCTCAACACAACCCATGCGGTCGCTCGCGCATTGACCGAAGGATTGATCGTCATTGGTGGCGCGGCACGCGCCGCGGCTGGAAACTGGCCCGGGCGGAACAAGAAATCCGCCGCGAATTAGCGATAGATTAACCATCAAGCGCGGTGGTGTCAGACGACATTAAGCACGGAACGCGACCCTATTGGCTGGATGAACCAGACTGAAGGGATCGCTGCCATGTTGCGATATGTGACCGCCGCGCAATTGGCGGATTTTCCGATATTGCGTGACACCATGCATCGCGACCGCGCGGCACAGTTCCGCGACCGCCTGAAATGGGAGGTCACTGTGGATGATGATGGGTTCGAGCGGGACGAATACGATGTGAGCAACCCGCTTTATGTGATTTGGGAACAGGCAGATGGCACCCATGGCGGATCCATGCGGTTTTTGCCAACCGCAGGCAAAACGATGGTCTACGACCACTTTGCCCATCTGTTGAACGGTGCCGATGTCAGGTCCGATCAGATTTGGGAATGCACGCGGTTTTGCGTGACCCAAGGGGCGGGCGCAAATGTCGCTGCGGCGTTGATGCTGGCAGGTGGCGAGCTGATGCGGGCCTTTGACTTGACCCAATTGTTGGGCGTGTTCGATGCGCGCATGATCCGCATTTACAATCTGATCGGCGCGGCACCCGTCGTACTTGGCAGCAACGGCAAAGGGCGTGACAGAATATCTGTCGGGTTGTGGGGCTACCGGTCCGCGGACCGCGCGAATGTCCTGCGCCGCGCGGGGCTGTCGTCGGATCTGTCCGAGCACTGGTTTTCCCGCTCTTTTGGTCACCCAGTAAAACGCCGCGCGGCCGCATAACCGCTGGCAGGCGCGGGGCTGCGCAGATACTGTGCAGCCTATGACCACAACCGCACTTACATTTTCCGACGATCAGGCCGAGGCTTGGGACAACGTCGCCGCCGCACTGCGCCAATCCGGTATTGATCTGGACGACGCACTGTTGATGCCGCCTCAATCGGAAACCGCATCGGTCATGGCCGTGATCGGCAAGGCGGGGTCGGGCAAAACAATGCTGCTCGCGCGTCTTTACGAGGCGTTAGAGGAAGCCGGCGTCGATATCATTTCGGGCGATTACGAGGGTAAGAAACGCAAGGACCGCCGGACATTGGCGATCTTGGCCCCCACAAACAAGGCCGCATCTGTGTTGCGCAATCGCGGGGTGCCAGCGACGACGATCCACCGGATTCTTTATACGCCGGTCTATGATCCCGAATACGAAAAGGTGGCCGAATGGTTGGCCGGTCAAGGCGAACGGCCAGACATTGAGGGGCTGACCGACATCGCGCTCGACCGCGCATTTGCGTCATTCCAAGTGAATAAATCTGTGCCCGCTGCCTTGGCTGCTGCCGGTCTGCGCGGGTCCGATTTCATTACGGGCTGGAAGCGTCGCGAAGAACCGATGGACATCGGATTTGTCGATGAAAGCTCCATGCTCGACGCCAAACAGTTCGAAGACCTTCAGGAAATTTTCCCAACGCTGGTGTTGTTCGGGGATCCTGCGCAATTGCCGCCTGTGCAGACCTCCGGTGGGATGGTGTTTGAAACCATGCCGCCCGAACGCGTCCAAACCTTATCCAGTGTTCATCGCCAAGACGCTGGCAACCCGATCCTTGATCTAGCCCATGCGTTGGCTGATCCGATGGTCGATTTTTACGCCTTTGAAAAGATGGTGGCAGAGGCTGCTGCCAAGGATGATCGTGTCGTTATGGCCCAACGGGTAGAGGCCGATCTGATGGCCCGCAGCCCTGTTCTGGTTTGGCGCAATGCCACGCGCATCCGATTGATCCATGCATTCCGCGCCGCCTTTGACGCGCCCGCTGACGAGCTGCTCGAAGGTGAGCCGCTGATTTGTGACGGCATTGAGCTGCCAATGAAGCACCGCAAGAAGCGGCTTGATCTGGAAGCATGCGGTTTGATCAAGGGCGCGCAGGTCATCTACCTCGGGCCTGGTCGGAAACCAGGGTTCAGTCGCTTGCACGTCATGGGAGCCGAAGACCCGCAGGTTAGCGCCGCGTCCATCGTGAAAATCGAGCAAGAGGGTGATGCCGAACCGTTTATCCCATTTGCTGCGAAAATGGGGGCGACATTTCTGCATGGCGCGGCTGTCACGATCCACAAGGCGCAGGGTAGCCAGTGGGACACTGTGCAAGTGTTCGCCCCCGACATCGAAATCGCGGCGCGCATGGGCCGTGTAGAGGCGGGGCAGCCGCTATGGAAACGGCTCGCCTATGTCGCGATAACGCGGGCGGAAACGCAGTTGCGCTGGGTCGTGCGCAACCGTCTTGGTCGCCCGACAAGCCCACTGATCGTGGATGATTTGGCAGTGCCGACAACCACCTTTACGTTGCAAAGCGAAGATCCATGAAGAGCATAATCATCACTGGTGCCAGCAGCGGGATTGGCGCTGCCGTGGCAGAGACGTTCTTGTCCAA
This sequence comes from uncultured Roseobacteraceae bacterium, assembly GCA_964022435.1. GTDB lineage: Bacteria > Pseudomonadota > Alphaproteobacteria > Rhodobacterales > Rhodobacteraceae > Yoonia. Next base: position 62,587 of record CAXIAL010000001.1, on the reverse strand, counting down.
AGGCTGGAGGGTCGGGTTGATCGCGCGGCGGGCTGAGGCATTAGAAGCGCTTGCCGCTGGGCGAGAGAATGCTGTCGTTTTGCCTTGCGACGTGACGGATGAGGCAGCAGTGGATGCGGCCTTTGCCCGCTTTGGACAACTCGATGTTCTGTTCAACAATGCGGGCATGTTTGGCCCACAGACCACCATCGACGAGGTGGCGCTGGACGATTGGCGCGCCGTTTTGGATGTGAACCTGACAGGGATGTTCCTGTGTGCCCGTGCCGCGTTTCGCACAATGCGACACCAATCGCCACGCGGTGGACGGATCATCAACAACGGGTCGATTTCGGCGCATACGCCGCGCGAAGGCTCGATCTGTTACACGACGACCAAACATGGTGTGACAGGCCTAACCAAGACGCTGACCCTGGACGGTCGCGCGTTTGATATTACCTGCGGGCAGATCGATATTGGCAATGCACGCACGGAACTTGTCGCGGACTTGCAGGCGAAACGCAGTGCCGAAGGCCTCGACGAAATGCCCACGATGAATGTGCAAGACGTCGCCAATGCGGTTGCCTATATGGCCGAGCTGTCGCCAGAGGCGAACACCCAATTCATGATGGTCATGGCGTCCAAGATGCCGCACATCGGGCGCGGTTAGCGGCGGAACAATCCAAAGATTGCTGAAGCACCCCAACCAGCCGCGATTGCGATCGCCAGCGACATCAGCCCGTAAAGAACGGAATTTTCATGGGCGAGGTTATAAAGCCAACGTTCCAAACCGACCTTTTTCACAGGGATCGATGTGACATAGGTATCAACAATCTCGCCATCACGGGTCAGGAAAATCTTGGCCGCATAGTCGCCTTCGGTCAGGTTCGCGGGCAATGAAATGCTGGTTTGAAACAGCGTGTTCTGCGACAACGTGACCTCGTTTTCGAGCATTTGATATTGATCGTTCCCTGCACGGATACGCATCAATGCGCGCGCAAAGCTCTGGCTATCTAGTACGTTCGCACCGACCTCGCGGACGACCTGCGGGATCGTGATTTTGTTAATCAAATCTTGCGCAGGGCGCAGCACGTCATCCATCGGACCAGACGTAGCAACGGCATAGAACGACGGGGCCGCGGCGATTTCGACGTCATCGACATTGACCCAAATGCCCAAACGGCGGTCTTTGCGCCGCACAGTGACGGGCGTGTCGGGCCCTGCGACTGTGACAATCACCCCAATATCGCCCGCAGGTTCGGGGCTGTCGCGGCGGATCGCACCAAATAGCAAAATGTCGGACCCATCGAAAGTCGCGGTAATGTTAATCTCGTCGCGACTAAGGCCCAGAACAATTTCTTCTTCGGCCTGAACGGGCGCTGCAAGCAGCACCAAAAGGGATAGCAATCGGATCATCTTAATGCCCCCCTGCGCCAAGTGAATAGAGTTCTGCAGGTTGGATCAGCAGGTCCATCGCCAGCTTGCCACAGACCGCCAGCACCATGATTGCGAGCATAATGCGCAGCTGTTCAGCCTTTATCTTGACCCCGATCCGCGTGCCGACCTGCGCCCCAATCACGCCGCCAATCAGCAGCAGGACCGCCAAGACAATATCAACTGTATAGTTGGTTGTCGCGTGCAGCATGGTGGTAAAGGCGGTGACGAAAATGATCTGGAACAGGGACGTGCCCACGACCACTTTGGTCGGCATGCCAAGCAGGTAAATCATTGCAGGCACCATGATGAAACCACCGCCAACACCCATGATTGCGGCCAATATCCCGACAAGCACACCGACAACTAGCGGGGGAATGACAGAGATATAGAGCCCCGAAACTCGGAACTTCATTTTGAACGGAAGGTTGTGGATCCAGTTATGCTTGCGACGCGTTGGGCGCGCACCCGGCTGTTTGGACCGGCGAATGGCATTCAGGCTTTCGATGAACATCAGTCCGCCAATGACGCCTAGGAAAATCACATAGCAAAGCTTCACCAGCAAATCGACTTGACCCAGCGAACGAAGATAGTTGAACACCACGACACCCAAGGCCGCCCCGAGCAACCCGCCGATCAGCAGGACAGTTCCCATGCGCAAGTCGACGGTTTTGCGTTTCAAATGGGCCAGTACGCCAGAGAAGGAAGACGCAACGATCTGGTTGGCTTCGGTTGCCACGGCCACTGCAGGTGGGATGCCAATAAAGAACAGCAGCGGTGTCATCAGAAAGCCGCCGCCCACGCCAAACATGCCCGATAAAATGCCCACAATTCCGCCAAGTCCGAGTAATAGGAATGCGTTCACCGAAACTTCGGCGATAGGAAGATAAATCTGCATGAGCTGTCCGGGCATAGTTTAGGTGGCCGTTGGCGTGCACCAAAAACCTTTCGCAGCGCTATGTCAAACCCATGAACGTCGAAAAATGCTGCAATTGCAGCATTTCTATGAATTGGACCTATCGTTCTTTGACATATGGCTCGCCGCCAGCCCGCGGAGGGATAGCTTTGCCGACGAATCCAGCCAAGATGATCACGGTCAAGATGTAGGGCAAAACGTCCAATAGTTGCGCGTTTACCTTGAACCCAAGCACGGACTGGATCACGTCAGGGCGCAATGCCAACGCCTGTAAGAACCCAAACAACAGGCAGGCATAAAGTGCTGCCCATGGCCGCCATTTGGCGAAGATGAGCGCAGCCAGCGCGATGTAGCCGCGCCCCGCGCTCATGTCTTTCACGAAACTCGCCTGCAATGCTGTTGCCAGATAAGCACCCGCAATCCCGCATAGTACGCCGCAGATGACTACAGCAGTATAGCGCAGGCCGACGACGGAAATGCCCGCCGTGTCCACCGCCGCTGGGTTTTCGCCCACCGCACGCAGGCGCAGGCCAAAGCGCGTGGAATAGAGCACCCACCATGTCAGCGGCACGAAAATCAGTGCGATATAAACCAGCGCGGTGTGACCGGAAAACAGTTCATAGTAGATTGGGCCGAGGACTGGGATGTCCCGCAAGGCTTCGGCGAATGGCAGAGTGATCGGCTCGAACCGTGCTGATCCTGTGAGCTGTGGCGTGCGGCCACCTTGGCCAAACCAGCTTTGCGCGACGACGACAGTCAAGCCTGCGGCAAGGAAGTTGATAGCAACGCCGGAAATCAGCTGATTGCCGCGAAACGTGATCGAAGCCAAACCGTGGATCCCCGACAAGGCAAGCGAAGCCATGATGCCAGCGCCAAGTCCGACCCAAGCGGACCCAGTCGTATAAGCGACGGCGGCGGACAGGAACGCGGCGGCGAGCATCTTGCCCTCTAGGCCGATATCAAAGATGCCTGCGCGTTCGGAAAACAGACCAGCCAGACAAGCCAACAACAGCGGGGTCGCGAGGCGCACGGTGCTATCGAACACCTGAAGAAGCGTAAGCAGATCCATTATGCGGCTCCTTTCTTACGGCGCTGTGCGGCGAGGAACATCCGCTCTAACGGTGCGCGCACCATGTCGTCGAGTGCGCCGGTGAACAAAATCACAAGCGCTTGGATCACGACGATCATTTCGCGGGGGATTTTGGTCCATAGGGCCAGCTCGGCGCCGCCTTGATACAAGAACCCGAATAGGATCGCGGCAAGGAACACCCCAAACGGATGGCTACGACCCATGAGCGCCACGGCGATGCCGATGAAACCGGCCCCTTCGACAGCGTTGAGAACAAGGCGCTCTGCCTCGCCCTGCACATTGTTGATCGCCATCATGCCAGCAAGCCCGCCAGAGATCAGCATCGAAATCATGATGATTTTCGTCGGGCTTATGCCCGCATATTTGGCGGCAGATTCCGAATGCCCATAGGCACGGATTTCATATCCCAGCTTGGTTTTCCAGATTAGCGCCCAGACCGCAAAGCAGGCTAGAATGGCGACGAAGAACGACACGTTTGCGGGGGTGCCGCGGAAGAGGGCGGTTTCGCCGAAGCTAAACATATCTTGGAATGACGGCAGGTGTGTGGTCTCGCGAAATTTTTCTGTCGCGGGTTCCATGCCTTTGGCTTTCAACGCGCCGATCAGAAGGTAGTTGAGCAAAGCCGCCGCAATGAAGTTGAACATGATCGTCGTGATCACGATGTGGCTGCCGCGTTTGGCTTGCAAATAAGCGGGGATCATCGCCCATGCCGCGCCGAATACAGCCGCGCCCAATGTGCCGCCAAGTAAGGCCAGCGACCAATGCGGCCACGGGATATACAAACAGAACAACGCAACCCCAAGTCCGCCAATCATCGCCTGACCTTCGCCGCCGATGTTGAACATGCGAGCATGAAACGCGACGGACACGGCCAAACCGGTGAAGATGAAATTGGTGGCGTAGTATAAGGTATAACCCCAACCATAGGTGGACCCTAGCGCACCGTCGATCATGAGCATCAACGCCTCAATCGGGCTTTCGCCAATCGCAAGGATCACAAGCGCGGACAGGATTGCGGCAAGGATCAAACTGATCAGCGGGATCAGGACCACATCGGCCCATTTTGGCATTCCGTCCATTACGCTGCGTCCTCTTTCGTCATGCCGGCCATCAACATGCCAAGCTCTTTTTCGTCTGTTTGGTCGGGCAGGCGTTCGCCCATCATGCGCCCGTCGAACATCACCGCGATGCGGTCGGACAGGGCAAGGATTTCTTCAAGCTCTACTGACACCAATAGGATCGCCTTACCTTGATCGCGCAGGGCGACAATCTGTTGGTGGATAAACTCAATCGCGCCGATGTCGACGCCGCGTGTTGGTTGGCCGATTAACAATAGATCGGGATTGCGTTCAATTTCACGGGCCAAAACGATCTTTTGCTGGTTGCCGCCGGAAAATGATTTCGCTTCCAGTCTCGGATCGGGCGGGCGCACATCGAACCGTTCCATCTTGGCGACGGTATCGGCCTTGATCGCGGCGTTATCCATGAACATGCCGCGCTGGAATTTGGGCTCGTGGTGATAGCCAAAGGCCACGTTTTCCCAAGCGTGATAATCCATGATCAGGCCTTCGCGCTGGCGGTCTTCTGGCACATGGGCGATGCCACGCGCACGGCGCGACCGCCCATCGGATTTAGCACCAGTCAGGTCAATCTCCACCCCGTTCACTGTGATGGTGCCCGTCGCTTTTTCATAACCACCAAGCACTTCGAGAAGTTCGGATTGCCCGTTGCCGGACACGCCAGCAATGCCAAGGATTTCACCGGCTCGCACGGTCAGGTTCACATCCTTCACGCGGTGCACGCCCTTATCGTCGGTGACGTTCAGGTTTTGCACATCAAGGATCACGTCGCCCACTTGCGCGGGTTTCTTGTCGACTTGCAACAATACCTTCCGGCCCACCATCAGCTCTGCCAATTCGGCGGGCGAGGTATCGGCGGTCTTAACTGTTGCGGTCATTTCGCCACGGCGCATCACGGAAACCGTATCGGTCGTGTCCATAATCTCGCGCAGCTTATGTGTGATCAGGATGATCGTTTTGCCCTCGCGCTTGAGGTTCTCAAGAATGCGGAACAGGTGGTCTGCCTCGGCGGGGGTGAGCACGCCAGTGGGTTCGTCGAGGATCAGAATATCGGCACGGCGATACAGCGCCTTAAGGATTTCAACACGCTGCTGCATGCCCACGCCGATGTCTTCGACAACGGCGTCGGGATCAACGTTCAATTCGTATTCGTCAGCCAGTGCTTTCAGCTCTTTGCGGGCGCGGGCGAGGGAAGGGCGGAGCAAACCGCTGTCCTCGGCACCCAGCACGATGTTTTCAAGCACTGTGAAATTTTCTACCAGTTTAAAGTGCTGGAACACCATCCCGATACCTGCCGCAATCGCGGCTTGGCTGTCGGGGATCGCGGTTTTGGTGCCCGAAATGAACACCTCGCCTGCGTCCGCCTTGTAGAACCCGTAAAGGATCGACATCAGCGTTGATTTGCCCGCGCCATTTTCTCCAATGATCCCGTGGATCGTGCCGGGCATCACGCGGATCGAGATGTCCTTATTCGCTTGCACAGGGCCAAAGGATTTGGAAATTCCTTTGAGTTCAATGGCGGGGGCAGTGGTCATGTTTTAGGCTCCCATGCCGGGAAAACCGACGATGCGGGCCATTTTGCCATTCGCATCAAGGTCGATTGTATACTGGCCCTTTTGGCTTTGCTCGCCTTCGCCGAATTGCACCGTGGCGCGGACGAAATTGACCACTTGGGATTCGTTCGTCACGGACACGGGCATGCCCGGTGCCATTTCAGAAAACATGCCGACATAGGACTGCAAGGCGGCCAAGTCTTCGATCGGGGCCTCGCTGCGTGGATCGGCGTAGAACACTGGTTCAGCTACTGCGCCAGCGATCATTGCATTGCGCTTGTCAGCGTCGCCTTCACACCATGCGGTGAAAAAGTCTTCGATTGATTTGGTCATTCTTTCGTCCCCTAAAATGAAATGGGCCGCGCCGTCGCCAGCGCGGCCCAAATGGATTTTGCTCAGCTCGACTTAGAAGTCGAGTGCTGGGCAAGTCTCGTCAGAGTTATAATTGTGAACAGCGATGTCACCCGCAATGATGGCGGCTTGCGCTGCTTCCAATGCGGCCGTCATTTCAGCTGTAATCAGGGCTTCGTTGTTTTCATCAACCGCATAGCCCACGCCGCCGTTTGACAGGTCCATGACGTTAAAGCCTGCTTCCAACGCATCGCCTGCGATGAATGCGTCGTAAACAGCGTTATCAACGCGCTTCAGCATGGATGTCAGAACCTGACCTGGGTGCAGGTAGTTCTGGTTGCTATCGACGCCGATGGACAGGATGCCTTCGTCGGCTGCGGTTTGCAGAACGCCAACACCTGTGCCGCCAGCAGCTGCGTAAACAACGTCAGCGCCTTGGGATTTCTGTGCCAGTGTCAGCTCGGAACCTTTAACCGGATCGTTCCAAGCGGCAGGTGTTGTGCCGGTCATGTTGGAAATGACAGTCACGTCAGCATTCGCTGCTTTCGCGCCTTGGGCATAGCCACATGCGAAGTTACGGATCAGTGGGATGTCCATGCCGCCGATGAAACCAACAGTGCCAGTTTCAGACGCCATCGCAGCTGCCATACCAACAAGGTAAGAGCCCTGCTCTTCAGCAAACACGATGGAACGGACGTTTGGCGCGTCCACAACCATGTCAACGATTTGGAATTTCGTATCTGGATAATCAGCAGCAACTTCACCCAGTGCGGTTGCGAAAGAGAAACCAGCCATAACAATCGGGTTGTTGCCGTTTTCAGCAAAGCGGCGCAGGGCCTGCTCGCGCTGTGCGTCAGACTGCAGCTCTACCTCATCAAAGGAGCCGCCAGTTTCTTCAGCCCAACGCTGTGCGCCGTTGAATGCAGATTCGTTAAAGGATTTGTCGAACTTGCCGCCAAGGTCGAAGATCAGCGCAGGGTCAGCGAACGCCGCGCCAGCGGACAGTGCCATCGCCGCAGAAGCGGTAAGCATTTTGGACATAAGGGTCATGTTGGTGTCTCCCAGACGTTGTGTGTGGGCGGGGCCAATATGGCCTTCCCCCCGAAAAGCCGAGCCGGACGTTGCCGGTTCATGGCAAGATAAGGCAACGTTGGGGGGCAAAGATCAACCGCTTTCTGAAACGCGCGTGTTTGAATTTGATCTTTTGATCAAAAACTAGGCATGCGGAAATATTAAAAGGTGAACCGCAGTACATCGGCACCAATTTTTGTGCCACTTGTTGTCACATAATAGCGGGGGCGGTGACCTACGTGTTCGAAACCTTCGTTTTGATACAATGATTTAGCTGCGGTGTTCGTATCTGCGACCTCAAGGAAAATGGACGCTACGCCGAGGCCACGGATCTGGATCAAAAATTCCGTCAGGGTGGATCGCCCCAAGCCTTGGCGCTGAAAATCAGGGTGGGTGGCGAGTGTTAGTACCTCTGCCTCATCCCCGATCACGCGCCCCAATATGAATGACTTTGGGTCACCTAAGAGAATCATGTCGCGTTGTGACAACAGGTCTGTGAATTCGGATTCCGACCACGGCCGCGTATCGGTGAAAGCGGCCAAATGTGTCGCGGCGAGGTCAGCGGGGGTCATCGCAAGATCACTGGCGGGGCATCGCGTGGTGGGGCAGCGTCGGCCTGACGCAAATACAGCGGTGCAGGGGCGGTTGTTGTGCTGTGCAAACGGGCCGCTGCGAGTCGCGCAATTGCCTCGATTAAGGGATATTGTGGTGCTGCAATCTGGAGCGGCATGAAAGCGGAAACCGCTTCTGCGGCGCTTCCAACCAGCACCTGTTCGGCCTTTGGCTGATAGGGCGGCAAATCGTCTGCGGTTAAGTCGCAAAGCGCGGCCACGCCGTTTGCTTGAATATATGCGCGCCCACGCGGGGCAGTGATGCAGGGGAAACAGTTGCGGGTCCCCATCGCCAAGGCATCCAAACTAGATACACCAACGGCAGTTTTCCCAAGACCAAGCGCAAGTCCGCGCGCAGCAGACACGCTAATCCTGATGCCTGTGAAATTGCCCGGGCCAATCCCGACGCCAATCCCGTCGATATCACCCCATGTAAGCCCCGCACCGTCGATCATCTCTGACAGCATCGGCATCAGATGTTCGGCCTGACCTTTGGCCATTTCGTCAGTGCGCGTGGTGATACGCCCGGCATGAAATAAGGCCGCGGCGCAAGCTGGACCCGATGTGTCAAACGCAATGATCGTAGGGGGCCTCATGCCAAGGACCAAGACAGCGGTTTGGTCGCATAGCGGATCAATATACCTTTGGCTTCGAGATCAAGCTGCACGGTTTTCGCCCACCAGCCGGAGGTGGCACCTGCCGGAAACAGATCATCAGGCAAATGTGCTTTGGCAGCATCTTTGATCTGGGTAGCGGTCATGGGCACGTCAGACATCACAACCATCATCGCGTCATGCATGGCCGTATATTTGGCTGCGTCCACATTGGTGACTTGGCCGGGCACATTGACGTTTTCGACGGCAATCTTAGACATGGATCAGGCCGCGACAGGGCGCACTTCGACGACTTCTGGGATGTAATGCCGCAGCAGATTTTCGATGCCCATTTTCAATGTCAGTGTGGACGATGGGCAGCCCGCGCACGCGCCTTGCATATGCAGGTAGACAACGCCGCGCTCAAACCCGTGGAACGTGATGTCGCCACCATCTTGGGCCACAGCAGGGCGGACCCGGGTGTCGAGCAATTCTTTGATCTGATCCACAATTGCACCGTCTTCGCCTGTGTGTTCGGCGTGGCCTGATGCGGGTGTGTGGTCGTCTGCCATGGCGGATTGGCCGGACTGGTAGTGTTCCATGATCGCGCCAAGGATCGCTGGCTTGATGTGATCCCACTCTGCGTCGTCGGCTTTGGTCACTGTCACAAAGTCGTAGCCAAAGAATACACCAGTTACGTTGCCCACGGCAAAAATGCGTGCCGCCAAAGGCGATCCTGCGCCGGCATCAGGCGTCGGGAAATCTGCAGTGCCAATTTCCAGCACGGTTTGACCGGGCAGGAATTTTAGCGTGGCGGGGTTTGGCGTGGATTCGGTTTGGATGAACATCGGACGTAACCTTTGCTATTGCCTGACCGATATGCGCCTGCAAAGGCCATTCGTCAAGGTTTGGACGGACCGCAGCGGGGCGCTGTCCCGGACCCTGGAGCATTTTGAGAAAAAGCGAGACAGGGTTAAGTGATCGCTTCGAGCCGCTCTTTCGAAATATCTTCCGGCACGATTGTGATCGGAACCGACAGACTTCCGGCTTGACGGGTCAAGGCGGTGACAAGCGGGCCGGGGCCCTTGTTGTCGGACGCCGCGCCAAGCACGAGCACGCCAATTTCAGGGTCATCGTTAACTTGCGCCATGATTTCAGTGATCATTTCGCCTTCGCGGATCACAAGTTCAGGGTCGACGTTTTGTTTGTCGCGCATCCATTTGGCGAAGACTTCAAAGTGGACTTCTATCCGCTCACGGGCTTCTTCGCGCATGATTTCACCTACGCCGATCCAGTGATTGAATTCCTCTGGCGCGATGATGGACAAGACTTCGACGCCGCCGCCCGTTTTCGCCGCCCGCATTGCAGCAAAGCGCATCGCGTTCAGGCATTCGCGGCTATCATCAAGTACGACTAAAAACTTACGCATGGATGGTCCCCCAAGTATTCAATATGAGTGTGGCGGATGCGGCGCATGGTGGCAACCGCTAGCTGCGTAGCATACCCACGATGTCATAGGTCTTTCTTAGGATCGGGTCGGCAATCGCGCGTGCGCGCGCTGCACCGTCGCCCAAAATACGGTCAATTTCCGCGGGGTCATCCATATAGCGCGCCATTTCGGAAGAAATCGGCGAGAGTTTGGACACAGCAAGATCGGCCAAAGCAGGTTTAAACTTGCCCCACTGTGCGCCCGCATATTCCGACATCACCACCTCTGGCGTCGTGTCGTTCAAGGCTGCGTAGATATCCACAAGATTGCGGGCCTCTGGGCGGCTGGCCAATCCTTCAACTGTTTCAGGCAGTGGTTCTGGATCGGTCTTCGCTTTCTTAAACTTCTTGGCGATCTTATCGGCGTCATCAGTCATGTTGATTCGTTCCATGTCGCTTTCGCCGGATTTGGACATCTTTTTGGTCCCGTCGCGCAGGTTCATCACGCGGGTCGCAGGGCCATCGATCACTGGGTTGGTTTCGGGGAAGAAATCAACCTTATAGTCGTGGTTAAACTTCTTCGCGATGTCGCGGGTCAGCTCCACGTGCTGTTTCTGATCCTCGCCAACAGGCACATCGGTGGCGTGATACAGCAAAATGTCTGCGGCCATCAGCGCGGGGTAAGCGTAAAGTCCGAGCGATTGTTTTTCAGCGTTCGATCCGGCTTTGTCCTTGAACTGTGTCATGCGGTTCATCCAGCCAACGCGGGCGACGCAATTGAAAATCCAACCAAGTTCGGCGTGGGCGGACACTTGGGATTGATTGAACAGAATAGATTTTGTCGGGTCCAGACCCGCGGCGAGATAACCTGCGGCGACTTCGCGTGTCGCATTGGCAAGCTCTGCCGGATCCTGCCAGACGGTGATCGCGTGCATGTCAACGACACAATAGACCGTTTCCATCTGTCCCTGCATGCCCACAAAGCGCTTAATCGCGCCTAGGTAGTTGCCAAGCTGCAAGCCGCCAGAGGGTTTGATCCCTGAAAATACGCGTGGTGTGAATGTCGTGTCAGTCATGGGATCGGTCCGGTCTGGATAAATGTCTAGGTTGCGCATACTCATGGCAGACAGTGTTTTGATTTTCAACAGCCCAAGGTGGAAACCCATGCAGCAAGAGCCCGTCGTCAATCCGATCCCGCCCGTGGTGATCGTGTTATGTTTGATTGTGGTCTTGGTCGAACTGGCGCTTTCTGCCGCTGCTGCAGGCATGATCGGGGGACCTCAAGGGATCGGCTGGCGCATCGCCGCGCTACAAGATTACGCATTTTCGCCATTGGTTTTGGACCGCGTGATCGCGGTTGGGGATTTCAGCTTTGATCTGCTGAAACGATTTGTCACCTACGGTTTTTTGCATGCCAGCTTTACACATGCGCTTTTTGCGGCGGCGTTGCTTTTAGCATTAGGGAAATTCGTAGGCGATGTATTCAGCGGCGTGGCCGTGTTGATCGTGTTCTTTGGCGCGTTGGTCTTTGGCGCCATCATCTTTGGCCTTATCGCGGAAGGACCCGTGCCGTTGATCGGTCTTTACCCTGCGGTTTATGGATTGATTGGCGCGTTCACGTATATTCTGTGGGTTCGTTTGGGGGCGTCAGGGGAAAATCAGGTAAAGGCATTCCAGCTGATTGGCTTTCTGTTGGCCTTGCAACTGGTGTTTGGGCTGTTCTTTGGGTCAGACCCGTCTTGGCTCGCTGAACTGGCAGGGTTTGCATTCGGCTTTGTCGTGTCGATCATCGTTGCACCGGGGGGCTGGACGGCCTTGGTCGCCAAGCTGCGCGAACGCAGTTAACGGCGCAACGCGCGTTTGAACTCGCCCAACCGGAAAGCACCTACAAGGTGGCCGGTCCCGAAATATCCGACGATCCCGACGGCGATCAATGCGATCAGCGCCAGATAGCGGACTGTCGCCATGCCGATAAAAGGTGACAGCACCATTTCGGCCAACATCAGTAAGACGCCCATTAGGCCAGATGCAATCAGAATGCGCCAGATGCGTGTCTTGAAACGTTGATCGAACTTGGCCGCATCCCCCATGTTGCGGGATCCATTCCATAGCATTGCAACCATCGCCCACGCGGTCAGCGTGGTGCCAAGCGGGGCTGCGATAAAGCCTATGTAGAAAGACAGCCCAATCGCCAGCACAGCGTTCAGGACCATCGCAGCCAAGGCGTAGTAAAACGGACGTTTCGTGTCGCTGCGCGCAAAGAACAGCGGTTGGAATGTCTTGGCCAGCACGAACGCTGGCAGACCCAGTCCGTAGACTGTAACAGCCAATGCGGTGGCCATCGTGTCGTCTGACGAAAATGCGCCGCGTTCAAACAAAACGCTGACCAGTGGCACGGGGATCACAATCAATGCTACTGCTGCGGGCACGGTCAGTGCCAAGGCAAGTTCGCTGGCACGATTGAACGCGTCGCGCCCACCGGCGTCATCCCCGTCTTGCAGACGGCGTGAAAGGTCTGGCAGCAACACGACACCAATCGCAATCGCCACAACGCCCAAGGGCAGCTGATATAGCCGGTCAGCATAGTTGATCCATGCGATTGCCCCATCAAAGAAGCTGGCAACTTGGCGGCCAACCAAAAGGTTGATCTGCATTACGCCGCCAGCCAATGCGGCGGGCAGGGCGATCATGGCGAGGCGCTTTAAATCAGGGGTCATTTTGGGCAGACCGATGCGCAGCGGATAGCCCGCACGGCGCGCGGCGAGCCACACCAAGGCCAGTTGCGCGGCTCCGCCAATTGGAACGGCCCAAGCAAGGGAATTCCCGATCGTCATTTCACTTGGGTCCATGACCAAGGCCGTGACGACCAGCGCAATTATGAAGATCACGTTGAGTAACACGGGTGCGGCGGCGGCGGCCACAAAACGGCCCGTTGCGTTCAATACGCCCGATAGCAACGCTGAAAGCGAGATAAGCAGAATATACGGGAAAGCGATCCGCCCATAGGTAACAGCCAAATCAAACCGCTCGTCTGCTGCGAAACCCGATGCCATTGCTGTGACCAATGCGGGCATCGCCAGCACGCCGATGGTTGTGAAAACGGTCAGGATGAAGGCCATGCCGACGAATGCGTCTTGGGCGAAACGCAACGCATCGTCGTCGGCTTGCACCTTCTTCGAAAACATCGGAACGAAGGCGGTGTTGAACGCGCCTTCGGCGAAAAACCTGCGGAACATGTTGGGCAGGGAAAACGCGATTAGAAAGGCTTCTGCTACGGGGCCTGTGCCAAGAAACGCGGCGATCATAATGTCGCGGATAAATCCAAAAACGCGGCTAAGCAGTGTCCACAATCCCACGGTGAAAAAGCCGGCCATCAGGCGGATGGGTTTCATGAACGTGCCCTTTCAGCGCCTTGGGAAATGGCTTCGCGCAATTTGCGTTCCAGCGTGGCACGCTTTGCTTCGGAATGGTATTTCAGGCCGATCATGTCTTTGACGTAGAAACTGTCGACGACCTGTTCGCCAAAGGTCGCGATCACCGCGCTGGCGATATAGACGTTATTATTAGCAAGCGTGCGGGTTAGGTCGAACAAAAGCCCGGGTCGGTCGCGGGTATCGACCTCGATAATCGTGTAAATCTCGGACCCTGTGTTGTCGAAAGTAATATGGGTTGGCACGCGGAATGCCTGCTCGCGCTTCTTGATCTTGTCGCGGTCTTTCAGTGCATCACGGGCCACGACTTCACCGCGCAATGTGCGGCTGATCATCTTGCGCAAACGCGGCAGACGGGCGGCCTCGTAGGGTCTGCCATCTGCGTCTTGAATCCAGAACACTGCTGTCGCGTAGCCGTCGTTGGTCGTATAGGTGCGGGCATCCACGACATTGGCCCCGACAAGCGCCAAGGCACCGGTCATCCGGCTAAACAGCCCGGGATGATCTACCATGGCAAGGCAAGCACGGGTCGCGTCGCGGTCTTCGTCGAGCATCAGGTCGATGCTGATTTGGCTGTCATCCATATCGCGCAAAAGCTTTGCGAATACTTGATGGGCCGCGAGCGGAAGACCCTGCCAATATGGGCCGTAGTGACGGGCGGTTTCTGTGCGCAAATCTTTGGCAGGCCAATCTACGAGGGCACCGCGCAGGGCACGTTTAGCTTCATTTTCGCGGGTCTCGCGGTTGAGGTCTTCGAGCCCGTTTTCAAGCGCATCTCGCGTCGCGGCATACAGATCGCGGATCAAGACGGCTTTCCAATTGTTCCATGTGCCTGGCCCGACGCCGCGAATGTCGCAGACTGTCAGTACGGTCAGCAGGTCCAGACGTTCGACAGACTTCACGACCTTGGCGAAGTCGCGCACCGTGCGCGGGTCGGAAATGTCGCGCTTTTGCGCCACATCGGACATCAGCAAATGATAGCGGATCAGCCATTCTACTGTTTCGCATTCCTTTTTCGAAAGGCCCAAACGCGGGGCGACAACCCGTGCAATCTGTGCGCCCAAGATGGAATGATCTTCTGGGCGACCCTTGCCGATATCGTGCAGCAACAAGGCCACGTAAATCACCTTGCGGCTGATCCCGCGTTTCAGGATAGACGAAGCAACAGGCAATTCTTCAATCAGCTCTTCACGCTCGATTTGCGCAAGGTGGCTGATTGTCTGAATGGTATGTTCGTCGACGGTATAGTGATGGTACATATTGAACTGCATCATCGCCACGATGGGTGCAAATTCAGGGATGAAAGCGCCAAGAATACCCAGCTCGTTCATGCGCCGCAATCCGCGCTCTGGGTTCCCGTGTTTCAGCATCGTATCTAGGAACAGCTTGGCTGCGTCCTTGTTGTTTTGCATAGATGCGTCAATCAAATGCAAATTAGACGACAACAAGCGCATCGCATCTGGATGTAGCAATGTGCCGGTGCGCAACGCCTCTTCGAATATGCGCAGCAGGTTTAGCGGATCAGCGAGAAACGCATCAACATCTGCAACCGTAATCCGGTTTTGCAAAATCGCATATGGTGGCTTGGCTTTCTTGCGCCGTTTGAAAAACCGTTCCAGCATGGGTTCGGGTTTCAGATGGGCATTCTCTTGCGCCGTCAAAAAGATACGCGTTAGCTCGCCCACTTGGGTCGCGTGCCGGAAATAGGTTTGCATAAAGTGTTCAACTGCACGGCGCCCACCACCGTCCTTGAACCCCATTCGGTCCGCGACTTCGACCTGAAGATCAAATGTAAGCTGATCCATGGGGCGTTTTGCAATCAAATGTAGGTGGCAGCGCACGGCCCAAAGAAAGTCTTCGGCGGTATGAAACGCTTCGTACTCGTCTTGGGTGAATAGCTTGTGGTCAACCAATTCAGACGCATTTTTGACGCCGTTGACGTATTTGCCGATCCAATACAGCGACTGCAAATCGCGCAAGCCGCCTTTGCCTTCTTTGACGTTTGGCTCGACCATATAGCGCTGACCACCTTGTTTGCGGTGGCGTTCTTCGCGTTCTGTCAACTTGGCGTCGATGAATTCAGGCGCCGTAGATTTGAACAAGTCGGCCCAAAGCCGTTCGCCCAAGGCGTCTGCCAGCGCCGGATCACCCGCGATCAAACGGGTTTCGACCAAAGATGTTCGGATCGTGAAATCGTCTCGGGCAAGCCGAATACATTCCTTTACGGTGCGGCTTGCATGGCCGACCTTTAGCTTCAAATCCCACAAGATATAAAGCATGGATTCGATCACGCTTTCGGCCCAAGGGGTGATTTTGTAAGGCGTCAGAAATAGCAGGTCGACATCGGACTGCGGTGCCATTTCGCCACGCCCATATCCACCAACAGCAATCAATGCGAGCCGCTCGCCTTCTGTCGGATTGGGCAGCGGGTGCAAATAATGCGTGGCGACATAAAGCACTTCGCAGACGATTTGGTCGGTTAGCCAGCTGATCGCACGTGTCGTGGGACGTGCATTGGACGGATCGGCAAGAAAGGCCTTGGTGATCGTGTCGCGACCCGTTTTTTGTGCATCTATCAGCACAGTAACAGTGGCTTGCCTTATGGCGCCCGCGTCAGGGCAATCTGCAACTGCCGCATCAATCCGCGCGCGCAGGCCGGATGTGTCGCAAATCGAAGGCGCCGGACAGATGAACCCGTCCGGCGCCTGAGGAGATTGGTTATCTATTGGCACGTGTTAAGATCCAGAACCGCCAAAGCTACGTGGCGCTGGTTCGAGGATCACAACGGCCCCATCACGCACAGTGGCCACAGCCAACCCGCGCTGGTTGGTGCCATCCGCCAAGAAGCGGAAGATGCCAGATGTGCCTTGGAAACCTTGCGGTGATGTCAGCGCCTCTTTTGTCAATGCGTTCGCGTTCCCACTGGCTGCCAATGCGCCAATTGCGGCGATGCCGTCAAATGCAAGACCGGCCAATGGGTGCGGTCGGTCCCCATATGCTGCCTCATAGCGGCTGTCGAAAAGGTTTTGCAAGGTTTGATCTGGCAGCGCGAACAACCCGTTTTGAAGGCCAGGTAATGCTAGCGCTTGCGGCGCTGCATTCCAGCGTGTCAGGCCAAGGTAACGCGTTGTCGTTGTGTTTAGTCCAGCCTCGGGCAGCGCTGTTGCCACGATTGGCAAATCCGCGTTCACACCTGCTGTCAATAATACAGCCTGTGCGCCGGACGCATTGACAGCGGCGACCATTGGTCCTGCTGCGTTAAAGATGCCTTGTTGCGACAGAGGGTAGCTTTGGATCGATGCGAGATCGGAGCCAGCATTGCGCACAGCAGTGGCCACCGCGTCGCGTCCAGCTTCGCCGGCGACGTTATCGCCGTGAATGACGGCATAGCGACGGATACCTTGACGGCCCGCATAGCCGACAAGACGGGAAGCGGTGTTTTGAAAGGTTGATCCCAGAACAAATACGTTGCCGCCTGCGATGGTCGTATTGTTCGAAAACGTCAGAACATTCACATTCGCGCTGGACACCGCAACACCGGCGGCATTTGCAGCTTCACCAAAGAGCGGCCCAAGGATGATATTGGCACCTTCGGTCACGGCCTGCGTGGCAACAGAGGCGGCCCGCAGTGGATCTGCGCCTGTGTTATAGACCCGCAAGTCGATTTTCACGCCCTCAAGATCAGAAATTGCCAGACGCGCAGCGTTTTCAAGATTTGCAGCCAACAAGCTGTCCGTCCCAGCGCCAGAGCCGCCGGGCACCAGCAATGCGACTTGGATCGGGGCGTTCGGGTCAATGCGTTGGCCCGCATTGCCAAGGCCGCTAAGCATGCTTGGGTCGCAAGCGGCGAGCCACATCATGGAAAGGAGCGCAAAAATACGACCAATAGCCTTTTGGGGACTGGGTAAACGGGCAAACATAGATATAACTCCCTTTAGGTGACGTGACCTTGATATTGCCTTAGCACATTCAGCTGTGCCTTGTTGATGATCATTCGGGAACCATAATACTGTCTCAGCCACAAGGGTCTAGTTATGAATTTTTTGACCAAGCCGCTCTCCGCCGGTCTGTATTTTGTCGCGACGCCTATCGGGTCGGCAAGGGATATGACGTTGCGGGGATTGGATATATTGGCGTCCGCCGACGTTTTAGCGGCCGAAGATACACGCACGGCGCGTAAATTGATGGAAATTCATGGGGTGCCATTGAACGGGCGGCAGGTCGTCGCCTTTCATGATCATACCAGTGATGGCGCCACGAAACGGTTTGTCGATGCGATCGCGGATGGTAAATCCGTGGCTTATGTTTCCGAAGCGGGCACGCCGTTGATCGCCGACCCAGGCTATGAAATGGGGCGCGCAGTGATCGACGCGGGCTTGCCTGTGTTTACTGCGCCCGGGGCCTCTGCCGTGTTGGCAGCATTGACCGTATCGGGATTGCCGACGGACAGGTTTGCATTTGTTGGATTTCTTGCGGCATCCAAGCAGCAACGCGAAACAGAGATCGCACAACTGCGCGATACGCCATTCACATTGGTTTTCTATGAAAGCCCGAAACGCATTCATCATATGTTAGGTAGTTTGCGCGATGTCTTAGGCGGAGAGAGGCAGGTGGTTGTCTGTCGCGAGCTGACCAAAAAATTTGAAGAAACCCAGCGCGGTAGTTTGGATGCAGTCATTGATGCATATGATGGGCGTGTTGTGAAAGGGGAACTGGTTGTTCTGGTTGGCCGCGCAGGCGCCACAGAAGTTGTTGAATTGGATGTTGAAACGGCTTTACGTGATGCGATGAAAACGATGCGTGTGAAAGATGCGGCGACGGTTGTCGCGGGTGCAATGGGTTTGCCGCGCAGGCAGGTTTATCAAACGGCCCTCGGGCTAGGAGATGGTGAATGACAGGAAGCGTTGGATATCATGCGGGCCGTGTCGCAGAAGATATCGCCGCGCGAAACTATATCTTAAGGAACCATCGCTTGGAGGCAAAACGCTGGCGCGGGTCGGGCGGTGAAATAGATTTGATTATGCGCGACGGTGCGCAAGTTATTTTTGTCGAAGTTAAGAAAAGCGAAAACTTCGCGCGGGCTGCAACACGTTTGGGGCGACGGCAGATGGACAGATTGGTAGCGGCGGGGTCAGAGTTTTTGGCTGGCGAGCCAAAGGGGCAACTCACCGATGTCCGTTTTGATCTTGCATTGGTAAATGGCCAAGGCGACGTGCAAATAATCGAAAATGCTTTTGGCAGCGCCTAGCGACGGTTGAACAGCGGCCCTGCTTGCGCCATGTATCACAGACCACAAACACAATGAGGTCTGCCTATGTCCCTGAAAGTCGCCATTCAAATGGACCCAATTGGTCCGATCAATATCGACGCTGACAGCACTTTCCGCATCATGGAAGAGGCGCAGGCCCGCGGGCATGAGTTGTTCTATTACACGCCGGACAAGTTGACCTATCAAGAGGGTCGCGTCACTGCGCGTGGTTGGCCTGTTACAGTGCAGCGTGTTCAGGGCGATCATTTCACGTTGGGCGAAGAGTCCGAAGTCAATCTGGCCGACTATGATGTGGTGTGGCTGCGCCAAGACCCGCCATTCGACATGGGATATATCACTACGACCCATATTCTGGATATGATTCAACCTGACACATTGGTTGTGAATGATCCGTTTTGGGTTCGCAATTATCCTGAAAAGCTGCTGGTTCTGAATTTTCCCGATCTGACACCACCCACGATGATTGCGCGTGATCTGGAAACGCTAAAGGATTTCCGCGCACGCCACGGTGATGTTATTCTTAAGCCGCTTTATGGGAACGGCGGCGCGGGCGTCTTTAAATTGCGTAAAGACGATAGCAACTTGGCTTCACTGCATGAAATGTTCTCTGGGATCAACAATGAGCCGCTGATCATGCAAAAATTTCTGCCTGACGTTTCAAAGGGCGACAAACGCGTGATCCTTGTTGATGGGGAACCCGTCGGCGCCATCAATCGCGTTCCTGCCGAAGGTGAAACGCGGTCGAATATGCATGTCGGCGGTCGCCCTGAAAAAGTTGAACTGACAGACCGCGATCGCGAAATCTGCGCCGCAATCGGTCCGCTATTGCGCGAAAAGGGTCAGGTGTTTGTGGGCATCGACGTGATTGGCGACTGGCTCACTGAAATAAACGTAACTTCGCCGACTGGCATTCAAGAACTCGAACGCTTTGATAACGTTAATATCACTGCAAAAATCTGGGAAGCAATCGAAGCACGGCGCTAATCGTCTTTGGTTAGCGCCAATCTGTAACTTATTGCTTCTGCCACATGGGGGTGGCGCACGTCCGCCGATCCGTCAAGGTCTGCAATCGTGCGGGCCACACGCAAAACGCGATGGTAGCCGCGTGCTGACAAACCGAAGCGTTCTGCAACGCGAGCAAGCAAGGCCTTACCTTCGGAATCGGGTGTGGCGATGTCTTCTAACACGCGGCCTTCGGCATCTGCATTCACGCGCAAATTTGGCGCGTCTTCATAGCGTTCCGTTTGTATATTCCGCGCCGAAGCAACGCGCGCACGGATTCTGGTCGAGCTTTCACCATCTTGCGGCAAATCAAGGTCGGTAAAGGCCACTGGCGGAACTTCGATCCGTATGTCGAACCGGTCCATAAGCGGTCCAGAAATACGGCCCATATAGTCTTCACCGCAGTTGGGCGCGCGTGAACATGCGCGGGCGGGATCGGTCAAGAATCCACATTCGCAGGGGTTCGCTGCGGCCATCAGCATGAATTGGCAAGGGTATTTGATATGTGCATTGGCGCGAGCCACGACGACCTCGCCGGTCTCAATTGGCTGGCGAAGGGTTTCCAAAACCGTGCGTGAAAACTCGGGGAATTCGTCCATGAACAACACGCCATTGTGGGCGAGGCTGATTTCACCGGGCTTCGCGCCGCGCCCGCCGCCTACGATTGCTGCCATAGATGCGGTGTGGTGGGGTTCGCGGAACGGGCGTTCACGATTGATCCCACCTTCGTCGAGTAGCCCTGACACCGAATGGATCATGGACGTTTCCAGTGCTTCCGGTGGCGTAAGTGGGGGTAGGATGCTGGGTAGCCGAGCGGCCAGCATGGATTTTCCGGACCCGGGTGGCCCCACTAAAAACATGTGATGTCTGCCCGCCGCGGCGATTTCCAAGGCGCGTTTGGCGCGTTCTTGCCCCTTCACATCCGCCAAGTCGCGGGAGGTTGGGCGGGTTTTTACCTCGCCCGCTTGCGCATTGGCCAAGACGGATTGCCCTGTGAAATGTTGAATTAGCTGCGCCAAGCTGTTGGGGGCGATCACGCGGGCGTTGCCGACCCAGGCGGCTTCTGGTCCACAGGCCTTGGGGCAGAGAAGTTGCTTTTCCTCGACCGCGGCCGCCATGGCGGCGGGTAAAGCGCCGTGAACTGGCACCAGATCGCCGTTGAGGGACAACTCCCCTAAGGCCACGGTTGCGGCGGCATCATCAGGTGGAATGATTTCGATGGCGGAGAGTACGGCCACGGCGATTGGAAGATCGAAGTGCGACCCAATTTTGGGCAGATCGGCAGGCGACAGATTGATCGTGATCCGCTTAGATGGCAGTGCGATTGCCATTGCGGTCAGTGCTGCGCGAACCCGTTCGCGGGCCTCGGATACGGCCTTGTCTGGCAGTCCGACAATTGTGAACGCAGGGATGCCAGGTGCGACGGCGCATTGCACTTCTACCATGCGCGCCTTTATGCCTTCGAAGGCAACTGTATATGTAACCGCGGCCATGGCGCCCTCGTCGTTAAGCTTGGTTAACGAGTAAGGCGCGCTGGTTTAGGAATGGTTAACGCCGGATTAAAGTAGCGCCATGAATTGCGGCCATGCGGCGGCGTCATTCACGGTTTTGTCGCGGCAGAATGCGTTGCAGAACCCGAAAGTCCGCCCATCCAATTCAAGCAAATGCGTGATCTCCAGACCGGAGTAAGGGCAGACGTCGTTTTCGGGCGTGCCGGTTTCAACCGCCCGTGCCGCCAGCGGCGTTGGTCCGCGCCATGGCACCTCTGGCAAACCGGCCTCGAACGCGGGCAGGCGCGGTTCATTGGCCAGCCCCATCGCCCGCCACCGGCGCAAGGACGGATCCGCAAGATGCGCCGCGACATAGGCGCGGGTCGTCGGCCGCGTATCAAATCCGTAGGTCGCGAGTTGCGTCGCCATCGGTGCGAATATCGCATCGACGATGGAATATTCCCCGCAAAGCCATGGCGTTTTGCTACCCGTGACGTCGCGCGCATGGGTCCAGACGGTTTCCAATCGGTCCAGTTCAGCGGCGATGTTGTCGGGCGGTGTCACGGTTTCAAATCCGGTCCGTAGGTTCACGGCCCAGTCGCTGCGTAAGCCGCCAAAGCTGGAATGCATTTCATTGGCCAACGCCCGCGCTGTTCCGCGGGCCAGCGGGTCAGACGGCCAGAACGCGATGTCGGGGTGGCGGCTGGCGAGCTCTTCGCCGATCGCCATGCTGTCGTTCAACGTCGCACCCTCGGGCGTGACGACCGTGGGCAATGTCCGTGCGGGCGCGAGGTCGGCCAGCATGGGGCCTAGGGCGGATTCGGATTCTGGGCGGAAGATCTTGGTTTTGACCTGATCCTCCAATCCGAAACGGTTGAACATCAAATAGGCCGCGATGGACCAGCTAAAATACAGGCGATTGCCGAGATACATGTGATACGTCATGCCACAACCTTAGGGCGTGGGTGGGCCGGATGCCAACGCAATTCTGTGAACCGTAATATCACGCGATGTGATTGATGACGGGGGCGTCCCAACGGGGGCTGGTGGTGATTTTTGTGACGGAGAAATTGCTGATCTTATGGCTGAAGGCGGCATAGGCGTTGATCCCCAAAGCCCGCTGCACTTGCGTCAGGATCACGCCGAAATGGGCGACGATGATCAGGTCGGAATGCCCCAACGCAACATAACCGTCGATGGCGGCATCCACCCGCGCACGCACCGTGTTCCAGCTTTCGCCATCGGGTGGGGCCACGTCGCCTGGCGTTTCCCAATAGGCGCGCAGTAGGTCGGGATCGCGGGCTTCGGCATCTGAAAATGACAACCCATCCCATGCGCCGAAATTGATTTCACGCAAGGCGGGATCGTGGGAGAGGCGCTGGGCTGGGTCCAAGGCGCTGGCCGTATCGACGGCGCGGATCAGATCGGATGATACGACAGGGGCTTCGGGTAAATAATCTCGCAACCGCCCAATCGCGGCCGTATCCGAAAGGTCAGCGGGCAGGTCCGTCCATCCGATCATCGATTTCGCATGGGTTGGCCCGTGCCGCACGAGCCAGAGCGTGGTCATAGGTTGCCCTTTAACGCCAGCGGCAAACCGGCCATCACAGCTACGACCGTATCGGCAATTGCCGCGACGTCTTGGTTCAGCGCCCCTTGGGCATTGCGGAACCGGCGCGACAATGCGTTGTCGGGCACGATGCCCATACCGACCTCGTTCGAAACCACGACAACGGGGGCTGCGCATGCCGAAAGCGCGGTCAGCAATGCGGCCCGATGCGCGTCCAAATCGTGTTCGCCCAAGATCACATTGGTCAGCCAAAGCGTCGCGCAATCGAGAAGCACAATGTCGCCCGCTTTCGCGGTGGCAAGGGCGTTTGGCACGTCCAATGGGACCTCTATGGTGGTCCAGTTTTTCCCGCGCTGGTCAAGATGCGCCGCGATTTTCGCGGCCATTTCATCGTCAAACACCTGTGCCGTTGCGATGTAAATTTTGGCCAATCCACTTTGTTCGCAAAGGGTTTCGGCGAACTTTGACTTCCCGCTCGCCGCGCCGCCCAACACCAAAGTGAGATTATTTTGATTTTTCATGGAACTCATTTGAAAACTGCGCGTTGAGGCGTGAAAGCGACAAACAATTAGCACGAAAAGTGCAGTTCGCAAGTCTGGGGAGAACTTAAGATGGTTGCTGCGGTAAACACAGATCAAATCCTTTCGCGCACGGCGATGAAAGCAGAGCTATTGGATGCGGAAACGGAACTCGCCTTGGCCTATGCATGGCGCGACCATCGCGACGAACAGGCGCTGCACCGTTTGATCACGGCCTACATGCGGTTGGCGATATCCATGGCGTCGAAATTTCGCCGTTACGGCGCACCGATGAATGACCTGATCCAAGAAGCATCCGTCGGCCTGATGAAAGCTGCCGAAAAATTCGACCCTGATCGCGGCCTTCGCTTTTCCACCTATGCCGTTTGGTGGATCAAGGCATCGATCCAAGATCACGTGATGCGTAACTGGTCCATGGTCCGCACAGGGTCCACATCGTCGCAAAAGTCCCTGTTCTTTAACATGCGCCGTGTCCAAGCGCGGATAGAACGTGAAGCTACTGCCGAAGGGATCCAGATTGAACGGCACGTTTTGCTTCAGGCGATTTCCGATGAATTAGGTGTGCCGCTGCATGATGTTGAAATGATGGATGGGCGTTTGGCGGGGTCAGATTTTTCGTTAGATATGACCCAATCTTCCGAGGACGAAGGCCGCGAGTGGATTGACGCGCTTGAAGATAGCGGCACGCAGGCGGATGAAACCGTTGCCAACAATCACGACAATGACACCCTACGCCAGTGGTTGTTGACCGCGCTGTCATCGCTGAACGACCGTGAACAATTCATCGTGCGCGAACGCAAAATCCGCGACGATCCGCGCACTTTGGAATGTTTGGGCAAAGAGCTCGGCCTGTCCAAAGAACGCGTTCGTCAGGTAGAGGCCGCAGCTTTCACCAAGATGCGCAAAAACTTAGAAGCCCAAAGCCCAGAGATCACAGCATTCCTACACTGACACGGCGCATTGTCATTGGCCCGCAGTTTGCCATAGTGTCACCGGTGAAGAAACCGGAGGCGTAACATGCTGGCTGACAAACGTATTCTTTTGATTATCGGGGGCGGGATTGCCGCGTTCAAATCGCTCGATCTGATCCGCCGCTTGCGTGAACAGGGCGCGTCTGTGACGCCTGTGTTGACCAAGGCTGGCGCGGAATTTGTGACCCCGCTCAGCGTATCTGCATTGGCGTCTGAGAAAGTCTACCAAGATTTGTTCGACCTGAATGCCGAGGCAGAAATGGGCCATATCGAGCTATCTCGCGCTGCCGATCTGGTCGTGGTCGCCCCCGGCACCGCCGACCTGATGGCCAAGATGGCGGGCGGTTTGGCAAATGACCTCGCTTCGACCTTGTTGCTTGCCACGGACAAACGCGTGCTTGTCGCCCCGTCGATGAACGTGCGCATGTGGGAACACGCGGCAACACAGCGCAATCTGGCGCAACTTGAGGACGATGGCATTCTGTTTGTCGGCCCTAATGAAGGTGACATGGCCTGCGGCGAATACGGCTATGGTCGGTTGGCAGAGCCTATGGAAATCGTCGCGGCGGTTGATGCGGCGCTGGCCGATGGGCCGCTGAAGGGCAAACATATCCTTGTGACCTCTGGCCCGACACACGAACCGATTGATCCCGTGCGCTACATCGCAAACCGCTCGTCCGGTGCGCAGGGCACGGCGATTGCGCGGGCGCTGGCTGGTTTGGGTGCGGACGTGACATTCGTTACCGGCCCTGCCGACGTGCCCCCGCCGATGGGATTGAACGTCGTGGCCGTGCAAACCGCTGCCCAAATGTTGGAGGCCGTGCAAAATGCGCCCGCCGCTGACGCGGGTATTTTCGCGGCCGCCGTGGCCGATTGGCATGTGGTCAACGCTGGCACGTCCAAGATAAAGAAGGACGGCAATGGATTGCCCGAACTGGAATTCGCCGAAAACCCAGACATCCTCGCCACAGTTTGCAAGATGAAAACGGGACGCCCCGCATTGGTCATCGGCTTTGCAGCCGAAACCGATGACGTGATTACCAACGCAACTGCCAAGCGTAAACGCAAGGGCTGTGACTGGATCGTTGCCAATGATGTGTCGCCATCCACCGGCATCATGGGCGGGTCCGAAAATGATGTGACGTTGATTACGGAAAACGGGTCCGAAGACTGGCCGCGCATGACCAAAGACGCCGTTGCGGCCAAGCTCGCGCAAAAACTGGCAGAGGCGCTGGCATGATGATCCGGCTCGCTTGGGCCGATGGGGCCGACCAGACGCTTGGCCTGCCCAGTTATGAAACGGCGGGTGCGGCGGGTGCTGATTTGCGCGCAAACTTTGCGGATGGGAAGGGCGTCACGCTGGCCGCTGGTGCGCGTGCGCTCATCCCGACAGGTCTGCGCATGGCGATCCCCGAAGGGTTCGAGGTGCAGATCAGGCCGCGTTCTGGTCTGGCGCTGAAACATGGGATTGCGTTGGTCAATGCACCCGGCACGATCGACAGCGACTATCGCGGGACCATTGGGGTGATTATGATCAATCTAGGTGATGCCCCGTTTGAGGTGACCCATGGCATGCGGATCGCGCAGATGGTGGCAGCGCCAGTTGTTCAAGCGGGATTTGATCTTGTCGACACGCTTGATGATACGGCGCGTGGTGCGGCTGGGTTTGGATCAACTGGCCAATGATGGTCGTCTTCGCGATGGCCGCGGTTCTTTGGGGGACTGGCATGGCGATGGGCACGCCAAAACGTGCGCGTTGGGTGATGATTGGCATTCTGTTTGCAGCGGTCATCTTGATTCAGGTCACGTTGCCGAATGGGCATCCCCTACGTGAAGCGACCGGGGGCGATGTGCGTCTGTGGGCGTTGCTGCTGGCGTTTGGCGGGATCGCGATTGGCTATCGGCGCTTACTGCGCGGCTTGCGCAACAGGGCGCAGTCCGGCACGGCCGAGGCCTCCTCTGACGGTAAATTCTCCGCCAGCGAGTTGGACCGTTACGCCCGCCACATCATGCTGCGCGAGGTTGGCGGGCAGGGGCAAAAGGCGCTGCACAATGCATCTGTGTTGGTCGTCGGTGCCGGTGGGCTTGGTTCACCTGCACTGCAATATCTTGCCGCCGCTGGCGTTGGCACAATCGGTGTTATCGATGATGACGTGGTTGATAACAGCAACTTACAGCGACAGATTATTCACATCGACAGCCGCATTGGTGACCCAAAGGTGCAGTCAGCGGCAGATGCGATGACGGCCCAGAACCCCTACGTCACGGTGCGCCCGTACAACCGCCGACTGACGGCTGATATCGCGGCGGGCATCATCGCAGACTATGATTTGGTGCTCGACGGAACCGATAATTTCGCGACGCGCTATCTGGTGAATGAAACTTGTGTGGCGCTTGGAAAACCGCTGATTTCTGCGGCATTGACGCAGTGGGAAGGACAGATCAGTCTCTATGATCCTGCCCATGATGGTCCATGCTATGCATGTGTTTTCCCAACCGCACCAGACGCCGATTTGGTCCCAAGTTGCGCCGAGGCAGGGGTCATCGGCCCGCTTGCTGGCGCCGTCGGATCGATGATGGCGGTGGAGGCGGTTAAGGCGCTGACGGGGGCTGGCGACACATTGCGCGGGCGCTTGATGATCTATGACGCGCTTTATGCCCAGACGCGGGTGATTTCGGTCAAACGCGATGTGGCTTGTGCAGTTTGTGCTGCGCCAAAGTGAGTATTTGAGAAAATGCGAGGCATGGGTTCTGGCAAAACGCGAGGGCTGGGATTAGCTGTAGTGGGAATAGGAGATTTGCCATGACCAACCCGCTGTTGACCGACTGGAGCACCCCGTTTGGCTTGCCGCCATTTGATGTGATTTCTGACGATGATTTTGCGCCTGCTGTGGATGCAGCACTAGAAACCGCGCGGGCGAATATGGATGCGATTGCGCAGAATGCCGATGCGCCGACGTTTGAGAATACGATCGTGGCGATGGAGTTGGCTGATGCGGATTTGAGCCGAGTCTTGGGCGCGTTTTATGCGCTTGCAGGTGCCGACAGCAATCCAGCCCGCGAGGCGTTGCAGCGCGAATTTGCACCCAAGTTAAGCGCCTATGGGTCTTGGGTGACGGGTAATTCAGCCTTGTTCGCGAGGGTCGAAGATTTGTGGTCACGTCGCGAGGCTTTGGACCTGACGGACGAACAGTCTCGGGTCTTGATGTTGTCCCATCGTGGCTTCGTCCGCGCGGGGGCGAAGCTGACTGGAGCTGAAGCGGATCGTTTACGTGATGTCAAATCGCGACTGTCGGTGATGGGGACGGAGTTCGTTCAGAACCTCCTTGCGGATGAGCGTGATTGGTTCATGCCGCTCGACATTGATGGGTTGTCGGGCTTGCCTGATTTTGTTGTCGCAACAGCCAAATCTGCGGGCGAGGAAAAGGATGCTGGTGGACCAGTTCTGACATTGTCACGGTCACTAATCGTTCCGTTTTTACAGTTCTCAAACCGCCGTGATTTGCGTCAGACCGCCTATGAGGCATGGGTGGCGCGTGGGGCAAATGGCGGCGCAACAGACAACCGTGCGCTTGCCGCTGAAACGCTTGCGTTGCGGTATGAGCGGGCGCAGTTGCTGGGCTATGAACACTTTGCCGACTACAAGTTGGAAACCGAAATGGCCGGTGATCCCGCGTCCGTGCGCAAACTGTTGATGGATGTTTGGGCACCGGCCAAGGATGCCGCTGACGCGGATGCCAAGCAGTTGGAACGCATGTTGCATGCCGATGGCTGGGAAGGCCCGTTAGAGGCATGGGACTGGCGGTATTATTCAGAAAAGCGTCGCAAGGAATTGCATGACCTCGATGAGGCAGAGTTAAAGCCATATCTGCAATTGGACCGCATGATTGAGGCGTCGTTTGCCTGCGCGACACGCCTGTTCGGGCTGGAATTCGCCCCACTTGATGCGCCTTCGTATCACCCTGATGTACGTCAGTGGGAGGTCACGCGAGGTGGCGAACATGTTGCCGTATTCATCGGAGATTATTTCGCACGTGGGTCCAAGCGGTCGGGTGCGTGGTGTTCGGCGATGCGGTCGCAAAGCCGCGCGAATGGCGAGGTCCGCCCCCATGTTGTGAACGTCTGCAATTTTGCAAAACCGGCGGCGGGGTCGCCTGCGTTGCTCTCTTATGATGATGCGCGGACGCTGTTCCACGAATTTGGCCATGCGTTGCACCAAATGCTGTCCGACGTGACCTATGAAAGCATCAGTGGCACGTCTGTCGCCCGTGACTTTGTCGAACTGCCCAGCCAGCTGTATGAACATTGGCTGGAAGTGCCTGAGGTGTTGGTCGAATTTGCCACCCATGCGAAAACAGGCGCGCCGATGCCGGCGGATCTGCTGGAACGGATGTTGGGCGCTGCGACCTATGATATGGGGTTCAGCACTGTTGAATATGTGGCATCAGCGCTTGTCGATCTTGGGTTTCATGAAGGGCCGCCGCCTGCCGATCCGATGCAAAAGCAGGCCGAGATTTTGGAAGATATCGGCATGCCCCGCGCCATTCGCATGCGCCATGCCACGCCGCATTTTGCCCATGTGTTCGCGGGCGACGGGTATTCCTGCGGCTACTACAGCTACATGTGGTCAGAGGTGATGGACGCGGACGCGTTCGCCGCATTCGAAGAGGTGGGCAACCCGTTCGACGCTGATCTCGCCAAGCGGTTGGAGGACACAGTGCTGTCGTCTGGCGGATCGGTGGACGCCGCTGAACTGTACATCCAATTCCGTGGGCGTTTACCCGGCGTGGATGCGTTGCTCAAAGGGCGCGGCTTGGCTGGCTAACGGTGGTCGTCGGGGTGTTTTTGCACGCCGACGGGATCCTTGTGGATCAAGACATCGACGTTGGGATATGCGGCTGTAATTGCGCGGCGTAGGGCGGCACCGATGGCGTGTGCCTCGTCTAATGTCTGCGCACCGTCGAGTTCGATATGCATGTTCACAAACACACGGCTTCCCGCAACGCGGGTTTTCAGGTCGTGATAGCCGTGAAGGCCGGGGAAATCGCGGGCGATGCTTTCGATCCCTGCGATCATTTGCGGGTCGGCTTGACGGTCCATCAACGCGTCCCATGCAGTTTTGCCGATACGCAATGCGCCCACCGCAAGGATGGCCGCCGCGCCCAAGGCCACAACGCTGTCGACATAGCCCAAGCCGAAACGGGCAGAGGCGAAAAGCGCGATGATCGCGCCAACGTTGGGGATCAGATCGCCAAGATAATGCAGGCTGTCGGCCTTTACGACCTTGTTGCCTGTCAACCGTGCGACCCTGCGTTGCCAGATGACCAAGCCAAGCGTAACGACGATCGCAAATAGCGCGACGGCCATGCCGCTCGCCTCGCTTTCGGGCAATGTCACGTCGTCTGATAACAGCCGTAAAATGGCGGCGACGGCGATCACGCCGGCAGAGATCAGGATGAACAGGGATTGGCCCAAGGCGGCAAGGTCTTCGGCGCTGGTATGTCCGAAATTATGGTCGTCATCGGCGGGTTTAGAGGCATAGGCAATGGCGGCCAACCCACCCAGCGACATCATCAAATCCATCGCGCTATCGGCCAAAGTGGCCGCAATCGCGAGCGATCCTGTTTGCCCCAGCGCCCAGAGTTTGGCGATGACAAGCACAAAAGCGACGGTGACCGACAAAAGGCCGGCGGACAAGTTCAGCCGATGGGAATTGGGTGCAGACATAAGGTTATGTAACGCGTCTGCGCTAGTCGCGCAATTCGGCCATATCGACACCCCAAAGCACGGATTTTTGCGCCCAGCCCTTGTAACCGCCAGCGGTCAGGCGACACCATTCAGGTCCGCATTCACCGAGCTTGGCAATGACACCTTTTTCGACCACTGCGTTTTCAGTGGCGGCAAGATCAGGACGCGCGCGCAGGGCGAGCATGTCTTGATCAACGATCACAGTCCGCGTGCCGGATAGCATGGTGTAGTGGACCCAACCGCCTTGGCCTTCACGGTCAACGACACGGCGCCAATGGCTGTATTCGGCGACGACTTGCAGCGGCATATTACGGCGTTTGAACACCCAATCAATACGGTGCGACAGTGATGGGCCGCGGCGCACGTTGCTTTCAGACGCTTTGAGCGACACAAAGCGCGGCATTGGCAAATTGGTGACGGGGCCCCGTTCCGTCGCGCTGGCCGTGCCTGTGAAACATAGCAAAAGACAGCCGATTTTGATCAGGCCAGTGATGGATCGTAACATGTAAATACTGCTCATTCTCTGCGCGGGTTCTTGTGCCTCGCGTCTGTATCTTGCACCCTGACATCACGAAGTTGATTTGAAAACGAAAAGGAACACCAGATGCCAGGTAAACATCTAAGTGTTGTCGTCACGCGACGGTTGCCCAATGTGGTCGAGGCGCGTTTGGCTGAGCTTTTCGATGTGCGTTTGCGGCCTGATGATACGCCTATGACCCGCGCCGAATTGGCAGAAGCGATGAAAACCGCTGATGTTTTGGTGCCGACGATCACCGATCAGATTGATGCAAGCCTATTGGCGGGGGCGGGTGATCAGTTGCTGCTGATTGCAAACTACGGGGCAGGGGTCGACAATATCGATGTGGCCACCGCCCGCCAGCGCGGCATTCAGGTCAGCAATACGCCCAGTGTAACCACTGACGACACCGCCGATATGGTGATGGCCTTGTTGCTATCCGTAACCCGCCGCATCCCTGAAGGGCTTGCCGTGCTTCGCGGCGACGACTGGGACGGATGGAGCCCAACAGCGATGCTGGGGGGGCGGATCGGTGGACGACGTCTGGGCATTCTGGGCATGGGCCGGATCGGACAGGCCGTGGCTCGGCGTGCGTCCGCTTTTGGCATGCAAATCCATTACCACAACCGCAAACGTCTGCGCCCTGACGCCGAAGAGGCGCTGAATGCGACTTATTGGGAAAGCCTTGATCAGATGGTCGCGCGGATGGATGTGATTTCAATCAACTGCCCGCATACGCCCTCCACGTTTCACCTGATGAACGCGCGGCGGTTGAAGTTGATGAAGCCCGATGCTGTGCTGATCAACACGTCACGCGGCGAGGTCGTTGATGAAAACGCGCTCACACGGATGCTCCGCGCTGGGGATTTGGCGGGGGCGGGTTTGGATGTGTTCGAGAATGCCCATGACATCAATCCGCGGCTCAAGGCGCTGCCGAATGTCGTGCTATTGCCGCATATGGGATCGGCCACTGTCGAAGGGCGCATCGAGATGGGCGAAAAAGTCATCATCAACATCAAAACCTTCGCCGACGGGCATCGCCCACCGGATTTGGTCGTGCCAGCGATGCTTTAACGCGCGTCTTCGAGCGTCAGCACATAGTTCGATGCAGAAAAACGGAGCATGTCATTGTCGGCGCGGCCGGCGACATAGGATCCTTGCGCGTCCATACAGGCACCAAGGCTCAACATTGCGGCAAGCGCAATCAAAGTAGAACGGGTCATTTTTGCTTCCTCAACAGTCCGCTTCTAACGAGCGGTAACTTCAACGTAACACAGTGTTGCCCCAATTTCGAGGGGGAGAAGAAAATTTTCTTCCCCCTTCTGCATATAGTGCGTTGATTCCCCTAAGGAATACCAGATTTAGCGGTATACTTCGTCTTCGGTTGGGAATGACCGGTCTTTGACCTCTTCGGCGTAGCGTTTCACGCTGTCTTCGATCATCGGGCCAAGACTGCCGTAAACTTTGACGAATTTCGGGGTCCATGGGTTCATGCCAAGCATGTCTTCGAGCACCAAAATTTGCCCGTCGCAATCCACCGATGCGCCGATGCCAATCGTCGGGATCGCGATTTCTTTGGTGATTTTAGACGCCAGCGGTTCGACCATGCCTTCCAGCACAACCGCAAATGCGCCTGCTTCGGTCACCGCATGTGCGTCGGCGATGTGATCGGCCCATGTGTCTTCGTCACGACCTTGGGTTTTGAACCCGCCCATGACATGGGATGACTGCGGGGTTAGGCCGATGTGGGCCATGACCGGAATGCCGCGTTCAGTGAGGAACTTGATTGTAGGAGCCATGCGTGCGCCGCCTTCAAGCTTGATCGCGCCGCATGAGGTTTCTTTCATGATCTTGGCCGCATTGCGGAACGCGATGTTCGGGGATTCCTCATAAGTGCCGAAAGGCATATCGACCACGATCAACGCCTTTTGCGTGCCGCGGACCACGGCCTTGCCATGCATGATCATCAGATCAAGCGGCACGCCAACGGTGCTGTCCATACCGTGCATCACCATGCCAAGGCTGTCGCCCACAAGAATGAAATCCGCGTATTTATCGACAATGGCCGCCGTATGCGCGTGATAGCTTGTCAGCGATACAATAGGCTCACCGCCTTTGCGTTTCGCGATTTGCGGGACGGTATTGCGGCGGATGTTCTCAGATTGGCTGCTCATGGCGTGACCTCCTTTTGGTCGATCAACATGACGTCGCCGAAACTGGCGGAAATCATGATGCCCACGGGGCCGCTGGGTTTGCCAGTGGCAGGGGCGAAAGTTATGGCGTCTACGATATCGACTGCGCTAAGGGTCGCAAGGGGTTCCGCCGCGATAGTGGCCGCAATCGCGTCAATCGCGGTTTCCACGGTTTCGCCGGATTTGATCAATGCCTCTGCCGCAGTCAGCGACGCAATGAGGATTGGGGCGGCCGCACGGTCAGCAGGTGTCAGGCGCACATTGCGCGACGACATCGCCAGCCCATCGGCTTCGCGCACGGTTGGGACGCCGTGGATTGTGATCGGCGCATAAAGATCGCGCACCATGGCGCGAATGACGGCCAATTGTTGGTAATCTTTCTCGCCGAAATAGGCCGCATCAGCGCCAACGATGTTGAACAATTTGGTCACCACGGTGGTGACGCCTCGGTAATGTCCTGGACGCACAAGACCGTGAAACACATTGGCCAGATGGGTGGTTTCCACGATAGTTTGTTCGCCCTCGGGGTACATTTCCGCGACAGTTGGGATGAACACAGCGGCCACGCCAGCCTGTTCCAGCAACGTCAAATCCGCCTCTTCCGTGCGTGGATAGGTGTCGAGATCATCTGGGTTGCCGAACTGCGTCGGGTTCACGAAAATCGTGGCAACCACGCTGTCATTGCCTGCCTTGGCCGCTGCCACCAGCGCCATATGACCCGCGTGCAATGCGCCCATGGTCGTGACCAAGCCAACGCTGCCGGTTTGGCGCAATCCCGCCACAGCATCCCGAATTTCTGCGATTGTCCTGCAAATTTTCATGGGCGGGGCTCCTGTGGTGGTTTGCCCCATGGATATGCCCTGCGTGGCCGCGCATCAAGGTCGCAATCGTGCGCTGACAGGTCGGCTGGTTCTTTCGCTGCACCCCATTTTCGCGCATCTTATGGGCAACGCATTACGTCCTAAGGAATCGGCCATGAAAACCAATGTTAAAGCACTTGTTGTCGGTGGTGGCGCCGTCGGCACATCCATCGCATACCACTTGGCCAAGGCGGGCTGGGACGATGTGATGCTGCTCGAACGCGACGAGCTAACGTCGGGGTCCACATGGCACGCGGCGGGTTTGCTGCCGTTGTTCAACATGTCGTTCGCGACGACGCATATCCACAAATACTCTGTCGATTTTTATAAATCACTGGAAGAGGAAACAGGCCTGAACGCTGGTTTCGCAGTCGTCGGTAACCTGCGCATGGCCCAGACCCAAGAGCGTATGGACGAATATATGCTCTACGCCTCCACCGCCGAAACTTGCGACGTGCCTTATGAATGGCTGACCCCAGAAGACATCAAATCCCGCTGGCCGTTGATCCGCACAGATGATCTGAAGGGCGCGATTTACCACACCGAGGACGGCTATATTAACCCTGCCGATGTGACCATGGCGATGGCCAAAGGCGCGCGTCAGCACGGCGCGATCATTGAACGCAAATGGCAGGCCGATGCCTTCCACTGGAACGGCACCCATTGGGAAGTGACCTGCACCAAAATGGCGGAAAAGGGTGGCAACCTGATCCCGTCTGACGAACAAGTGGTGATCACCGCCGAACACGTCGTGACCGCATCGGGTAACCACGCGCAGCGCACGGCGAAAATGCTGTGCATCAAGATGCCAGCGATCCCTGTGGAACACACGTTCATTGTCATGGACCAAGACCCAGAGCTGGTGAAATGGCGCGAGGCGGGCAACCCCGAACACCCCGTTGTGCGCGACGCCGACAATGAAAGCTATGCGCGTGAAGAACGCGGCGGCTGGATTTTGGGCATCTATGAACATGGCGCTCCTGCGCGGTTCGAACACGGCGTGCCAGACAGCTTCCGCGCCGATCTGTTCCCGCTCGATTTGGACCGGATTGCCGAACAATATATGGCGATGACAGAGCGTGTTCCGTCTTGTGCGGACTCTGGCCTGAAAGATGATTTCAACGGTCCGATTTGTTATACCCCAGACGGCAACCCGCTGGTCGGCCCCGCACCTGGATTGCGCAACATGTGGCTGGCTGAAGGGTTCAGTTTCGGCATCACAGCGGCGGGTGGCACTGGCTATTACCTCGCGCAGATGATGGTCGATGGCGAGGCCGAAATCGACATGGCATCGCTTGATCCCAAACGCTATTCCAGCAACTGGATGACCACCGAATTTGCCGCGCGCAAGAACGAAGAATGCTACGAGCACGTCTACATCCTGCACCACCCTGACGAAGAACGCCCTGCTTGCCGTCCATTGCGCACAGCGCCCGCGTTTGACCGTCAAAAGGCACGCGGTGCACAGTTCGGCTGGGTCAACGGTTGGGAACGCCCGAACTACTACGGTCCAGTCGATGCGCCTGATAACTTTGACGAAGAGGCGCGTTCGTTCCGCCGTGGCGGCTGGTGGCAACATGCCGTCGACGAGGCCAAGGCGATCCGCGAAGGTGTCGGCCTGATCGACGCCACGGCGTTCACAAAACACGTTGTCAAAGGACCCGGTGCGACCGCATTCCTTGATTGGTTCACTTGCAACAAACTGCCGAAAATCGGTCGCATTAACCTGACCTATGCGCTGACATCCAACGGCACGACGCGCACGGAATACACCATCGTGCGCAATGGCGAGGACAGCTATTACCTTGTGTCCGCAGGGGCTTGGACGGAATATGATTCCGATTTCTTACGCAAAGCCGCCGAAGATAAGATGCCCGAATTGGGCTATATCGAAATCCAAGACGTGACGACACAATGGGGCGTTTTCGCCATCGCGGGCCCGAAATCACGTGACGTGCTCAAGGCAGTGATCAACGATGCGGACCCTGACACAGCCCTGTCGAACAAGCGGTTCCCATGGCTGTCTGCGCGCCAGATTGAACTGGGTATGTGCCCCGTCAATGCGATCCGCGTGGCCTATACGGGCGAGCTTGGTTGGGAATTGCATCACCCGATGGAAATGCAAAACTACCTGTTTGATCTGCTGGAAAAAGCGGGCGAACCGCATGGCATGAAACTGGTCGGTGCGCGGGCGCAAAACTGGCTCCGTCAGGAAAAATCTTACCGCGCATTTGGCAATGAATTGGGCCGCGACGCGACACCAGCTGAGGCTGATTTGCCGCGGTTTATCGACCTGTCCAAGGACTTCCACGGTAAGGACGCGATGGTCGCGACCGGCGTTCGTTCGAAATGCATCACGGTGCTAATTGACGGCCCAGCAGACGCCGACCCATGGGGCCGCGAGGCGCTGTATGACATGGACGGCAACCGCATCGGGCGTTTGACCTCGGGCGGCTATTCCGTGGCATTCGAGAAATCCATCGGCATGGGTTATGTCAAACCCGACTTGGCGGTCGTGGGCGCAAATGTGCAGGTCAAAATCCAAGACAAGCTCTGGCCCGCCCAGATCGTCGAAGACAGCCCCTATGATCCGAAAAACACAACCATTCGTGTGGATGGATGACAGTACGGCGCGTGACAATGGTATTGTGCATCGTGGCCGCATTGTTGGCCGCGGTGTTTCGTGACAATCCGCTCAACCGCGCCGCGCAAAACTATGCCCAAACCGTTGCCGTCACGGCGGCTGCAACATACGTCACGCTGCGCACGCTCAACGCGTTCCTGTCGACCGCGCAAGAGGTCGAGGTTGGGCTGTCGTTCATCGCATCAGGCTCCGCCCAGCCGCTTAAGGTGCTTGAACCCATCGACGACACAATCGAACGCGTAGCCGGATTGGTGTTTGGCGTCATGGTCGCCACAAGCATTCTTGCAGTGGCAATCGGCCCGATCAGTGCGATTGGTTTTGCAATGCTGGCGTTCGCCTTGATCCTCAAGCTCGCTCCGCAACGAAATATGTCGCTGTCGCGCCCGATGCTGTGGTATGGTGCGTTCCTTGGGCTGGCGATGCCTCTTGCATTGGCATCCTCGGCCATCGTCGCCACAACCCTGACTGAAACGACATATCAAACCAACCTAAGCGTGATCACCGAGATCACAGCCACCGTTGGCGATACCTCTATTGCTAACGAAAGCGAGCCGGGTTTGCGGGAGTACCGTGCATTGGCCAACAACGTCTGGGCACGGGCGGACGAATTGATCAGCGCCCTTATCGCGGTTCTGGGCGTCTATGTGTTCCGCATATTCCTGCTGCCGCTTTTGTTGATTGGAGCGATGTTAATCGCGGCACGGCACCTTGCACGTGAGTCTAGCTAAACCGCGCAGGCGACAGAGCCGCGACCGATTTTGCGTCAATCACGGGTGCGGATCCATTGACCAAATCCGCAACCAATTGTCCCGCCGCAGGGCTTGATTGCATCCCATATCCGCCTTGCCCTGCGCACCATAGGAACGCCGGATCGGTGGGCTCTGGTCCCAATACCAATGTCCGGTCGGGCGAGAATGTGCGCAGTCCGGCCCACGATGATAATAGCCGTGTGACGGGTTCAGTCACATGTTCTTCGTAGCGCGCGAACCCTTCGGCCAGCACCATGACGTCGGCGAAAACATCATGCGGTTCCATCGGGTGTTCTTCGGCAGGGGACACGATCAGCGCGCCCGCGTCGGGTTTACAATACCATGTCTCGCCCGCGCCAAAGATCATTGGCCAACCTGATAAATCATGCCCGCCCGGCGCAGGAATGCGGCCCATGGACCGGCGGCATGGGGTCAGCCCGATTGGGGCGATGCCTGCAAGCGCCGCGACCTGATCGGCCCATGGACCCGCAGCATTGACCAAAACGGCCCCGCTAAAATCACCTTGTTTGGTCGTCACAGTCCAACCTGTGGCTGTTCGTTTAATGCCCGTGACCGCGGCGTCTGTGTAGATCGTCCCGCCGCCCGCGCGGATGGTTTTCACGTAGCCTTGGATCATCTTATCGGTATCCAGATCCGACGCGTTATTATTCCATGCCGCATGCTTCACAGTGTCGAGGTTCAGGATCGGGACCATTTGCTTCGCGGTTTCGGTGCTGATGACGTCAAGCTTCATCGCGGCTTGATCAGCATGGAATAGGTCAGCGGTTTCTGTCGTTCCTATGCACATGATGCCGCGCGGGCTGAGTAGGTCATTGGCGATGTGATGGGCGTGGCTGGCTTTGTTCAGTGCGATGGTGGACGGCTTGCCGTAGGTTTCTTCAAACAAGGCTGCTGACCTGCCCGACGCGTGATAAGCCAGCTGCGTTTCCGCCTCGAGTAGGGTGACCGTGCCCAGCTTGGACAAGGCCGCCCCAGCCGAAGTGCCGCCGACGCCGCCGCCGATGATGATGAAATCTGTCATGCTTCTTCTAACCTGTCTGTTGCGGGCGCGGGGGTTGGGGAAAGAGCCGTGATCTGGGCATATAGATCGTCGCTCATCTCGAAGCTTTCGGCGGCCAAAGAGGGTTGTAGCTGCGCGACAGACCGTGCCGAAATAATCGGCGATGGACGGGCGCGATGTTTTGCCACCCATGCCACCGCAAGTGTCGTTGGTGCCACGCCGATATCTTGGGCAAGTTCGGCCAGATCGCGGGCCGTGTCATGCATCCATATCTGACTATAACGCGCATTATACCGGTCATCATCAGTGATCCGACCTGTTTCGCCACGGGCGTATTTTCCCGTAAGCAATCCGCCACCGAGGGGGGAATAGGGTACAATCGCGATGTCTTGATCAGTACAAACGCCGAAAATTTCGACCTCTGCCTGACGTTTCACAAGGTTATACATCGGCTGAACCACGTCGATTTTCGTGCCCAAAGATTGGGCCACAGACTGCGCCTTCATGATCTGCCACGCGGCAAAGTTGGACACCCCAATATGGCGGATCAAACCGCGTTGCTGCAGGTCGGCGAAGGTGGTGAATGATTCCTCTAACGCGGTGTCGTTATCAAAACGGTGCAGGTAAAGCAGGTCAACGCTGTCCTGACCCAACTGCCTGCGGCATTGATCAAAATGGGCGGTCATATTGGCGGCAGAGGCTCCACCGATATAGCCGACCTTTGTCGCCAGATAGATGTCGTCGCGTTCCGATTTAATGAACTGGCCAAGCAGCGTTTCCGATGCGCCATCGGTGTACATGACGGCCGTGTCGAAATGGGTGATGCCTGCATCGCGTGCGGCGTCATACATTGCGCGGCTGGCGGGCGCATCAGCGGTGCCGCCGAACTGCATCGTGCCGAATGTGGTGGTTGAAATGGTCGTACCATTGGCTGTGCTGAGATGTGTCATAGCGCGAGGTTTGCACGCGAAGCCAAAGGTGGCAATGGGATAGGTCGACGATTCCTTGTTGGTTTTGGGGTCAAACAGCAAGGCAAATGAGCGCCGAAATTGTGCCGCTTGGAACTGAACAAAATCGGGCAGGATTTAGAGCATATTCTCGTCAATTTTAGTCGACTTGATTCGCCTGAATTTTGGAGGCCAAAACCCACTTTGGTCGCGCGAACGGGTAGTCGGATTCACGAAGGAATAGCCGTGTCCACAAACGGATAGTTGGCGCCCCAACGGATGGTCAATTCTGCTCCGAATTTTCGTATCGCAAACGGATAGATAGTCGCGCAAACGGATAGTCGAGGTGGCGATTATGTGTACATGCCTCCCTGCGGATAAATTGTATTTATTTGATTTTAAACATTTTTCCAAAAATTTTCCATGAATGCTGCGTTTATGCAGCCTCGGGATAGCGTCAGGTTCTATTGTGGCAGCGGTGTTGCAGGTGCAGTCTCAAGGAGTAAGATCGACCAAAATCCAACAGTAAAATCGAGGATTTTTCCATTTCAAGTCAGGCCTTTTTGAGACCATTTCAACCTTGACCGGGATCGACCTTACAACTTTTAGAGGGGGAGCCCCAACATGGAATTTTTATTGCTATTCGCGCTACCGTTCGTAGCTTCGATGCTTGGTCTGGAAGAAGATGAAAACGACGAGTCAGACGTTACCTTACTAGATCAATTCGAAGACCGGTATTTGTCTGTTCACGCCGAGGCAGTCTCATCTTTTGAAGGCACAGGTCAGATCGTATCTGATGATATGTTCGGGACCAATGCGATCTTTGCAGTTAACACCGACGCAGGCGTCCCGAATGAAACCTTTGTGGAGGCGTTAGACGTCTTTGACGTGGAAAATTTGCGATTTCCTGCTGGTCAAGCCGAAGGGCAGGATTGGCAAGTTGAAGGCCAAGATTGGGTCGATATTACGGTGCTTTCTGATGACGGCACACTGCGCGTAGAGCTGACAAATTTCCTTGATAGTGTCGATGGTAGCGTCACGCTGACGATCCCGACGACGAACGCGCCGTTGGACGGCTATGGAAAGCACTTCGCGCAGTGGGCACAAACAGTCATGGAGCAATATGGCGATAAGATTGACGCCATCGAAATTGGCAACGAATACTGGACCCATATGGACGAAGTCGAGTACGGGCAAAAAGCGAACATTGCCGTTTCCGCGATAGCCAATGGCATCGAAGCGGCAGAGGGTGCCGACGCCGATATTCTGGTGCAAATGGCATCGCCCAATGCGCAGTCAGCCTTTGGCAACAGCGTTGATAGCCGAAGCTATGGGGTGCGCACAGAGGAAGCCAATCAGACAATTATCGATCAATTCGATGAAGCAGCCAAAAGTGAAATCGATGGTGTCGTAGAACATTACTATTGGTCTCAATCCGCGGATCCGTTCGACGATAATAATGCTGAAGTCAACTTTATGAACGTCGACATCGCGGTTTGGGATGCCAATTTTGACCAAGAATTGGATTTCCACATCACGGAGTGGAACCTGCGTACGTCAACGGATGATACGAACGGAATGCAAGGTGTCGGAATTCTTGTAGAGATGGTTGAAAACATGGTCGAGCTCGGCGTCGACAGTGCAAATGTTTGGCCAATTGTTCACAATTCGACAGTCGACTTAGGAGAGCCAGCAGACAGCGGAGAAGTACGGACTGACGATGATGGGCGTGTCATTCATACTGTTCGCGGCGCTGTCTTTGATTTGATGTCGCACAGCCTTCCAGGAATGGAACTGATCAACCTTGATTTGGAAACGGTCAATGATGATTTCGAAATTGCCGCATACGAACAGGATGGTCAGTTCACTTTTTACATCTGGAACAATTCGATGACGCCTCAAGACATTCCTGTCGACCTCACGGAGATTTTGCCTGATTTCCAAGGTGCCACAGGTGTGCAGGTTGGCTATGATTCAGAAACCTCTGACGGCCGCATCTATAGCCCAACGGAAAGAAGCATGATTGATGCGCAATCCGTTATGATTGAAGGACAGCCCTATTATATCAACGAGCACGACACCGGTGCTGTTCTGACTGACCACATCTTCAACATGCCGGAATTCAATGTCACTCTGAACCCATTCGAGATCATCGAAATTAAAGCTTGGTAATCGGATGCAAAAAAAGGCCCGCCATTTCTGGCGGGCCCATCGTTTTCTAAAACATTAGTCGCTTACTGCGGGATGTCGCCTGTCAGACCTTCAACGTAGAAGCTCATGCCAGCCAATGTACCGTCGTCAGCTGTTTCGCCGTCAGCCAACCAAGCGGAGCCGTCTTGCTTGTTAACTGGGCCAGTGAACGCGTGGTAGGAACCGTCTGCAAGGCTATCGCGCAGGGCTTCTGCGGATGCTTTGATTTCAGCAGGAACCGCGTCGGAAATTTCACCGATGCCAACCATGCCAGCGCCGATGCCGTCCCATGTGTTGCCGGACGTCCATGTGCCGTCCATGACAGCTTTGGTACGAGCGATGTAGTAAGGTGCCCAGTCATCAATGATGGATGATACGCGTGGGAATGGACCGAATTCAGCCATGTCGGATGCCTGACCAAATGTCACAACATTGCCAGCTGCTTGCGCCGCTGCTTGTGGTGCAGTGGAATCGGTGTGCTGCAAGATCACGTCAGCGCCTTGTTCGATCAGAACAGTTGCTGCTTCTGCTTCTTTAGCTGGGTCAAACCAAGTGTAGGCCCAAACGATTTTGAATTCGATGTCTGGGTTCACTTCTTTGGCGTGCAGGTAAGCAGAGTTGATGCCGCGGATAACTTCTGGGATCGGGAATGACGCGATGTAGCCAACGATGTTGGATTTTGTCATCTGACCAGCGATGTGACCTTGAACAGCACGGCCTTCGTAGAAGCGCGCGGAATATGTCGCGACGTTGTCGGCTTGCTTATAGCCGGTTGCGTGCTCGAATTTCACGTCAGGGAATTTGGCCGCAACGTTGATTGTTGGGTCCATGTAACCGAATGAGGTTGTGAAGATCAGGTCAGCACCACCAAGTGCCATCTGTGTCATCACGCGTTCTGCGTCTGGGCCTTCTGGCACGTTTTCGACGTAGACGGTTTCAACCGCGTCGCCAAATTCAGCTTCGACAGCAAGACGGCCTTTGTCGTGCTCATATGTCCAGCCGCCATCGCCAATCGGGCCAACATAGACAAAGCCGACCTTTGTCTGGTGAGAGTCGGCAAATGCGCCGGATGCAACGCCCAGCGCGAGTGTCGCGCCTGCAAGCAGAGTTTTCATTGTCATAGTCATCCCCCTAGATGGACTTGTGGTGGTGCCCCTAGCGTGAGGCGTGAAAAATGCGGCCCAGTGATCCGGGCGCGCGTCCTGATGACATAATCACCAAAACGACGATGGTGGCTATATACGGCGACATCGAAAGATATTCCACTGGAATTGCGAGTCCCGCTGCCTGCAAATTCAGCTGCAAAACAGTGACGCCGCCAAAAAGATAAGCGCCCAGCAACAACCGCCACGGCTTCCAACCGGCGAATACCACGATGGCGAGGGCGATCCAGCCCGCACCTGCAGTCATGCCTTCTGTCCATTGCGGCACCCGCACGAGGCTCAGGTATGCGCCGCCAAGCCCTGCACTGG
This sequence comes from uncultured Roseobacteraceae bacterium, assembly GCA_964022435.1. Classification (GTDB taxonomy): domain Bacteria; phylum Pseudomonadota; class Alphaproteobacteria; order Rhodobacterales; family Rhodobacteraceae; genus Yoonia. The sequence goes on along the minus strand of CAXIAL010000001.1, from coordinate 19,873 downwards.
CCCCGCCGAACATGATCGCCAACAGACGAACGCGGATCACTTTATATCCCAGCGCATGGGCCGCATCGTGGTTTTCCCCCACCGCCCGCAGGACCAGCCCACCATGTGTTCTGTTCAAGAACCACCATGTGCCCGCCACAAGCATCAGCCCGACGTAGACCATCGGATCATGCTGAAAAACAATCGGCCCGATGATCGGAATATCGCCCAACAGCGGGATGTGCCAATCAGGAAAGCTCGGTGCCTTAATCCCGATATAACCTTGGCCGATCAGCGCCGACAGCCCAAGCCCGAACAGGGTGAGCGCCAAACCCGTCGCCACTTGGTTCGACAACAGGTATTGCGTCAGCAGCCCGAACAGCAGCGCCAAAATCGCCCCGCCTATCGCCGCTCCGCCAAATCCAAGCCAAGGTGATCCGGTGCCAACAGCCACCACAAACCCGCAAACGGCCCCCGTGATCATCATGCCCTCGACCCCGAGGTTCAGAACGCCAGCGCGTTCCACGACAAGTTCGCCTATGGCCGCCAAAAGGATCGGTGTGGCCGCGACCATCAAGGACGCAAGCAGCAAGATTGGGTTGATCGATGAAAGATCCATCACGCGATCCCCCCTTTGCCAATGCGGATGCGGTAGTTGGTCAGCACGTCAACTGCGAGCAGGAAAAACAAAAGCATTCCTTGCAGCAATTGAATGGCCGCGCCAGGCAGTCCCAGATTGGATTGCGCAATCTCGCCGCCAATATAGGTTAGCGCCATAAGCCCCCCCGCCAGCAGAATGCCAACCGGATGCAAACGCCCCAGAAACGCGACGATAATCGCCGTGAACCCATAACCGACGTTGAAATCAATGCTAATCTGTCCAGCAGGACCTGCAACCTCGAACAGACCCGCCATCCCGGCTAGCGCGCCCGAAAACCCAAGGCAGATCAGGATCATGCGGGCAGGGTTCACACCGGCAAACTTTGCGGCCTTCGGGCTTTGCCCCGCCAGCCGAATTTGAAACCCGAACATATGTTTGGCCAAGGTCACATAGGCGAAAATCACCGCGATGAATGCGGCGACGACGCCCCAATGCATGCCTGATCCAGCGATCAATTCCAAATTCGCCGCCGACGGATATTGCGACAGGTTCCGGCTGCCCGGAAAGCCCATGCCATCCGGATTACGCAACGCGCCCAGCGCCATGGACGCCAACAACTGTTCGGCCACATAGACCAACATCAACGATACCAGAATCTCATTGGTGCCGAATTTGACGCGCAGCAGCCCAGGGATCATGGCCCAGAACAGACCGCCCAGAGCCCCCGCAATCACCATCACAGGAAAGATCAATCGAGATTCAGCTGGATACAGGGCTAAACCCACCGCCGCCCCAAAAATTGCGCCGATGATATACTGACCCTCTGCGCCGATATTCCAAACGCCCGCGTGAAATCCGAAGCTCAGCCCAATGGCAATAAGCACCAATGGCGCGCCTTTGACCAATAGTTGCGGGCGGTAATACCATGCGAATTCCGAAAACAACGGGTCCAAGAAAATCGTGCGGATCGTTTCAAACGGGTTTTTGCCCAAGGCCGCGAATAAAATGGCGCCAAACACCATGGTCAGCACAACCGCCAAAACCGGCGTGGCAAAGGCCCATATCTGCGATGGTTCGCTGCGTTTTTCTAACATGATCATCCGCAAACCCTTTGCATTTTCCGAGCACAAATTTGTCCGCCGGAGGCAGCGCTACGCATCAACATGTGAAACCTCCAAATCGTGTGATCCACCTAGCATCAGGCCAATCTCGTCAATCGTCAGCCCTTGGGCCGGACGCGGATCAGTCAAACGTCCTTCGTTCAGGGCGGCAAACCTGTCAGAGATTTCCATCAATTCGTCCAAATCCTGACTGATCACAATCAAAGCCGCACCACCCGTCGCCAAATCCAATATCGCCTGACGGATCGACGCCGCGGCGGAGGCATCAACGCCCCATGTGGGTTGGTTGATGATCAACACATCTGGGTCTTGCATGATCTCGCGACCAATCACGAATTTCTGCAGGTTTCCGCCAGATAGCGACCGCGCGGCACTTTGTGCGCTGGGCGTGCGCACGTCAAAACGAGCGATCACCTCTTGGGCAAAGTCGCGTGCGCTGGCCCAATTCACAAAGCCGCGCGACGACAGCCCCTTGCGGGTGTCACCTGTCAGCAAGGCATTCTCGATCAGAGACATATCAGGCGCGGCAGCATGGCCATTGCGTTCCTCAGGTGCTGCGCAAAGGCCCATGGCGCGCCGTGCGTTCGGGGCCAATTTGCCAATATCCGTGTCGCCCATGCGCACCATGCCTGCGTCCACGATCATCTCGCCTGACAATGCGGCGACCAATTCGTCTTGTCCGTTACCCGCCACACCGCCAATGCCAAGCACCTCACCACGGCGAACGGACAGCGAAATGTCCCGTAGGGAGGTGCCAAACATATGTGGGGCAGGGGCGCGGAGGCTGGTCAGGGTCAAGGCAACGTCCCCCGCTGGCTTGTCCGGTTTTTCGGGCACTTGCAGCACTGCACCGACCATCATTTCGGCCATATCGCGGGCAGTGGTTTCACGCGGGTCACACGCCCCGACTACACGACCATCGCGCAACACAGTGGCGCGGTCACATAGCACACGAATTTCTTCCAACTTATGGGAGATATACAAAATCGACGTGCCCTCTGACGCCAACTTGCGCAGGGTTTCGAATAAGATCGTCACCTCTTGCGGGGTCAGGACGGATGTCGGTTCATCCATGATCAAAAGCTTGGGGTCTTGCAGCAGACAACGCACGATTTCGACGCGCTGGCGTTCCCCTGCAGACAGATCACCCACCACGCGCGCAGGGTCCAGCGGCAGGCCATATTGCTCTGACACGGATTGCACGCGGCTGGCGACTTCGGCCAGGGGCGGTGGGTTCTCGATGCCAAGCGCGATATTTTCGGCGACTGTCAGCGCGTCAAAGAGCGAAAAATGTTGAAACACCATCGCGACACCGGCCGCACGCGCGGCGCGTGGCTCTGGGGGGGCAAAGTGCAAATCTTCGAGCGTCATGAACCCCGCATCCGGCTTGACCAACCCATAGATGGTTTTGACCAAGGTTGATTTGCCCGCGCCGTTTTCGCCCAAAAGCGCATGGATTTCGCCACGCTCAATATCAAACGACACGTCGTCATTTGCGACCACGCCGGGATAGGCTTTGGTCAGGCCATCCAAGGATAATAGGCTCATGCAGTCAGGTCCTTTTGTCGCGCAGAATCCGCAGTGATCATCGCAGCAGCCACGCCAATTGCAATCTGCGTCGGGTGTTTTCCTAAAGTGGGATCGCCAATCGGACAAGCGATCTGAGAAATTTGGTCATTGGCATGGCCCAATGCCGTTAATCGGTGCTTAAATCGTGACCATTTCGTCGCTGAACCGATTAGTCCAATGCTGCCGTGCGGCTGGGACAGGACCGCATGGCAAATCGCGAGATCAATGTCATGAGCATAGGTCATGACCAAATGCTCTGCCCGCGCGGGTGCATGACTGGCAGCACGTGCCATATCCACCGCAACCAACGGGTTGACTCCATCAGGCACCGGGTCGGGAAACCGATCCGCCGCGCTATCAACCCAAGTCACTTGCACGTCTGGCAATCCGACCAAAACCGCAACTAAGGCCCGCCCGACATGCCCAGCGCCATAAACCCAAATTTGGCGATCCGCTGGAACATCAAGCGTCGCGTCACGCAGGTAATCCAAGGTCACCGACCCGCCGCAACATTGCCCGAGGGCAGGGCCAAGCGGCATCTTCCGCCGGTCTGCATCACGTCCATCCTTCAGCATCTGCCGCGCATGGGACATGGCATCCCATTCTAACGCGCCGCCGCCAATCGTGCCTTCGATCCGGTCGGCGAATACAAGCATCTGGGTGCCCGCGTCCCGTGGGGCAGACCCCGCCGTAGCGGTCACAGTGACGCGGACAAAGCTCATGCGGGCTGGGCCTTTACTGCCGCCAGCACACGTTCTGGCGTCGCAGGCGCGTCCATAGCAGGATAGCTATCACCACAGGCTGCAACGGCATTAGAAATCGCCAGAAACGCAGAAATCCCCAGCATGAACGGCGGCTCGCCCACGGCCTTGGACCGGTAAACAGTATGCGCGGGGTTCGGCGCATCCCAAAGCGATACGTTGAACACATCAGGACGGTCGGAGGTCGCCGGAATTTTATAGGTCGCGGGCGCATGGGTGCGTAAACGGCCACTATCATCCCAGACCAATTCCTCGGTGGTCAGCCAGCCAGCACCCTGAACATACCCGCCCTCGATCTGGCCAATATCTAGCGCTGGGTTCAGCGATGCACCTGCATCATGCAACACATCTGTGCGCAATATCCGGTTCTCTCCAGTCAGTGTATCTATGACTACCTCGGTCAGTGCGATCCCTTGGGCAAAGTAAAAGAATGGCCGGCCTTCGCCCTTAATCCGGTCCCAGGACAAATCGGGCGTCTTGTAAAACCCCGTGGCCGACAGGCTGACGCGGTTGGTATAGGCCAGCATTACAGCATCGGTGAAAGACATTTCGGTATCACCCGCGATCACCTGTCCGTCGCGGAACAACACAGGGCCAGGTTTGCCACCCGACACAACGGCGGCAATGCGGTCACGGATCGTGTCACAGGCAATCTGTACCGCCATGCCGTTCAAATCCGTCCCCGACGATGCAGCTGTGGCAGACGTATTGGGCACCTTGCCCGTATCCGTCGCGGTAATCTTGACGACAGACACATCCACGCCAAACCGGCTCGCCGCGACTTGGGCCACCTTCTGGAACAACCCTTGTCCCATCTCTGTGCCGCCATGGTTCAAATGAATTGATCCGTCTTGATAGACATGCACCAAGGCACCCGCTTGGTTCAAATGGGTCAGCGTGAACGAAATCCCGAATTTCACCGGACTAATACCCAACCCACGCTTCAAAACAGCATTCTGCGCATTAAACGCATCAACTGCTTCACGGCGCTCCGCATACCCCGCATCCTCCAGCAGACGATCCGTCATCTCGTGCAAAATGAAATCAGTGACCTCCATGCCATAAGGCGTGACGCCCAACTTCTTCTGGCCCGAAATACCTCGGGGGGAGGCCGCAGGCCGGGGGGCAGCGCCCCCATCCATCGGCGTATAATAGTTCACCCGCCGCACGTGCACAGGATCCAAACCCAAATGCCCAGCCACATGATCCATCACACGCTCAATCCCCAAGACACCCTGCGGGCCACCAAACCCGCGATAAGCCGTGGCGCTTTGTGTATTGGTTTTCAACCGATGGGACGTGATGCGTGCGGTCGGCAGATCATAAGCATTATCGGCATGTAACATCGCACGATCCGCCACTGGGATCGACAGATCAAGCGCCCAGCCACAGCGCGTCAACTGCGTGAAATCCACGCCGGTTAGACGGCCGTCCACATCAAAGGCGACATCGTAATCGATGCGAAAATCATGGCGTTTCCCCGTGATCATCATATCGTCGTCACGGTCATAGCGCATCTTGCACGGCCGGCCCGTATGCCGCGCCGCAATGGCGCAAGCAACGGCCAAAGCATTGCCCTGACTTTCCTTACCACCAAAACCGCCACCCATCCGGCGAACCTCACAGCGTACGGCGTGCATGGGTACTCCAAGCGCTTCGGCCACCTTATGCTGTATCTCGGTCGGGTGTTGCGTGGATGAATGCACAACCATATCGCCGCCCTCTTGGGGCAGGGCGAATGCGGCTTGGCCTTCTAAATAGAAATGCTCTTGCCCGCCCATCTCGATACTGCCGGAAATACGGTGCTGACCTGCGGCCAATCCGGCATCCACATCGCCCTTGGTCCAAATCCGCGGGCCGTCCTCGAACCGGCTATCTGCGGCCATGGCTTCGTCGATTGTCAGAATTGGGGTCGCCTCGGCAATCGTCACTTTGCCCAAACGCGCGGCCTTTCGCGCCGCCAAATGACTGGTCGCAACAACCAAAAAAATCGGCTGGCCCAAGTAATGCACCTCGCCCATCGCAAGCAGCGGTTCATCATGGGCCGACGGAGACACATCATTGGCAAAGGGCAGATCATCGGCGGTCAGCACGGCGACAACGCCGTCGGCAGCTCGGACAGCATCCAGATCCATCGCGGTGATCTGGCCCGCCGCAACATCCGACATACCAAACGCCAGATGCAAGGCCGTGGGCGGAGCAGGGATATCATCGATATACCGCGCAGCGCCCGTCACATGCAGGGTGCTTGCATCATGGGGCAGTGATTTTCCGACGCTCATGGCTGCACCTCCAACACGTTGACCGGTTGGCCGTTCAGTTCCGCGAAATAGCGCAGCAGTATATTCTGAGCTGCCTCTAGCCGGTAACCGGCAGAGGCACGCATATCCGACATCGGCGTGAAGTCTTTGGCGAATGCGGGCATGGCATTGCGCACAGTTACTTCTGTCCAAGGCTGACCAATCAGCGCGGCTTCTACTGCCGCCGCCCTATGCGGCGTGCCCGCCATCCCGCCAAAGGCGATCTTCGCATCGCTCACAACACCATCCGCGACAGTCACGTTGAACGCACCACAAACGGCAGAAATATCTTGGTCGAACCGTTTCGACAGCTTGTAGACGCGCAGGGCAGGGGCAGATTTCGGAATCGTGACGCCAGTGACCAATTCGCCCTTGGCGCGGTCTTGTTTGCCATATGCGATAAAGAATTCCTCGATCAGTATATCGCGTGTCTTATCCCCATGGCGCAGATGCAACGTTGCCCCTAACGCGATCAGCGCGGGCGGGTTGTCCCCGATGGGCGATCCATTGGCGATATTGCCGCCAATTGTCGCCGCCGCGCGGACCTGTTCGGACCCATAACGCCGGACCATTTCAGCATAGGACGGGTGATAATCGCGCAGCACTGCATGCACATCGACCATCGTGACGCCCGCGCCAAATGTTATCATATCGTCGGTCACAGTGATCTGCTGCAAGTCGCGGCAGCGGTTTAAAAACACAACCTCGTCCAAATCGCGCAGCTGTTTGGTGACCCATAGCCCAACGTCTGTTGCACCCGCGATCACAGTCGCGTCGGGGTGGGCCGCATACCATGCGGCCAGTTCGTCCAAGGTTTCGGGGGCGTATGCTACGGGCGCGGCTGCAACAGCCTTCTCGGTCATCCACACAGGCACCGGCATGTCCTCGGCGGCCTCTGCTGCGCGAATGATCGGGGCGTAGCCCGTACAGCGGCAAAGATTGCCCGCAAGCACATTATCATGGTCATTACGCCCATTCGCATGGCCCGCCGCCATCGACGCAATAAACCCCGGTGTGCAGAGCCCGCATTGTGATCCGTGGTGATCGACCATGGTTTGTTGCACGGGATGCAAGTCACCATCTGGACCGCTGATCCCCTCGACTGTGCGCACCGCTTTGCCGTGAAGTTGGGGCATAAACAGGATGCAGGCATTCAACGCCCGCTTTGTGTTGCCATCGGTCACGACAACTGAACAGGCACCGCAATCGCCTTCGTTACAGCCCTCTTTGGTGCCCGTCAGGCCGCGTTCAATCCGCAGCCAATCGAGCAAAGTTTGCGTGGGCGGTGCATTCACCTCCACCTGTTCCCCATTCAGAAGAAACGTCACATTCATCGGTGTAAACCTGCCGCGTTACTAGGTTTGATCGGGTGCACGGTCGTCATTCGATGCGGCGTAGACTGACGACCCCCAAAGGTTTTCCCTATGAAATCGATGCGAGCCAAGATTGGCAAGGGGTCATTCATCCAGCGACATGGTGATCTGATCGCGGGCATCCATCTGCTTTTCCACCACGATGCGCTGCCATTCCATCCAGCCCTGAACCTGCAACAGTGGATCGGCCTCGATATAACAGGTACGCACGCGGCCGGTTTTTTCCGACCGCACCAATCCACATTTTTCTAACACAGACAGGTGGCGCATAAATGTCGGCAGGGCCATCGCGTGAGGCGCGTGCAGCGCGGATACTGTCGCAGGGCCACGCGCCAGCTCTTCGACAACCGCGCGGCGGGTCGGGTCTGACAACGCAGAAAAGCAGGCGTTCATTTGGGCCGTGATATCCATAGCCGTCCGTTATGGCGGCCCTTTAGGATTCGTCAATCGGTCAAAGTCGCTTGCCCCTGCGCACCCGTGGGGTAGGTTGGTGTATGGCTATAGATCCCCGATTCATTCACCTGCGTGTGCACACCGAATATTCCCTGCTGCAAGGGGCTGTTCATGCCAAAAAGCTGCCCGACATGGCCACCAAAATGGATATGCCTGCCGTTGCTGTCACCGATGTGAACAACATGTTCTGCGCGTTGGAATTTTCGGAAACCGCGGCCAAGGCGGGCATTCAACCGATCATCGGTTGTCAGGTCGATCTGGGCTATACCACGCCCGAACCCGGCAAGCGGCAAGAAGACCCCGCGCCCGTCGTCCTGCTCGCGCAGTCCGAAGCGGGCTATATGAACCTGATGAAGCTGAATTCCTGCCTGTATCTGGACCAAGGCGGGCAGTTACCGCAGGTAACGATGGACGATTTGGTTGAGTTTTCCGAAAGCGTGATTTGTCTGTCCGGTGGCCCCGATGGCCCCGTTGGACGGCTGTTGCGTCAAGGGCAGCGGCCCAAAGCCGAGCTGCTGATGGACCAGCTGGCCGCGGCTTTCCCTGATCGGCTTTATGTCGAAATGCAGCGGCACCCTGATGCGAATGGCCTGCCTGAAGCAGAGCGTTTGTCAGAGCGTGGCTTCATTGAAATGGCCTATGCCAAGGACTTGCCCTTGGTCGCGACAAATGACGTCTATTTCCCGAAAAAGGCGCTTTATGAGGCCCATGACGCGCTGATCTGTATTTCCGAGGGCGCCTATCTTGACCAACAAGAAGAGCGCCGCCGCCTGACGCCGCAGCATTACTTCAAATCGCCGCAGGAAATGATCACGCTTTTCGCGGACTTGCCAGAAGCGATTGAAAACACTGTTGTTATTGCCAAGCGGTGCGCGTTCAAAACCTACAAGCGCGATCCGATCCTGCCGAAATTTGCGGATGACGAGATCGTCGAATTGCGCCGCCAAGCCAATGAGGGCCTGCAAAACCGGCTCGCGGTTATCCCCCTCGCCGTGTCCTTGGAAGAATACCAAGAACGGCTCGATTTCGAGCTGGGTATCATTGAGGGCATGGGCTTCCCCGGTTACTTTCTGATCGTTGCGGATTTCATCAAATACGCCAAAGAAAACAAGATTCCCGTCGGTCCGGGCCGTGGGTCAGGTGCGGGGTCGCTTGTGGCCTATGCGCTTTTGATTACTGACCTTGATCCGCTGCGCTATTCCCTGCTGTTCGAACGGTTTTTGAACCCCGAACGTGTGTCCATGCCCGATTTCGATATCGATTTTTGCATGGACCGCCGCGAAGAGGTTATTCGCTACGTCCAAGACAAATATGGCCGCGACAAAGTGGGGCAGATCATCACATTCGGTGCGCTTTTGTCCAAAGCCGCCGTGCGCGATGTGGGCCGCGTTTTGCAGATGCCATACGGCCAAGTGGACCGCCTGTCGAAAATGATCCCCGTCGAAGGGGTCAAACCTGTTTCCATCGAAAAGGCGCTGGCTGACGAGCCGCGTCTGCGCGAAGAAGCCAAGAACGAAGAGGTCGTTGACCGGCTGCTGACATATGCCGAACAGATTGAAGGGCTGCTGCGCAACGCATCGACCCACGCGGCGGGTGTGGTGATTGGTGACAGGCCGCTTGATCAGCTTGTCCCGCTCTATCAAGACCCCCGTTCCGACATGCCCGCGACCCAATTCAACATGAAATGGGTGGAACAGGCGGGGCTGGTCAAATTCGACTTCTTGGGCTTGAAAACCCTGACCGTTATTCAGAATGCGGTGGATCTGATTGTGAAATCGGGGCGGCATTTGCATCAAGGTGCTGATGGCGCGCAGCTGTTTGAACCAGTGGCTGGTTTGATCGACGATATCGGCACGATCCCATTGGACGACGAGGCGTCTTATAAGCTTTACGCCAGCGCTAAAACCGTTGCGGTGTTTCAGGTGGAATCCAGCGGCATGATGGATGCGCTCAAGCGCATGAAGCCGAACTGTATCGAGGATATCGTGGCGCTGGTGGCGCTCTATCGTCCCGGTCCGATGGAAAATATCCCGACCTATTGCGAGGTGAAGAACGGCCAAAAAGAAATCGAATCCGTTCACGAATCCATCGACTATTTGTTGGCCGAAACCCAAGGCATCATTGTTTACCAAGAACAGGTTATGCAGATCGCACAGGTCATGGCTGGCTACAGTCTTGGTGGCGCGGATTTGCTGCGTCGTGCGATGGGTAAAAAGATCGCCGAAGAAATGGCCAAGGAACGCCCTAAATTTGAAAAAGGGGCGATGGAAAACGGCGTTGATAAGAAAAAAGCGTCGGAGGTTTTTGACCTTCTCGAGAAATTTGCGAATTACGGATTTAACAAATCACACGCCGCCGCCTATGCGGTCGTCAGCTATCAAACGGCATGGCTAAAGGCGAACCATCCGGTTGAATTTATGGCCGGTGTGATGAATTGCGATATCCATCTGACGGACAAATTGGCGACCTATTTCCAAGAGGTGAAAAAGGGGCTGGGGATCGAATATACCCCGCCTTGCGTGAACCGTTCGATGGCTACGTTTGACGTGAAAGATCAGAAATTGGTCTATGCGCTGGGCGCGCTGAAAAACGTCGGCGTCGAGGCGATGAAACTTATCGTGGATGCCCGAGATGGGGCTGAATTTGTGAACCTGTTCGATTTCGCCCGCCGTGTGGATATCAAACGCGTGGGCAAACGGCCGCTGGAAATGCTGGCGCGGGCAGGGGCGTTTGACGTGCTTGATCCGAACCGCCGCCGTGTGTTGATGTCATTGGACGCGCTCGTGAACTATTCCGCTGCGATCCACGATCAAAAGAACTCGAACCAAGTGTCACTGTTCGGCGAAGCAGGCGATGATCTGCCCGAACCACGGCTGGCTGGCGGTGATGATTTCTTGCCCGCCGAAAAGTTAGCCGAGGAATTCAAAGCCATCGGGTTCTACCTGTCTGGGCACCCGCTTGATGACTATATGCCTGCGCTGAAACGCAAGAACGTGCTGACTTTGGACGAGGTGATTGCCAAGGCTGAACGCGGGGCATGTGTCGTCAAAATGGCGGGCACTGTGTCGGGACGGCAGGAACGTAAATCCGCACGGGGCAACCGCTTTGCCTTCGCGCAACTGTCTGATCCGACAGGGCAATATGAGGTCACGCTGTTTTCCGACACGCTAGAGGCCGCGCGTGATCATCTGGAAACGGGCAGCCAAGTTGTGATCGGCTGCGAGGCGACGATGGAGGCTGATCAGCTCAAACTGCTGGGCCGGTCTGTTGCGCCAATTGACACGGCAGTGGCGGATGCCGGGTCGTCTGGTTTGCGCGTGTTCCTTGATGCGCCTGATGCGATTGCGTCAGTGCAAACAATCTTGGAAAACGCGGCCAAGGATAAGATGCGCGGTGGCCGTGGCCCTGTGTATTTCTGCCTGATGGACCCTGCGTTACCTGGCGAGGTCGAGATTGATCTGGGCCAAGATTACCCCGTCAATCCACAGGTCAAAGGCGCGCTGCGGTCCCTGAATGGCGTTATGGAAGTCGAAGAAGTTTAACCATACGGCAGGTTTTCGCGACCTAACGTCCGTCATACGTGGACGGGGCAAACCATTAGGGTTAAACAATCCTTAACTATGGTCGACATCAGGAACACTTACGTGCGCATCATTGCCAATATCGCCATCATTGGATTGCTTAGTGCATGCAGTGGCAACCCTTTGGCAAACCTGCCGAAGCTTAGCGATTTTTCATTGGGTCAAGATGCGGTATCTGTCGCATTAGCCGAAGCATTGGACGACGCGCCGGAACAAGACACGTCCGAGGCTGATACGGCCCTGATCGAAGACGCCGTCGCGGCAGAGAAATCCGCCGAAGCCGAGAATAACGCCCCCGAAGAAAGAGGGAATTGGTTTAGCAATCTGTTTGCGGGATCTAACGAGAAAACAGTTGTGCCATCCGTTGATCTGCCCGTCGATGAGGCCACACCAGAGGATGACGTGTCCGACACGCCCACACCTGACGTTTTGGGTGTAACGGCCGATCTTGATGCGCCTGTGGCGGTTCCTGCGCCGACACGTGCTGGGTTTTTTGGCCGCTTGTTTGGCGGTGGCGGCACATCAGATGGGGTAGAGCCAACGCCAGCGGCGATCACCACAAATGAGCCCGCCCGTGAAGGACTTTTTGCGAGCCTCACACCAGAACGCACCGGGCCTGACGCGGAATTGGTGACTGTCGGCACGCAAGTCGGTTTCGGTGAGATCGCCACGAATTGTGAGGTCGCAAAGCGGCAGATGGGCGCCAAGATCGACAGCGAAGGCGGCTATACCGTTTACGATACGATCCCGAATGCAACGTCACTGCGCACACAGTACATCACAGGTTTCAAAGACCGTTGTGCCCGCCAGTTCACCGCTGCGACGACAATACTCGGTGACATTGGAACGCATGAGGTTGTGCGCTACCTGCCGTCCAACAAAAAGATGGCTTATAGCGAAACTGATCTGGCCTACGAGCGGATCAAGAACGCGTTTTGTGGTGTGAAGCAAGGGCAACCTTGCGGCGCGAAACTGGACCGCTTGGCGAAAAACACGACTTTCATTACTGCCTATCGCAATTTTGGTAGCAACCCGACGTGGGTGAACATTCTGCTCCACAAGGGCGAAGTCATCGCGATCAGCGAAAGCAAACGTTAGCCTACCAATGGGGTGGGCGTTGATCGGCCAATGGCACTGATCCACCCGCATCCATTTCGCGCCCGGCCTCACGTTCCATCAGCATTGCGAGCCGCCGTGTAGCCACAGCCAGTTCGGTTTCTTGGCGCGCGACGACATCGGATAAGTCTTCGACCGTGCGGGTCAAATGGGCGATTTGTTCTTCAAGATGTGTGATATCGGTCATGTTCCTGACATAACCACCCGCTAGGCTTCCCGCAACTGCGCATTGCCCCGCAGCCGCTGCCTTGGTAAAGGCGGGGCATTATTCCTGACCAACCGCGAGACGATGATGGCCAAAGTGAAGAAACAACCCCGCCCCAAGGCACAAACGCCCAAGGGTTTCCGCGATTATTTCGGTGCAGAGGTGGCCCAACGGACCGCCATGCTGACCAAGATCGCAGAGGTGTATCATCAATACGGCTTTGACGCGCTTGAAAGCTCTGCTGTGGAAACGGTCGAGGCCTTGGGCAAATTCCTGCCCGATGTGGATCGCCCGAATGAAGGCGTGTTTGCGTGGGAAGAGGACAACAACTGGCTGGCCCTGCGTTATGACCTGACGGCCCCATTGGCGCGGGTCTACGCCCAGCACCGCAATGATTTGCCGAACCCTTATCGCCGCTATGCGATGGGGCCTGTTTGGCGTAACGAAAAACCTGGCCCAGGCCGGTTCCGCCAGTTTTATCAATGTGATGCGGATACTGTCGGCGCGTCTTCTGTCGCCGCCGATGCAGAGATTTGCGCGATGTTGTCGGATACTTTGGAAGTCGTGGGCATTCCGCGCGGTGACTATGTTGTGCGTGTGAACAACCGCAAGGTTCTCAATGGCGTGCTCGAGGTCGCTGGCCTGTCCGGTGACGACAAAGAAGCCGAGCGCGGCATCGTATTGCGCGCGATTGATAAGCTCGATCGTCTTGGTAACGAGGGCGTTCTGGCCTTGCTCGGCGAAGGCCGCAAAGACGCGTCTGGCGATTTCACCAAGGGCGCGGGCCTGTCGGATGAACAGGCGCAGATCGTCATGGGCTTTATGTCCGCCAAACGCGACACGGGTGCGGCAACAGTTGGCCGCTTGACCGAATTGGTCAAAGGGTCTGACGTCGGCATGACTGGTGTGAACGAGCTGGAAACCATCGCGACCTTGCTTGACGCGGGCGGCTACGCGTCTGATCGGATCGAGATTGATCCATCCGTCGTGCGCGGTCTTGGCTATTATACAGGCCCCGTGTTCGAGGCGGAATTGACGTTTGAAGTCACCGACGAAAAGGGGCGTCCGCGCAACTTCGGCTCTGTGTCTGGCGGCGGGCGTTACGACGATTTGGTCAAGCGGTTCACGGGCCAAGAGGTCCCCGCGACGGGGGTGTCCATCGGCGTTGACCGACTGCTGGCCGCGCTGCATGCGAAGGGGCGTTTGGACACGAAAACCCTTGGGCCTGTCGTCGTGACCGTGATGGATCGTGACCAGATGGCCTATTACCAAGGGCTTGTGACCGAGCTACGCAATGCGGGCATTCGGGCAGAGGTGTATTTGGGCAACCCCAAGAACTTTGGCAATCAGTTGAAATACGCGGACAACCGCAACAGCCCCGTTGCTGTAATCGCAGGGTCTGACGAAATGGACCGCGGTGTTGTGCAGATTAAGGACCTGATCCTTGGTGCGCAAATCGCAGAAAATGCGACTTTGGAAGAGTGGAAAGATCGCCCGAGCCAATATGAAGTGCCTCGGGGTGAGCTGGTCGCGAAAGTGCGCGAAATCTTGGCGGGGCAGGCGTAATGACCCGCCCGATTGCTGCCGAGGCGGATCGCCTGCAAACCTTGTTCGTTGGCCAAGGCGCACGTGCCGTGGATGCAGACATTCTGCTGTCTGCGGACACGCTGCTCGACCTTTACGGGGAAGACATCCGTGGCCGTGCCTATCTGACGACCGACCCGTTTGGTGGGGAAATGGTGCTGCGCCCTGATTTTACCGTGCCTGTCGTGCAAATGCATATGGACAGCGAGGCGGACCCTGCGCGCTACACCTACGCGGGGCGTGTATTCCGTAAACAAGAAGACGACCCAAGCCGCCAACGCGAGGCGATGCAGGTCGGGTTCGAGGTTTTCGACGGGTCTGATCCGGCGGGTGCCGACGCAACAGTCTTTGCCGCGATAGCGGATGCGCTGGCGAGTTTGCCTGTGCGTGCGGCGACGGGTGACATTGGGATTTTGATGGCGGCTGTGGCTGGTTTGAATACATCCGACACGCGCAAGGCGGCTTTGCTCCGCCACCTCTGGCGTCCGCGCAAGTTCCGCGCATTGCTTGATCGTTTTGGCGGGCGCACGGCCCCCGCGCCAAGCCGCGTTGCCTTGCTGGCGATGGACGATCCGATGGCTGAAGCTGGTCCAGAAGTTGGTTTGCGCTCTCGTGCCGAGGTGCAGGCGCGGATTGACGCACTGCGGGCAGATGCCGCCACCGCCCCAATCAGCGCGGATGAATTGGCGTTGATCGATGCGATCCTATCGCTTGATGAAACCTGTCCGCATGTACTGTCATCCCTGCGCGATATTGCCATGGACCTGCCGTCCATCGACAGCGCAGTAGAGGCATTCGCTGCCCGTTTGGACGCGCTTGACGCAAAAGGCATCGACATTGACACGCTTGCCTTTGAGGGGAGCTACGGCCGCACGTCCCTTGAATATTACGATGGATTCGTATTCGGATTTTACGCAGTTGATAACCCACATTTGGCCCCTGTTGCCACAGGCGGGCGCTATGACGCGTTGACCGCGCGATTGGGTGCCGGACGTGCGGTGCCTGCGGTGGGCGGGGTTGTGCGCCCTGATCTGGTCGCGATGATGCGGGGTGATGTGTGATGCTGAAACTTGGTGTGCCGTCCAAAGGACGGTTGATGGAAAAAACCTTTTCGTGGTTCGGTGATCGCGGTGTGACCCTGCGCAAATCCGGTTCTGACCGCGAATATTCTGGCGCTGTTGATGGAATTGACGGGGTCGAATTGGTCTTGCTGTCTGCAGGCGAAATCCCGCGTGAACTGGATGCGGGCCGCATTCATCTCGGCGTGACCGGCTCTGACCTCATCCGCGAAAAACTAGCTGCGTGGGAAAGCCGCGTGCATGCGATTGCGCCTATGGGCTTTGGCGGGGCGGATTTGATCATCGCAGTGCCACAGGGTTGGGTCGATGTGGAAACTTTGGATGATCTGGACGCCGCTGCTGCCGCGTTCCGCGCCAAACACGGGTTTCGGATGCGGATCGCCACGAAATACCACCGCCAAGTGCGCGAGTTTTTGCATGACAATGGTGTGGCGGATTATCAGCTGGTCGATAGTCAAGGCGCGACCGAAGGCACGGTGAAAAACGAAACCGCCGAAGCGATTGCGGACATAACATCCACGGGTGAAACCCTGCGTGCCAATGGGCTGAAAATTCTGTCCGACGGGCTGATCCATCAGTCCCAAGCCACCTTGTTTCGCGGCCGTCGCCGGAATTGGACAGACGCACAGCGTGTTACGTTGAAAGAGTTGACAAGCCTTCTGGGCGTTTAACGCACACCAATCGCGGCGAGTGCTTTGCTGAGTTCTGGTGGAAGTGCCTCTTCGTCTTGCGCCCCATCTGACAAGTCGGCGGGGGCGTCGGAGGGTTGCAAATAGCGCCAGCCTTGAAATGCGCGTTTGGGCGTGGCTGCAACGCGGATCAGATCGGGGTCGCTTACAATGGCACAACGACGAATGCCGTCTTCGCCGATCCGCTCGTCCAAGCGTACAATACGCTGACGACATTGAATCACACCTTTGATCACCCAATAGATCGACCCGCCGTTCAGTATTTCATCTGCGCGTTTGGGCCACATGCGTGTGACGTGCTGGGGCAATCCGTCGGCGGCCTGCGCGCGCGGCGTTTTTTGCCATGCTGCCAAGCCTGCGACATCATCGGTCCCAACGGATAATTTTACCAGATTTATGGTCATTGGTGCAAATTGACCCTAGATGTAGTGTTGCGTCGTGGTGTAACAGGTAACCAGCTGTTAAGAAAGTAGCACATCAATCGCGGGTTTCAAATTGACCCTGTGGTGTTGTCGACCTATCAATCAATGCTTATCGCTGCCATCAGAATCATACCGAAGGAACGCCCATGTCCCGCTTTGCCGCCCCGATTGCCGAACAAATTTGGGATATGAAATACCGGTTCAAAGAGGCCGATGGCACACCGATCGACCAAGATGTGACCCAAACATGGGACCGGATCGCCACCGCATTGGCATCCGTGGAAGATGACCCAAAGGCATGGGCGCCAAAATTCTACGAAGCTTTGGAAGATTTCAAATACTTGCCTGCTGGCCGGATCACGGCGGGGGCTGGCACAGCGCGGTCTGTGACGCTGTTCAACTGCTTTGTTATGGGCACCGTACCTGACAGCATGGGCGGCATTTTTGATATGCTCAAAGAGGCCGCGCTGACCATGCAGCAGGGCGGTGGTATCGGTTACGATTTCAGCACGATCCGTCCCAAAGGTGCGGGCGTCAAAGGTGTAGCCGCAGATGCATCCGGCCCCTTGTCGTTCATGGATGTTTGGGACGCGATGTGCCGCACTATCATGTCCGCAGGATCACGCCGCGGCGCGATGATGGCGACGATGCGTTGCGACCACCCCGATGTGATGGATTTCATCAGTGCGAAATCAGACGCGGCGCGTTTGCGCATGTTCAACATGTCCGTGTTGATTACCGATCCGTTTATGGATGCGGTGAAGGCCGATGGCTGGTGGGATTTGGTGTTCGACGGCAAAGTGTACAAATCTATTCTCGCACGTGAGCTGTGGGATGCGATCATGCAGGCCACGTATAATTACGCCGAACCGGGTGTGATTTTCATCGATAGGATCAATCAGGCGAACAACCTGAACTATTGCGAAACAATTGCGGCAACGAACCCGTGTGGCGAACAACCGCTGCCACCTTATGGGGCGTGTTTGCTCGGCTCGATCAACATGGCGCGTCTGGTGTCTGATCCGTTTGGCGACAATCCCGCGTTTGATGTGGCCAAGATGACGGACCTCGTCGCCACTGCTGTGCGCATGATGGATAACGTCGTGGATGCGTCCAACTTCCCGCTGCCGGAACAACAGGCCGAAGCCAAGGCAAAACGCCGCATCGGGCTGGGCGTAACAGGTCTTGCCGATGCGTTGTTGATGGTTGGCCTGCGCTATGGGTCCGAAGAAGCGGCGCGTCAGACCGAACAATGGATGCAGGCGATCGCGCGCGCCGCTTATCTGGCGTCTGTGGAATTGGCAAAGGAAAAAGGTGCGTTCCCATTGTTTGATGCCGAAAAGTTTCTGGCGTCGGGTGCGATGCAGGACATGGACGCAGACGTTTGCAACGCGATCCGCCAACACGGCATCCGCAACGCTTTGCTGACATCCATCGCGCCGACTGGCACGATCAGCCTATACGCGGGCAATGTATCATCTGGTATCGAGCCTGTTTTCGCGTACGCCTACACCCGCAAGGTCCTACAAAAGGACGGCACACGCACCGAGGAAGAGGTCGTTGATTACGCCGTGCAAATGTGGCGCGACCTGAAAGGCGACGCACCGCTGCCGGACTATTTCGTTAATGCGCAAACGCTGGCCCCGCTGGACCACGTGCGCATGCAGGCCGCAGCACAAAAATGGATTGATAGCTCGATTTCAAAAACCATCAACTGCCCCGAAGACATCAGCTTTGACGACTTCAAAGAGGTATATATGGCGGCATGGGATCAAGGCTGTAAGGGTTGCACGACGTATCGCCCGAACGACGTCACCGGTTCTGTTCTATCTGTATCAGAAGAAAAACCGCCTGTTCTTCTTGCCGAAAATACGTCGAACACTGCCGACCACGAAGGCGAAGTCGTTTACATGTCAGAACCACTCGACCGCCCGACAGAGTTGGAAGGCGCGACTTATAAACTTAAATGGCCAGACAGCGAACACGCCATCTACATCACGGTCAACGACCTGATTGTCGGCGGCCAGCGCCGCCCATTCGAGGTGTTCATCAACTCCAAAAACATGGAGCATTTTGCATGGACCGTGGCACTGACACGGATGATCTCTGCTGTGTTCCGGCGCGGGGGCGATGTTTCTTTTGTCGTCGAAGAACTCAAGGCGGTGTTCGATCCACGCGGTGGCGCATGGATGCAGGGCAAATATGTGCCGTCCATTTTGGCGGCCATCGGTGGGGTCATGGAAAAGCATATGGTCGCAACGGGATTCTTGGCCGGTGAAGGCATGGGCCTGAAATCTGATCCGCAAGCCGATGTTGTGTCGATTAGCACCGCACCAAAAGGTAAAGCATGCCCATCGTGCGGCGCACCTGGCTTGCGCATGGTCGAGGGCTGCATGACCTGCGGGTCTTGTGGGCATTCAAAGTGCGGCTAGCATCTGACGTGGAACTCGACCGCGTCAGGCGCATGTGAATTGCAGGTTCAATTGGCCAAAAGCAGTTTTTTGTAATGCTGTTTGGTAAGAAAAACTGCAGATTTTTGCGAAATTTTACTCCGATAAGGTGCTCTGATGATCCATCCAACGACTTCGTTTTCTGACAACTTGCAACTGATGCCTTCCATCGAAGGCCTAGCGCGTATCGAATTGGTAACTGCCGCGGGTGCGGTGGTTGCAACCGTCGATAACCTGCCGGGCAAGCAAGGCTCGCTAAAGGTCTATCAATATTTGGAACAGACTTTTGGAATTCTAAATGCCGCAGCGGCGGAACATGGTCTTGCAGTTTTTGCTGAGCATACCCAAGACGCCAAAAACCGTCCGGGTGCGCATCCGAATATTGATCGCTTGTTTGATATCATCGAAGACGGTGATCTGCTGCACTTGCGCATTGTTGCGGCCTAGGGCCCGCGACTTAGGATTTCAGCGCAGTTTCCAAACTGTTTGGTTGACAGGGATCGACGTGATGCGCAGTCATGTTGAGGTCGATTCACGCATGTGAATTGGATGAATTTTTACCTTCAATACCCCAAGCGAAAATCTATCAA